>JAHRHA010000017.1 GCA_020027875.1 Micromonosporaceae bacterium | reverse complement strand
TCCCGTGGGTGGCTGGGACGTGATGCACAAGCAACTCGAGTATCTGCTGGCGACCACCGAGTGGACCAACGTGACGCTCCAGGTACTTCCGCTGGACGCGGGTGCCCACCCGGGCATGGATGGGTCCTTTGTTCTCCTTCGCTTCCCCGACAAGGTGGACCCGGACACGGCGTACGTCACGATGGCCACGGGTGGCGTTTTCCAGGAAAAGGCCGACGAGCTGAGTCGCTACGCGACCATCTTCGACCGGCTCCGGTACCTCGCACTATCGCCAGAGGAGTCGGCTGTGCTCATCGCGCGAATGGCAAAGGAGCCACGATGATCGACCTCACCGGCGCCGTCTGGCGGAAGAGCTCCCGATCCGGCCCATGGACGGATAACTGCGTCGAGGTGGCGTTCGTGGACGGAGCGATCGCGGTTCGTGACTCGAAGAACCCGACCGGCCCCGTCCTCGTCTTCACGCGAAGCGAGTGGGACGCCTTCGTCGACGGCGCGAAAGACGGCGAGTTCGACCTCTGACGTCGCTCGCCCTCCCCGTACCCTGTCATCCGTGACCGTGCCGAAGATCGAGCTGCACATCCACCTCGAGGGCTCCATCCGGCCTCGGACGCTGCTGGACATCGCCCGGCGCAATGGTGAGGCGCTGCCCGCCGACACGGTGGAAGGCCTGGCGGCCGTCTACGAGTTCGCCGACTTCGCGCACTTCATCGATGTGTGGATCCTGACCACGAATTGCCTCCGCACGCGCGACGACTTTCGCCAGGTGGTGGTCGAGTACGCGGCCGAGGCGGCCCGGTTCGGCGCCGTGTATCTCGAGGGGATCTTCTCGCCTGGCGAGCGCATGCAGCACGGGCTGCGGTCCGACGACATCTTCTCTGGGTACGCCGATGGTGCGGTCGAGGCGTCCGAGCGGCACGGCGTAATGGTCCGGTTCACCCCAGACCTTTACCGCGGGCTGGATCCGGCCGCGGCGGAGGAGGTGGCCCGCGTCGCGGTGCGCTACGCCGACAGCGGCGTCCTCGGACTCGGGCTTGGGGGCATGGAGGACCGGCCGGCCGAGCCGTACCGCAAGGCCTTCGACATCGCTCGCGATGGTGGCCTTGCGATCGTGCCACACGCCGGCGAAGCCGCCGGGCCGGATTCCATCCGTGAGATCCTCTCCATGGACCCCGACCGGATACGGCACGGCATCCGAGCCATTGAGGACCCGTCGGTGTTGGCCGAGATAGTGGATCGGGATCTGGTACTCGACGTCTGCCCCACGTCAAATCTGCGCACCGGGGTCGTCGCGTCGCTCGAGGCACACCCGTTGCCCGAGCTTCGCGCCGCAGGAGTGATGTGCTCCATCAACACAGACGACCCGGCCATGTTCGGCACGGACCTCGGCCGGGAGTACGAGCTGGCCGCCTCGCTGGGGGTGTCGGCAGCCGATGCGTACGCCGCGGGTCTCGCCGGCGCCCTCTGCGACGACGCCACCCGGACCCGCCTCGTCGAGATTGGCCGGGCCGCGTACCCCGACCGGGTCTAGCTGGCCAGCGTCAGACCGCGAACGAGCTTGGCCGGTCCACGGCGGGGGGCGGCGGGGTCGCCCGCCATACCCGCGCCTTCTGTGCGGAGAGCCGGGCCAGGTAGGCGGGGTTGAGCAGAAGGTAGCGCCGCCAGAGCCGCCGAGGCTCGAGGCCGAGCCGCCAGAGCCACTCCAGCGCGTACCGCTGCATCCACAGTGGCGGCTTTCGCAGCTGGCCCGCGTGGTAGTCAAATGCGGCACCCACGGCCATCAGCGGTATGTCCAGCAGCGGCCGCATGGCGAACGTGAAGATTTCCTGGCGTGGGCAGCCGAGTCCCACCAGCAGGAGCCGGGCTTGCGACTCGCGGATCCGCGCGGCGATCTCGACGTCCTCACCCGGCCGGACCGGGCGGAACTTCGACGCCTCGATGCCGACGATCTTCAATGCGGGTATCGCGTCATGCAGCGATGACACGAGCCGGTCCAGTGTCGCCTCAGTCGAGCCGTAGAGATACACCGGCAGGCCTTCATCCGCGCAGCTGCGCAGCACCCCCAGCATCAGCGCCGGACCATAGACCCGATCGGTCAGACGCGCGCCGTGCAGGAGGTTCAGCGCCCACCGCACCGGCTGCCCGTCCGGCGTCACCACATCGAACCCGTTGAGGCGGGCGGCGTGTGCTCGATCCTGCACGCCGGTCATCACGCCGTGAACGGCCAACGCGGTCAACGCCAGCGGACGGCGCTCCCGGGCCGCGGCGAGCACCTTCTCGGTGGCCGCCTGGTAGTCGATCGCGTCGACCAGGACGCCCAGAACGTTGCGCTTACCCTGGTCGATCATGTGTCGACGCCCGGGACCCACTTGTCCGCGTTCGCCTCGTGGATCTCCCGCAGAATGGCCGGTACGTCGTAGGTCATCCTCCAGCCCGGGTAGTGCGTCTCGAACTTGGCCATGCTGCTGATGTACCACTGGTGGTCGCCGACCCGGTTCTGCTCCACATAGTTGATCTTCGCCTGGTGTCCCGAGATCTCCTCGGCGATGCGGAACGCCTCGATGTGCGATGCGTTGGAGAACCGTCCCCCGCCTAGGTTGTAGACCTCGGCCGAGCGCGGGTTGCGGAAGAACGCCTCGAAGGCGGTGAGCACATCGTGCGAGTGGATAGCGTCGCGGACCATCTTGCCTTTGTACCCGTAGAGGTTGTAGGTGCGGCCCTCCATGACACACCGCATGAGGTACCCGAGGTAGCCGTGAAGTTCGGCGGCGGAGTGGGCCGGGCCGGTGAGCGTGCCGCCCCGGAACGAGGCGGTCTTCATCCCGAAGTAGCGCCCGTACTCCTGCACCATGATGTCTGCCGCCACCTTGGAGACGCCAAAGATCGAGTGAAGGCTGTGATCGATCGACATGTCCTCGGTGATGCCCTGCTCGTAAGGGTGCCCAGACTCAATCTCGTATCGCGTGTCCAGTTCGGCGAGGGGCAGCGTGTTGGGGCGGTCGCCGTACACCTTATTGGTAGAGCAGTGGATGAACGGCGCCTCGATCGCGTACTGGCGGGTGCTCTCCAGCACGTTGAGCGTGCCAACGGCGTTGACGTCGAAATCCGTGTACGGCTCCTTGGCGGCCCAGTCGTGGCTAGGTTGCGCGGCGGTGTGGATCACGACGGCGATGTCGGCACCGTACTTCTTGAAGACCTGTGACAGGCCCTCCCGGTCGCGGATGTCGACGTCGAAGTGCGTGTACGCGTCACCGAGCTCATTGATCAGCCGGAGCAGGCTCCAGGCCGTCGAGCCGTCCTCGCCGAAGAAGTAGCGCCGCATGTCGTTGTCGATGCCGACGACGTCCAGGCCCATGCCGGCGAAGTGGCGGACTGCCTCGGAGCCGATCAGTCCCGCCGACCCGGTGACCAGTGCGACGCTCAAGGATTGCTCCCTTGGTAGTGCTGCTCGCCCGGAAAGACTTCGGGCCTCGGACCAGACCGCAGCTTACCCGGTCTGATCCGAGGCCCCGACGGCCTCGGATGCTGGTCAGTGCCTTGCGGTGGCAGCCGCGCGGCTCTCCCCGGCCTCGCGCCGCACGGCGCGCAACCGCTCGGCGCTGATGCCGAGCTGCTCGGCCAGGTCGTCCTGGCTGATGCCGGGGTGCATCCGCTCGATCTCGGCGGCGAGATTCGCAGTCTCCTGGACCGGGCGCCGCGGTTTCGGGGTGTTGGAGTCGGCCGCACTGATCGTCGGCGCACTGACCACCTTACGTGCCGGTGCGGAGGCCGCCGCGCGCGTGACACCGGGCCGGGCCGCCGGCGTGGAACCGTTGACGCGAGGCGTCGCCGGCCTTGTTGCAACCACGGCCGGGCTGACCGGCGCGATGCTCATCGACTGGGATGGGACGCGGGGATCGCCCTCGAGGAGGGCCGACGCCTCGCTCGCCCAGCCGGCCTGGGCGGCCACGACGGGTTCGGCCTCCGGGGCGGCCGGAAAGGCCCGGTCCGGCGCGCTCGTCGGCGCCAGACGCGGAGGCTCGGGCGGCTGAACGAACTGGACCGGCGCGACCGCTAGGGCGGGGGCCGGAGCGTTCGCTGCGGCCATTGCCGCCTTGGACCGCTGGTCCTCCAGCCACCGGATGCGACCGGCGAGCTCCACCAGGCTCACGCTGGCGACCACGATCAGGCCGTCGACGGAGATCGGGAGCAGGTAGGCGGAGATCTCCGTCTCGCCGAAGCGGACGGCCACGTCCTTCATGTGCCAGTACGACACCCACGCGGCGATGCTGGCGATGGTGACGGTCGCGGTCACTCGGACAGCGGCCAGGAGCGGTTTATGCATCGGAATGCGCGAGGTCAGCTCAATCGTGAGCAGCAGGGCCAGGGGTGGCCACGCGGAGATGGTTTGGCTGATGGGGTTCGGCTGGGCGTGTAGCACATTGGCGGCCACTGACGCGGCGACGCCAAGAATGAGGGCGGCACGGACGGCCCAGCGGATGCGTCTCAGCTGTGGCAGTTGCACGGGTCTCTCCTCGGTAATGGCTGAACAATCTAAGGTCGTGGTGTTCGGCGGTCCTTCCCCCCGGGCAGGCCGAAGCCAATCGCCCAGACCTCCATCCTCGGCACACCGAATGACAGCCGTGTAGTTACCTGTGCGGCGTGTCGCGAAACTGACCCAAAAAGCTGAGCCATCGAAGAACCGACAGCCTGTAGTCGTCGAATCCACTCATAGTGACTAATTCCTGGTCAGCGCCCTACCGCTGGCGGCAATCGGACAGCTGCTAGGCGAAAACCAGACACACCCGAGGTGGAAAGAAAGGAGCCCCACTCGAACCGAGCGGGACTCCTCGTCAGGGTGGGGAAGGAGGGAGTTGAACCCTCACGCCCTTTCGGGCACACGGACCTGAACCGTGCGCGTCTGCCATTCCGCCACTCCCCCTGGCGACCCCTGTGCCGGGAATTGCGAGTGGAGCCGGGCATTGCTCGACCCCGTAGCGTGGACCAGGATAGACCGTGATCCGGCGAAGGGGCGAGCCGGATCCCACCAGGCTCGTGCGCACCTCGCGAAGCGCCTGGGCAGAGTAACATGCCCCAGCCGGTCGGTACGCGGATAGGAGTGCACGGGCCGGATACGATCGTGTCCTCGACGGACCGCGGAGGACGAGTGAGCGCGAGACCGCAAGTCAGCGAACGCAGGCGCGAGCGGTACCGGCCAGTCGCGAACGGAAGGGCTTGCTGTGAGCGTGCTGCAACGCTTTGAGAAGCGATTGGAAGGCCTTGTGGAAGGGGCCTTCGCCAAGGTGTTCAAGGGGGTCGTCCACCCCGTGGAGATCCTCAATGCCATGCAACGGGAGGCGGAGGCACACAAGGCGATCCTCGCCGGGGGACGCACGCTGGTGCCCAACCGCTACGTGATCGACCTGTCCCCGTACGACCACAGTCGCCTCGCGCCGTACGCCGCCGCGCTCGCCCAGGAACTGGCCCAGTCTCAGGCCGAGTTCATCGGCGAGCAGGGGTGGACGGTCTATGGCGATGTGATCGTGGAGATCGAGCGGGGCGAGGGCCTCGACACGGGCATGTTCCGCGTCACCGCGGAGGTGTACACGGGCGGGGATGTGGCTCCGGCTCCGGCGGGATACGACGCGGGCCCGGGCTACGCCTCCTATGCACAGCAGGGCGGATACCCCGGCGGTGGAGTCCCGATGCAGGCCGGTCCGGCTCGCAACGCCCGCCTTATCTCCAACGATGGGCGCACCTACCCGCTCTCCATCGGATCAACCGTCATCGGCCGGGGCGATCAGGCGAACCTGCGCCTACCCGATGTCGGCATCTCGCGCCGTCACGCACGCATCGACTTCGACGGGGCCCAGATCGTTCTCACCGACCTCGGCTCCACGAACGGAACCTCCGTCAACGGCCAGCGCATCTCCGCGGTAGCGCTGAACCCGGGTGACATGATCCAACTCGGAACGACCACACTGACGTTCCGAGTGGACGGCTAACTACCTTGCCCGAGATCGTCATCAACGTCGCCCGCTACGGGTTCCTCGTCCTTCTGTGGATCTTCGTATTCACGGTGGTCGGGGTGATCCGGCGCGATCTGTTCGTGGGGGCGCGTTCGAGCCGGCTTGTGGCCGCACCACGGGGGGTGGGCGTGACCACGGGGGGGCGCCCGGCCAAGGTCAAGCGTGGACGTGCCGCGCATCACCTCTTCGTTACCGAGGGGGCACTGGCCGGAACCCGGCTCTCCCTCGGCGAGGCCCAGATCACGATAGGCCGGGCCGAGGACTCGACCCTCGTGATCACCGACGACTACGCCTCCGCGCGCCACGCTCGACTGGTGCCACGCGCGGGGCAGTGGTTCGTGGAGGACCTCGGCTCCACCAACGGCACCTACCTCGACCGAGCCAAGGTCACCGCACCAACCCCCGTACCCCTCGGCGTGCCGATCCGCATCGGCCGCACTTCCCTCGAGCTGAGGCCATGACACTCACCATGCGCTATGCGGCGCGCAGCGACCGCGGCCTGATCCGACACGGGAACCAGGACTCCGTGTACGCCGGCCCGCGGCTGCTCGCTGTCGCCGACGGAATGGGCGGCATGGCCGCCGGTGACGTCGCCAGCAACATCGTCATCGCCGCCCTCGCCCATCTCGACGAGGACGTGCCCGGCAACGCCCCCGTCGATGCGTTGCGCCAGGCCGTCGACGCCGCCAATCAGCAGATCCGCGACGCGGTCGACGAGAACCCGGCCATGGAGGGCATGGGCACCACGCTGACGGGAATGCTGTTCGGTGGCAGCAAGTTCGGCATGGTGCACATCGGCGACTCTCGCGCCTACCTCATCCGAGATGGCGACTTCGCGCAGATCACCCGGGACGACACCTACGTCCAGCTGCTGGTCGACGAAGGTCGGATCACCGCTGAGGAGGCGAACACCCATCCACAGAAGTCGTTGCTCATGCGCGCGCTGGACGGTCGAGATGCGGATCCGGAGTACTCCGTCCGTCAGGCCGTGCCGGGCGACCGTTATCTGATCTGCAGCGACGGCCTGTCGGGCGTGGTCTCCGACGAGACCATCGCCGCGACCCTGCGGGAGTACTCGGATCCCAACCAATGCGCCGAGCGACTGATCCAGCTCGCACTTCGTGGTGGCGGCCCGGACAACATCACGGTGATCGTCGCTGACGTGACCGACGCGGACATCGTTGAGGAGTCGCCGGTCGTGGGTGGCGCGGCCGCCAACGACCGAGGCATGACGAGCTCGGCTGACGCTTCCACGCCGGCGGCGCGGGCCTCGGCCTTGACCCAACCGCGCGACGCCACGCCAGCCGACGCCGACGCCGACGACGCGGACGGGAGCCCCAAAAGGCACCCGCTGCGCACCGCGCTGATCCTGGTCGTGCTGGCCGCGCTGCTGGGTGGGGGGTTGTGGTTCGGCTGGCAATACACGCAGTCCAAGTACTACGTGGGGGTGACAGATGACGGGACGATCGCCGTCTTTCAGGGCATCCCCGGAGAGATCGCGGGCTTCGATCTGTCGACCGTGGACCTGCTGAGCGGCACCAAGATCGAGGAACTGACCCCGGTAGCGCAGGACAAGGTGAGGGAGGGCATACCGGCGGAGAGCCAGGAGGAGGCCAGGCAGCAGCTACAGACGCTGCTGGACCCACTGAGCAAGAGTGTGCTGCCGTACTGCCCTACTGCCGCGCCGGTTACGGCCACCCCCAACACGTCGCCGTCGCCGGGTGCAATCTCTCCGACAGTCGGGAGCCCCACGACGACCGCCGCAGTCCAAACACCAGAGCCGACGCCGACGGGCCCGCCGGACTGCCGTCCGGCCGTCCGTTGAGTCGCCGGCCTCGAGAGAACCACGTGAGGATTGAGTCGTGACCGCCCCCGCCGTCGCCGCGCCCGCACCCAATCCGGCAGTCGCCGGAGCTGGGCGGCGCCCGCGTACCCGTCGGGGCGCGGAGCTGGCGTTGCTGATTTTCGCGATGTTGGTGGTGCTCCTCTACTCGGGCGCGGTGGAGACGGGCCTGCTCGAGCAGGTAACGCCGGATTTCTGGGTCCCGGTGGCGGCACTCTTTCTGATCTTCTTCGGCGTCCACGTCGCGATCCGGTTCCTGGCCCCGTACGCGGACCCGGTCCTCCTGCCGACCGTGGCTCTCATCAACGGTCTGGGTGTGGCCTTCCTGCGCCGGTTGGACCTCGGCGCGGTGGCGCCCGAGCAGCGAGCCGACCTCACCGTGTTCACCGGGATGGCGAACCGGCAGATCCAATGGACCGCGGTGGCCGCGTTCGGCGCCGTACTTCTGCTCGTCATCATTCGCGACCACCGGTCGCTGTCGAAGTACGCGTACACCCTCGGCCTGGTCGGCATCGTCCTGGTCATGATTCCGGCGCTGCTGCCCGCGCAGTACTCCGTGGTCAACGGGGCCAAGCTGTGGATTCTCGTCGGTGGTTTCTCCATCCAGCCCGGCGAATTCGCCAAGCTGGCGCTGCTGTCCTTCTTCGCCTACTACCTGGTCCGCAAGCGCGAGGTGCTGTCGCTGGCCAGCAAGCGGATCCTCGGCGTTGACTTCCCGCGCGGGCGCGATCTCGGCCCCGTACTGGTCGTGTGGCTGCTGAGTCTCATGGTGCTGGTCTTCGAGAAGGATCTCGGCACGTCGCTCATGTACTTCGGCATGTTCGTCGTCACGCTCTACATCGCCACCGAACGGTCAAGCTGGCTCATCATCGGCCTACTGCTGTTCTTCGGGGGCGCGTTCCTCGCCTGGTCGCTGGGAGCGACGATGGGCGGGCCGCTGACCAGCTTCGCCGAGCGGGTGGATGTGTGGCTGGACCCGTTCGCCGACGCCGAGGACACGGGCTACCAGCTTGTACAGTCCCTTCTGGGACTAGGGACCGGTGGGCTGTTCGGCGCTGGCCCGGGCAATGGAATCCCGTATCTCGCGGACGCTGACCGGTTTGTCGTTCCGGAGGTGCACAACGACTTCATCTTCGCCGGCATGGGAGAGGAGATCGGCCTGTTCGGACTGACCGCGCTGCTGGTGGCCTACCTGCTCATCATCCAGCGTGGTCTGCGGACCGCGGTGACCGTACGGGACTCGTTCGGCAAGCTGCTCGCTGGTGGCCTGGCATTCACGCTCGGCCTGCAGGTCTTCGTCATCATCGGAGGGGTGAGCGGGCTGATCCCGCTCACCGGCCAGACCACGCCGTTCCTCTCCGCCGGGGGCTCGTCGCTAATGGCGAACTGGCTGTTGCTGGCGCTGCTGTTGCGCATCTCTGACGCCGCCCGCCGCCCGGCTTCCCTCGGGGCCGTCGGCGGAACCATCGCGCCACCGCCAAAGCTTCATGAAGCCCCGACGGAGGTCGTCCGATGAGCGGGGGGTGGGTAACGTGAATGCGCCGTTGCGCAAGGCCGGTGTGGTCATGATGGTGCTGTTCGGCCTGCTCTTCGCGAACCTCAACTACGTGCAGGTGGTCAAGGCCGATGACTACCGGACCGACGAGGAGCACAACCGGGTTCGGGTGCAGCAGGAGGAGTACGAGCGGGAGCGTGGCGAGATCATCGTCGATGGTCAGGCCGTGGCCCAGAGCGTCCCGACCAAGGACACGCTGAAGTTCCTGCGCAAGTACCCGTTCGACGCCACGTACGCGCACGTCGTCGGCTACCGCCCGGTCAATCTGGCGGCGACCGACATCGAGCGGCTGGAGAACGAGTTCCTCTCCGGTACGTCGGACAGCTTCGCCGCCGACCGGCTTCTGGAGATGTTCACGGGCAAGGAGTCGCCGGGCGGCAGCGTGGTGCTGAGTGTGCGCAAGCAGGTTCAGGAGGCGGCGTACAAGGCGCTGCTCAACAACGACACGTCGAGCACACGCGGCGCCGTGGTCGCGATCGACCCGGCGACCGGCGCGATTCTCGCTATGGTCTCGACGCCAAGCTTCGATCCGAACCCGTTGGTGAGCCACGACTTCGACAAGGCGGACGCCGCCTTCGACAAGCTCGACAAGGACCCGGCGAAGCCGCTGCTCAACCGCGCGGTGTCGGAGACCTTCCCTCCCGGCTCGACCTTCAAGGTGCTGGTGGCCGCCGGGGCGCTGCAGAACGGCGCATCGCTCGACACGGTCCTCACCGGCGGAACCAGCTACACCGCGCCCGACACGACCACCCCCATCCGCAACGCCCCCGGGGTGGTCTGCCCGACCGAGATCACGCTGCTCAATGCCCTGCGGGTCTCGTGCAACACCGCATTCGCGCGGTACGGCGTCGAGCAACTGGGCGCGGACAAACTGAAGCAGACCGCGCAGGCGTTCGGCTTCGAGACCGCGCCGCTCTTCGACCGCGACCCAGACAACATCATGCGGGTCACGGAGAGCCATACCGGCGCGATGGAGAGCCCGGGTGGTGGAGTCGATCGACCCGCGCTCGCCCAGTCCTGCATCGGCCAGCGTGAGGTGCGGATGACCCCGTTGCAGGGCGCGCTGGTTGCCGCCGCTATCGCGAACAACGGCGTCCAGATGCGCCCCTACCTGATCGACACATTGCAGGGGTCGGACCTCTCGCCGGTGGTCCGAGCGGAGCAGGAGATCCTGCGGCAACCGGTCTCGGCTCAGGTCGCGGCGCAGCTTCGCGAGATGATGAACAGTGTCGTGAACAACGGTACGGGCACCAACGCGCAGATCGACGGCGTGGAGGTCGGCGGCAAGACTGGCACCGCGCAGAATGGCGATGCCCCCGACCACGGCTGGTTCATCGGGTACGCGCGCAAGAACGGCCAGCCGGTGGTGGCGGTCGCGGTGCTGCTGCAAAACGCGGGTTCGGGCGGCAGCGGCGAGGCCACCCAGATCGCTGGTCAGGTCATGAAGGCAGCGATCGCCGCCGGGAAGATCAAATGATGATGCGGTACGTGGGTGCGACACTGATGCTGGTACGAGCGAGGTTGCGATGATCACCCCCGGGACGATGCTGGGCGGGCGCTACCGGTTGGAGGAGCGCATCGCCAGCGGTGGTATGGGCGACGTTTGGCGTTGCGTCGACGACGTTCTCGGCCGGACGATCGCGGTGAAGATCCTGCTGCCCTCGCTCCTGGAAGAGGCCGGTTTCACGGAGCGATTCCGGGTCGAGGCGCGCACCATGGCCACGATCAACCATCCCGGTGTCGTGGACATCTACGACTACGGCAGCGATCCCGCCGCCGGTGCCTATCTGGTGATGGAGTACGTGGAGGGCGACGCACTGTCCCGAACGCTCTCCCGGGTCGGCCGGCTCACCCCGGCCCGCACGATGGCCCTCGTCGCTCAGGCGGCCGATGCCCTGCACGCCGCCCACGAGAAGGGGGTCGTGCACCGCGACGTCAAGCCGGGAAACCTGCTCGTACGCCCGAACGGAACCCTGGTGCTCACCGACTTCGGCATCGCCCGTTCCGCGGGCGCGGCGCAGCTCACCGCCGCCGGATCGGTGCTCGGCACCGCCTCCTACATCTCGCCCGAGCAGGCCATGGGAGAGCAGGCGACCAGACTGTCGGACATCTACGCCCTCGGCGTCGTCGCATACCAATGCTTAGCCGGGCGCCGGCCGTTCGAGGGGGAGAATCCGCTCGAGATCGCGATGCGTCACGTCCGCGAGGCGCCTCCACCGCTGCCGCCGGACATTCCGCCGGCGGTACGGGCGATCGTGGAGCGGGCGATGGCCAAGGATCCCGGGCAGCGCTGGCCCACGGCCGCCGCGTTCGCCGCGATCGCTCGACGCTCCGCGGCCGAGTTGGCCGGCGCTGGTCCGCGCCCGGGTGGCGTCACACCGACCGCGCTGCCGCCTCGGCAGGGAGCCCATGGGCAGGCGACCCCGACCCCGACACCGACCTCCCCAGGGGTTGGCCCGGGGACGACGCCGCCAAGAGTCGGGACCCGGGTGCTGCCTAACCCGCCGCCAGGCACCGTGGCGCCCGGGGCTGTGCCAGTGGGTTACCCGCTGCCGGGTTACGGGCGCGGCCAGCCGCCGCTGCCCGGCTATCTCCAGGCTCCGGTCCAACCGCCCAAGCAGGGGACCAGCACGGGCGTCATCGTCGCGATCATCGTGGCCGTCGTTCTGGTGGCTGTCTGCGTGGGCGCCGCGATCGCGATCGTGCAGCAACAGCAGGCAAACGCGAATGCGCTGGGCCCTGCCGGCACCATGGTGGTGGTCGACTGGACCCACACCGACAACGGACACTCCGGCAATGGGGAACACGGCAACGGAACCACGGAAGGCGAACTGAGACGATGACGCAGGCCCGCCTCCTCGGGGGGAGGTACCAGGTCGGCGAGCTGCTCGGCTACGGCGGCATGGCGGAGGTGCACCGCGGCCGTGACCTGCGGCTCGGCCGCGATGTCGCGATCAAGATGCTCCGAACGGATCTCGCCCGCGACGACACCTTCCAGTTGCGGTTCCGGCGGGAGGCCCAGAACGCGGCGTCGCTGAACCACCCGGCGATCGTCGCCGTCTACGACACCGGCGAGGAGCGAGGGGCGACCGGCGAGACGCTGCCATACATCGTGATGGAGTTCGTGAACGGTCGGACACTCAAGGAGGTGCTGGCGGCCGAGGGGCGGCTGATGCCACGTCGGGCCCTGGAGATCACGGCCGAGATCAGCGCCGCGCTGGAGTTCAGCCACCGGCACGGCATCATCCACCGCGACATCAAGCCAGGCAACGTCATGCTCACCCAGACCGGCCAGGTCAAGGTGATGGACTTCGGCATCGCGCGCGCGTTGGCCAGCGGCGCGTCGACCATGACGCAGACCTCAGCCGTGATCGGGACGGCTCAGTACCTCTCTCCGGAGCAGGCCCGCGGCGAGTCCGTCGATGCGCGCAGCGACGTCTACGCGACCGGCTGCGTGCTCTACGAGTTGCTGTGTGGGCACCCGCCCTTTGTCGGGGACAGCCCGGTCAGCGTCGCCTACCAGCACGTGCGAGAGGACCCGAAGCCACCGAGTCTGAGCAACCGGGACGTGTCCCCGGCCGTGGACGCGATTGTCCTGAAGGCGCTGGCTAAGAACCCGATCAACCGTTACCAGAGCGCGGGCGAGATGCGCGCCGATGTGCTGCGCGCCGCCGCGGGTCGACCTGTATACGCCGAGCCGGTCATGCGGGACAGTGACACGGGCGGCGGCACGACCCAGGTCAGGACTCTCGGTCCGGGCGGGCCACGCCCGCTTCCGGCGCGGGTCGGCAACGCCAAGCGCCGCAGAACCTCCGGGTGGGCGATCGCGGGGTTGACGGCGCTCGCGGTTCTTGCCGTCGTCGCACTCGTCGCGGGTCTCATCGTGTGGTCGCAGCCCGACAAGGCGGCCGTGCCTGATCTGGTCGGCAAGGTGAATGCTGAGGCCGAGCGACTGCTGAACGACCGCAAGCTGGTGCCGGATCCGGTGGGGAAGGAGGGCACCGACTGCGCGCCGAATGTGGTGCTGTCGCAGGAGACGAAGCCGGACGAGAGGGTCAACGTCGGCACCAAGATCCGATATGTATGGTGCTCCGGACCGGGCCAGACGAAGGTCCCGCCGGTGCTCAACCTCGGACAGAAGGACGCTGAGGACGCGATCACCGACGCGGGTCTGACCTTCAAGATCGAGCAGGTCGACAGCGAGAAGCCGCTCGGCACGGTGGTCAACACCGACCCCGCCATAGGCACGGACATCGCCAGGGGCTCCCCGGTCATCCTGTTCATCTCGAAGTTCAACCGCAGGGTTGTTCCCAACGTCTCCGGGCTCGGCTACACGGAGGACGTGGCGCGCGCCTTGCTCAACCAGGCCGGCTTCCCGAACGACAGGATAGAGGTCGTCAAGCAGAGCACCAACGACCCGGCCCAGAACGGAAAGGTTCTCCTGCAGAACCCGCCGGCCGGCTCGGTGCGGGACCCGGCGACGACGACAGTCCGCATCCAGGTAGGCGATTACGACCAGCCGCCGCCGCCGACAACGCCCCCGCCCACGACCGCCGGCCCATAACTCCCTCCTCGTCGATCTAGGGCGTAGCGACATGGTTTGATCACTAACCACGTCGCTAACCCCTAGATCGACGAAGGGGAGGCGGAGCGGGAGGGGGAGGGAGCATCAGGCGAAGGCGGCGACGCGTCGGGCCTCGACCTCGGCCGCGAGTTGCGGCGCCAAATCCAGAGCGGATGGGAACCCGCAGGAGGCGAGCCAGTTCGCCAGCACCAGGTGTCCTCCCTGGGTGAGCACCGACTCGGGGTGAAACTGGACGCCCTCAAGCGGCAGAGTCTTGTGTCGCATGGCCATGACGAGGCCGGAGTCGGTGGTGCGGCCGGTGACCTCGATCTCGTCGGGCAGTGTGGACTCGACGACGGCGAGCGAGTGGTACCGGGTTGCGGTGAACGGCTCGGGTAGCCCCGCGAGCACGCCGACGCTGGCGTGTGTGACCTGGGATGTCTTGCCGTGAAGCAGCTCGGGCGCGCGCGCCACGACCGCGCCGAAGGCCTCGCCGATCGCCTGATGCCCCAGGCAGACGCCGAAGATGGGCACCTTCCCCGCGTACTGCTTGATCAGGTCAAGCATGATGCCCGCGCGGTCGGGCGTACCGGGACCGGGCGAGAGCAGCACCCCCGACGGCTCGAGACGGCCCACATCGGCCACGCCGATCTCATCGTTTCGCCGGACCTCGCACTCGACGCCCAGCTGCCCGAGGTACTGGACGAGGTTGTAGACGAAGGAGTCGTAGTTGTCGATGACCAGTACGCGCATTGGGGTCCTCACCGGGTTGAAGGCTACTGCTGGCCGTCGGTGATCTGCACATCATCAAAGGGTAGAAGCGGCTCCACGGCCGGGAAGCCCCAGAACCACAGAGCGGCCAGGGCAGCCGCGATGAGCAGGGCAGAGCCGATAACCTTTCCGGGTAACCCAAACGGGAGGCGCTGCCAGATCCATCCGTACATGGTCCTACTCCCCAAGTTCCGCTGGCCGGCCGGCGCTGCGAGGCTGGCTGCGGTCCAGCTTCGCGTGCACGATCAGTCGCTGATAGTTATCCCACTTGGGATTGCAGGTCGTGATCGTGAGCATGGCGATGGTGGGTTTGGCGCCTGGATCCCCGGGCACCGCGGCGACGACCTCGACAGCGGTTGGAGCCACGATGAGGTTGTCGGTGACCCGGTAGATGTAGAAGGTGTTCCGGGTCTCTACCACGATCGCATCGCCTGGCCGCGTGTCATCACCAGCGCGCATCTTGTCCAGGTCCCAGAAGATGGCCGGGCTCCGGTGCCCGGCTACGGCGAAGTTGCCAACCTGGCCGGGCTGGGCCGACTTGGGGTAATGCCCCGGCGCGTAGGCGATGTCGCCCGGCCGAACTCCCTCGACGACGACCCAGTGCTTGCCCAACCGAGGGATGTAGAGTCGCGCGATCGATCCGCCCGGCGGTGGCGGCGGGGGGACCGCCATCGGCGTGCCGGGCTCGGTTGATCCGTTCGTGGTGCCGGTGCCCGGGTCGTCCCATTGTTGGCTGAGTTGATCGTCGAGATCCCTCTGGTGGCCATTGACGATGGCCGCCTTGCCCCACACCTCGTACGCGGCGAAGAGCAGCAGGACCAGACCCAACGTGATCATCAATTCGCCGACAGTGCGGATGGTGGCATGGACGGCATGGCCCCTCGTCGGGGCGGCGTGGCGGAACCGTGGGCCGCGCGGGATCCTTCCGGGCTCGACGGCCGCGTCTGGCCCGCCGTCCACCGTTACCTTCAAGACCTCGGTGACGTCGGTTGCAGCTATCGCCGCAATGACCCGCGTGTCGTCGTTCGTCGCGATTCTGGGAATGACCTGGGTGTCGTCGTTCCTCGCGATCGGCCGGATGACGCGAGTGTCATCGAATGCGGGGTTCCACCCGCGGGGACGGTTGGGCGTGGCTGTAGGCATGGTGGGCCGTGACCCTACCCGACCGCGTCGGCGTAGTCGAGCGTGCCGGATCCGTTGTGGGCAGGGGCGAGGATGTCGCCCTCCGTCTGCGCTCGATAGCCCAGGCCAAAGGAGCTTGCCGCGTCCTGGAAGGCTCGTACCCCCGGGTCGGCGTCGAGCGCGGCCCGAAGTCGGCCCGGGTCGCCGATGGCTTTGATCTCAAATGGCGGCGAGAAGACCCGTCCGTGTAGAAGAAGAGTGTTGCCTACGCACCGCACCGCACTGGTGGAGATGACCCGGATGTCCATGATCACCATCGCCTCGGCCTCGCCCGCCCAGAGCGCGTTGACCACCGACTGGACGTCCTGCTGGTGGACCACGACATCGTCCGGGAGGGCACCCGCGGGGAGGCCACCGTCTGGCCGGCGGGGGGCGTCGTCGAGGACGACCATGACACCGGGGCCGTGCACCGCGGTGAAGCCGGCCGCCGGCTTGGCCCGGTCGGCCCGCTCCTGCTGCGAAGCGATTCGACCGTCGGAGCCCGCCTGCGCTCGGGTCGCGTCGTCGATGTTCTGGCGTAACGTCGCGGCACGCAGGGCCTCCTCCTCCACCTGGTCCCGGCGTTCGCCAATGACCCTGGTGAGCTCCGGCCGACGATCGTCGCGCAGGTTGGTGCCGGCGGCGGTTCGGGCCGTGGTCGTGAAGAGGAGGCCGGCCAACGCGGCGATCACCGGAACCAGGATGGACCAGCGCCGCCGTCGCCCCGGGCGTGGCGTGAGCATGCGGCCGGTGCGCCGGAGCGCCTCGCGCCACGACGCACCGCGCCCGGATGTGTACTCGGCCACGCCCCTCCTGCACCCCGACGACGCGTTGACTACGCTTGCACTCGACCACTGTTCAGGGTCGCACCTTGTGATCTTGTCTGGTGGCGACCAAGGCCCCTCAGGAGATCGCCGTGCCCAAGTCAACCGTCCGCAAGAAGAAGGTCTACACGCCGCCAGCTGAGCTGCGGCCCCAGACTACGGCAGCGGCGAGGAAGCCCAGCCCCACCTGGGTACCCGTGACCGCCGTATCTCTGATCGTCTTCGCGATCGCGTGGCTGGTCTTCTACTACCTGACGGCGCAGTTCTTCGACCTGCCCGATGCATTCGCGTTCCTGCAGGAACTTTCGTACTGGAACCTCGCCATCGGGTTCGGCGCCATGATCGGTGCGCTGATCCTGCTGTCGAAGTGGCGCTAGCCGCCGCACTCGCCCCGATGTCGCGGAGACGGTGCCACGTTGATCGCCTCCAGCGCGGTGCTACGTTGATCGCCTCCAGCGAAGGCGAGCCCGAGCCAGATAACGTTACTAGTGAGTAACAAACCCGTACGCTCATCTGCGATGGCCGTCGAGGCCGAACCGGAAAGGCGGACGCATGGGCGCAATGCAGGTCGTCGCGACGGTGCTCGCCGCGGCCGTGACGGCCGTCGCGGTGTGGCTGGTCATCCGAGCGGTACGCACGATGTTCGCGGTGGTGCGGTTGGGTCAGCCCGACCCCGAGCGCTTTGATCGCAAGCTGCGCCGGACCCGGACGATGCTCGTGGAGACCCTCGGCCACACCCGGATGCTGAAGTGGACCTGGGTCGGGGCCGCGCACTGGTTGGTGATGGTGGCCTTCATCGTGCTGTCGTCGCTGGTGCTCGAGGCCTACTTCGAGGTGGTAACACCGCGCGGCGAGTTGCCGATTGTCGGCCACTGGGCTGCCTTCGGCCTGTTCACCGAGGCCGTGAGCCTGTTGGGCATCGTCGGGATCCTCTATCTGATCTCTGTTCGCCTGCGCAATCGCCCCGGTGCCGACCCGGCCCGTCGATCCCGGTTTGTGGGGTCGACGATGTGGCAGGGTTACTTCGTCGAGTGGGTCATCGTTCTTGTCCTCGTGTGCGGGATGCTGATCCGCGGGTTCAAGGCGGCCAACGGTGATCTGCCCTGGCCGGTGTGGGCCGCCCCGGTGAGCCATGCGCTCGGTGACCTCCTGCCCGCCAGCGAGGCAGCCGTATCGCTCGTTGCCCTGGTGAAGATCGGGATCTCGATGACGTGGGCGATCGTGATCGCGCTCAACGTGACGATGGGTGTGGCCTGGCACCGCTTCGCCGCGTTCCCCAACATCTTCTTCAAGCGCAGCGCTAGGGCAGCGACGCCGGCGCTGGGTGCGCTGCGCCCGATGATGAGCGGCGGCAAGCCGTTGGACTTCGAGCAGGCCGACCCGGAGCAGGACCAGTTCGGCGTCGCCCAGGTCGAGCAGTTCACCTGGAAGGGGCTGCTCGACTTCACCACCTGCACCGAGTGCGGGCGCTGCCAGTCGCAGTGCCCGGCATGGAATACCGGCAAGCCGCTGTCACCGAAGCTGATCGTGTTGAGCTTGCGGGATCATGCGTACGCCAAGGCGCCGTACCTATTGGCCGGGGAGGACAAGTCCGGTGTCCCGGCGGCGGCCGTCGCCGAGGCGGAACGGCCGCTCGTCGGCGCGGCCGCGGTCGGCGGCGTCATCGATCCGGACGCGCTATGGTCGTGCACCACCTGCGGCGCCTGCGTTGAGCAGTGCCCGGTCGACATCGAGCACGTCGACCACATTGTCGACATGCGGCGATACCAGGTGCTGATCGAGTCGAACTTTCCCGCCGAGGCGGGCGTCATGCTCCGCAACCTCGAGAACAAGGGCAACCCGTGGGGTGCGCCGCCCAACACCCGGGAGGACTGGACCAAAGGCCTCGATTTCGAGGTCCCCAGGGTCGGCGCTGTCTCTCCCGATGCGACACCCGACTTTGAGTACCTGTTCTGGGTCGGCTGCGCCGGCGCCTTCGAGGACCGGGCAAAGAAGACGACGCGGGCCGTGGCCACGCTGCTGCATGAGGCGGGCGTGCGCTTCGCGATCCTCGGTGAGGGCGAGACCTGCACCGGCGACCCGGCTCGTCGCATCGGGAACGAGTTCGTCTACCAGATGCTCGCGCAGCAGAATGTTGAGGCGATCAACGCCGCCTTTGCCGGCCGCGAAACCAAGAAGATCGTGGCTACCTGCGCCCACTGCTTCAACACGCTCGGCAATGAGTACGGGCAGCTGGGCGGGGATTACGAGGTCGTACACCACACCCAGCTATTGGCGCATCTGGTTGGGACCGGAAAACTCACTCCGATCAAGCCCGTCGACGGCGGGGTGACCTATCACGACCCGTGCTACCTCGGCCGGCATAACCGGGTCTTCGAGCCGCCGCGGCACCTGCTCGAGGCGATCGGGTGGGCCGGCGGCGCCGGCACAGCCGGTCCCGGCATGGTGGAGATGCCCCGCTTCGCCGAGCGGTCGTTCTGCTGCGGCGCCGGCGGGGCGCGCATGTGGATGGAGGAGCGTATCGGCAAGCGCATCAACACCGAGCGGGTGGAAGAGGCGCTGGCCACTGGCGCGAGGACGGTCGCCGCCGCTTGCCCGTTCTGCCTGACCATGCTCTCGGACGGCGTGACATCCAAGAAGTCCACCGGCGAGGCGGCCGATGAGGTCGAGGTGGTCGACGTGGCGACGGTGCTGCTCCGTGCGGTGAAACCCGACGCCTGACCCCGTAGCCATCGCCGACTCAGCTATGCGCGGACAGCCAACCCCAGATGAAGGCGACCACAAAGGAGCCCACGACGACGTAGGTGACGGCTAATCGCCAGATCTGGTCCCACACCACTTGGCGCGACTTGTCGTAGGTGGCCTTCGCCGCGGCGCGATCGATGAACGAGCGACGTGACTTCTCCCTACTGCGTCCGACAACGCCTCCGGCGAAGAGGGCGACCAGCACTGCAGCCACCAAGAGTTCCGCCACCGCCCACCTCCCCAAGGGCATTCTGTCGTGATCGACAGCATCCCGTTCTTTCCCCTTTGGATCAAGCGGGAATCGGGTGAGACTGGCGGATTGAGCCCTCGACAACGACACGTGGAAGAATCCGGAGCGGGGTGAGGGATCATCGACGCCGGGCTCTTAGCGATAGTGCTGCCGTTGCTTGCGTTTGTGGCTCTCACCGCGGGCAACGCGTTCTTCGTCGCGGCCGAGTTCTCTCTCGTCACCGTGGATCGCGCCGCCGTGGACCGCCAGGTGGACGAGGGCGACCCCACCGCGCAGACGATCCGTAAGGCCTTGCGGGAGCTCTCCTTCCAGCTGTCCGGGGCGCAGCTCGGCATCACCATCACCGCGCTTCTCACCGGCTATCTTGCCGAGCCTGCTCTGGCCAAGCTCTTCGAGCCAATTCTCAGGCCGCTCGGCAGCGCCAGTGCGGGAGCGGCACATGTGCTGGCGTTGGGCCTGGCCACGTTGCTGTCAATGCTCTTCGGCGAGCTGGTGCCCAAGAACGCCGCCATCGCGCGCCCGATGCCCGCCGCGCGTGCCACGGCAGGGCCGATGCGCGGGTTCTCCACGATGTTCGGCTGGCTGATCCGGGCCCTCAATGGCTCCGCGAACTGGCTCGTGCGCCGGCTCGGTGTCGAGCCGCAGGAGGAGTTGGCCAGCGCCCGCTCGCCCGAGGAACTCGGCCTGCTCGCTGCCTACTCGGCCAAGGCGGGTGCCCTGCCGGAGGAGACCGCGCTCCTGCTCCGCCGCACGATCCGGTTCGGCGAGAAGCGGGCGGCCGAGGCGATGACTCCCCGCGTGGATGTGGTTGGTGTCGCGGCCGCCGATCCCGTCGAGGTCGTGATCGGGCTGGTCAGACAGACCGGAAAGAGCCGCTTTCCCGTGTACGAGCAGACCCTCGACCAGGTCGTCGGGATGATCACCTTGATCGAGGTACTCGGTGTGCCCCCGGCGCAACGGGCGACCACCCGGGTGCGCGAGGTGGCGCGCGAGCCCGTGCTCGTCCCGGAGTCCCTTGACCTCGACGGGGTGCTGGCAACGCTGCAGGCGGCCGGAGCGGACATCGCCATCGTGGTGGACGAGTACGGGGGCACGGATGGTGTGGTCACGATCGAGGATCTCGTGGAGGAACTCGTCGGGGAGATCGCCGACGAACATGATGTGGTCGAGTCCTCGCTCGCCACCGTGGCCCCGGGCACGCTTGGTCCGGCGGTCACCGCGCCGGACGGGCACCGAAGCTGGGACGTCGACGGGTTGTTGCGGGCGGATGAACTCGAGGACATAACCGGCTTTCGGCTGCCCGAGGGGCCGTACGAGACACTCGCGGGTTTCCTTATGGCGCGGCTGGGGCACATCCCGGAGGCGGGGGAGACCGTCGTTGAGCACGGCTGGGAGTTCACCGTGGTCGAGGTGAACCGCCGGCGGATCGAGCAGGTCCGGGTGGTGGCCCCGGAGGCCGGCGATGGTTGAGCTTCTTGTCACCGCGCTGCTGCTGCTCGGTAATGCGTTCTTCGTGGGCGGCGAATTCGCTCTGATCGCCTCCCGGCGGACCATCGTGGAACCCCTCGCCGCGACCAGTCGGCGGGCCCGCGCGGCCCTGAACGCCATGAATCAGATTCCGCTGATGATCGCGGGAGCCCAGTTGGGCATCACCATCTGTTCGCTCGGGCTCGGGGCGATCGCTGAGCCCGCCTTCGCGCATCTGCTCGAACCCCCATTCGCCGCGATCGGCCTACCGATCTCAGCGGTACACGCGGTCGCGTTCGTGCTCGCCCTGGGGATAGTGGTCTTTCTGCATACGGTCGTGGGCGAGATGGTGCCGAAGAATCTCACCCTGGCCGGCCCGGAGCAGGCTGTGCTCTGGCTGGGCCCACCGATGCTCGCCTTCTGCGTGGCCACGAAGCCCCTGCTCACCGCGCTGAAGTGGATCTCGAAGAGCATCCTGGGGCTATGGGGGATCGAGGCGGCAGATGCCGTCAAAACGATCTACACCGCCGATGAGTTGGCCAATCTGGTCACACAGGCGCGCACCGAGGGGCTGTTGGATCCTGAGGAGCACGCCCGGATTCACGGTGCGCTGGCGCTGCTGAGCCGGACCGCCGGCGACGCCATGCGGCCGTGGAGTGAGGTCAACACGGTGACCGAGGACGTGTCGCCGGCGTCGCTGGAGGTGTTGGCGGTCCGTACCGGCCGATCGCGGTTCCCGGTTGTGCACCGGGGCACCCGGCGGGTGATCGGGTTTGCCCATGTTAAGGATGTGCTCGGAATGACCGGCCCGGCTCGTATCGAGCCGATCCCGACGGCGCTGATGCGACCGCTCGGGATCGTGCCGCCAGAGCTCACTCTCGCTGAACTTCTCATCAGGATGCGAGGGGAGAGTCGCCACATAGTCCTGGTCAGTGTCGAGGGCACCCCGCTCGGAGTGCTCACGCTGCACGACGTACTTGGCGTGATCCAGGCCCTGCCCGCTTAGACTGGCCAATCGCGACTACTCAGCGCGACTGACTCGGCACCCCTTGTGCGACAAGCATTCCAGAAACGTGGACAGCCTTCGATTTTTACCGGACTGGCTGTTGCAGAGTGGGCGGGTCCACTCCTAAGGTTATGGCTCGTCCGGCTGTCACAAGGTCGACCCTCGGCCGCGGTCGGATGCCGCCACGTCGCCACGTCAGGCGATCCGGGACCCGGTACAACTGGGACCCGGTACACCGGGACCCGGCACGACAGCCCGCGTAATCCGCGAAATGCCCCCGCCCGGTCGGCGGTGCTGGACGAAGGAGTTGGACACCCGTGGCCCCCGCACGAGTGCACGAACCCCGCTACCTTCGGCCGCCGCACAAGCGGAACTGGCCGGCGCGGCACATGCTCCTCGCGAGCGCCATCGCTGCCCTCATGGTGGTCGTGATGCCGGGTACCCAGGCGCACGCCGACCCCACCGTGGCCGAGGTGGAGGCTCAGATCAACAAGATCTGGGCCGGCGCCGAGCCGCTTATCGAGGAGTACAACGAAGTCCACGAGGCGTACAAGAAGAACAAGGCAAAGCAGACTGCCCTCGCCAGGAAGATCGAGCCGCTGGCGCGCCAGGTGGACCTCGCGCAGCTACGGGTCGGCGTCATCGCCGCCGAGGTCTACAAGGGCGGGCAGGCGGACACCTTCAATGCGTTGGTCAGCAGCGGGTCGCCGAAGATGTTCGCCGACCAGCTGATGTTCCTCGACCAGCTCGCGCGCGAACAACAGCGCCAGCTGCAGGATGTCACCGCGATGAAGGACAACTACGACGCGCAGAAGGCCCCGATCGACCAGGTCGTCGCCGAGCTGGCCGCCCAGGACGCCGATCTCGCGGCGAAGAAGAAGAAGATCGAGGCGCAGCTCAGTGAGCTGCAGCGGTTGCGGATCAAGGCGTACGGCACAACCGCCGGCACCGGTTCCTACCGGCCCTGGCCGTGCCCCGCTGCGTACGAGCCAACCAACGGCTACAAGGCCGCATCGTTCGCCTGTTCGCAGACCGGGAAGCCCTATATATGGGCGGCGGAGGGCCCCAACGGGTACGACTGTTCCGGCTTGACCCTGGCGTCGTGGAAGAAGGTGGGCGTCTACCTGCCGCACAACGCCGCCGCACAACGCCGATCGATGGCCTATGTGAGCCGCGCCAACCTCAAGGTCGGCGACCTTGTCTTCTACTACGGCGACCTGCACCACGTTGGCATCTACGTCGGCGGCGGCAAGGTGGTGCACGCGCCCTCGTTCGGCGATCACGTCCGGATGCGGGTGTTGGAGGACATTGGCCCAGTGCACAGCTACGGCCGACCCGGCTGACCCGGGCTCACGCGGCCTGGTCAGCGACCCCTGTTCAGGCGGGGGTCGGCGACGCGGCGCGCTGCTCGGACCACATTCGCAGGATGTCCCGAACGGAGATGATGCCGAGGACCTCGTCGCCGTCGAGCACCACGAGATGACGGAAGCCGCCACGCACCATGGCCGCCGCGGCGTCCTCCAGAGTGTCACGCACCTGGATCACTCCCTTGGAACGCCGCGGTACGGTCATCCTCGCCCAAACAGCCCCAAGCCTTCAAGACTTACGATCTACTGTCTGCGGGTTCGTGATCGGCACGCGCTGGCCGGCTGACCGAGGCGGAAGCGCCCGAGAGCCGCGGACTATCCTTCCGCGTACGCCGGTGTTGGACTGGCAACGGAGGGGAGCATCGTGATCGGGTTGGTTCTCGCGGCGGGTGCGGGGAGACGACTACGCCCGGACACCGACCAACTGCCCAAGGCCCTCCTGCCGGTGGATGGCGAGACCACGATCCTCGACATCGCGCTGCGCAATCTCACCTCGGTCGGCCTCGCCGAGATCACCGTCGTCGTCGGGTTCGCAGCCGAGGCCGTGGCGTCACGCCAGGCCGCTCTGGAGCGGACGTACGGCGTACGGCTCAGCCTTGTGTACAACGACAAGGCCGAGGAGTGGAACAACGCCTACTCGCTCTGGCTCGCTCGGGAGCAGTTCGCGGCCGGGGCGCTGCTCGTCAACGGCGACACGGTGCACCCGGTGAGCGTGGAGAAGACACTGCTCGCCGAGCGAGGCCCGGCCATCCTGCTCGCGATTGACGACGTCAAGAAGCTCGCCGATGAGGAGATGAAGGTCGTCATCGACGCAGCCGGCCAGCTCCGGCGGATCACGAAGCTCATGGATCCCGCGACCGCCCACGGTGAGTACATCGGCGCGACGCTCATCGAGCCGCACGGCGCCGGCGCGCTCGCGGACGCGCTGGAGGCGACCTGGCGGCGCGATCCGAACCTCTACTACGAGGACGGCTACCAGGAGTTTGCGGACCGCGGGGGAGAGGTACGCGTGGCCAGCATCGGCCAGGTCGACTGGGTCGAGGTCGACAATCACGCCGACCTCGCCCGGGCCAGGGAGATCGCGTGCCACTACTAGCCCGTACGGTCACCACGCCGCTCACCATCGATGTCCGCCGGGGGGCGGTGGCTGACCTCGGCGCGATCCTCGCCGACCGGCGAATCTCGTCCGGAGGCGACGTGGCCGTCGTCGTCGGGCCCGGTCAGGGCGAGCGGATCGCGGAGCTGATCCGCCCGAAGCTCGGCGCAGCCGACGTCTTCACCGCGGCCGGCGGGACTCTTGACGCCGCGAACGACCTCGCGGCCAAGCTGCGCTCCGCGTCATACGACGCGGTCGTTGGCATCGGCGGTGGGAAGACCATCGACACGGCGAAGTATGCGGCCACGCGCTACGGCATCCCGATGGTGTCGGTGGCCACGAGCCTCGCTCATGACGGCATCGCCTCGCCGGTCAGTACCCTCGATCACGACGGAGTCCGCGGCTCGTACGGCGTGCACATCCCCATCGCCGTGGTCGTCGACCTCGATTTCGTGGAGACCGGCCCTGAGCGCCGCAACCGGGCCGGCATCGCCGAGTTGGTGAGCAACATCAGCGCGCTCGCGGATTGGGACCTTGCTCATGAGGTTCGCGGGGAACCGGTCGACGGGCTCGCCGTGACGCTCTCGCGCATCGGAGCCGAGGCCGTCCTCAACCATCCCGGCGACATGTCCGACGACGGCTTCGTCACCGTTCTCGCCGAGGCGCTGATCACCAGCGGGTTGGCGATGGCGGTCTGTGGGTCGAGCCGTCCCTGCAGCGGTGGCTGCCATGAGATCTGCCACGCGATCGACCTGACGCTCGGCGGGAAGGCGCTGCACGCGGAGCAGGTCGGCGTCGGGGCGCTGTTCTGCACCTTCCTGCGTGGCGACGAGGCCAGGTTCGCGCAGCTGAACCGGGTACTGCGCCGGCACGCGCTACCGCGCCTCCCGGCCGACCTGGACCTGACCGACGAGCAGTTCGTGGACGTCGTCGGCTATGCACCCCGGACCCGGCCAGACCGGTACACGATCCTGGAGCACTTGGCGCTCTCGCCGGAAGAGGTGCGGGCGAGGCTGGCAGACTACGTCGATGCAGTCGGTGAATGACGCCCCCGCGGCTCCCCCGGGCCGGCGAGACTTTCTCGCCTCCAACCGCGGCGGTGGCCTCTACAGCGAGGCGGTGAGCCAGCCGATCGGCTCGGCGATCGCACTCGTGGCCTCCCGGCTTGGCCTCGCGCCAACGGTGCTCTCTCTGTTGAACCTCGGGCTCGGGTTGGCCGCTTCCGCGGCGGTGGTCGTTCTCGCCCCGCGCGTCGCGTCCGGCTCGGTGCCCGGGTGGGTCGTGGGCCTCGGCGCGCTGGTCGCGTGGCAGATTGCGTACGCGTTCGACTGCGCGGATGGACAGCTGGCCCGGGTGACCGGGCAGTCCAGTCCCGCCGGGGCGCGGCTGGACATCCTCTGTGACATCGCCGTCCAGATCGCGCTCGTGTGCGCCCTGGCCGCGGTAGCGGTCGCCTACCGACCGGCTACCCCGGCCTGGCTCGTCGCCGCGTTCGCCGGTACCTGGATGGTGAATCTGGTCACGTCGGTGATGCAGTCGGGTCCGAACCCGATGAGCATGGTGCCGTCGCGTTCGCTGCCAGTAAGGCTGGTGAAGCTGATCCGCGACTATGGCGCGGTGATCCTGATCGCCGGTGTGGTGCTAACCCTCGTGCCACAGTGGACGGTCGCAGTGGTATGGGCGTTCACCGCCATCAACGGGCTGTTCCTGCTCGCGAGCATCGCCTTCTCCGCCCTCCCTCATCGTCGATCATGACCTCCAGGTCATGATCGACGCCATTCTGCGACGGTCAGACCGTGATCACCGCGATCTTGTGGTGGAGCGGTAGATGGCGAGGAGTTGGCCCAACACCACGTCGGGGTGGAATGTCGCCAGGTAGCGATCGCGGGCCGGGACGGCCAGAGCGGGAGCCTCGGCGCGACACCGCGGTAGGGCCGCGGCGAGCGCGTCGACGGACGGCTCGACGATCCACCCCGCAGAACCCACTAGATAGGGGATGCCGCCCAGGGCCGTGCCGAGCACGGGTCGGCCGGCGGCGAGTGCCTCGAGGATGACCGTCGGCAGGACGTCCTGCCAGAGCGACGGTGCCAGCAGGACCGACGCGTCGCGCAGCGCTGCCCGTACCCCGGTCTGGTCGAGTTGCCCCAGGAACACGACGTCTGACCGCGCCGCGGCAGCCGCTTCCACCTGCGGACGCAACGGCCCGTCGCCAACGATGCGCAGCGGCGGAAGCGACCCGACCGCATGGCGCTGCCAAGCCTCGAGCAGCAACCCGACGCCCTTCTCCGTGGCGAGCCGCCCGAGCAGGAGGAAGCCGTCGCCGACCGGGTCGGGGGGACCGGGATCAGGCACCGAGTTGGGCTTCACCACGATGCGATCGTCGGGGATGCCGAAGTCCCGCAGATGCGACGCGATCGCGTCGGTCAGTGCGATGTAACGGTCCACGGAGCGCCAGGTCGCGCGGTGCGCGGCGAGGGTGGTGGCCATCACCGCGCTCTGCGCCTTGGAACCTCGGTAGCAGGAGTGCACGATCGCCGGCGTCGGGAAGGCGCGCCCAACGCAGTCCGTGCAGATGTGGCCGTCTCGGAAGAAGACCCCGTTCGCGCATACTTGCCGGTAGTTGTGCACGGTCTGCACCACGGGTACACCGCACGCGTGTGCGGTGCGTACCACCCACGGCGACAGCAGCGGATACGGGTTGTGCACGTGCAGCAGGTCGGCCCGCTCCGCCCGCAAGAGGGTCCGCAATTCGTGCTGTGCTCGCCCGGCGTAGAGGGGCGACAGCGGCAGCAAGGCCTTCTGCACCAGCGGTAGGGTCGCGATCTCGTCGGACGAGCGCAGAAACGGCAGCACATCGACGCCGGCGGCGCGCAGTTGCACGATCTCCTGATCGACGATCGTGTTCTCGCCGGAGGGCTGGGCCGACGAGTAACGGTTGTGTGCGATAACGACCTTCATCGCCCCAGAAGGTACCGTGGGCGCGTGCCCGAACTGCCAGAGGTGGAGGCCCTAGCCGCGGATCTGCGCGCGCGGGTCGTCGGACGGCGCATCGAACGTGTCGACGTGGCCGCGATCAGCGCGCTGAAAACGTTCGATCCACCACCGACGGCGCTGCACGGACTGGAGATCACCAGGTCTGGCCGCCACGGTAAGTTCCTCGACCTCGCCGCGGGAGATCTTCATCTCGTGGTGCACCTGGCCAGGGCCGGCTGGCTGCACTACCGCGAACCGATCCCGGCGACGCCGCTCAAGCCCGGCAAGGGCCCGATCGCGCTGCGGGTGCGACTGGACGACGGCGCCGGCTTCGACCTCACGGAACAGGGTACGCAGAAGAAGCTCGCCGCCTACCTCGTCCGCGATCCGAAGGAGGTGCCAGGCGTGGCCCGACTGGGTCCGGACGCGCTCGCCGCCGATCCGGAGGCGTTTACGGCGCGGATCCGCTCCCGGCGCGGACAGATCAAGGGAGTGCTGACCGACCAGGAGGTGCTGGCCGGCATCGGCAATGCGTACTCCGACGAGATCCTGCACCGGGCTAGGCTCTCCCCGTTCGCGATCAGCGACCGGCTCACCCCCGAACAGATGGCGACACTGTACGAGGCGACCCAGTCGGTGTTGGCCGACGCGGTCGCGCGGTCGGTGGGTCAGGGGGCCGCCAGCCTCAAGGGCGAGAAGCGATCCGGGCTCGTAGTGCATGCCCGAACCGGCCTGCCGTGCCCGGTCTGTGGAGATCTGATCCGTGAGGTCTCTTTCGCCGATTCGAGCCTCCAGTACTGCCCCGGCTGCCAGACGGGCGGTAAGCCCCTCGCCGACCGCAGGATGTCCAAGCTCCTTCGGTGACCAGGGTGTATCGGTGTGCGGACTTCGCCTCGACAGCGGACCCGTCTGGGCACTAGTGTCGGCCGGGCGGCACCACCGGCGGCTGGTCATGGCACACTTGATTTATCTATGACCGCGCCGCGTCGGCGTGCCGCTCGTGCGTGAAACGGCGCGCGAAACTCCAGCGAATCAAGGTCGGCTGACCGACGCGGCGTGGGAGGGCACACCCCAGGTGACGACAAGCCTCCAACCCCAAGCCACCGATGTTCCGCGCCGGGGCAGGCATCGGTCGCGGGTAGTGGAGAGCGTCGAGATCGAGCCGAACAAGAACAATGGGGTCCCTCGCTCGTCCTGGTACCGCGCGGTCCGCCGGGTGTCGACCTGGCACCGCCCGTACGCCATTGCTCTGCTCGTCGTCGACTGCGCCGCCACCGCGTTGGCGAGCTTCACCGCCATCTCGCTCTTCGCTCAGGCGGACTCGGGTTTCCAGCACTCGCCGGAGCTATTCCGGCTCGTCGCCTACCTGCTGCTACCGCTCGCCTGGCTCATCGTGCTCTGGGGTCACGGTGCGTACGACCGTCGCTACCTGGGCGTCGGCACGGACGAGTTCAAGCGGGTCTTCCGTGCCTCGATCTCGGTTGCCGCGACGGTGTCGTTCGTCGCCTTCGCCACGAAGACCAACCTGTCCCGGCTCTCGGTGGCGACGGCCCTGGTCGGGGCCCTCGTCTATGTCATCCTGGGGCGCTGGCTAGCGCGACGCATGCTCGTCCTGGCCCGCGGCCGCGGCCGGGCGGTCCACCGGGTGCTGCTCATCGGGACGTTCGCCGAGGCGACCGACGTCTATACGGCGGTGAGCCGGGTACCGGGCGCGGGGCTCGTGCCGGTGGGCATCCACTTGACCGAGCGGTACGCGCAGAGCCGCGGGTCCCAGTCGCCGGTACCGGTCTTCGCCGGTCGGGACGTGATGAGCCTGGTCCGCGAACTCGGCGCGGACACGATCGCGGTGTGTGGGTCGGCCAGTTCCGAACCGGGCGAGCTTCGTCGCCTGGCCTGGCAACTGGAGGGTACTGGCATCGATCTCGTCGTAGCCCCGCAGCTCACCGACATCGCCGGCCCTCGGGTGCACATCCGGCCGGTCGAGGGACTGCCGCTGCTGCACGTGGAGGAGCCGAAGCTCTCCGGCCTGGCCTGGCTGTTCAAGAACCTGATGGACCGAATCCTCGCGGCCCTCATGCTGCTGGTGCTTCTGCCGCTCTTCGCGGTGATCTCCGCCATGATCTGGATGTCCGATCGGGGGTCGGCCTACTTCAGACAGGCGCGGGTCGGCCGCGAGGGAAAGACCTTCCACGTGATGAAGTTCCGCACTATGTACGCGGACGCAGAGGATCGGCTGGCCCACCTCGTCGATCAGAACGAGAGTGACGGGCTCCTCTTCAAGATTAAGAATGATCCCCGCGTCACTCCGGTTGGGCGGTTCCTTCGTCGGACCTCTCTCGACGAGCTGCCGCAGCTGTTCAACGTTCTCAAGGGCGAGATGTCCCTGGTGGGACCGCGCCCGCTGCCCGCGGATGACGGCGACTTCCTAGGCGACGTGCGCCGCCGGCTGCTGGTCCGGCCCGGCATGACCGGGCTGTGGCAGGTCTCCGGGCGTTCGGAACTCTCCTGGGACGACGCGGTGCGGCTTGATCTCTACTACGTGGACAACTGGTCGCTCGCCTTCGACCTGGTGATCCTCTGGCGCACGGTCGGCGTGGTCTTCGGCCGCAAAGGCGCCTACTAAGCCCCCTTTCTCGGCGCCCCTACTCGTCGATCATGACCTCCAGGTCATGATCGACGGCTTTTCGCGACGGCCAGGACGTGATCACGGCGATCTTGAGGCCTCCACGAGACGTTCACAACCTCGGCAAGCGCTCTGCACGGTCGATCCCTAGGCTGCCGGGCATAGGGAGCAATCAGCGCCGGATTCTGGTGGTCGAGGACGAGCGGACGATCGCCCAGTCCGTCGCTGCTCGCCTGCGGGCCGAGGGCTTCACGGTCGACCTCGCGTACGACGGCCCATCGGCCGTCGCCAAGGCTCGGGCGGGTAAACCGGATCTCGTGGTTCTCGATGTGATGCTGCCCGGCTTCGACGGCCTCGAGGTGTGCCGACGCATCCAAGCCGAGCGCCCAGTCTCCGTACTCATGCTCACCGCCCGCGGCGACGAAACGGATCTGCTGGTCGGCCTGGCCGTGGGGGCGGACGACTACCTCACCAAACCGTTTTCGATGCGGGAGTTGGCGGCCCGGGTGCACGCACTATTGCGGCGGGTAGACCGCGCTGGCCCATCGGGCGGTCACCGAGACGAGACCCCGATCGTGGTGGGCGACCTGGAGATCAACCGTTCGGAACGGCGAGTACGGCGGGCCGGCGTCGAGGCGCACCTCACTCCGACGGAGTTTGACCTCCTGGTCCACCTCGCGAGCCGGCCGCGGGCGGTGCTGCCGCGCGAGCGGTTGCTCGCCGAGGTCTGGGGCTGGGCCGACGCATCGGGGACGCGCACAGTGGACAGTCATGTGAAGGCACTTCGCCGCAAGCTCGGCGCCGACCTGATCCGCACTGTGCACGGCGTCGGCTACGCCCTGGAGGCCCGACCATGAGGATTCTCGGTCGCCTGACGGCGGCGCTGCCACGCCCACTCGACCCAGTTCGATCCATCAAACTTAAGCTGGGCTTGCTCGTGGTCGCGTCGGGCGCGGCCGGGTTAGCCTACTTCTGGTACAAAATCGGCTGGATCCCGTACGGCACATCGGCCGTGGCAATTGGGCTCGCCCTGCTCACGACGCTTGTCCTGGCACACGGGACGACCCGACCGCTGCGTGAGATGACCGCGGCGGCGAGGGCGATGGCCCGAGGCGACTACTCCCGAAGAGTACGGGCGACATCGCGCGACGAGGTCGGCGAACTGGCCCAGGCCTTCAATCTGATGTCAGCGGATCTGGCCGCCGCCGAACAGCACCGGCGTGAGCTGATTGCGAACGTCTCCCACGAACTACGGACGCCGATCACTGCGCTCCAGGCTGTGCTCGAGAACATTGTGGACGGTGTAGCCGACGCCGACCCCGCCACGCTTCGCACCGCACTCGCCCAGACCGAGCGCCTGGGACGCCTGGTGACCGAGTTACTCGATCTATCGCGGATCGACGCCGGTGTCCATGCTCTTGAGCTGACAACATTCGAGGTGCAGCCCTTCATCGACGAGGTGGTCGCCGAGGCGAGGGTGGTCGCCGCCGGCGCTGGGCGCGACGTCGATTTCACCTCGTCGGTGGTACCCGCGGACGGGCTGGCGGTCGCCGATCGGGATCGACTCAAGCAGGTCCTACTCAACCTGCTTGACAATGCCGCTCGCCATTCGCCGGACGGCGCGCGGGTCGACGTCGCGGTTCGTTCAACCGCTGGCTGCCTGGTGCTTGAGGTGCGCGATGACGGGCCCGGCATCGCGCCGGGAGAGCGGGACCGGGTCTTCGAACGATTCACCCGTGGCGAGCGCGCGACGAGCGGAGGCACCGGGCTCGGCCTCGCCATCGCTCGGTGGGTGGTGCGTCTGCATCAAGGCACAATCGCGGTGGCGGACGCGGCCCCAACGGGCGCGGCGACGGACATCGGAACTTTGGGCTGTCTGATGCGCGTCACTATCCCGTCCCAGGTTCAAGTAGCACGCAACATTCGGGATAGTGGCCTCGTTCAATGAGGAGTTCGGCCCCTTCCCGGATTGAGGCTACAGACGATCACTAGCAGTGCAGCTATACCCATCCTGAACGGAGCTGACCATGCCGGAGACCGATAGTCAGACGCCCCGCGACTTCGAGACATCTGCACCGACCACGCCCGCGGCGGCGGAGCTACCGACGACTGGCTCGAAGGCCATTGCCCCATCAACGCAGACTGTGTCGAAGGATCAGCTGCCGGCCGGATCGGCGTCGAATCAACCGGTCTCAGGTCCGCCGGTATCGCCGGCGCCCGCCCCGGTTGTGCTCGCGCCGATGGCGCCCGTCGCGGTCGTGGCGCGCCAGCCGACCTTCGGGCCACAGTGGCCCGGACCGGGTGGGCGGGCGGCGCCTGCAGTGCTCATCGCCGCCGGTGCGGCCGGACTGGCCGCCGCTGCGGCCGTGCCCTGGGACCGCCCCGGCGTTGGATGGCTGGCGACCGCACTGGTCGCCGCCGCGGCGACCGTTGGCGCGGCCTGGGCACGCGGTGCCGGTCCAGGTGCTGGTGCCAGGGCCGACGTCGTGCGCCCGGACGGGACACGGCGAGCGGGTGCCCGTACCGGAGGTATTGCCCGCGTCCTGTGGGCCATTGCGGCCCTGGCACTGGTGGGTGTCGGCGCGGTACGCGCGGCCTCGTGGCTCTTCGTGCTGTGCCTGCTCGCCGCGGGCGTATGCGGGTCGCTGTCCCTGGCGGGCGGGCGGTCCGTGCGAGCCCTCTTCCTGGGTACGGTGGCGGTGCCGATCGCAACGATGCGCGCCCTCCCGTGGACCGTTCGAGGGCTGCTCGCGATCCGCAGTCGCACGGGCGGCTCGGCGGCTCGGACGGCCGCCGCTGTCGCGGTCGGCGTCGCTCTCCTAGTGATCTTCGGGGCGCTGTTCGCCGGCGCGGACGCGGCGTTCGCAAAGGTGCTCCAGAACATCCTGCCCACTGTGGACGCTGGCGTGGTAGCTCGCTGGCTGTTCTCGTTCGCGGTGCTCGCTTTGGGCACGCTTGGGGCGTGCTTCCTGGCGCTGGCACCACCCGCCTTCGACGGCGAGCCCTCGCAACGAAGGTCGCTGCGCCGCATCGAATGGGCGCTGCCGGTCGGCGGGCTCGTGGGCCTCTTCGCCGCATTCGTGGGAGTGCAGGCCACCATCCTGTTCGGCGGGGGCGACCACGTCCTGCGTACCGCTGGGCTGACCTACGCGGAGTACGCGCGCAGCGGCTTCTGGCAGCTCCTCGCGGTCACCGTGCTCACCCTTGTGGTTCTCGGCGTCGCGGCGCGGAAGGCAGCGCGGGAGACCCCGGCCGATCGGATTTGGCTCCGTGCGCTTCTGGGTGGGCTGGCCGCACTGGCGCTGGTGGTCGTGGCGTCGGCGCTGAGTCGCATGTGGGCATACGAGCAGGCGTACGGCTTCACCCAACTGCGGCTGCTCGTCAGTGTGTGCGAGGTTTGGCTGGGCGTCGTTTTCGTCTTCGTACTCGTGGCCGGCATCCGCCTGCACGTCCACGCGATGTGGCTGCCGCGTGCGGTCGTCGGCACGGCCGTCGTGGCCTTGCTCGGAATCGCCGCGCTCAATCCTGATCGATTCATCGCGGAGCAGAACCTCATCCGGTACGACAGAACGGGCAACATCGACCTCGACTACCTCTCCCAGCTTTCGGCGGACGCCGTTCCGGTGCTGGATCGTCTGCCCGAACCACAGCGCGGCTGTGTGCTCATGGACATCGACGCTGATCTGGATCGCACCGGGCCCGACGAATGGCGCGAGTGGAACCTGGGGCGTACTCAGGCTCGCGCGACTCTCGCCGACTACCGTGCACCCGACAGAAGCCGGGAGAACTTCTGCCGCGACCTGCGGCGGTCGACCCGCTCCTGAGCGCGCGGAGTGGACGATGCTCAAGTGTGTGGGCACGGTACCGTCGAGCCCGGTGATGCCCTCGAGCGGCGTGGCCCCGAGGTTCTGGTCGCGGTTACTCGTCGCCCTTAGCGTCCGCTGGCCGACTCGTTCCGCGAGTGATCTGCCTAACCGTGACACCAGAGTGGGGTGAGCCCGTATCTTCTGACATGCTTGGGGCGGCGGCAATGGGGTCGCGATGTCCGCATACCCTGCGGCACCTCCCCTAGGTCGGCCTCCCCGCCACGACGACCCTCACCACAGGGCCGGCCGAGGCTCGAGACACTGCGCGGCAGGGACACCCCGCTGCCGAGCACATGACGACAGGGAGACATGGATGTCGAAGGGCGATGGCGCCCGGCAACCCGCGACGGCTAACCGGTCGTCGGCGAGGGACGAAGGGCGGCGAAAGCCACCCGACACAGAGTTCGTGCAGTTGCTCACCCCTGATGGATCCAGGGTCGAGCACCCCGACTACGACGTCGACTTCACCGACGACGAGCTGCGCGGGCTCTACCGGGATCTGGTCATAGTTCGCAAGTTGGACGCCGAGGCTACCGCGTTGCAGCGCCAGGGCGAGCTGGGCATCTGGGCTAGCCTGCTCGGCCAGGAGGCGGCCCAGGTGGGTTCGGGACGGGCCCTGCGCAAGCAGGACATGGCCTTCCCGACCTACCGCGAGCACGGCGTGCTCTACTGTCGCGGCATTGATCCGATCATGCCGCTCGGCCTTTTCCGAGGCGTCGACCAGGGCGGCTGGGATCCAAACCAGCATAAGTTCAACATGTATACGATTGTGATCGGGGCGCAGACGCTGCACGCCACCGGCTACGCCATGGGCATCGCCATGGACGGAAAGGTGGGTAGCGACGACGGCGAGGCCGTCATCGCCTACTTCGGCGACGGCGCCACCTCCCAGGGCGATGTCAACGAGGCGTTCGTGTGGGCCAGCGTCTTCAACTCGCCCGTCGTGTTCTTCTGCCAGAACAACCAGTACGCGATCTCCGAGCCGCTGGAACGCCAGACCCGCGTGCCGCTGTACCAGCGCGCGGCCGGCTTCGGATTCCCCGGTGTCCGCGTCGACGGCAACGACGTGCTCGCGTGCTACGCGGTGACCCGTAAGGCGCTCGACGATGCCCGCCATGGGCAGGGTCCGACGCTCATCGAGGCCTACACGTACCGCATGGGCGCGCACACTACGTCGGACGACCCGACTCGCTACCGCATCGCGTCCGAGGTGGAGGCGTGGCAGGCCAAGGATCCGATCAAGCGACTTCGCTCGTACCTTGAGCGCACGCACGCCGCGGATGACACCTTCTTCGGCGCGCTCGAGGATGAGGCGGCCCGAGAGGCGGGAGCGCTGCGGGAGCGCGTGCTGTCGATGCCCAACCCGGATCCGCTGGAGATGTTCGACCACGTTTACCCCACCGGCTCACCAGAGATTGACGAGCAGCGGGAGACGTTCGCCCGGTACCTCGAGACGTTCGCGGGAGGTCACTGATGGCCACTCTCACCCTCGGCAAGGCGATCAACGAAGGTCTGCGTAAGGCGTTGGAGGACGACGCCAAGGTGCTCATCATGGGCGAGGACGTCGGCAAGCTCGGCGGGGTCTTCCGCATTACCGACGGACTGCAGAAGGACTTCGGCGAGGAGCGCGTCATCGACACGCCGCTGGCCGAATCGGGCATCATCGGCACCGCGATCGGCCTCGCCATCCGCGGCTACCGCCCGGTCTGCGAGATCCAGTTCGATGGCTTCGTGTACCCGGCGTACGACCAGATCGTCTCCCAGGTCGCCAAGATGCACTACCGATCCCGGGGCAAGCTTCGGCTGCCGATCGTCATCCGGATCCCGTTCGGCGGCGGCATCGGCGCGGTTGAGCACCACTCCGAGTCGCCGGAGGCCTACTTTGCCCACACGGCCGGGCTGAAGGTTGTCGCCTGCTCGAACCCAGCAGATGCCTATTCGATGATCCAGCAGGCCATCGCCACGGACGACCCAGTCGTGTTCTTCGAGCCCAAGCGCCGCTACTGGGAGAAGGGAGAGGTCGACACCTCGGTTGCCCACTCCGAGGCGTACCCGCTATTCGCCTCCCGTGTGGTACGGCGCGGCAACGATGTGACCGTCGCCGCCTACGGGCCGATGGTGAAGACGGCGCTCGACGCCGCCACGGCGGCCGCCGAGGAGGGGCGCCAACTCGAGGTGATCGACCTGCGTTCGCTCTCCCCGCTCGACCTGGGGCCGGTCTTCGAGTCGGTGCGCCGGACCGGCCGACTGGTCGTGGTCCACGAGGCAGCGCGCGCCGGTGGCCTGGGTGGCGAGGTGGCGGCTCGGGTTACCGAGGAGTGCTTCTACTCATTGGAGGCACCAGTGCTGCGGGTCACCGGGTTCGATATCCCGTATCCGGCCGCGCGCGTGGAGGAGGAGTTCCTGCCCGACCTGGACCGGGTGCTTGACGCAGTCGACCGGTCGTTTGGATGGTGAGGCCAAATGTCACGCGTTAAGGAGTTCCCGCTGCCTGACCTCGGTGAGGGTCTGACCGAGGGCGAGATCCTCAAGTGGCTCGTCGCCGAGGGTGACATGATCACGCTTAACCAGCCGATCGTCGAGGTCGAGACGGCCAAGGCCGCGGTCGAGATCCCGGCAAAGTGGGCCGGCAGGGTTGCCAAGATCTTCCATGGCGAGGGTGAGACCGTCGAGGTCGGCACGCCGATCATCGCCATCGATACGGATCCCAGCGCTGGGGCGCTGCCCCCGGACGATCTGGCTGATCGTGACCTGCCGGCGCCGTCGGCCGCCTCGCTCGCCGCGGTGGAGGTCGCGCCCGCAGAGGGGGCGATCGAGCCAGGCATGATCGGCGGGCCCGCACCGGGTGGCCGCACGGCCATCCTGGTCGGCTATGGCCCGAAGACCACCACGGCCACGCGGCGCCCCCGTAGGCAGGGCCCGACCGGCCAGGATCTTCGACAGGTCCCGGATGTCGGCGCCCAGCCGGCAACGGCTGACGACGACGTAGCGGAGGTCATGACGATCTTGGCTGGGGTCGGTGCTGCCGGGCCGGTCCTCGCCAAGCCGCCCGTCCGAAAGCTGGCCCGTGACCTCGGTGTCGATCTGTCCGGGTTGGCCGGCACGGGGCCGGCGGGCTCGATCACTCGGGACGACGTGCAGGCCGCGGCCACCGAGGGCGCTCCCGCGGCGGTGCCGGCCTTTGCGACGGCACCATCGACAGCGCCGGCGTTCGGGCCGGACCGCGAACAGCGCATCGCGATCAAGGGCGTCCGCAAGCTCACCGCGGAGAACATGGTGGCGTCGGCGTTCACCGCGCCGCACGTCACCGAGTTCCTGACGGTCGACGTCACCCGGGCGGTGCGGGCGCTGGAGCGCCTGCGCGAGGTGCCCGAGTGGCGGGGAGTACGCATCTCGCCGCTGTTGCTGGTGGCGAAGGCGGTACTGCTCGCGGTCAGGCGCCATCCGATGGTCAACTCGGCCTGGTCGGGTCAGACCGGCGAGATCGTGGTCAAGGAGTACGTGAACCTCGGTATTGCCGCGGCCACTCCCCGCGGCCTGGTCGTGCCCAACATCAAGGACGCCGGCCGGCTGTCCATGCGCGAGCTGGCCGAAGCGATGACGGCGCTGGTGACGACCGCAAAGGACGGGCGCACGACCCCGGCGGACATGTCCGGTGGCACCCTCACGATCACGAACGTGGGTGTCTTCGGCGTGGACACGGGTACGCCGATCCTGCCCCCGGGCGAGGCGGCGATCCTCGCGTTCGGCGCCGTCCGTGAGATGCCCTGGGTCCACAAGGGACGTGTCCGGCCCCGCCAGGTCACCACGCTCGGACTCTCTTTCGATCATCGGATCATCGACGGGGAGCTCGGCTCGAAGTTCCTTCGCGATGTCGGCGTCTTCCTGAGTGACCCGGAGGCCGCACTGCTCGCCTGGACCTGACCCGTACTGGCACGTTGATCGAGGCGTTCGCTCCGTGGCTCCGGCCACGGGACGGGCGCCTCAGTCATGCCTGTCAACTAATTATCGTTAGGACGTGGCCTAGATCACCGAAGAATCCATGGAATAATAGGCCTGCGTTCTTGTTTAATGTAAGTATGAGTTCGTTGATGGATCGAATCCGTAACCGTCGTCACGCTGACCGTCGTAACCGTGCGATCGACCAGGCCATGCGGAGCGCGCCCTCGTCGGCGCTGCGCCGCGAACTCCTCGAGATCGCCAACCGGTACCAGTAACCCCAGACCTTTCCCCCTCCCTCACATGCCGACGACCCGGTCGGGCCGATGGCCCGCCCGGGTCGTCGGCGTCCGCCCGGCGGCACACTCCGTTGAGCCGACCGGGGTAACCGGAGCAGGTCAGGGGCGGGTACGGTGTTGCTCGTCCGCCTCGCGGCGGCGCCGTGCACAGCAGGGCGTGCACAGATCGATCCTGTTCAAGGAGGCACCGATGTCCGAGGCTCCCTACCCGCCCGCCGAAACGCCGGCGGACGGTGATCGGACCATCAAGGTCCCGTCGCCCGGCGAGGCACCGCGCTTCTCGGCCTCCGCCTCAGTTCCTGTGCCGCCGGCCATCCCGCCGCAGCCGTCCCCGGCGCCTTATGCGGGCATGCCCGGTCCGGGGAGCCCAGCCGGGCAGGGCAGCCAGTATGGCCAGGGAAACCCGTATGGCCAGGGCAGCGCACCGCTGGGGCAACCGCCTGCCGCCAGCCAACCTCCAGCGAGCGGACAGGCACGGGTGGCCGCTAGCGCGTCGGTACCCATGCCGCAGACGCCCCAGCCCCAGCCGTCGACCGGCTTCGGCGCGCCGCCCCAGGGTTACCCGGCCCAGGCTGGCGTATACGGGCAGCCCGGCGGCGGCCAGCCTGGTGGCGGCCAGTATGGTCCGCCGTCCGCCGGCGCCGGCCAATACGGACCGCCCGCCGGATACGCCGGACCAGGTCAGTCCGGCTTCGCCGGCCCGAGTCAACCCGGCTTCTCCGGGCAGGCGCCGGCGAACTTCGGCAACTCGGCGCCCGACCGGCAAGGCATGCCTGCCCCGATGGGGCAGGGTGCGTATCCGCCGGCCAGCTACGGCCAGCCGGCGCCGGACCCCGGTCGACCGCGGGAGAACCAGGGCGCGCCAACGGGCGGCTGGCCGTACGAAGAGCAGGCGCCACCCACGCGCAAGTCGCGCCGCGGCCTCATCATCACGTTGATCGTTGTCGCCGTGCTTATCGTGGTGGGCGTCGGCGGGTACGTGGGCTGGAGCCTCACGAACCGGGGCGCGACCTTCGCGGTGGGTGACTGCGTCAAGGAGGACGGTGGAAACGCGGTGGCAACGGAGTGCTCGGCCACCGGCGCCTACCGGATCACGTCCATCGTGGATACCGAAAACACCTGCCCGGACGCGAAGCAGCCCTCGCTGGTGCTGACCGAGCGGGTCGGCGGCGCGCGGAGGTACGCCTGCCTAGCGCCCGCTGGCTAGCCGGACTCAAAGGCGCGGCGTCGATCGCCTTCCGGGGAAACTCGCTCGCGGACTGTCGTACCCCCACTAGAGACTCTGGAACATGCTCCGCAACGCCCTGCCCGCCAGTCGCGAAGCCCGTCGGATCCTCGTTGGAACCCTCTTCTCGGCGATCGGCCGGGGCCTGACGCTGCCGTTCCTGTATGTCTACCTGACACAGGTGCGCGGTCTCGAGGCCGGCACGGTCGGCCTGCTCGTTGGCTGGATGGGCGTGGTCGCGCTGGTGCTGGCACCAATCGGAGGGAGCCTGGTCGACCGCTTCGGAGCGCGCCGGGTCGTGCTTCCGCTGCTTGTCGTCGAGGCCGTGGGCACGGGCTCGCTGGCATTCGTGGATAGCGCCCTCAGCGCCTTCCTCGCGCTTAGTGTCGTGGCCATCGGGTTCGCGGCCCTATGGTCCGGGCAGACCACGATCCTGGCTTCCCTGGTCGACCCGGCCGAGCGCCAGCGGGTGTTCGGACTCTCGTTCACTCTGCTCAACCTCGGCATCGGGCTCGGCGGAGTGATCTCGGGAACAATCGTGGACGCGACTCGTCCGGCGAGCTTTCAGACGATCTACCTTGGCGACGCCGTGAGCTACCTCGTCCCTGCCGTCATCCTGCTGAGCATGCCGCACGTCGGTGGCCGCTTCGCCAAGGAGACTGTGACGGTCGACCTCAAGGCCAAGGGTGGGTACGCGCAGGTGCTGCGCGACGGTTCCTTCGTCCGCTTCTTCCTCTTCGGGCTGGCGCTGACCACATTCGGCTATGCGCAGATCGAGGTGGGGTTTACCGCCTTCTCGACCGAGGTAGCCAACGTGGCCCCACGCGTTCTCGGCTGGGCTTTCGCGGGGAACACGCTGCTCATCGTGGTGGCCCAGCTCTTCGTCGTGCGCTGGCTGGACGGCCGAAGCCGAACGAGGGCGCTAGCCGTGGTCGGCCTCATCTTCGCCCTGTCATGGGCTGTCCTGGCCGGCGCGGGTTTGGCCGGCAGCTACGCGTTGCCCGTCCTGGCCAGCGTTGGCGTTGTCGCGTGTTCCGTCATCTTCGCCATGGGGGAGACGCTCATGTCCCCGGTGATGCCGGCGATCACCAACTCTCTCGCCACCGACGAGTTGCGCGGGCGCTACAACGCCATGGGTTCGATGGTGTGGGGTTTGAGCGGCATCGTTGGACCGGTCGCCGCTGGCCCGCTCATCGGCACTGGCCGCGCCACGACGTGGGTGATGCTGGTCGTCGGCGGCTGTCTGCTGGCGTCCACGCTCGCGCTGCGTCTGCACCATCGACTCACCCCGGCGCAAGACGGCCGGGCCCCAGCCGCCACTCCTTCGCCGACGCCAGCCGCCGCCCCCTCGGCCTCGCCTGCGGCCATCCCCGCGGTCGGCGACGGTTGCCGTGGCGCCCTCCCGGAAGCCACGCCCGCCGCGCTCTAGCTCCCCGCCGCGCTCCAGGCGCTGTCGGTGCTCCCGACACGCGAACGAGCCATCGCACGCGTGAAGGGCTCAGCCCCCAGAGTTGATCACGCAGAACACGTTCCCCTCCGTGTCAGCGAGTACCACAAAGTCCGCGTCATCTGGATAGGGCCAGTCCTCTACCAGTCTGGCGCCTATTGACACGAGCCGCTCGACCTCAGCGCGCTGTTCTTCCTCGTTGGTCGCCCATAGGTCGAGATGCATCTTGTCGTCTTCGTCCAGATGAAGGCGTGGCCCCTCGCCATGCTCGGCGACGAGGAACGCCGGGTTGCCAGGCGCGGGAACGTATCCAAGCGCCTTCCCCCAGAACTCGGCTGCACGACGTGTGTTAGTCACGTTCAACACGACCGATCCGATGCGCAGCATCGTCATAGCATCGCAGTGCTCTCGCATCGCGCACTGCAGACGCGCTTCAGCCTCTGTAGTCAGCCTGGCTGTCAGTACGCAAGGTCGTCGGGTGCAAGGGCGGCGGCGGTGGAGTCGTCCGCGGCGGTCGGCGGAACGGGCAACGGCATGCTCACGTGCTCGTCGGGGCGGGCGTCACGAGTTGGTCGCCGATGTAGGACGCCACGGTGACCCTCGGCACGCCGCTGCTGGGGCAGGTGATGGTCAGCCGGTAGGTGATGTCCGGGTTCGCACCATCGGCTGGCTTGGTGAAGAAGACCAAGGCCGCGAAGATTAGGGAGAGCTGGTTGGGGTAGTAGCCGGGCTTCGCCACGACGTTTGTCACGCGGGGGCCGTACGTGTCGCAGACCACGACCACACTGCCGCCCTTGGTGCTGAACGACGTGGCGGGCTCGACGACCGGTGGGTTCCCCGGGGCGGTCACCGTCACTGTCACGGCAGGGGCGGGGACACCCCGCACTGCGACTTCCCGGCCGGGTTTAGAGACAACGGGCACGTCACCGGGGAGCGCGTCCGTGGGCGACGCGTTCGGGTCGCCCGGAGCGGCGGAGCCGACGACCCCCTCGCCCATCGGCGGAGCGGTCGTCTGCGACGGCGGTGCCCCACCCTGATTCCTGCCGGCGTTGTTGCTGAAGGCGAAAGCGCCGGCCGCCAGGACCGCGACGAGGCCGACCGCGAGCACCACCGCCCTTCGGCGGCGCCGCCGTCGGTCGGCGTCGGCGATCGCGCCGAGGCTCGCCGACTCGGTGTTGTCGTCCGGCAGTCCACCCCGCGGCACGACGTCACTTGGCTGCGGCGTCCGGACCGTAAGCGCCACCCGGACTACAGCGGCCGCCGCAAGCGCCGTCGGTCGGTCATCCGGGTCCTCGGCGAGGCAGCTCAGATACAGGTCACCGATCTTTTCGGGGATGCTGGGTATGACCGGGAGGGGCGCGGCCACGGACAGCCGGTCCGCGAGCGTCGCCCAGTACGGCCAGGGCAGCTTGCCAGTGAGCAGACGGAACAGCAGGACGCCCCAGCCGAACATGTCCGATGAAGGCAGGACGGTGCCGCCCCGGAGCCGTTCGGGAGCCACACAGGACAGGGTGGCGAGGATGTTGCCGTCGGGCCCCGCCACGTCTGGCGCGCCGGCGATGGCGGCGATGCCGAAGTCGAATACCTTGGCCCCGCTCGACGTGAGGATGACGTTGCCCGGCTTGACGTCCCGGTGTACGACGCCGTACGCGTGGGCCGCGGCGAGGCCGGCCGCGACCTCCGCGGCGACCTTGAGGGCTTCCTGTGGCGCCAGTGGGCCCTCCTCAAGGCGGTCCGCCAGCGACGGGCCGGTGAGCAGCTCCATCACGACGTAGGGAACGGTGTTGCCGTCGGCCTGCATTGACTCTCCGTAGTCGAAGACGCTGCAGATGTTGGGGTGCGACAGCTGGGCGACCGACTGTGCCTCGGCCAGCACGGCGGCCCGGGCGTCCGGGTCGAACGCGAAGTCGCCGGCGAGGATCTTCACGGCGACGGCGCGGCCGAGCACGTCGTCCGTCGCTTTCCATACGACCGACATGCCGCCGACCCCGAGCACCCCGTCCAGGCGGTAACGCCCACCGAGGATCTGCAGAGGAAGCACGTCGCCGAGTCTGCCTCATACCCCCTTGGTCGACATCCCCCGAACCGCTCGAAGACGGTGATGGGGTCCTTGGCGATCACCAGCGACCCGCGTGGCGGCCGACATCCCACGCGCCCTGATCGCTCTCGGCTGGCGGCCCGGTTTAGATCCTGCGCGCCCGAGGTCGTCATAGCTACCACTCACAAACAAGATCTAGGGTGTTGCCGTGCTGGTTGTCGCGATGGCGGTGCTGGGGCTCGTCGTGGGCTCGTTCCTGAACGTAGTGATCTACCGGGTGCCACGGAGGGAGTCGCTGCTCCGGCCTGGGTCGCGGTGCCCATCGTGTGGGACGCCGATAAAGCCGTCGCACAACATTCCGGTGGTGAGCTGGGTCGTCCTTCGTGGCCGGTGCTTCGTGTGCGGTCGGCCGATCGCCGTGTGGTACCCGCTGGTGGAGTTGGCGACTTCGCTGTTGTTCGTCGCGGTGACGCTCCGCCTGTCCAACCTGGACCTGCTGAGCGCCCTTCCGGCGTACCTGTACTTTGCCGCGATCGGGGTTGCGCTGACGGTGATCGACCTGCAGGTGCGTCGCCTGCCGAACGCGATCGTGCTGCCGTCGTACCCGGTCGTAGCGGTGCTGCTCGTCGTGTCGGCGGCGGTCGACGGAGACTGGTGGGCTTTCGTTCGAGCGCTGCTCGGGGGCGCGGTCCTGTTCGCGTTCTTCTTCGCGCTGGGGTACTTCTACCCGGCTGGGATGGGCTTCGGCGACGTGAAGCTCGCGGGCATTGTCGGTGGGGTGCTCGCGTACCTGTCGTGGTCGGCGCTGGTGATCGGAGCGTTCGCCGGGTTCCTGATCGGCGCGGTCGCTGGGCTGACGCTCATGGCGATCAAACGAGCCGGCCGCAAGACCGCCATTCCCTTCGGTCCGTCAATGATCGCCGGAGCGTTCGTCGCCATCTTCGCGGCTCAACAGATCGCTCAGTTCTATGTGGACACCCTGTTCGGCGGGTAACTACCGCTGCACGCTCCACGTGAGCACTGTCATCTGCCGAGCACCAGCCAGAGGTAGGCCGCTGGGATCGGTGATCTGGACCCTGGCTTTCAGTCTGACCGAACCACCCGTACAGCTAGGCTGACCCGGGCAGAGCCTGACCTCAAGTTGCGCGACGGTCTGTCGCTGCGTAATGGCGATGGGTGCATGCACGGTGAACACCGCGGGGTTGGTCGCCGCCGCCGTCCCCCGGATCGAGTTGATCACCACCCTGCGGGCCACGACCCCGCCGTTGTACCGCTGTGGCCTGGTGTCGTTGTCGACCAGGAGATTAACGTCGCGGTTGTTTCCGACGACGGCCCCGCGGATGTGCAGCGCACTAGGTGGTGAGTTAAAGCCCAGGTTTGTGCCCGCCTGGACGGCGATGCACGGCAGGACCGCGGCAAGGTCACAGTTCAAGATCGAGGGCGACAGAAACGGGATGGACGCGAGTGCCGTAGGGAAGGCGTAGATCGCGATTGGTGCATTGGCGCCCGCATACGCCCCACAGATCTCGACGCGTGCGCTCCCGGAGATCTCCACTTCGCTGTAGCCGGAGAATACGAATTGAACGCCCTCACCCGGGTAGGGTATCCAGCCGCTCGCCCCGGTCGGCACCGGCGACTTGCACGAGTCGGGCATCGGTGGCGGAGTGCCGGCGACGATGGGCTGCGTCAGGGTTCCGGCGATGAGGGATCCCTTGTTGATCGCCCACTTGGATGGGATGGTCAGCGTCGCGCTAATCCCCGGCGGCGGCCCAAAGACGCCGCCGAGCGTGGTCGGTGTGAAGTCGAAGTAGTAGGTGCCGGGCAGGAAGCGGAAGATCGTGTTCGCGCCGCAGGCCGACCCGGAGGTTCGGTTGGTGAGCGCCGCCACATCGGTATAGCGACCCGGCGTGAATGTCATGATTGGCGCACACGTAGGCACTGGCTGCACTGGCAGGGTGGCCAGGCTGGCCTGCGACGGCTGCGCACACTGCGGACAGTTCAGCGGCACAGAGGAGCTGTTGCATTGGGCGGTTGTGGGGTTGGGAGTAATCGATCCTTGACCCGTCACGAACGGAAAGCTCGTGAGAACGCCCGGCGGGCGTAAACAGCCGTTCCGCGCCCGGACAACTCCGCCGCCCTCGGCCACCAGTTGTGCCCTGCCGCCAACGAGAAGAACGGCGTTGGAGTAGATGTTGCCGCTGACGCGCAGGCCGGCGTCCGGCGCGGCTCCACCATTTGCGGCACTAGGCGCGTGGTCGTTCACCGCGATGCCGGGCAATATGTCGTTCGCGGTGCTGAGGATCGCCTGTGCCGGTGCCCCCAAGGGGAACTGCGCCATCGTCGAGTCTGGTGTGCACGACACCAGCGCCGACATGGTATCGGGGCCAGGGAGCTGGCTGCTGGGCACGGACAGGTCCGATGTGCCGCCGAAGCAACCGCCGGCACCGGTGTAGGTGCTCCCGCGAAGCGCGTTGATGGCGACGTTGGCGGCCCCTTCGGCCGCGGCCGACTCCACCGCCTGGCCGCGCAGCTTGATGGTGGCCCGCATGCTCGCGTCGGCGAGCGAGAGGACCGCGATGACGACGACCGAGATGACTGTGATGAACACCAACGCAAACACCAGCGACGCTCCCGAGTCGTCGCTGCGCCACAGCCGCCATCGGCGTGCGGTCATGACTGCCTCCGTTGGCCCGAAAGGGTGAGACTGGTCGAGGGACCAGGGTTCTGAGGATGCTTGATAAACACCGTCAGGGTCACTAGCCGTGGAAGACTAGCGCCGGCACTAAAGCATGAGGGAACCCCGGGGCACAACGGAGGGTCTGGCGTACCCACAAGGTTATGGATAACCACGATGTCGGACACTGGCGTGGCGTTGCCGCGGCACTGGACCCGTCGCAACTGGCGCTCACCGGCCACGTCGCGGGCGACGTAGTTCACCCGGACAGTCGTCGTACCGGTGACCGTGGACTCGTCCCAGGCGAACAGCACCACCGACGTGCCGGCGGCGGTACAGGGATACGCTACTGCGTTACCCACCGATTGCACGAAGTTGAGACTGGCATCCCGCACCCCGAGGCTCGAGACGTCCTGGGCGAAGTACGCAGCAGCGATCTGGATGTCGTGCGACTCACCCATCCGGATGACTGTCACATCCGAGTTGCGAACGTACACGATGAGCGCCGCGGTCAGCGGCCCGATGATGATGCTGAGGATCACGATGGCGATCAGCAGCTCGGGCATCGTCAATCCGCGCTCATCACGTATCAGGCGCATAGCGGGGCCCCTGGAAGACACGGTCGCCGAATGTAGATGTCCATCTGTTCGGTGACGGTGGAACCATTGACGGTGACCTGTAGCGACAGGCGTTGCACCCCACCGTTCTGGCAGGTGCCGCTGAAGCTCCCCGCGGTGGTTGGCGGGGGGGACGGTCCTGCCGTCGGTAGCGGTGCCGGCGTGAACGGGCCTGCGGGATTCCAGTAGGCGATGCCAGTGACGACGGCGGCAAAGCCCGAGGGCGGCGTGTAGATCTGGTAGTGAGGCACCGTTCCATTTGGAGCGACCGGCGCGCACTCCAGATAGCCGGAGTTGTGCACGACGAACCCCTGGATGGCTTCGGCGAATGCCCGTACCTGTACACCGGCCATCGCGTGCTTCTGATGCCGGTCGGACGCCATGATGCTGGTGGTTAAGCCGCCGATCGCAGCTAGGACGGTCATGCCCAGGATCGTGATGGCGACGAGCAGCTCGACAAGGGTCTCACCGCGATCGAGTACGTGCTTCCCACGCATGTCAAAGCTCGACCTGGCCGAAGATGCCGTACATTGCCGTCACCATGGCGACCGCCACGAACCCAACGACGAGTCCGACCGCGATGATGATGGCCGGCTCGAAGATGGCTGTGAGCTTCTTGAGTTTGTAATCAAGCTCGGTCTCGTAGTAGCGGGCGGTCACCTCGAGCTGGGTCTCGAGCGTTCCGGTCTCCTCGCCCACCCGGATCATCCGCGCGGCCGTGCCGGGGAAGAGCCTCGTCCGCGACAGTGGCACCGACAGCCCCTGACCCTCGAGCATCTCCTCACTCACCCGAGCGAGGGAGCGGATGAAGACGCGATTTCGGAGCGACTCGGTGGCGACGCGCAGGGCCTCGGGCAGCGCGACGCCCGCCGCGGCCATCGACGCGAGCACCCGGCAAAACCGCTCGACCAGGGCGTACCGGATGGTAGCGCCGATCACCGGAAGGCCGAGGAGGAACTTGTCCCACGCATAACGGCCGGATTTGCTTTGCAGCGCGAGTAAGAGGATCAATACCGCGGCCACGATGCCGCCCAGCACGGCCCACCACCACCCGGTCACAAAGTCGGTGACGGCGAGCAGAATGCGTGGCGCCAGTGGCAACTCGGCGTCGAGCCCCTCGAAGAACTTTCGGAACCTGGGTAGCACGAAACCAGCCAAGACAACGACGGTGAAGAGCGCGAGACCCGCTATCATGGCCGGATAGATCATGGCCTGCTTGATGCGACGCCGAGCTTCGAGGTCACGCTCCAGATACTTCGCCAGTTGGTCCAGCACCGTGTCCAGGTGACCGGTGAGCTCGGCAGACCGCAGGATGCCCCGATAGTAGGCGGGAAAGCTCCGAGGATGCCGGTTGAAGCAGCTGGACAGGCTGTCCCCACGATGGAGCCCTTGCTCGACATCGGCCATGGTTCTTCGAAGGGTCGTGCTGCCCGACTCAACGCCGAGCGTGTGTACCGCCTCGATAAGTGGCAGCCCGGCGCGGACGAACGCGCTCAGCTGACGGGACAGGTGCATCACCTCCTCCCGCTTGACCCTCGATCCGCCGATCTCGGTCTGCATGATGCTGCGCTTCTCGGTGACCCGGATGCCGCGGAGATTTCGTTGATATAGCGCGTGTTCGGCGGCGTCCCGATTGGCCGCGCGTTGGATCCCGCTTGTGCGCCGTCCGTCAGGCCCGGTCGCCACGTACTCGAACTTCGCCACCTCAGCCCCCCACCACATAGATCGACCGGAGAACCTCGGCGATGGTGGTGACGCCCGACTCAATCAGCCGCGCCGCCTCCTCGCCGAGTGTTCGCATCCCCTCGGAACGGGCCACCTTGCGCATCTCCTCGTGTGTGGCCCGATCCACCACCAGGTCCCGGATCGCGTCGGTCACCAGCATGAGCTCGTACACCCCGATGCGCTCGAGGTAGCCCGTCTGGGCGCAGAAGTTGCAGCCGTACCCGCGGAGAAAGCCCGCCATCGGAGGTCGCCCGCGGATCGACGAGAGGAACGCGAGCTCCTCCCGGGACGGCTCGTAGGTAGCGCGGCAGTGGGTGCACACGCGGCGGACCAGACGCTGGGCTACGACGGCCGTCACGGAGGACGCGACGAGGAAGCTCTCGATGCCCATGTCGAGCAGCCGGTGCAGCGCTGCGGGAGCGTCGGTGGCGTGTAGCGAAGAGAGGACGAAGTGTCCCGTCAGCGCCGACTGGACGGCGATCCGCGCGGTCTCGGCATCCCGGATCTCGCCGACCAGGATGACATCGGGGTCCAAGCGGAGGATGGAGCGGAGGCCGCCGGCGAAGGTGATTCCGGCCTGTTCGTTGATCTGGATCTGGTTGATCGACTGGATCCGGTACTCGACCGGGTCCTCGATGGTCATCACGTTGCGTTCCGGGCTGTTGATCGCGCCGAGCGAACCGTAGAGCGTGGTCGTCTTGCCGCTGCCCGTCGGGCCGGCGCAGATCACCATCCCGAACGGCGCCCGCAGCAACCCCGCGTAATGGGCGATCATATCGTCCGGCATGCCGAGCTGATCGAGCCGGAAGAGCGACCGGCTCTTGTCCAACAGCCGCATCACGACCTTCTCGCCCTCAATCACGCCGGTCGTGGCGACCCGGATATCGACGCTGCGTCCGTCGATCTCCATGCTGATCTGCCCGTCCTGGGCGCGCCGTCGCTCCACGATGTTCATGTTCGAGAGGATCTTGATGCGACTGGCGACGGCCGGACCCATCGCGACCGGCAAATCGAGGACGTCGTGTAGTGCGCCGTCGATCCGGTAGCGCACCCTGACCCGTTCGGACTGCGGCTCGATGTGGATGTCGGATGCCCGGTCGCGCAGCGCCTGGGTGATGATCTGCTGCACGACCTGCACGACTGGAGCATCCTCGGAGATGCTGGAGACCTCCGGCCTTGCTTCCACCTCGCCGCGCTGTGCTTGCTGCGCCTCGAAGGCCCGGATCTGGGAGTTGACCCCGCTCAGCGCCCGGTAGTTGCTGGCGATGGCGGCAACGATGTCCGAGTGCGCCGCGACCTTGACGACGACCGGCCGACCGATCGCCTGCTGCAGCGCGGCGATTGACCTTTCCGACGGCACGGCCACCGCAACGACCACGCGGTCGTTCGCAGCGTGCAGAGGAATGGCGACCATGCGCCGGGCAATGGACTCGTCGAGAAGCTTGGTCGCGCCGGGCTCGGGAGTGATCGCGCCGAGGTCCACGAGCTCAAGCGAGAACCGGTGCGCAACAGCCCGCGCGATGTCGTACTCGCCGATGATGCCGCGCTCCACCAGCCGCTGCCCGAGCGGTTTGTGCCCCCCATGCTCGGGCTCGGCGAGGACGGCAGCGATCTGCTGAGGGTGCACGAGCTGCAGATCGACGAGGACCTCGCCCAGGCGGGTGCCGCCCGGGTAGATGCTGTGGTCGTCCTGCGCCAGGCCGGGAGCAGAGCCAATTGGCTCGAACTCCTCGTCGCGTTGCCTTCGCCGCTTCATGCGGCCCCCATCCGAGGCCGGGGAGCGAGCTCGATGTCCTTGGGATAGAGGCTTCGCGCGACCGCGTCGTCGTAGGTGGCGAGTCCCGCCTGGACCAGACCCGAGAGCGACTGCTCAAGGGTCATCATCCCGTCGCGCTGCCCGGTCATCAGCGAGTTGCGCAGCTGATGGGTCCGGCCGTCCTTGATGAGGTTGCGCACGGCGGAGTTGGCCACCAGCACCTCGAAGGCTCCGACGAGCCCCCCTCCGACCCGGGGGAGAAGCCGCTGGTAAACGATCGCTGTCAGCGCGGCCGAGAGCTGTGTGCGCACCTGGGCCTGCTGTTCGGCCGGGAAGACGTCGATGATGCGGGACAGTGCCTGCGACGTGTCGTTGGTGTGCAGGGTCGCGAAGACCAGGTGGCCCGTCTCGGCGATGGTGAGCGCGAACTGAATCGACTCGAGGTCACGCATCTCGCCGACGAGGAGCACATCAGGGTCGGCCCGTAGCGCGGAGCGGAGAGCGTCACCAAAGGAGTGTGTGTCCGTCCCGACCTCGCGCTGGCTCACGGTGGCCCGCATGTGCCCGTAGACGTACTCGATTGGGTCCTCGATGGTCAGGATATGGCACGGCCGCTCGATGTTGATCTGGTTGATGATCGAGGCGAGGGTTGTGGACTTTCCCGAACCGGTCGGGCCGGTCACGAGAATCAGGCCCTGGTGCCGCCGGGTCAGGTCGCCGAGGACCGGCGGCAGGCCCAGTTCGACCGGTGTCGGAATCCGCTGTGGAATTACCCGCAGCGCGAGCGCCGTGCAGCCGCGCTGGCTGTAGGCGTTGCCTCGCACCCGGGCCAGGTCCCGCCAACTGAACGAGAAGTCGTACTCGCGGCTCAGATCCCAGCTCGACGCTTGCTCGAGGGTAAGCAGGCCGTCCAGCAATGCGTCGGTGTCGTGCTCGGTCAGCGCCTGATGCCCCGACACCGGGACCAGCTCGCCCTGCACCCGGATCTGCGGCGGGATCCCCACAGTGATGATCAAGTCGGTCCCGCCCGAGCGCCAGAGCACGTCGAGCAACGCATCCATCTGGCTGCTGACCGTCGGCCGATCGTGCACCTACACCTCCCCGCTGACAGTTGACCCTGCTGGCAGGTCGGGCGGCGACCAGTTCCTCGCCACCCGACCCGACTCAAGGTCCAACTAGCAGGCTCCCCCACCGACGATCGCGCCAGTCAGCGTGTAAGACTGTGGGGGTCCGGCCACGAAGGTATAGGTGACTACGTAGTCCGTAGTCGGCGGCGCGTTCTTGAGGTAACCGGCGCCCACCAGGGTCGTGGCCCCGCCATTGACCGCAGTCGCGTAGTTGCCGGTCTGAGCGCGGTAGGCCTCGGCAGCAGACTCAACGGTCTTCATGTCGGCTCTGCACGCCGCGAGCTCGCCGCGGTCGGTGAACGCTCCTACGGCGAACACCACAATGCCGGTGAGGATGCCAAGAATGACGATGACGATCAGGAGCTCGATGAGCGTGAAGCCGCTGTCGCTCCGACGAATGGCATGCGGGCGCTGACCCACGTGAATTCCCCCCTCAGAGAAGTGGTTTGGTCAATCGACACCCCCCGGTGCCGGACTATGACCGGTTGCACAACCGCGATCCTGGGCGGTTCGCGGCGCCCCCGCAACTGAAAGAACTGCTGCGCGTTTACTCTGATGTTGATCGTCTCTTAGCCGGTGATCTCGGCGAATGCCTCGATCACGCCCCCAATGGCCAAAGGGCACGACGGAGGCTACCCGACCGCGAAGCCCGCCCGATATACACCAAACAGCGCATGCCCTCATACGATCGGGCACTGTCCACCGACGTTCAGCCGATGGGCGGTGTGGGCATTGCGTCGTTTGCGCGTGGGAGATCACCTGAGTTACCGCTCAATTCATGCGGTAAGGAGTATCTAGGCACTAGGGCGGCGCGAACAAGGCAAACTCCCAGGACTCCGTCTTCTTAGCCGGAGTCGCCTTTTTGGCCGATGTCGCTTTCCTGCCCGATGTCGCTTTCTTCGCCGACGTCGACTTCCGCGCCACGGTCTTCTTTGTCGCGGGTTTCTTGGCGGCCGGAGTTGCCTTCTCTTGCACTCGCCCGCCTGCGAGGCGTGCTCGACGAGCGCTGCGTTGACCGTCGAGGACATCGTCGCGCCGGGAGTGCGTCCGACGTGCTCGGCCAGCATCCGGTCGACGTCAGGGCGCATGGAGAGAGTTCGCTTGATCGCCACCGTCATACCACCGGAGACTACCACCGGCAGGTGGTACGACTGGTTGCCGCGCCCGCCGGCGTACCGGGCGCCTCGACAACGTGTGCGAACAGTCCTGAGGTCGGGCGGACGCGTCTACCGGTCGGCCTGCCATTGCTCCGCACTGTCGTACAGGGGCACGAGGTTGATGGCCATCCGTTCCGTCCGTCCTTCGGCACGCCACGTTTCGTGCACTTTCTGGGCTTCCGACTCGGTCGGAAATGCATCACCCTGGTGCACGATGCACTCGTCGTTGTCGTCCAGGAGGACGGGCTCATAAAGCGTCTGCGGCACGAACACCGAGGCGCACTACGTCTCGTGCAAGCCAGCTGGCAAGGCAAGTCCGCAGCAATGCGCGTGGTCGTATGACGGTGAGCCAGCGCTCAGTAGTTGGTCGCCGCCCCATCGCGTTCAGGCATGATGGGGCTCATGACGCGGGTACGGGCGCCGGAGCTGCGCGGACGTGGGTGGCTGAACACGGGCGGTCGAGTGCTGAAGCTCAGTGATGTAGGCATCAACTCAGAAGCCGCCGCGAGGTTGGATGCAATTGGTTGCATCTGGCGGCCGGAGGGCCGTAGGCTTGGCTCATGACCACGACGACCATCGGCTTCGCCGTCTCCGACGAGGACCGGCCGCTGCTCGACCGGCTTGTAGCCCGTTTCGGCAAGGGCAACCGCTCGGAGTATCTCCGTGAGACGCTCCGGGTCATGGAGTCGATCGCGATCGCCGAGGAGCTCCAAGAGTTGCAGGGCCGCAACGCCGGCAATCTCGTCGCTAAAGGCATCACCACGTACGAAGAAGCCGTCCAACACTTCGCGACCCCGTGAGCGCCGCCGCAACATCGGTCGTCTTTGACGTCAATGTGCTCGTACTGGCTGTCGGCTTGGGTAAGACCGCGCTCCGCTCGTGGCCGGCGCCGCCGCCCGTCTCCGATAACCCCGCTGCGGACTGCGTTGGCGTCATCAACGACGCGACCGAGTTCGCCCTCTGGCTCTCACCGCACATCCTTGAGAACACTGTCCGGGTGCTCCATGACCGTGCTGATTGGTCCAAAGAGGACGCCGAAGCGTACGCCCGGATCCTGATGCGATTGGCCGAGCACAGCGGCGGTGGGACGCTGGTGCCGCCCCGAACGGTGCACGACTGTCCTGACTTCGAGGACAACCTCATCCTGGACCTCGCCGTCGAAACCGGCGCGTTCCTTGTCGTCTCGGAGGACTCCGACCTCACAAGTATGTCGCCCTGGCGCGGCACGCCGATTCTCCGACCGAGGGAGTTCGCCTCGCGGGTCGATGCGATGCGCCGGGCCCGCCGACGCAGGTAGTTGGACCGCCCGACGCGCAAGAACCCGTGGGCCCCCGAATTCCAGGAGACCACCCTCTCCTGCCTGCACGTGATCCTCGAGGAGGAGTGGGAGCACCACCGCTACGCCGTGCGCGACCTCGAGGCGATCGAGGCGGAGTCGGACGCATGAACCGGCGTCGGCCGAATGCACCGAACCGCACCGCGACCGTGATCACGTGATCGTCAGGAATGATGGTGAGCATGACGCGGGTACGGGCGCCGGAGTTGCGCGGTCGGGGCTGGCTCAACACGGGCGGCAAGCAGCTGAGCATCAAGGACTTCCGCGGCAAGATCGTGCTGCTGGACTTCTGGACCTTCTGTTGCATCAACTGTCTACATGTGTTGGACGAGTTGCGTTCGCTGGAGGAGAAGTACGCCGACGTGCTCGTCACCGTCGGCGTGCACTCGCCGAAGTTCGAGCATGAGCGCGACCCGCAGGCACTCGCGGCGGCGGTGGAGCGCTACGGTGTCGCGCATCCGGTGCTGGACGACCCGGAGTTGATCACATGGGGCCAGTACGCAGCCAAGGCCTGGCCCACGATCACTGTGGTAGACCCCGAGGGCTACGTCGTCGCGTCGATGGCCGGGGAGGGGCACGCCGACGGGCTCGCCCGGCTCATTGACGAATTGGCGGCGACCCACACCGAGCGCGGAACACTGCACGACGGTCTCGGCGGTGGTCGCTACGTGCCGCCGCGGGAAGAGGCGACCCTGCTGCGCTTCCCCGCCAAGGCGGTCGTCGGCCCCGAGGGCACCCTGTTCGTCTCCGACTCCGCCCACCACAGCGTGGTGGAACTCGACGGCGTGACCGCCGTGCGCCGCATCGGTTCCGGCGAGCGGGGCCGCATGGACGGGCCGGCCAGCGACGCGCAATTCTCGGAACCGGGTGGGCTGTGCCTTCTGCCGCGGCATGTAGCCGAGGTCGCCGGCTACGACCTGGTCGTCGCCGACACCGTGAACCACCTACTGCGTGGAGTCAACCTAGGTTCGGGTGACGTAACGACCGTCGCCGGTACGGGTAACCAGTGGCGCTCCACCGTGGACACACGGTCCCACGACGCACCGGCGATCGACCTCTCTTCGCCGTGGGATCTTGCCTGGTATGAAGGCGTCGTCGTCATCGCGATGGCGGGCATTCACCAGCTGTGGTGGTTTGATCCGGTGAAGCGGACCGCCGGGGTCTACGCGGGCACAACCGTGGAGGCATTGCGCGACGGCGCGCTCGATCAGGTGTGGATGGCCCAACCATCGGGTCTGTCGGTCTCCGCCGACGGGACCACGCTGTGGGTCGCGGACTCGGAGTCATCGGCGCTCCGCTTCGTCCGCGATGGAGAGATGCACACTGTCGCCGGGCAGGGACTCTTCGACTTCGGGCATGTGGACGGGCCGGCGAACCAGGCACTCTTCCAACACCCGTTGGGGGTCTGCGCCCTCGCCGACGGTTCCGTGCTGGTGGCGGATACATACAACGGCGCGGTACGCCGATTCGACCCGACGACCGATGCGGTCGCCACAGTCGCCACCGACCTCGCCGAGCCAAGCGACATCGTCGTGCTCCCTGATGGTGGGGTACTGGTGGTTGAGTCCGCAGCGCACCGGCTGACCCAACTGGTCCAGGGCACGGTCACGGCAGCGGGCGCATCCACCGTGGCTGGCGCCCGGCACCGGACCGAGCGCCCGCCGACGGTGCTCACGCCCGGCGAGGTCGTCCTCGAGGTCATCTTTGAACCAGCGCCGGGCCAGAAGCTCGACAGTTCGTTCGGGCCGTCGACCCGCTTGGACGTGTCGGCCTCGCCGCCGTCCCTGCTGCTCGAGGGTGTGGGGGTCACCACCGACCTCGGCCGGCGGCTTGTCATCGCCTCAGACGTTGCGAGTGGTGTGCTTCACGTCGTGGCGCAGGCGGCGACGTGCGATGCCAATGTCGATGTCGAACACGCGGCGTGCCACCTGACCCGCCAGGACTGGGGCGTGCCTATCGTCGTCGCCGCAGATGGGGCGCGGCGGCTGCCGCTGATCCTGCGCGGTGTTGACGTCGCCGCCGGCTGAGGGAATCGGCGGCTGTTGATCATACTAGCGGGACGAAGGGCGCGAGGCGCACACCGGCCGCGTCGAGCGCCTCGCGAACGCGCCGGGTCAATTCCACCGCACCAGGACTGTCTCCGTGTAGGCACAACGACTCCACGTGGCACGGGATGACCGTGCCATCCTGCGCCTCCACCTCGGCCGCGGTGGCCAACCGGAACGCCCGAGCCACGACGGTGTCCACATCGGAGAGCACGGCGCCCGGTTGGCCCCGCGGGACGAGTGTTCCGTCGGCTTGGTAGGCGCGGTCTGGGTAGCCCTCGGACACCACCCGCACTCCGGCCCCGTCCGCGCAGGACGCCAGGACCGATCCCGGCTGGCAGAGCAGCGGCAAGGAACGGTCGTAGTCCACGATGGCGGCCACCACCGCCGAGGCCTGCCAGACGTCCACCGCCGCGGTGTTGTAGAGGGCGCCGTGTGGCTTGATGTACCGGACCTTCTCGCCCTGCAAGCGGCAGAAGCCCTCCAGGGCGGCGACCTGATAGATGACGTCGTCGCGAAGCTCGGCGAGGTCGTAGTCGATGCGTCGGCGCCCAAAGCCGGCCAGATCGCGGTAGCCGACCTGGGCGCCGACCGACACGCCGCGGTCGGCGGCCCATTCGACCACCCGACGCATGGTGAGGGCGTCCCCGGCGTGGAAACCGCAGGCCACGTTCGCGCTCGTCACGAGGGAGAGGAGAGCCTCGTCGTCGCCGAGGCGCCACACCCCGAAGCCCTCGCCGAGATCCGCATTCAGGTCCACGTGACGAACCTAACCGTCGTACCTGGCCGTGCCTGCGCAAACAGAGCAAGATCGGCTGCGTCGACGACCCCGATCACCGGGTAGCCCCCGGTCGTCGGGTGGTCGGCCAGGAAGATGAGTGGCTGCCCGTCGGCGGGCACCTGCACGGCACCGAGCACGATCCCCTCACTCGGTAGTTCGCCGGAAACGGTGCGGCTCAGGGGTGGCCCGGCGAGTCGCGCGCCGACCCGGTTGCTCTTGACGGAGAGGGTGTACGGGCCGTGGAGGAGAACGTCGCGAGCCGAGATGCTAAACCAGTCGTGGCGCGGCCCCATGCGTACCCGAACCTCCACCTCGCCGTCGATCAACTGTTTGTGGTCGTGATTCGATCTCTGAACCGCGACCATTTCTCCTTGATCGGCGGGGATGTCGGCGGGGATATGGCCCAGCGGAAGCACGAAGCCGGCGCGCAGCGGGGGCGGGCCGAGTCCGGAGAGCGTGTCGGTCGAGCGGCTGCCGAGCACGGGTGCGACGCTGACGCCGCCGGCGAAGGCGAGATAGGACCGCACCCCGGCCTCGGCTGGTCCGACCTCGATCACCGCACCGGCCGGCACCGCGAAGGCCGCGCCGAACTCCACCCGTTCACCGTCCACAGTCACCGCCGCCGCTGCCCCGGTGACGACCGCAGTCGTGACAACCTCGGCCCGAAGGGCGACGCCGGTCAGGGTCGTCTCGAGGCCGGCCGCGCCGTCCGCGTTCCCGACCAGGCGGTTGGCGAGGATGAGGGCGGGCGCGTCGAGCGCACCCGATCGGGCGACGCCCACGTGGGCGTAGCCCGGTCTGCCAAGGTCCTGGATCGTGGTGAGGAGGCCCGGCTTGAGTACCTCGATCATTCGGACGGCCTCTCCACGAAGCGCACCCTGGTGCCGGGGGTGAGCAGCGCGGGTGGGTCGCGGTCGGGGTCGAAGAGCCGGACGTCGGTCCGCCCGACCAGACGCCATCCGCCGGGCGACGCGGTGGGGTAGATGCCGGCGTACACGTCCGCCAGTGCGACCGACCCGGCCGGCACGCGCGTTCGTGGTGTCTCTAGGCGCGGCACCGCCAGGTCGGCCGGGAGGCCGGTCAGGTAGGCGAATCCTGGCGTGAAGCCGCAGAAGGCCACGCGGAACTCGGTGCCGTTAAGCCGTGCCACGACGCTGTACAGGTCCGTGCCCCACAGGTGGGCGACCGCGGGCAGGTCCTGGCCGTCGTACCGGACCGGAATCTCGACCACAGGCGCCGATGTGGACTCCTGGGGCGGCGACGGCGCCCATCCGCGTACGGCCTCGGCCGCCATGGCCGGGTCGGCCAAGCCGTCGAGGAGGACCGTCCGGGCGCCGGGCACAATCTCGACGGCGGCCAACTCGCCGGCCTCCCGCCGGCGCCACAGTTCGGCGAACCAGGCGGCCGGGTCGTCTACCTCCAGGAGCAGCGCGTCGGCGCCCACCGGTCGTACCCGCATCCCGGCCCACCCCTTCGCTTGGCGGTCTTGGAGCCATCATCGGCTACACCGCCAGCTTCGGGGAGGCCCGCCGGTCGTGTCGCCGCGCTCCGTCTGGTCCGCGGCTAGGACTCCGGGACCGCCTTGACCAACCCCACGGCGGCGAGCGGGATGGTGAGCTTGCCGATGGTGTCCTCGCCATCGGCCTTTTCACGCCGAGGTCCTTGGGCTTGATGCCGGCGCCATCGACCATCGCCTTGAGTTCCGCGCGGCGGTCGACGGTGGGTGAGGGCGACGCTGCCGTCGGGGTCGCCGTGCCCTGCGCCGATGGCGCTGCCTGCCCGCACGACGTCGCGCCGGCGAGGATGGTCAGAGTCGCAATGATCGCCAAGGTACGTCGCATGTCTGCTCCCCGTCGCGGTTCGGCATCGACAGGTAGGCAAGTTACCATCCCGCTAGCCCGGGGGCGTTGTCGTGAGGCTCGCCACTACCGGTTGGTAACTTACGGTTCCGTAACCGTAAGATGGGGACCGTGATGACCAGCGACCTGAAACCAATGAGGCTCAAGCCGCGAGACATCGGCAAGCCGCGGATGCGCGGCTGGCTACACACCTATGCGTTCTTCGGCGCCGCCGTCTGTGGCATCGTACTGTGCTCGCTCGCGGCCACCCAGCCCGGCCTTGCTCCACTGGTGAGCTGCGCGATCTACAGCCTCACCGTCTGCGGGTTGTTCGGCGTCAGCGCGCTCTACCACCGGCGCGTGTGGACACCGCAGGGCTACCAGGTGATGCGCCGCTTGGATCACTCCATGATCTTCATCTTCATCGCGGGAACGTACACGCCGTTCTCGGTGCTGCTGCTGGACCAGAGCAAGGCGACCGTGATCCTCGCTGTCGTGTGGGGTGGCGCCGTCGCCGGCGTCGCGTTGAAGCTCGGCTGGCCGCATGGGCCGCGCTGGGTCTCCGCACCGCTCTACCTCGCGCTCGGCTGGGTGGCCGTGGCCGTCCTCCCCGACATCCGTCACAACGGTGGGGTGACCGCGCTCGCCCTGCTGATTGCCGGGGGCGCGGTGTACAGCATCGGCGCGATCTTCTACGCACTGCGCCGGCCGAACCCGTGGCCCAACGTCTTCGGCCACCACGAGTTCTTCCACGCGTGCACCCTCGTCGCGGCGATCTGCCACCACATCGCGCTGTACTTCGCGCTCTTCGCCTGACCTCGCTGATATCCCGTCGATCTAGGGCATAGTCGCGTGAGTCGATCTCCTTCCACGCGACTACGCCCTAGATCCGCGTCCGAGGAGTGCGAGGATATTCGCGTGACCACACGCACGCTGGTGATCCTTCGCCATGCGAAGGCCGCCAACCCGGAGGGCGTCGCCGACGTGGACCGGCCGCTCACCTCACGCGGTCACGCGGACGCGACCGCCGCTGGTGCATGGCTGTCGCATCGCGGGTACGCCCCCGATCTCGTGATCTGCTCGCCGGCGCGGCGGACCCGGGAGACGTGGCACGGGGTTGCCCTGGCGTTGGCCACAGCGCCGAAGGTCAGGTACGAGGACGAGGCGTACTCGGCGTCGGCGAGTGCTCTCCTCGATCTCATCACCAGCGTCGGCGACAAGAGCACCACGGTGCTGCTGATCGGTCACAATCCGGCGCTATCCCAGCTGTCTACGCTGCTGGACCCGGAGCGGTCAGATCCGGAGGGGCTGCGCACGGCCGGGGCGGCAGTGCACACATGGGACGGTTCCTGGGTCGAGTGTGGACCGAGGGCGGCACCGCTGACGACCGTCCACACCGCACGCGCTTGAACCGCGGGCGACGATCAGTAGGCCTCCTCGGCCAGCTCCATCAGGTCCAGCGTCGTGGCGGCCACGATCCGGCGATCGCTGGACAGGCGCGGCAGGACCTCACGGGCGAAGAATCGGGCCGATGCGATCTTCCCGGCGTAGAAGTCCCGGTCCGCGTCGGACACTGAGCCTCGGCCCAGGGCGGCGAGCGCGACCTCAGCCTGGCGCTGGAGCAGCCAGCCGACCACCAAGTCGCCGAGCGCGAGCAGAATCCGCCGAGATGAGAGCCCGACCTTGTAGAGCCCGTTGGGTCCGCCCCCGTCGGCGGCGGTAAGCCAGCTGGTCACGGTGGCGAGCATGCCCTGCACATCCGCCAGCGCCGCGCCCAGCGACAGCCGCTCCTCTTTCAGCTGACCGTTGCCGGATTCGGCATCTAGGAAGGTCTGGATCTCGCTGACGACGGTCATCAATGCCTGGCCGCCGTCCTTGACCACTTTTCGGAAGATCAGGTCGAGACTCTGGATCGCGGTCGTGCCCTCGTAGAGCGTGTCGATCTTCGCATCGCGGACGTACTGCTCGAGCGGGTAGTCCTGCAGATAACCCGAGCCGCCAAACGTCTGCAGGGACTCGTGGCCCAGCAGCTCGTAGGCGCGCTCCGAGCCGCACCCCTTCACGAGTGGCAGCAGTAGGTCGTTGACCCGCTCGGCGTTCTGAGCGGCAGCCGCGTCACCGGCGAACTCGGCGAGCTTGACCTGGTCCTGCCAGCCTGCCGTGTAGCAGACGAGGGCACGGAGGCCTTCGGCGTACGCCTTCTGGAGAGCCAGCGACCGGCGTACGTCGGGGTGGTGGGCTATCGTGACGCGCGGTGCGGCCTTGTCACCCTGGCGCACGAGATCCGCGCCCTGCACCCGGTTCTTCGCGTACTCGAGGGCGTTAAGGTAGCCCGTGGAGAGGGTGGCGATCGCCTTCGTGCCAACCATCATCCGGGCGTACTCGATGATGAGGAACATCTGGCGGATCCCGTCGTGCACATCGCCGAGGAGCCAGCCCTTGGCCGGCACGCCGTGCTCGCCGAACGTCAGCTCGCAGGTGTTGGAGACCTTGAGGCCCATTTTGTGCTCGACATTCGTGGCGTAGACGCCGTTGCGCTCGCCAAGGTCACCGGTCGCGGCATCGAAGTGGTATTTGGGCACCACGAAGAGCGAGAGACCCTTGGTGCCAGGCCCGCCGACACCCGCGACACCGACCGGGCGGGCGAGGACATAATGGATGATGTTGTCGCTCAGGTCGTGTTCGCCGCTGGTGATAAAGCGCTTCACGCCCTCGAGATGCCAGGAACCGTCCGCCTGGGGGATCGCGCGGGCGCGGCCCGCGCCGACATCGGAGCCCGCGTCCGGCTCGGTGAGCACCATTGTGGAGGCCCACCTCTTCTCGATGAAGAGCTTCGCCCACTGCTTCTGCTCGGGTGTGCCCTCGACATAGAGGGTGTGGGCGAACGACGGCCCGGACGCATACATCCAAATAGGAGCGTTCGAGCCGAGGACCAGCTCCGCCAGTAACCACCAGAGCATCCGCGGAGCGTTGGTGCCGCCAAGCTCACCGGGTAGGTCGAGCCGCCAGAACTCGGAGTCCATGAACGCGTGGTACGACCGATGGAAGTCCTTCGGCAGGTCCGCGGTGTGTGTCGCTGGATCGAAGACGGGCGGGTTGCGGTCGCCGGATACGTAGCTCGGGGCCAGGTCCTCACGGGCGAGGCGGTCCACCTCGGCGAGGATGCTACGGGCGGTGTCCACGTCGATCTCGGCATACGGGCCGGCGCCGAGAACGGGATGCGCCGCTCCCGCAGCCGCCCGCGGCGCCGCCCGCGCGCATGGCTCG
>JAHRHA010000336.1 GCA_020027875.1 Micromonosporaceae bacterium | reverse complement strand
CACAGACTCAGACGCCGAGCCGGTACTGGACAAGCGCGGCAACCCCCGTCGTCTTTCCAAAAAGGCCCGGAGAGCCCGGCGCGCCCTCGGCCGGCTCCGTCAGCCTTGACCCTCAAGACTGTTTCGTGGAAGATACTCTCATGGCCGTTATGACCCGACACTACTTCATCGTGGCGCGCGACCAGACCAGCCTGTGCGAATACCTCGCAAGACAGTTCGCGTCCGAGGAAAACGTCGAGGTCTTCCTGGACCGCCGATCCGGTCGCGACCGCCGGGTCATAAATGGCAACCAGGACACCGTCGAGCGCAGAAACACCGAGCGGCGCCATCAGCCGTTCGTCGACACTCAGCTCAGGTCACTCGGCTACGCCATGTTTCGTGTCGCGTAGGATTGTTGTAGCGGAGGTCGTCGAGGCCCGCTCGCGCCGCGTCCTAGCGTACCTAAAGTTTGACACCCGCCGACTCGGGGTGACACCGTGGCGGCGTGGCACTCCGGCGGTGGCAGCTTCCCCTCCTGCTTCTGCCGCTCCTCGTCCTGGCTCCGGCCGCGCAGGGCCAGCCGGTCGAAGGCACGGTGATCCGCGTCGTTGACGGCGACACGATCTACGTGAAGCTCGCCGACCGCGTGGAGAAGATCCGCTACATCGGCATGAACACGCCGGAGATACACCACCCGAGCAAAGGTGAGGAGCCCGGAGGTCGCGAGGCGGCCGAGACGAACAGGCGCCTGGTGGGGGGCAAGCGCGTGCGGCTCGAGCTGGACGTCCGGACGCGGGACCGGTACGGGCGGCTCCTGGCCTACGTCTGGGTCGACGACGTGATGGTGAACGCCGAGCTGCTGCGCCTGGGCTACGCCCAGGTGATGACCGTCCCCCCGAACGTCAGGCACCAGGAGCTCTTCGTGAAGCTACAGCGCGAGGCCCGCGACGCCGGCCGCGGCCTCTGGCGCGGCGTCTAGTGTCCCGTCCGCGAAGTTCTGTTAACGATCACGCTCCACCGGAGGCGACGGGCGGGTGCGGCAGGGGGTGACGGGATCCGTTCCCGCCTCGCCCGATGCGGACGCGATGCGCCCGGATGGAGCCCAGCCGCACCCGAGCAGCGAGCGCGGGCCGCGTGGTCCCGGCGCCCCCTGCCGCACCCGCCCGTCGCCTCCGCCTGCGGCGAAGTCTTAACATGAGTTCTGGGACGGGACACTAGTGACGATCCGGGGGAAGCGACGCTTCTCTGCTGTCTGAGCGAAGCCTTACGATCCACCCGCCTTGGCGAAGCCGGTCAATAATGCCGCCAGTCGGTCCTCGCAGCCCGCGTCGAACGCGACGACCTCGCCAGCCTCGTTTCGGGCGTTGATAAGCTGGACCACGCCGACTGTCGTGCCCCGGCCGTCGCGGAGCGGCATCACGAGCATCGACCGCGTCCGGTAGCCGTGCGTCGCGTCCATCCGCCGATCGAACTCATAGGGCCGCTCCAGGCGGATCTCGTAGACGTCGGGAACGTTGACGACGGCCCGCGTGAGCATCACGTAGCTCGCAAGGCTCGGCGTGCTGAGGTCCAGCGGGCCCGCCGTAAGGCGACCCTCGGCCTCGGCCGCGCCAACCCGCTGCGCCAGGACGTCGTTCTGCACGGCCGCGAAGTGGAGCTGGTCGCCCTCGCGGAGATACACCGTGCCAGCCTCCGCGCGCGTCGCGCGGCGCGCCTCGCTGAGGAGGCGCTTCAGGGCATCGCGGTCCACCGGTCCATCTCAGTCGATGCCCAGAGTGGTGTCAAGGAACTACGGAGGCAGGGTTTCAGGTCTCGGATCAGCGGACACGCGCCAGAAAGTAGGCCAAATCGAGGATCTGCTCGTCGTTGATCAGGTACAGAACGTCCGCCATCGAGGCATCATAGGCACGGCGCGTGTTGTTTTTGTATTCGCGCAGCGCCCTCACCAGGTAGTCCTCCCGCTGACCGGCCAGGCGGGGAACACTCTGTTCACCGGAATAATCACGATTGTGGCAGAAGTTGCAGCGGTGCTGCTCGATGAGGGCCTGGGCCCGTTCCATGCGGGCGGGATCGGCGGGATCGCCGGCCGGTGGCGGCGATGGTAGCTTCGCAATGGTGTCCGCCAGGCTGCGCAAATCGTCGTCGCTCAGCCCCTGCGTCATCCGGTTCATGACTTCGACGACGCGCATTCGTTCCCGGAACATGAACAGCTGGATGAGGAGGTAGAACGCCGGCTGAGCGCCGAGCGAGGGCACGTCGGGGACAGCCGATTGCCCTTTCTCGCCGTGGCAGGCTAGGCAGGCGGCCACCCGCGCTTCGAGCGTATCCCCGCTGGCCGGCCACGCCGACACCACAACGAGTGCAGCGGCGATGATGCTACGCGTGGACGCCGTTCAGGGTTTGGCGACCGTGTCGCCGCTGTACGTCACCCGGTAGACCGCGCCGGCGTAGTCGTCCGAGATCAGCATCGAGCCGTCCTTCATCACCTGCACGTCGACGGGCCGCCCGATGTACTGGTTGTTCTGGATGAAGCCGGTGAGGAACGGCTCTTGCGATCGCACGCTGCCGTCCTTGTTCAGCTTCACGACGACGATGTCACCGCCGATCTTCTTGGTCCGGTTCCAGGAGCCGTGGCGGGCGATGAAGATCGCGTTCGTGTACTGGCCGGGGAACATCTTGCCCGTGTAAAACCGCATGCCCAGCACGGCCGAGTGCGGGCCCATCAGGGCGACCGGCTTCTCGAACTCGTCGCACGAGCGCCCCCAACCCATCTCCCGGTCCGTGAAGGTGCCCTGGTGGCAGTAGGGGAAGCCGAAATGCTGGCCGGGCTTGGTGACGCGATTGAGCTCGTCTTCGGGCAGGTCCTCCGAGAGCCAGTCGCGGCCGTGCTCGGTGAAGTAGAACTGCTTGGTCACCGGGTGCCAGTCGAAGCCGAC
>JAHRHA010000335.1 GCA_020027875.1 Micromonosporaceae bacterium | reverse complement strand
TCCTTGGGTGTTCTTGGCGGATCACCCGAGACCTACCACTCGGAAGGCCTCAGGTGGGGGACCGCCACCTCAACTTCCACGAATATCGGGACACGCTCGACCAGGCCGAGCGTCAGCGAGGAACATGCTAAAGCCACTAACCCTGCTGATTCAGTAGGGCTAGCCGTACAGCAAGGAGAGATACGAGGACTCATTCTTGCCCAACGGCAACCAGCCGGGACCGAATGAGCCCTCGACTGTGAGGCGGGCTTTACCTGAACAGCCCTGCAGCCAGGCTATCCCGGGCGAACTAACGGCCTACGATCCAGCGACTGCCCCCAAGAGCGTTTGGAGTTCGACGATGCGAGCGATCTGGATCACCAAGTCCGGCGGACCCAAGGCCCTGCAGGTACGCGAGGCGGCGGATCCTCAACCGGAGCCGGGCGAGGTGCGTGTGCGCGTCGCCGCGGCTGGACTCTGCTTTGCAGACGTGATGGCCACTCAGGGCCTCTATCCTGACGCCCCGAAACCGCCGTGCGTGGTCGGTTACGAGGTTGCGGGAGTTGTCGATGCCCTCGGGCAGGGCGTTGCGGGCCCAGCGGTTGGCAGCCGCGTCCTCGCTCTGACACATTTCGGCGGGCATGCCGACCTGGTATGCGTGGCCGCGCAGCGGGTACTGGAGATTCCGACCGGCATGAGTTTCGAGCAGGCCGCCGCAGTCCCGGTCAACTACCTCACCGCGTACCACATGTTGTTCCGCGTCGCGAACGTTCGCCCGGGCGAGCGACTGCTGCTGCACATGGCCGCCGGCGGAATTGGTATAGCTGTCCTGCAGCTAAGCCGGACCGTTGAAGGACTAACAGTCTTCGGCACGGCCTCTGCAGCCAAGCACGACGTGCTGCGCAATGAAGGTTGCGCACATCCGATCGACTACCACACAGCGGACTACGCGGCCGAGGTTCGGCGGGTGACAGGCGGCATGGGCGTGGATGTAGTGCTCGATCCGCTCGGCGGCCGAGACTGGAGGAAGGGACTGAAGCTGCTGCGTCCTGGCGGTCGGCTGGTCGCATTCGGATTCGCCAACCTGGCCAGCGGGCAACGGCGCCACCCGTTCCGGATAGCAACCCAGCTGCTTGGCGTACCGCGCATCACACCGCTTCAGCTCATGGATCACAACCGCGCAATCAGCGGAGTCAACATCGGTCATCTCTGGGGGGAAGTCGCGATGCTCCGCGATGAACTCAAGGCTGTGCTTGCGTTGTGGGAAGCCGACACCGTCAAGCCCCGTATCGACGCCGTCTATCCGTTTGCCGAGGCTGCGGCCGCCCAGCGCCGGATCCTGAATCGACAGAACGTTGGCAAGGTCGTTCTCACGCCTTGACTGTTGCGGCGCACGTTCAGCGACTCCACGGGTCCCGGCAACGTGCCCACACCCTGTGCGGTGCGATAAACGCGCACGGTGTGTGAGCTGCTGTTTCGCGATTCTCGTTGAGGATCGCGTTCATGGTCGTTCGGCTGCTCTATCTCGCTACGGTTCGGATGTTCAGCTGGTTGCCGCAGCTGGCGCGCGGCGAGTCCGCCGTGATGGCCGAGCTATTGGTGCTCCGTCATGAGGTCGCCGTCTTGCGCCGCCAGGTCCGGCGGCCGCGCCTGACGTGGCCAGATCGTGCCGTCCTGTCGGCCCTGGTCCGTTCCCTTCCTCGTGAGTTTAGGAAACATCGGATCGTCAGCCCGGCCACGCTGTTGCGGTGGCATCGCCGCCTGGTTGCCCGACGGTGGACCTATCCGAATCAGCCGGGCCGCCCACGCATCAGCGACGAGATCCGTGACCTGATCCTGCGTTTGGCGCGGGAGAACCCGGGCTGGGCGCATCGGCGGATTCAGGGAGAGCTGGTCGGGCTCGGTCGTCGGGTCGGTGCCGGCACGATCCGCCGTATCCTCGCCGCGGGCCGGGTCGGGCCAGCACCGCGCAATGTGGACACGAGCCGGCGAACCTATCGCTTCCTTGGCTGCTCGGACGGGACGCACGGAGCCTAGAACGGCTGTATGACATGATCGTCGGGCAGGGGTGACGCTTCGAGCGGCTAGGCGCGGCTGACCGGGGCGGTGTTCACACTCGGACATCGTTCGTGCAATGGATTCCTAAACCTGTGACCCGACTTTGACCTCAGGTCGTTGACCTGCTGTTTACCGTTTCCGGGGTCGGAAATCGGGTCATGTGGGCTCGTGTTGGTCTCGGCGGAGGGGAATTGTGGACAGGGCCGGCCGGTAGGTTTGCTGGTTTCTACCGCGATCGATGTAATGACTCTCGTTGTTGGGCCGGAGATCATGGTCTGTCCCCCCGACCCGCGCCCCGTGGCGATACGCCGGTCCTGACACGACCCAGCCGTTGTTGTGGCGATCAATGCGCTCGGGGGCGAGGACACAAGCCAGTACAGGGTTTGGCACGAGACGGGCCCTCCGTGCGCCCGACGTGGCTAGTTGAACTAGACATTGCGCGGCTAGCTGGACTAGACTAACATGGTGAAGAGGAGCGAGCTCCTGACAACGATCCGAGGAGTGGAGGCACTGTGAAGACGAAGACGAAGACGTACGACGCGACGGCGACCCGCTCGGGTCGCTGGTGGGCGGTCGAGGTGCACGAGATGCCGAAGGGGCACCTTGCCCTTACCCAGGGCCGCACACTGAAGGAGGCCGAGGCGATGGCACGCGAGGCGATAGCACTGCTGCTCGCCGTGCCCGAGGCGTCGCCCGCGCTGCGGCTGATCTTGCCGCACGTGGGATCTCGCAGCGCGACGCGGCCCGCCTGCTCGGACTGTCGCACCAGCGCGTGAGCCAACTACTGCGCACTGACGCGGCCTGACGAACGAGACGCAAACTACCGCATCGTGAGTGATCACGACCCGACGATCGTTGAGTTCGTTCGAGGCATTGATGGTCGCGGCTCGATGCGGCACGGCCTCAACGCCGAGCAGCTCGTCGCCCGCGCCTGCCTGGTGTGCCTCGGCGTGCTCGACCCGCGCCCGTAACGTGCCAAGCCCCGTACTGGCTGTGACCTGCCCTCTGTGGTTCTGGCCAGGCTGCTCGGTGGTGCTCGTTGATTAAGCCTGCACCGCTCGTAAGCCCGGTTCGGACGGGCGCACAGACATGGGTACCAAGAATCGAAACACGTAACATCGCGTCATGTCAGTGCTTCGGGGTTCTGGAGTTCCGGGCAGCAACGGCACGATGTCGTCTTGCGTGCGGAACGGCACCGGCCTCGCGGGTCGGCGGTCGGGCAGCCGTTGAGGACAGTCGAGGAGAGCCGGACGCGGTTCAACCTGCTTGGTGTCCACGCCCAGTCGGGCGATTCGTATCTTGAGTCGACTCGTAAGTCGGCCGAGGCGGCAAGGGCCGGCGTCGTGCGTGAACCTTTTTCACTGTACGCCCCGACTCAACGTTCGAACGGACTCTGCCCGGTCTTTCTTAGCGATTGGGCGGCCAGCGAGGACCTGAACCGCCGTATAGCCACGGCGCGGGTCGCGATGACGCCACCGATGTGGAGCTGCCCGACATGCGGCAAGCGCTCGCCCGCCACGACCTGCAGATCGTGTCCCGGCTCATGCACGGGGTCGACGCGGGCCGGCCTGGCGGCGCAGCACCGCGCCCGGTGCCGTGGCACGGGCAGCTCTTATCGTTGGACGTATCCCGGCTTACCTAGCAGGACCAGAGGGTCCGGGAGCCGACGTGTGATCAGGTACATCGACGACGGGGTCATGGCGGAGATCCTGCCGACCTCGGCCGCCGTTGACGGCGCCCATCAACGGGCAGCTCGGCGACCGGAACGGAGTTCGTGAGCCCGGCAGGGCCGAATGCGTGATCAACCCCGGGTGATCTGTGGTGGCCGCGACTGTCGGCGAGGGGTGCGGCTGTCGGGCGGGTACGCCTAGGTCGTTGGCGTGCGGGCGGCTGGCGGGGGCTGGACTCCGACGATGTCGCGGACGGCAAGGCGCTCCGGGGCCGACTCGACGGCGGCCGGGGCCTGGGCCGGCACCTGGGCCTGTGTGGCCGGCCGGTGGGTTTCCGACGTGGCTGGGGCGGTGGGGGCCTTCTCCAGAAACCGGAGCAGCTCGACCGGGAACGGCAGTACCAGCGTCGAGTTCTTCTCGGCCGCTACCTCCACGACGGTCTGCAGCAGCCGCAGCTGCAGCGCCGCC
>JAHRHA010000334.1 GCA_020027875.1 Micromonosporaceae bacterium | reverse complement strand
GTTCTCCGAGGCGTTGAGCCGCCTCGATGATGACAAGGCCCGGGCGGTCGCGGCCCGGCTGATCGACAAGGCGGCCCGGTGGACCGCCACCACGCTGCGGGAAAGGCTGCGCTATCACGTGCTGCGGGCCGACCCCGCTTGCTGTCTAGCCACAACCATGTCTTTCTCAGCTCATGACCGAATACGAGAGCTGCATCCGGTGTGGCCGCAAGGTCGACATCGACTCGGACGAGTTCACCTACAGCGAGGCAGCAGACGAGGACGGCAGCGGATGGATCTGTGAAAGCTGCCTCACCCCCGAAGAAGTGCAAGAGATCTACGAGGACGACACGGCCACGGACGCAGCTTTGGAGGCGGCCGGTCTCACAGTCGACAACATCGAGACCATGGACGAACCTGAGTACGAGACGCGGGAGCAGCTTGCCGAGATCTTCTACGAGCACGACAGCCCGCGCGGCGAGGGCAGGCTATGACCAGGTACGTGGCGCTGTACCTGCGCATCTCTGAGGACAAGACCGGCCGGGTCGAGGGCGTGAAGGCTCAGGAGCGGTGGGGCCGCGCCTACGCCGGGCGCACATGGCCCGGCCTGCCGGTCAAGGTGTTCGCCGACAACGACATCTCGGCCAGCAACGGCGACCGCAGGCCGGCGTACGAGGCTCTGCGCGAGGCCCTCGCTGGCGGCGAGGTGGCGCACGTGTGGGCGGTCGAACAATCCCGCCTCGAACGGCGCGAGGTCGAGTGGTTCCGCCTGGCCGCCGAGCTGGACGCCGCGGGCATCACCGAGCTGCACACCAACCGCGACGGCATCGTTCGGGTCCGCGACGAGATCGCCGGTATCAAGGCCGTGCTGAACGCAGCCGAGGTACGCAAGTTGCGGGAGCGCGTCACCGACAAGATGGCCGAGATCGCCGCCGAGGGCCGTCCGGCCGGCGGCTCGGTGTTCGGCTACCGTGCTGGCGTCGACGATGGTGGCGGCAAGACGCTGGTCATCGTGGAGGAGCAGGCCGCTATCATCCGTGAGGTCGCCGACTGGCTATTGGCCGGGTGGTCGCCGGCCCGCATCACCGAGACGCTGCGCGACTGTGGTGTGGTCGGTGTGGTCCGCCGCCGCGTGCGGGACGCGGCCGGGGAGGTCGTGAAAGACGCCGAGGGTCGTGCCGTACGCAGGGATTCGCGGCTCACCACATCGGCGGTGAAGTCGATGGTCACCAACCCTGTGGTCGCGGGCCTGCGCGTCCACAAGGGTCACACGGTGCCGGCGGTCTGGTCGGCGATCCTCGACCGTGACGTCTGGGATGCCGTACGTGACCGGCTCACCGCGGTTCGGACGGTTGAGGGCCGCGACGGCAGGACACGCGAGGTGTCGCCCATCCAGCGCCACACCGGCCGGCGCTACCTGCTGACCGGCGGTACGGCGCGGTGTGGAATCTGCGACATGCCCCTAGTCTGCGTCGAGCGGCAGATCCGCAGCCATCGCAAGCCGTACTACCAGTGCCATCCCAACCGGGGCGGGAAGGGCTGCGTCGGCATCGTCGGCGACCCGTTGGAGGCGCACGTCGTGGGCGTGCTACTTGACGAGCTGGACAAGCCAGAGTTCCTCGCGGCGCTCGCGGCCGACGATCACACCCAGCGCCGCGATGAGATCACTACCGCGTTGCGGGGCATCGACGCCCAGCGCAACGACCTGGCCGCGATGTGGTCCGCTCAGGAGATGACCGCCGATGAGTGGCGCACCGCGCGGCACGGACTCACGCAGTCCGAGCAACGGCTACGCGCCGAGCTGGCCGAGGTTCCGCCGCCGATGTCGCGTGTGGACCCGCGGCAGATCCGTGCCGCCTGGCCCGCGATGAACCTCGACGAGCGGCGGGAAACCATTTCCACGTACGTGGAGCGGGTCACCGTGAAGCGGGCCAAGCCCGGCACCGCGGGGTTCGACGAGGGTCGGGTCGACATCGAATGGCAGACGCGCTGACAACCGTCGTACCCCGTCAAACCCCGTCGTACACCCAGCGCGTGCACGGCCCGTGAAATCGCTCTATGATCCATCGCAAGCAACGGCCCCACCCCCCTGAAGTTTGGCGCTACGAGGGGGCGGGACCGCTAGCTCGACAACCTGGTGGGCCGTCGGGTCGCGGTACAAGGTACCGCTTCCATGCTACGGAGCATCACGGGAGACGTTGTCATCCCGCAACAACGTGTGCACTCGCGAGTTGACACGCCGGCCTGGCTGGTTGTCCCTTTCCGAAGGGCAACTTTGTCATGACCGACTCGGCCGAACTCACCCACGTAGTGGTCCTCCCCCGCACCGCCGCCGCCACTGCGGCGACCCAGGAGTACGCCGCCGAACGGGCTGCTGACAATCCTGTGAAGCTCGCCAAGGCCAAGCGCATCGTCGGCGCCGCAGATCGAAAGAGCCGTCACCGAGAGCTCGTCTTCCTTGTGATGGGCCTGGCGTTCTCCATCCCGATCGGCTTCTTTGTCAACTGGCTTGGCAGGTGATGGCCGCTGCAACAGCGTCCTCGAAGGCTGGCCCACAAGGCGAGTGGTCGCGCGGGGAAAGACCGCTGATCAAACACACATGCCGCGATGCGCGCGCTCATGCCGATGTGAGGTGCGACACGAGGTCGCACGCGTTGAGTGAGTACGTCGATTGGAGGTTGGGCAATGCCCGAGACGTAGCTCCCGGTTCGTGTCCGTCCCTGATACTTCGCGGGCGTGATGGGTGGCCTTGATCGGCTGGGCGTATGTTGACGATTGTCGATGGTGTTTGGGGTCGGGCAGGGTTGTGCTCCGACTGTCGCGGCGGTGGCGTGGTCTCCTGGTGGCTCCTGTCGTCGGGTCGGTGGTGTGGCTGGTCAGCCCGGCCGCGGTGTTGGTAGCGGGATCCGGCGGATCTTGTTTACGATCTGGACGAGGGCGCTCGACCAGGGCCAGCGCCTGGGCAGGCGCAGCGTTCGCAGGCGTTGTCCGCGCACGAGCCGGCCGGGGATGGTGAGGATCCGGTACCGCAGAGTCTTGGGCTCAGCCTTGGACAAGGCGCTGAGGGTGTCGCAGCCGAGCAGGCGTAGCCAGGCGAGCAGGTCCACGGCGATGGTGGTGGCCAGACACCACGCGTTGTTTACCGCCCACGCCTTGGAGGGCAGGTGTCCCAGGCCGGTGTCCTTTGTGGTGCGTACGTCGTCCTCGACCCGTGCGTGGGCGCGGTGGCGGGCGTCGAGCAGCTGCACGGTCAGGGTGGTCGTGTTGGTGACGAACGCGGTGTACTTGTAGCCGCGGATATGAAACAGGGCGGGCTTCTCGTCCGGCGCGAGGCGGCGCCGGCGGACAAACACGCGCATGCTCTTGGGCCAGCCGGTGCGATCCAAGCGGTCGCGCAGCAGGGCGGTGATCTCCGCGACGTCCATGTCGTCGCGGACCGCGCCGGTGGTGTTGTCCAACGCGGGGATCCAGCAGTCGGCGCGGGTGGTGCGGATCGCGGCGCGCACGTCGGCGTCGACGTCAAACCCGACCGAGTAGTCCACCCGGCGGTCGGCGGCGTGGTTCTGGTTGGTGAGCCAGTCGATCAGGCCGTGGGACGCGCCCGCCGCGTCCGAGGTGACCAGGAGCTTGGCCCGGTGCGCCTTGGGTACCTGACCGATCGCGTCAGCCAGCACGGCGATCAGGTCCGTGGCCGTGTTTGAGCCGGCGTTCCCGCTGCGCAGCATCAGGGCGGCCAACTCGGTCGTGTTGTCGATCCAGCATCCCAACGGATGATGTCCGAACGACCCCTTGAACGTGCCCGCGCTCCTGTCCTTTTTGGAGTGTGAGATGACGAGTGACCCGTCGATGCGCAGCACCACCGTGCCTGGCTGGCTGACCCCGCCAGCGAACGTGGACTCCGGCGGCCGACCACCCGGCAGCAGCGCCCACATGTGCGCCCGCGCCGCCGCGCGAACTCGGGCGATCGCCGCCGGCCGGTTCTGGCCGATCTCGCCCAGCGCCCGTAGCACCGTCGTATCGGAGGCGACCGGCCCGAACACCGCCTCCTGCGCCCGCAGCGCCTCCACGTCGACGATGTCCCGGCCACCGCAGGCGATCATCACCGCCACGTCGGTGAGTACCCGACCCCGGTCGTGGACCGGCAGGAACCCGCGCCGGGCCAGCACCCCTGACAACCCTTCGGTCAAACCGGACCTATCGGCCAGCATCCGCAGGGGTATCGCCCCAGCCAGCGACGCCACGCCGTCCGCGTCCGCCGTGACCCGCAGATCGCGGCTCCATGCAGTAAAGTCACCCACGTAGAAAGTGCCTGTCTCGAAGAGAACCTGGTAGATCTGGCAGTCCCAGTTTCCCTTACGCGGCAGGCACTTTCGCGTTCCCACGCCGAACCGAGGCGACTAAACGATCATCCTAATGAATACCCAGGG
>JAHRHA010000084.1 GCA_020027875.1 Micromonosporaceae bacterium | reverse complement strand
TCCTACTTCGCCCACCGGATCACCAATGCCACCGCGGAAAGCCTGAATTCCCGCATCCAAGCCATCCGCGTGGCCGCCCGCGGCTACCGCAACCGCGAGAACTTCAAAACCGCTATCTACTTGCACTGCGGAGGGCTCCAGCTCTACCCACCCACCCACGCAATTCCCGGATGAGCCAAACAATCAAGGGCCGGTTCTCGATCTTCCGAGAACCGGCCCTTGACCTGCTATTTCTTCGTAGCGGGGCCAGGATTTGAACCTAGGACCTCTGGGTTATGAGCCCAGGTAAGGGACCGACCGTCGCAGCGTCCAATCTGGACTCGCGTCGGTTCCTCGCCCAGCGCCGAGACTCGCACGGGCGGGTACGCGCATGTTCAGATTGCCGTCCGCCCTCGGCACACGACCACCAACCTGGCTCTTGGGATGTTAATCCGGGTTGCTGGCTGACGGCCCGTCCTGCCTACGAATCGCCTACGAACGATCGAGGGCTTGATCACGACCCTCGGCGATCAAGCCCCTACCAGCACTTTCCTGGTGGGCGATACTGGGTTTGAACCAGTGACCTCTTCCGTGTCAATGCCGTGAAGACATTCATACGCCTCTAGACCGTCGTCACAATCCATCATAGACTCCTTGTGACGTAAGGATTTCTGTGCAACCGCGTATCGTCACGTCCGCCTGGCTGTCACGCGGTCTTGATGACACGGTGATGACGAGCGATCTTGGAGGCCCGTATGGGGTTCGCACGCAAGCGTGAGGACGGCGACGGGAAGGTGCGGTGGACGGCCGTCTATCGCGACCTTCGCGGACGAATCCGGTCCGCCGGCACGTTCGCCACGGAGAAGGCGGCCGACCGTGCTTGGCAGCGGGCCGAGGCGAGGTTGGCCGAGGGGCGCATCGGCGATCCGCGTCGGGGACGGCAAAGCTTCCGGCGCTACGTAGAGGAGGAGTGGCTGCCCAACCATGTGATGGAGGCGACCACGCGGGAGGGCTATACCTACTCGATCAACAAGCACATCCTGCCCTGGTTCGGCAATATGCGCATAGCCGAGATCCTGCCCTCACACGTGCGGGAGTGGATCACGGAGCTACGGGGCACCAGCGTGTCGGCGACGACCCTTAGCAAGCTCCGGGTCATCCTCAGCGCGATCTTCACCACAGCCTTCAACGACCAGGTGACATTCCTGCATCCGTGCAAGGGCGTCAAGACGCCGACCGTCTCGGTCAAGCCCAGAACTATCATCACGCCCGAGCAGTTCGACGTGATCTATGGACGGCTACCGACGGAGGACGCGCGGCTGCTGGTCGAGACGGAGATCGAAAGTGGCCTGCGGTGGGGTGAACTTACAGAGCTTCGGGTCCACGACATGGAGCGGGCCACGCGATTGCTGACCATCAGCCGGGCCGTGGTCGAGGTCAACCCAAAGTTCCACCCAGACGGCGGGCGGTTCCTTGTCAAAGATTACCCGAAGGACAAGAAGTGCCGCCGCTTCAAGCTCAGCGCACAGATCATAGCAAAGCTCTCTGCCCACATCGACGAAAGCGACCTGCGGCGGGGCGATCTGCTCTTCAGTGTGCAAGAGGATACCTCAGCGCCCTCTACTCCCCTACCATTCGCCGACCCGGAATCGCTCGGACTCACTGATCCCAACGATCGAGGCCGACGGTACGGGCATGGAACCCTCTCCGCCTACTCCGCTGGAAAGTGTCGGTGCCAGCCGTGCCGGGATGCGTACGCTCGCTACCGGTCCACTCGCCGAGCAGCCGGTCACGACGCGCCCCGGCGCGGCCGGCGACGCGACACCGACGGGCACATTCCTCGCGACTGGTTCCGCACCGCCATCTGGATTCCCGCGTTGAAGGCGGCGGAGATTCAGAATCGTGTACGCATGCATGACCTTCGACACGCGCACGCCTCTTGGCTCCTGGCCGGTGGCGCCGACCTCCAAGTCGTCAAGGAACGCCTCGGCCACGCCAGCATCTCCACAACGGAGAAGTACCTACACACGCTGCCCGAGGCCGACGAGACCGCGCTTTCGGCACTGCACAACATCAGGAACCGCACCAGGTCTGCCGATTCCGTTCACCGATAGCCCGTGTTCTGTTGGCGCGCACGGTTCAGCATCGCGGGCGCCGTGGCGATCCGTCAATGTGAGGTCGAACGGCCACCCTTCGCACTACGACAGACCGAGTGGCCAGCCACGAGGGCGCGGGGAGCGTGACCAACAACGACCGCGGCGACCTCGATCCGCTTCACCGCCACCGCCAGCAAGACCCTCACCGTGTACACGGTCGGGAGTCCCGGCGGACCTTCACCATAGTCAACGACTGCCCTGACGGAGCGCCCGACGTCAATGCCTCCGGCCCGCGAGCGGTCGTCAACGCCATGACCTGGGCCAACAAAGGACATCACGGCCCTCCTGCCGGCACTGCTGGGGCATCGACGCAGGGCATCGTGCTCAGCCGAGCGACGGAGTCGATCACGACATGCCATCGTGGCGGAAGTGCCGCCGCGACCCGCAGTGAGCGTCGGTCGCGCGCCCGTGCGTCCGCCCGTCGCCTACGTACTGGTGCCTGCCGACACGACGTCGCTACGGAAGAATGTGGACTGTTGACCAGCTGTTCGCCTACCTGAACACCGGCTGCCGACTGCGCTTCAGGCGCGGTCGGCACGCCGGCGGGCTCCGAAGAATGACCGCAGAACCCCGACAGCCGTGTACCTTTCAAAAGTCCGCCCTCAGGCCAGACGGCGTTGATGCGGAAGGTTGGCTGCGGCTGCGAGGTCCCGCGCCTGCGTCCGGTGGTGCGCTTCGGCGGTCCGGTCGCCGGTTGCCCGAGCGTGTTCGATGAAGGCGCGCAGAACCTGCATCCTTCGCAATGGCGTCAGCGAAGCCTCCGACACGATCACCCGCTCGAGCGCGCTGACCAGCCGGCCGGCGTTGCGCAGGTCGCGGGCGGATGCTCGCGCTAGATGAGCTCGCGCGAGACGGACGGTCACACCGGCCTGAAGTACCGGTGAGTCCGGCACGAGGGAACAGGCGCGGTCGGCGGCGTTCTCCGCCTCGTAGATCGCGATACGGGGGCTGCCGATGAATGCGGTCAGCTGCTGTTCCAGAAAGGAGCGTTGCCATTGGTCCGGCTCGTCACCGATCCCGCGGGCCGACATGGCACGGCGACTGAGCATGAGAGCGTCCCGCCACAACCCCAGGTTGTTCAAGGCCACGCACTCCGCGAGCAGCGCGTTGATCCGCAGCCGGTCGAGGCCGACGTCCGGGGCAGGTGCCATGGCCAACGCGAATACGGCCCGACGGGCATGACCGAGTGCCAGATCGTGGCGGTCCAGGACCGACGCGGCGTCGTGGAGGAACATTCGCACCTGGACATATGCGGCCACCTGTTGGCGCGGGTCGATCCGTTCGTCGAATCCCATGCCGATAGCCCAGACCTGGCGGTAGGCCCTGCGAGTCGCCTCCGGATCGGTGCTTTTCAGCGCGACGGCATGGATGTTTCCGAGCGCTATGATCGCCTCGTTAGTGGTGCCAAGATCGAGCCACGCCGGAGCAGTCGCTGCATCAGCCCGGCTCTGGGCTAGCCGTGCGTAGTGCATCAGCACCGAGCGCCGCTCCCGATCTGTGCAGAGCTGATTGGCGATCTCACGCGCACGCGTGGTCGAGGGCACCTTGGCCTGCTTCAGGTACTCCGTCAGCTCGCGCTTCGGGAGGTCGAGCGTCTTGTGCCAGGGCTGGTCGCGGCCGCCCGGGGTGGCCAGCAGGTAGGACAGGAACGCCTGACTGACCCGAAGCGCCTGTGCGAGGCGAGCCTGGCTGCCGTACGCGGGGAGGTAGGCACGCACAAGATCTACGTACATCTGTCGATGGAAAATACGAACGTGAGGGTCGGATGGCATGGCAGTCGCCCCGTTTGTCGGCGAATCCCATCATCGCATGGTGTGCGACGACCGCCATTGGCCCTCGTCGCCGACCGGCAAACTCGACGCGTTCTTAACCTGACCGGCGACTCTCGGTCATCGATCCTGTCGATGTGGGCGCACCGGTGGGAGTAGAGATGGCCAGTGTCAGTTATGACGTCTTCCTCTGTTACGCGTGGGAGGACTTCGACCTCGCGTGCCGGCTGAACGAAGCGCTCTCGGGGCGGGGACTGCGAGTGTTCCAGGACGTCGATGGCGTCCGCGACTTCTCAGACATCTCGCATGAGGCGACGGCGGCTTTGCTCCGATCACGATCAGTTTTAGCCGTCTATACACCGAGCTTTCCGCTGAGCCCCTACTGCCGTTGGGAGGTCTATTCCGCGCTCATCCGGGCCGCGACACTCGACGGCCACCCAGGCCGCGTGATGACGGGCCTATTTGATGTGGACTACGAGGACGTCCGGCCTCGGCGCTTGGCCCGACCAAGGCTGCCGCGGCCTAATACGCCGATCGCCGACCTGGCGGAGTCGGTGTCGGCAACTCTCGCCACCATCGACCGCCGGCCGCTCGGGTCGGCGCCAGCACCGCCCGAGCCAGCCTGGTATCCCCTGAGGGTCGCTGGCGGTCACTGCTTCCACGGCCGCCACACCGAACTGTGGGATGTGCACGATGCCCTCCACGGCGAGGACGCCAACGCAGCCCCACCAGTAGTCCGGATTGTCGGTCCGGCTGGTGTCGGCAAGACCCTGCTCGCTGAGCAATACGCGCGTGTCTTCTCCCATGATCACGCCGGTGGTGTCTTCGTACTGCGAGGGCTGGAGGCAAATCCGGCTGCGGTCCTCGCGGCGCACTTCGCCGACCTCGAAGTCTGGTTCGGCGTTACCCCGACGCTCGACCGTGTGATCCGGGCCGACCAGGTCGTCGCCACAGAGCTGCGCAGGCTCGGCGCACCGTACTTGTGGATTGTGGACGGTCTCCCGCCGGACACGCCTCCTCGCGTGTTCGACACCCTCCTGGCGCCGACGTCGAACGGCCGGACCATCGTTACGACCAGGGTTGACTCGCCGGTGCTCGGTGGCGAGAGCATTCGGTTGGGTGGGCTCGATCATGCCGCTGCGATTCGCCTCTTGACGCGCTCCTTCCGGCCACGGTCCGAATCGGAATGGCGCATCGCCCGGGAGCTTGTCGAAGACCTCGGGAAGCATCCGGCGGCAGTGGCTGCCGCGGCCGGCGTCGTGTCCTGCCCGGGCATCGACGGTTTCCTGAGGTTACGATCGGTGCTGACGACGCTGGGTGTGAACGTGTTGCGCCCGACCGGGTGGCTCGCCACGGATGTCCCGTTAATGGCGACAGAAGGGTCACCGTACTTCGGCAACTACTGGAGCCGGACGGACCAGGGAAGGTGCGCCAAAGTAGAGCCGCACCACGCAGCGACCCTGCCCGAGTGGTTGGCAATCGGACACGAAGTTGGTGACACCGTGGCCACGATTCACGCCGCGCTAGATCGGCTGCTGCACCTCACGCGGACGGCCTACGGCGGCGCTGGATCGGAAGACGGCCCTCGTGACACAAGCGGTCGGCTCGACCGCCTCCGAGCCAACTTGCCCGCCGACGCCGTTGGCGCTGACGGACGCGTCGGGGGCCGACACGCATCTAGCCAGGCTATCTGCAGCGTGCACGAGTTCGGCCGCGCGACCTAGACCTGGCGAATCGTCAGCCTGGCGCCAGCGCCGACGCCAAGGTCTTCGGCCGCGCTGCCCAGGTTGACGGCGATGGCCAGCAGCCCGGCCGAGTCGAGATGGGCGAGCAGGGCGCCCTCCGGCACATCTCCGAAGGTGTCCGTAAGCGGCGCGACCAACTGGGATCCTCCGCCCGACACTTCGAGCACCGCGCCCCTGCCAACACCGAGCGCTCCGAGAGCGTTCTCGTCAATGGAGGTCTGGATGTTTCCAAAGCGGTCGACGATGAGCACCTCGGTGGTGATCGAGTCGCCCTCGACCGCGAGTAGGGGGTCGGGCAACCGAACCAACGAGTCGACATCGACCGCAGGCCCGAGGTCGGGCAACTCGACGCCAGCGGCGATGTGGGCCGCGACAGGAGAGAACAGATCCCGTCCATGGAAGGAGGTGGACATCGGCGTCAACGCATAGTCGACGAGGTTGGTGATCTCGTAGGCCGCCTCGGCACCGCCTAGCTCGTCCGCTGCCCACACCAGCAGGCCGTTGTCGGGGCCGACCAGCACGCTGCAGCCAGCGACGACGCAGATTGCTCGCCTCTTCGTGCCAACGCCGGGATCGACGATCGCGAGGTGAACGGCGCTCGCCGGAAGGTAGCGGACGGCCTGGCGGAGCACGACTGCGCCATGCCGGATGTCGCCCCGCGGCACGAGGTGGGTGACATCGAGCACCTTCGCGTGGGGGGCGATCCGCGCGACGACGCCGCGGCACACTCCAGTGAACTTGTTCTCCAAACCGTAGTCGGTGAGGAACGTGATCCACTCAACGTGATGGTCGTCCAATGAAATCTCCAGGCGTGTACTAGCGCAGGCTCTTGAGGTTGCCGGTAAGGGAGGTCACGACGGCGGCTGGACCGTGCACCGCGATCCCGAGGTACTCGGGAACGTCTCGCGCTAGCTTGTCCTCGTACTCCGGGTAGGTGCGGCTGTCCCGAGCGGCCGCGTTGAAGTCGATGACGACCGCGCGGGCGTCGAGTGCCTTCTGCCGTAGTCCGGGCAGGTCGCTTGCGGACGCGGCGAGAATGGGCAGGGGCATGACGCCGATTCCGGGGTGCATGCTGCCCGACGAGTCAGGCAGGTCGGGGCCGTGGGCAATGTAGCCGTGCGCCCCGAGTGCCACTCCCAGCACCGCCGCGGAGTTCGCGACAAGCCATCGAGGAAGATCTGCGTCGACTATCAAGACGCATCTACTCGCGTTTCGCGAAACTGTCGACTGATCCACGTGGTTGCTCCTTGTTTGTCGTGGGAGAGCGGACCTCCGGATGGGGCGTTACTCCGGTGCCCCGAAACGCGATCGCCACGTCTCCACGTCGCGCTCTGTAACCTTACGGAAGAGCACATCGGGAACGCGGAAAGGCGCGCCAGTCGTTAGCCGGTTGAGAATGCCGGGCGTGCCGTCCGGCCAGGCTTCTCCGATAGGTTCAGGTTCGTTGCCAATGGCGAACACAGATTGGAGCGCGTGCGCCGTGTCGGGGATTATCGGGGCTGAGATTTGCCCGTAGAGTCGGATGAGATTCATCGCGGTGCGCAGCGTAAGCCGCGCGGAGTCGTGACTGTCCTTGATCTCTAGCCACGGCGCCTTGAGGTCGAGGTAGGCATTGCCAGCGCTCCACAGGGCGCGGAGCTGTTGCGCCGCGCGGCGTAGTTGTAGTGCGTCCAGGTTCGCCTCGTAGCCTCGAAGGCCTGCCCTGATCTGTTCCTCGAGGTGCTGTTCGTGTGGACCCGGATCCGCGCCGCCGGGCACGGCCGGGCCGAACAGCCGGCTGCCGAGGGTGAGCACGCGATGAACAAAGTTGCCGAGCGTGTCGGCGAGGTCCTTGTTGACCTGTGCGGCGAACAGTTCCCAGGTAAAGCTCGTGTCGTCGGACTCGGGCGCGTTCGCGATCAAGTAGTAGCGCCAGTAGTCGGCGGGCAGTACATCGAGGGCGTCATCCATGAAGATTCCGTACTTGCGACTCGACGAGAACTTGCCGCCGTAGTAGTTGAGCCAGTTGACGCCCTTGATGTAGTCGGCGAGTTTCCACGGCTCGCCCGTTCCGATCAGTGTCGCAGGAAACATGATTGTGTGAAACGGTATGTTGTCCTTGGCCATAAACTGCGTGTAGCGCACGTCATCGGCGTCGTACCACCACGATCTCCAGTCGCGTCGTTCGGGATCCTGGTCGGCCCACTCCCGTGTGGCACCGATGTACTCGATCGGCGCGTCGAACCACACGTAGTACACCTTGTCCTCGAAGCCGGGACGATCGACGGGGACGCCCCAGTCGAGGTCGCGTGTGATGCATCGATCCTCGAGTCCTTCGTTGAGCCATTTCAGCGCGATCGATGTCGTCAGGGCCGGCCAGTTCTCCTGGGACTCGACCCAGGCGCGAAGCTGCGGCGCCAACCGCGATTGCAGAAAGTACAGATGCCGGCTGGCGCGCACCTCGATGTCGGAGCTTTGGCTGACGGCGGACCGCGGATTGATGAGCTGCAGCGGGTCGAGCAGGCGGGTGCAGCTCTCGCACTGGTCGCCCCGTGCGGCCGGATAGGCGCAGAACGGGCAGGTGCCGATCACATAGCGGTCCGGCAGGAACCGGCCGTCGGTGCGGGAGTAGATCTGATCCGACGACTCCTCCCGCACCAGTCCGTTCTGGTCGAGCCGGCGCCCGAGGTACTGGGTCTGGTCCCGGTTTTGCGGGGACGAACTGCGTCCGAAGTAGTCGAATGACAGGGCGAACCCTCGGCACACCTGCGCCTGCAGCGTATGGTGCTCGGCACAGTAATCATCGACCGGGACACCCGCCTCTTGCGCGGCGAGCTCCGCCGGTGTGCCGTGTTCGTCGGTCGCACAAATGTAGAGCACGTCGTGTCCGCGCAGTCTTAGGTAGCGCGCGTATACGTCAGCCGGGAGCATTGAGCCGACCAGGTTTCCTAGGTGCTTGACACCGTTGATGTAGGGCAGTGCGCTTGTGATCAGATGCCTGGCCATCGTCACTCGTCCTGGTCCGAAGTGGAGTGTGTCATGACAGTCGGTGGGATGTGGCCATGTAGTGCACGGCAGTCTCGTGGTTGTCGCAATGCTCGTAGAAGCCGGCGCTCGCCTCGAACACGAGAGTCGACTCGCACGGGTCGGGTGACGTCATTACTCCGATCGCCAACTGCTTGAGGACGCTTGGCGGGTCGTACGCGAACTGGACCGGGCCGCTGACGAACTTGTCCGTGTCGCCGCTCGACTCGGCCCGCCATCCCTGCGGCGGCAACTGCCCCGGTAGGACGTACCTGGGCCGACTGTGCCGCTCGTAGCGGTACAGCTCTTCTGCGAACGCCCGCCACTCGGGTGGGAACCGCGGCACCATCGCGGTGGTCCACCAGCATTCGACGACGTCGTCGAGCGCGGGGTCCGCGTATAGCACTCGCAGGCCTCGTGCAATCGCTGGCGACTCCGCGATCGTCGGGACCGTAGTGAGGAAGGCGGTAGCGGCGGGGGTCGAGGCTGCGTCGAACCAGGCCATCAGCGACCGGATGACCGCTGACTGGGTCATGCCCACGAGCTGCCGAGCCGGTTGCCACACATGGCGAAGGTACTGGTTCTCGCTGAAGATACGAGCGAAGTACATGAACCGCTGCATTTCCAGATGCTCCGGCATTGTCGCACTCCGGCTCGCCAAAACGTACTCGAAGTCATCGCGCTCGCCGCGGAGCGTCACGAATCCGTGCTGCTCGCGATTCTCCGTGTAGGCGGTGTTCGGCAGGAGAAGCAATGGATACACCGCGATCCGGTTTACTGTGGCGGCGAGTCGGTCGTAACCGTCCAGGAAGGACTCTACGGTCTCCCCCGGAGCGCCCCAAATCAGTTCGGCATAGCAGTCCAGGCCCTCCTCGGCCAACCACGAGGCCAGGCTCTCCCAGGCGTTGACCTTCATGTTGCGCCGTTGCATGTCGGTCAGCGCCTCGTCGGAGAGTGTCTGCAGGGCTAGAGTAAACGAGCTCTTGAAGTGGTGCCGGCGCAGCGCCTGCACGATGGCGTAGAACCGTGGGGCCTTGTTCTTGGCCCAACTGGTCTCCAGCGCGCGCGGGTAGCCGTACTTCTCCCGCGTGCGGATGAGGTCGTCGACAAACTCCTCGTCCCTCTCCAACAAGCCGAAGTTCGCATCGCAGAGAACGACGGTGGGAACGTGGTGGAAGCCGAAGTAGTCGAGCTCGGCCGCTATCCGTTCCCTGGAGAAGGCCCGAACCCGCTGGCCCACTGCGCCGCCCCAGTAACAGAACGCGCATTTGTACGGGCAGCCGCGGTTAGTCTCCATGAGGGCGACGTCGTAGCGGAACCGCCCCGATACGTCAGTCATCGGGATAGCGCCGGTGAGGAACGGCGAGGCGATGATGTCAAGATCGTCGATGCGATCGCGATCGGGAGTGCTGACGACGGCTCCAGTGGGGTCCCGGAACGAGATGCCGGCGACGCTGCCCATCCGGGTCGAGGTCGTCGCCTCCAGGACGAGTCTCGCGATGTCGCGGATCGCGAACTCGCCTTCGCCGTTGACCACGATATCGACGGAGGCGCACTCGCGGAGCACACGTTCGCCCTGGTACGAGACGTGATTCCCGCCGAAGACGACGAGGCCGTCGGGCCGGATCTGCTTGTACGTCTCGGCTAGGCAGCAGAAGTTGCGATAGTTCCAGCCCAGCACGGAGAACGCGAGGATGTCCGGTCCGGCAGCCGCGAACAGTGTCCTCGCCATGTGCGTGAGCGGCTCGCCGCCACGGAAGCTGCGGATCGACGCCGTCACCGCCCCGCCTATATCCGCGTCCGCCTCCAGGCTCGCCTTGAGGTACCCCGCGGCCAGGGGCATTGAGTCCAGCGGCATATCCCAGGCCCCCTGCTGGACGATATCGATGGCAACCACAGTAAGTCACCTCCCCTCGCGGCCGAAGTCCTGTCGATGCGTAGCCGTCATGCGCCGGCGGCGGCGCGCAGATCCTGCGCGCGATCTGGCCGTTCCCATGCGAAGGTCGGCAGTTCCCGTCCGAAATGGCCGTACGCCGCGGTCTCCTGGAAGATCGGTCGCAGCAGGTCGAGGTCCCGGATGATCGCGCCTGGCCGAAGGTCGAACACGTCGATGATCGCTTTCTCGATCTGGGCCGCGGGCAGCGTCTCCGTTCCGAAGGTATCCACCGAGAGACTCACCGGTTGCGCCTTGCCGATCGCGTAGGCGACCTGCACCTCACAGCGCTCGGCGAGCCCCGCCGCGACCACGTTCTTCGCTACCCAGCGAACGGCGTAGGCGGCTGAACGGTCGACTTTGGACGGATCCTTGCCGGAGAAGGCACCCCCGCCGTGGCGGGCGTAACCGCCGTACGTATCCACAATGATCTTCCGCCCGGTGAGACCGGCGTCGCCCATCGGGCCGCCGATCTCGAAACGGCCGGTCGGGTTCACCAGCAGGCGGTAGCCGCTGGTGTCGAGACCCAGCGTGGCCAGCTCGGGCCCGACGACGTGCGCGCGGATATCCGGCGTCAGTAGTTCCTCGAGCGAGATGTCCGCAGCGTGCTGACTCGACACGACGACGGTGTGCAGCCGCACCGGGCAGAAGCCGTCGTACTCGATCGTGACCTGCGTCTTTCCGTCCGGGCGCAGGTACGGCACGGTCCCGCACTTCCGGACCGCGCTGAGCCGCCGGGCGAGACGGTGCGCCAGGGCGATCGGCAGCGGCATCAGCTCCGGCGTCTCCGTGCACGCAAAGCCGAACATCATTCCCTGGTCGCCGGCACCCTGGCTCTCGATCAGATCTGCGGCGCCGCCGCCCGTCCGCACCTCCAGGGACGTCCGAACGCCCTGGGCGATGTCCGCCGACTGCCCGCCGATGGCGACGTTGACGCCGCACGAGGCACCGTCGAAGCCCTTCAGGGATGAGTCGTACCCGATCCGCAGAATCGTCTCGCGCACAATCGAAGGGATGTCGGCGTATCCGCTCGTCGTGATCTCGCCGGCGACATGCACCTGGCCGGTGGTGATCAGTGTCTCGCATGCGACCCGGCTTTTCGGATCCTTATCGAGCAGCGCGTCCAGAACGGCGTCGCTGATCTGGTCAGCCATCTTGTCCGGATGCCCCTCGGTGACCGACTCCGAAGTGAATAGCCGTGTCATGTGGTCGCCCACTCTCTGGTCAATGTGCCGGATGTTGGGTTTGCACTGTGACGAGCGCCCAAGGGCCCCGCCCCCAGGCACCTCGGGCACCCGCACCGTTAGACTGATTGCGCCGCCGCCAGGTGAGAAGGCGTTTCATGTTGCAGGCACGGATTGGAAACGGGTCGACATGTTCCCACCCCGTCGCCCACCTGACGACCAAGGCGACTCGCCCGATCAGGTAGAGACCTTCGGCAGTGCGCTGCGCCGGTGGGCACGGAGGCTGGCATGTCATTGACCGCCATGGAACGGGCGGTCAACTTCAGCCGCGGATATCTGAGCAAGGTCGAAAACGATCGGGTACCCCCCAACGAGGCCCTCGCGCGACGATGCGACGACGCGCTGGGTGCGGGCGGTGAGCTCGTACGGCTCGTCGGCGCACGGCCACGGCGGACGCGGGCCGCATCGGCTACGGTGAACGTGCCCGTCGATATCCCATCGGCTCCCGCTCAGTTCGTCGGCCGCGAAGCCGAACTGGACCAGGTGGAGCGGATCAGCACCAGCAGCGGACCCCCTGGCCTGGTGCCGATAGTGGTCGTTCATGGGATGGCCGGAATCGGTAAGACCGCCCTTGTCCTTCACGCCGCGCATCGCATGCGTGTCCGGTTTCCCGACGGCGCCTTGTTCGTTGACTTCGGCTCCTACGGCTGGAGTCGCAAGGGCCTGACCGCCGCCGAGGCGCTCGACCATCTACTGCGCAGGCTCGGCGTGGCGGTTGAGGCGATGCCGTCGAGCCTTAACGAACGCGCCGCCCGCTACCGAAACCTTCTCAGCGGCCGCCGCGTCCTCGTGGTACTCGACAACGTCCGCCGCGCCGACCAGGTCACGGGGCTGATACCCGCCACGGCCGGATGCTGTGTCCTCATCACAAGCAGGGGACCGTTGAGAGCGCTCGATGACGGCGCACCGGTATACCTCCGCCCGCTCCCTGGCGCCGACGCCGCGCGCCTATTCGCCGCGATCGCCGGCGACCCAGGAAGGAGCACTGCCCGCGCAGAGATCGCTGATATTGTGGCGGCTTGCGGTGGGCTTCCGCTGGCCCTTCGGATCGCTGCCGCACAATGCCGAAGCGCGGCGGAGGGCACACTCTCAGCGCTCGCAGTGAGCCTTCGCGATCGCCGGCGCGGCGACGCGCTTAATGACGGCGAGCGTAGCGTCCAGGCCGTGTTCCACGCGGCCGTCAGCGAACTGCCGTCGGCGCGACGGGCCCTACTTCTGCTGCTGAGCATCAGCCCCGCGACGTCGGTGACCCTGGAGAGCGCGGCCTGGCTGGCCGGCGCCGATCGATCAGCCGTTAGCGGCCAACTCGCCGGACTCCAGGACGACGGACTAGTCCTGACCGACGGCGGTCGGGTCTTCCTCCACGATCTGGTCCGGGCGCTGGCCGAGCACCTCGCCGGGCAGGACGTCAGCAAGAGCGACCGCGTCGAGGCGTTGCGACGCCTCGTCACTGGTTACATGCACACAGTGCACGCTGCCGACTCCGTGCTTACTCCGCACCGGTTCCGCCCGGCACTCACGCTGCCAGCCTTACCGGTGGCGCCGGTCGCGTTCGCCGACGCCGGAACCGCGCTCGACTGGTGTGCCGCCGAACTGGCCAATGTCGTCGCGCTGTGCCGACTTGCGTGGACCCTGGGCTGGGACTCCGAGTGCTGGCATATCGCCTACGCGATGCGCGGCTACTTCTTCCTGACCAAGTCGATGGACGCGTGGACCACGACCCATCGCCTAGCGTTGGGCGCGGCACAGCGCAGCGGGCACGCCTGGGCCGAGGCCGTGACACGGAACAACCTCGGCCTGTCGCTGATGGGACAGGGAAAGGTTGCAGCGGCCGAGGCGGAGTACCGCCGAGCATTGATCATCTTCAAGGGGATGGACGACCGTTACGGGATCGCCGTCACACTCGGTCACCAGGCGTGGTCGCGCTATGTGGCGGGCCGGTACCGCGCCGCCGTGACGCTCGGACGGCAGGCGTTGACGGAATACTACGATCAGCCGCGCGGACAGGCGATCACGATGCGGACGATCGCTCTCGCCGAGGCCAAGCTGCAGCGATATGCGACCGCGGTGGCGGACCTCGAGCAGGCGCTTGGCGTCTTCGAGGCACTGGGATTGTCGATGGACGCCGCGATGACCTGGAACTGCCTGGGCGAGGTCTATCGAAACCAGAGCCTGACCCACGAGTCGCTGCGCGCGCACGCACGCGCGCTTACCGTGAGTCGCGCGTGCGGAAGTCGATATGAGCAGGCACGTGCACGAGTAGGCCTTGCGGCCGCCGCGACGGCAACCGGGCGACACCGTGCGACAGCGCGCCTGCTCGCAACGGCCGCCGACCTGTACGCCGAGTTAGGGGCCGAGGCCGAGGCGAGCGCCCTGACGAAAGAAGTGGGACTGATGGCGGCACACGATTCGGTCAGCGGTTGATCTGTCGAAGCTCCGTCCGTCTGGACGTCCGGAAGCGTTCCTCGCTGGGCCGTCACCTCCTAGGTCGGGCAACCTACCCTGCTCACACTCGCGGGCCACGGACCGGCCGTGAATCGTTCAGGACCTCAGGCAGCTGACGTTTGCGCCGCCTTCGCCGCCCGGCGGCGCGGCCACCGCAGCCATCGTCGCGCCGATGCCATCGACAACGGTAAACTGGTCGGGAGATCGACCGCCCATTGAGCTCGCCCGGCGAACATGTCGCCCATCTGGACCAGGTCTGGAGCGCCCGTGGAGTACGACGGCACGCGCCTCACGACAACTTCGTTCGTCATGGGCCGTTGTGAGTGAACGGAAGCCAGTCACCCATCCGGCTGCCGCCGTCCCGTAGCGCCCGAACCGCATGATGCAAGGCGAGGGCCGCCCGATCTGGCTCGAACCCGCCGTTCGCAACCAGCTGTGGGTACACCTTCTCGGCGACCTGCGCCGCCACCACGGAGTTCACCTTCCACAGAGTCGCTACAACGTGGCGGTACCCGGTGTGGCTGAGCGCTGCAGCGAGCGTGATCGCCTCGTCGGGCAAGTCCACGCCGCCTGTCGCGGTCATACAGGCAGACAAGAAGGCGAACTCACCGGAGTGTCGGCCGGCGCTGATACGTGGGATGGTCAACGTGCCGTCCGTGAGGATGAGTCCCGCTCTTGACGGGTCGTAGATGTCCTGGTAGCCGTGGCAGCTGACGTGGATCCAGCGATGCCTAGCCATCGCGGTCTCGACTTCTGCAATCGTGGCGCCGGCGCCCTCGATGACCGAGAACCCAGTGGGAAAGGTGGCAGCGAGCATTGCTCTTTCCCTCGCCACATCCTCGACGAGCTGGATCTAGTCCGGGGCTTCGGGCACACCGACGAAGAGGAGGCTGGCGTCGCCGACCATATCGTCGGCCGAGGGCTTCATCGCCTCGCGCAGCGCCCGAAGCGTTGGCGTGTAGGACGACACCACCCGGTCGAGGACTGTTCGACCGTCGCCGGACGCGTGGTAGCCGGCGCCATGCAACGGAAGCATCGTCAACAGACCGGTGGGGCACCACCACACCCGAGGGGGCTGCTGGCCCGCGGAGGGCGGGCCGTCGATACCGAGGTCGGCGAGGACTGGCTCGGCAACGACATCCCAGAGCCACTCCATGGTGGCGCGCAGTGTCTCCTCGCGGATTTTGGCGAGTGGCCGCGCGGGCCTCGATCTTCTGCGCGAAGGACAGATCCGGTGTCGGTGCCTGGCCTTCCAGCGCGGTCAGGTAGGTCGCGGTACGTTGGCTCACCTCCGCCGCCGTGAGACGGGAAAGCTCGATCGATCGGACTCCCTCGGTGGTCACGATGAGCGCATCGCAGCGCCACCGGCTCACGTTGACGATGACCACCGGTCCCCGAGCCGCAGCCTCGAGCAGGGTTGTCAGTGGCGGCGGGCGCAGGAAGTCCTCGAAGCCCTCGATCTGGCGAACCTGCTCCACCAGCTCGTCCCACTCTCGAGCCAAGGCCATGCGCCGATCGGTTATCCGGGAGTCATCGTCGCGCATAGCATCGATCACAGGTCCACCCTTTCAGTGCCCGGTTGGCCCCGGTCGTTCCGGCACAGTATGCTGCCGCGGCGATGGCGGCTATCCCCCTGGAGGAACGGCCATGGATACTTCGTCTGACCTCAGCGCGGTAGCCGATGTGCCACTTTTTCTGGCGGACCCGGCCAGGTCCGTCGACAACGCACCGAATGACATCGCCATCGGCTTGATCCTTTTGCGCGGATGGCAGTTGCATCGGCTTTCTCCGCTGCCGCCGGATTTCTCACAATACGCCAGCTATCTGATCCGGGCGAACTACGAATTCGACATCGCTGCGGGTGTGCCTGCGCCCGCATGGGCTGAGGTCGAATTCACCTTTCCTGACGACGTAACCCTCATCGACGCATTACCTCGGAGCGTGATTGGACCCGAGGAGGCTCGTTCGTACGGCGTCAACCAGCATCTCAACTTCATCCGCCGCACCGGTGCCGAACCCGGCTCGTGGCCGACCAGTGCGCTGGCGTCGGACATCGCGTTACCGGCCATGTCGCCGCGAATCGACTGCTTCGGCGTCGGGGGCGGACTGGTCCGTTGGCGACACACCGGCTCGCCGACCGCCGCGATTCCCGTCGGCAGTCACACCTGCTGGTTTGTCTTGTTGATGCCCCCGGACCGGGAGAGTCTGCCCGTGCTCGCATCCGGACAGTACTGGCTCGAGCTAGATCCGGAACTGGACCTCATCCCGGCCAGCCGTCGGGACGCGTTCACCGTCCAACTGCCGGTCGATGCGGCCACCCCCTCACCCAAGCAGGTCGGCACGGTCGCGCGAGCAGGACGCCCACGGATCTTCATTCCTATTCCCAGGAGACGCCCGAACACAAGAGGGACGTCATACGGTTATGGAAGCTCCTCGAAGATCGCGGAATAGACGTCGGGATCGACCAAAAAGGTCTCGACGACCGACGAATCTGGACCGACTGGACAACCGCGCAGATCGTTCGATCTGACTTTACGATTGTGGTCGCCTCGCCGGCCTATCTCGCGGCAAGCGAGGACCGCCTACCGCCGGGCCAGAGCCTCGGGGTCCGCTCAGAGTACCTGCGGCTGGCCGATTTGCTCCACCGCGACACTCCACGATGGACGAAGAAGATCCTGCCAGTCGTCCTACCAGGACGGTTGATCGAGGAAATCCCGTTGGTGTTCCTGCCCGGCACCGCCGATCACTACGTCATCGACGACTTCACCCCGGAAGGCGCGGCTAGTCTGCTGCAGGTCATCCTCCGTGGCCACGCCAATGTCTGACCCGAAGGTCGACCTCAACCTGTCCGACGACGGGCCCGCGGAGTGGAATTCCGAGGGAAAGGACCTCTTCCTGCGCTACTAACGCGGATTTCCGCGCAGGAGGATCGGCGCACTGGCGGTTCCGCGCTGTTTGACGCATCCGTAGGGGCATCCTTTCGCTGGGCTGGGCGGACCATCGCCGACTGTCCACAAGCGACTCACGGATACCGTTCTCCTTCGTTGCCCCGATCCGGTTAGCGAAACTACAGTAATGTAGTTCTTTATGTGTTTGTGATCGAGTCTGGTATACTCGCCTATGTACCGTTTAGCCACGCCATCAGGTCGGTGTAAGCGGGTGAAACCGGACAGACGTTTGCGGTTGAGCGCCCGCACGACGATCTGATACACCGCTCATATGACAGCCAGATCGGCGCAACGTGAGGGTGTGGAATCGTTCAACGCCCCGGAGCAGGTCAACCAGCGCCGGTATGAGGCGCTGCGGGCGTACTACGTTGACGGGCTCAGCTACGCCGATGCTGGGGCACGGTTTGGCTACACCCGGTGGACGATGGTCAACCTGGTGCGTGACTACCGCGCCGGTGAGCTGGAGTTGTTCGCCCCGCCGCGTCGGCCGGGCCCACCGCCGGGAACGGCCCCGGCCAAGGAAAAGGCCCGCGGCCGGGTGGTCGAGCTGCGCCGGCAAGGGCTGTCGGTCTACGAGATCTCCGCGCGGCTGTCCGCCGCGGGCACGCCGCTCAACCGCACCAGCGTCGGGCAGATCCTGGCCGAGGAGGGCTTCGGCCGGCTGCTGCGCCATCCGGAGGCCGAGGCCAGCGTCTCGCCCGCGACCGCCGGCCGCGACACGCACCTGCCTCGGGCCGCCACGCTCGACTTCACCACCTGGCCGGCACGGGTGCACAGCCGGATGGCCGGACTGCTGCTGGCCATCCCCGACCTGGTCGCCCTCGACCTGCCCGCCCTGGCCAAACAGGCCGGCTACCCCGGTACCCGCGTGGTTCCCGCCACGAGCTGGCTGCTGTCCCTGCTCGCGCTCAAGCTCACCGCCACCCGGCGAGTGTCGCATGTGGACGACCTACTGCTGGTCGACCCGGCCGCGTCTCTGCTCGCCGGGCTGGCTACCCTGCCGTAGAAGTCGGCGCTGACCGCGTACTCCTACCGCACCAGCCACGACCACCAGCGCGCCTTCCTCGCCGGCCTGGACACCCAGATGATCGCGTCCGGGCTGGCCACCGTCGAGCAGGCCATCTTCGACCTGGACTTCCACGCCGTCATGCACTGGGGCGACGATCCCGCCGCTGAACGTCGGATAGACAGATGCCTTCGTATGCCTACGTGGACGCAAGCTGGCGGGACGCCCGGCCCGACGCCGCGGCTTCCTGCCCGTCAGCAAGGATTTCAGCGTCCGCTAGCACCTCCTGGGGCAACTCGGATCGATCACGTGCCATTGGCCTGGTGCAGGTCGGTCCTGTTGCTATGAGGTTTGATCTCGTCCATCGGTTAGGAGGTCGGTCGCGGCGGAAAGGACCATATCGACGTCAGCCAAAATCTTCTGGATCTTCGTGTGCAGCAGCTCGACATCGCCGAGTGCCACTGGTACGAACCGGGTTAGCAGGGTGTGTTGTTTCCGATCGCTCATGATCGCCAACATCAGCGTGAGGACGACATCATCCAGCCTCTGCGACGGCCAAGTCCGATGGCACAGACCAATCCACGCTTCCAACCAAGTTCCCCCACCAGCCGGCGGCCGCCAGCGGGGGCAGCTCGCGCTTCCGCCGTAGCCGGGGGGCCATGCCCCGTCGAGCGATCGGCGCGTCTGTTCTTGGGTGAGAACCAGGCCCATCGCCTGAACTCGGTCGCCGAGCGGCTTCCCTAGATGGTCGTACACCATCCGCTGCGTGTCGTTGTAGAGCGCCTGCAATTCCTCGTCGCTTCTGCTCGACGGCGGCACATGCCTGCGGGCGAGGCCGATGACCTGTGCCCGATATCCGGCCAGGTCACCCGAATCGCTTTCGGCAAAGAAGCGCGCGAAGGCCTCGTCAACCGGCGTTTCGAACTCGACTGCCACGATCGTCGTTGTGCCGGGGGGGCCGCCGACGGCAACGAAGGAGGTTGCTTCGTCGCCTCGGGCCACACCCCGGACGGCCGGACGGTGTGCCACGGCACCTAGAGCCGCGCTTCGCCCAGTCACGATGTCGGTAAGGTGAAGGTCGGCATGGCCACTGACCGTGACAAGCGTCTCCCGGCCTATCGGAACCAGTCCGAAACAGTTGCTGGTGCCGATCCGCACCGGTTCGGGGATCCCGGTATCGAGTTCGATCAGTGAACAGAAGCTCTGATGCGCCAAGACGAGCCGCGTCTCGTCGAACCAGGCCGCAGAGACTGGCCAGGGCGGCGGTGGGTTGATCTCGTGGCGTTCCTCCTCACCAAGCTGTTCCCCGAGGCGGACGATGGTCGGGGTGACCTGGTTGAGGGCTTCGTTGATCGGGTCGAGGACCCAAACGCTGCCGTCCGATTTCGTGAACAGGCTGCACCTGTCCGGGAAGCCCCCTGCGACTAGGTTCACGTGGCCGTCAGCTACGACACCGATGCCGTGTCGACGGGCAAACACGATCGAACCGTCTGGACGGAGCACCGGATTGCCATGGCAGCCGCGGACCGGAACTCGCCACGCCGCCGTCCGCTTGATGTGGTCGACCTCGGCGATGCCGTCATTAGTGGCGACGAGGATCTTTCCGGGACCGTCCGACGCCATGCCGAGCAGGCCTGTCTCCGAGACGGTGCATACATTGCGGGCTGATATCCCTTTCGACTGAGGCTCGATCGTCCTCCTCGGCGGCACCTCGAAGGTGACCCCGGGCGTTGACGCAGTAGACGCAAGTAGTTCGAGTAGAGCCACGTGTGCCTCGCCCCGGAACGAGGCATGATCAAGAGCCAGGTTGAGGAGCTCGTCGGGAGGGACCAGACCACTAATCATGGCCTCTAGATGGCTGCGGTCGAGTAACAACACCGAGTGCTCACCGCTCGTGCGCAGGTCGGCGATAGCGTCCGGGGTATAGCCGGCCATGGAGATGAACACGCCAGTGGTGCCGCGCATCCGCTGACCTAGCCGCAGCCTCAGTTTGGCCAGCGGTGCCACGTCCGTTTTCGATCGCTCCCACTTGGCTTCGGCAATGTAGCGCTGACCATCGAGAGTGAAGCTGACATCGATCTCACCTGCGGGTGTGATTGTGGAGGAGCGGGCGTCGATGCCCCACAATCTGAGCATTTCGGCAACGAGCTCGTTGAGCCGTGCCCCTCGGATTTGGCGGCTCAGCGTGCCGCCGTCCCGGCTCCGAAGCCGACCGTACTCAGAGATGAGGGTGCGGTGCCGAGCCGTGTCGTACATCGCTACAGTCTGCCGGTCCGCCACACCTCTGCGACCCAGGCGCGCCTTCGACTACCGGGGCTGCTCCGTTCCAGCCTCAAGCGGGCAGGGCGCCCGCTCACGTTGTGTCATTCACGTGCCATCAGCCAAGCGACCAATCGGTTGCCATGGACAGTGCTGTCGGCCGTCGGCGGGTCGTAGTCCAAGCGAGGGGCGGTCAGATACGTGTGGTGCCCGATGAACGGGAAGTCGCGTTTCCTGGGGACCCCATTCCCGAGGTGGCGAGGAGCGTGATGTTCGGCCACGTCGTCGCGCCCGCACCGCGGCAGGTCGGCGGCCGCGGGGCGATCGTGCGTTCGATCGGCGCTAGGGAAGGCGACGGCTGACAGTGGGCCATTCGTGGAGTGGTCATCACGCTGGACCTGCTGCGTCTGTTGGACCTTACTGGATGGTCAGGCACATCGTGTCGGGCACGTGTCGGGATCGACGAGACGAAATGCAACAGCCAGGCTCGTGCGCCTAGACGTCACGCCGGACGTGACGTGAATCCCGGAACGTTATCCACAGCCACCGCGGCAGTGGGTGCGCGCAGACGACCACAGGGCAGACTCACGTCGTGTACGAACTGGTCGCGTTCAGCCCAGAGGCGGGACTGATGTCGGTATTCGTCGGCGGACACGCGTACCTGCTTGACAAGGACGACCTCGCCATAGTGGGGCCGTGCTTCTGCGCCTGTTGGCCGACGGGCATCACGTTACACCGACCATGATCCCGGCCATCCTGCACCGCGAACCGAAATGGACCTGATCGTTTGTCCCGACTGGCGCGGTCGGCTCGTTCGACGTAAAGGTGCCAGCGAAACGTCACCAGATGGGTTGGAATCAATATTGATCATGTGGCGAGTCTGGTCACGGCACTAGACCAATCAGCCGTCATGCATGGGTCACTTTGATATGCCCGAGATCATCTGGTTGATGTAGTTCCGCTGAACGACATCGAGACAGGTGCGTAGGTGCGTGCCGTCGCCTCCCATGCAGGTGACGTCGGCACTCGCTACCAGCGCAACGCAATACCCGGCGACTCCGCCGGCGCGGTAAGCCCGTTAACGCGTACCGGCCGGAGTGCTGTCGCCACAACGCAACTCGTCGTTCAGTCTGCTGTCTCCGGTGCAAGAGTGGCCTGCCTGGGCGCAATCGCGAGCGCTGCTCGCCCAGCGACCATGAGCCCGTGCGCGACCGCGGCGGTGTCTGCCACCGTCTCGTCGCCGCGTCTCCGGACGAGTGAGAAGTGGTTGCCCAGGACCTTCCTGCCGACGACCGCGCCTGAGACCAAGAAGGGCCAAAGCGGCTCCGGCTGGGGCGGAATCAACATCGTGAGCAGACCGCGGCCAGGCTCAACTTCCACCGCATCCACCGCGACGTCCTGCAGCCGTGGGTATATCCATCTGTCGAGGCTCTGCCGGTAGCGGAGCGGCTTCAGACGGTCCATCGGCTGGACGCGTACGCGTCTCACCACATCCCGCTCACCCTGGCGTCCGGTCACCAGTCCGATTACGAGCAAGCCACCTTCCGGCCGGTTTGCAAGCGCCGATACATCCTTTGCGAGCTCGATCTCCTGGACCGGATCCCCCAGTCCATATGGCGCCTGCTTGGCCTCAAACCATTCGGACTCCGCTTGGCCGATGAGCAGGTCGGCGCGGCCGGCCCTGACGAGGTCGACCGCGGTTGTCGGCGTCAAACCACTGCCCAAGCTCGCCCCCCAGAGGAGCAGAAGGTCCGAGCCCATTCGAAGGGCCTCGCCAGCGGTGAGATTTCGAGGATTGATGCTTACGCTGACACGGCACACCGTGGCGCTGATCTGTGCTTCCACGGTGAACTGAACGAGCGTCGCGCGCATCCTGCGCAGGAGGGGAGACAGTATGGCTGCCACCACGCCAGGGTCTTGCGCGGGCTCATCCGGGCCATGCACGAGCACCAACTTCAAGATCGTATAGGTGCCACCGAACTCGAGCGAGACCGGCCGAGGGCTGAACGTTTCCTCGTCTATTGAGAGTTGTTCGACCGGCGCATCGTAGATCTCGAAGACATAGTCGCCGTCGTACATGTCCCGCCGACAGCGATCAACGGCATGACGCAGTTCAGTAAGCGAAGCCGGCTCTATCACCTCGGCCGCCGATGCAATCGTCGTTTGATCGCTGAACCACATCCGACCAAAGTCAAGAACCTCGAATTCTTGGTCGGCTCGCCGCCATCGCACCCTCGCTCCTGCCATGCGGAGATTCTCTCGCGCGCCTCAACACGCGCCGACCCCTGCAGCGCCGGGCCACGAGCGCCCGTCGACTACCGACTGGCGCTCGACGGAAGGCTCGCGAACATGACGCAGTCACCCGGCGCCGCCCGTAAGGGGCCAAGCTGGCCTCCCTTGCGGGAGTCGGCGCGGTGAAAAGAGCAGGTCACGTGCCGCGCACCTCCTCGTGGCACTCAGCGATACGTAGCCAATGTGTTGTAGATGGACGGAACGCCGAAACCATGAGCGGCAAGCACGCCGGGCGCCACTGAGTGTAGATGCGGTCGGCGGCCGTCCGGTTTAGGCCGACGCTGTGGGTTGCGAAGACGACGCCGTATTTCGTGTACTGCGCGAGTGTCGAAAGGAAGTCGAGCTGGAGCGCGGCATGAGGCCCGTGCGCCAGTAAGTCAAGAGGCGGCGATGCCGGTAATGACAAGGCCCTCATTGAGAGATCAATACTCCCCTACACGGGCGCCGAACTCCCGCGCCCCGCATCCGCTGCCCAAAAGGCTGATCTAACCCCGGCCGGTTGGCCCAGGGATGGACAGCCACAAGTAGATGATCGGACAGTAAGGACCCGCCCACTGTCGGCAACTAGGGCCAAGACGAGCGATTACTGTCCGGCATCGGGTTGCTACGGTACCGGCAGACTTCATCAGGTAGGCGCGCCCGCTCCGCTACAAAGCGGCTCACGCGCACCACGCACCGAGATTTACACCGCGTCGATACCGGCAACAAAACTCGTGTCGCCCCATCTCGATCGGAGGTAAGTGACGTGCGCATACCACGTGGCCGTCGACTCTGGGTGGTAGTGGTGAGCAGTGCGGCCGTCCTTTCATTGCTTGCAGCATTCGCATGGTTCCTCCTTGCATGTCAACGCCGGCGTCGAGGAGGCAGCCGTCGGACCGCAAGGCGGGACGGCATGGAACTCGGGGAAAACCATTGGCATCCGAGTTGCGCCGGGCGGCGCTGGTCAGGTGACCACTGTGACGTTCGCAGCTGTCAGGCAGGAGACGACAGACGAATCACCACTGTCCCAGCTGGCTAAGGTGTTGGCTGGTCCTGTCGACATCGTGCCCTCAAGCCCGCTTACCAGTGCCGACGTCGTCTTCAAGTTCGACCCAACTACTATTCCAGCTGACGCCGCGGCGCCAGGGAATCCGTTGCCAACGATCAAAAACGCGGGCATCGAGACATACAGCGACGCTCTTGGTATGTGGATGCCCATTCCAACGGCCATCAACGAGCAGGCACAGGAGCTCAGTGCAAAAGTGCCGCACTTCAGCCTCTTCCGAATGGTCATCAACAAGATCGGCGAGTTCACAATTGACGTCGGTCGCAAGATCAAGGTGGTCCTCACCGACGTCATGACCTCGATCGAACGCCTGATTGCGGTTGGAACGGCACTATTGAAGTCGTGGGCCCAGGACTTTATCGGTGAATTTGACGAGAGCAAGTACCGATGCGAGCCAAAGAGCGCCGACTTCCGAGTGACGATCAAGGACAGCACGGGCTTAGGCAAGCTGGCCGCCTGCGTGGTTAGGCAGCCGGACGGCAACAATCAGCTAGTTCTCAAGAACGGTCTTGCCGTACCAATGGCGTTTGAGGCACCGGGAGTACCCTTTGTGAGCCCACAGGTGGGAACAGCGGACACAGACCAGCTCGAACCGCTGACGATTGTGCGGGATCTAGCAGGCATTATGGGAGGGACAAGCATAGTGTCAGGCTTGTCGCTCGGCTACATGCAGATCGGGCCTAAAGCGCCAGAACAGTTTACCGTGCGAGGTCGACTGTCATGGGAGGCAGCAGTTGTAGACATTGCTGCAGGTTTCCTCAAGCTGCTTTGCGGCAAATACTGTGAACTGGGCAAGGGAGCTGTCGTCCTGTACCGTGAGACCCTGGCGGCTCAGACCTCCGGAAGCGTGTGAGCCGCACGTCGCTTGAGGTGCGGTTTCTTCGGCACGCCGATTGGACAAAAGGCTTTAATGCACGTTAGGCTGCTGGCGTGTCGGTGGCTGTTCAGGCGATCATGGAGGGTATGCCCGAGTCGGCGGATCTGCGCATCGTTGTCCATGATGGACGGACGGCGGTGATGGCTGGCAGCACGTTGCTGGCCAGTTATGACGACGACGATCTGGGGATGCGCAACATGGTGGTGGTCATGTTGACGCAGTTGGGCTATCCGGGCGTGCGCGTGGCTGAGCTGTTCGGTCTGACGCCAGTATATGTGTCGATGTTGCGGGGTAACGCCCGCCGGCACGGTTCGGCGGGTCTGGTGCAGCGGCGGGGCCGTCCGCGGAAGTTGTCGGCGCCGCAGGTGGCTCAGGCGCGGGCGTGGCGGGCTGATGGGCTGTCGGACGCTGAGATCGCCCGGCGGCTGAGCGTGTCCCACAAGACCGGGGCGCGGGCCGCGGCCGGCGGCGACCCGGCGGTGGTGGGGCAGTCGCTGCTGGATCTGATCGACACGGCGGAGGCGGTGGCCACAGGGGCCGAGCCGACGCCGGACGCGGTGGCGACTGGGGCGATCGGATCGTCTGATGTGGACAGTGCGCGGCCCCCGGTGATCAGCGAGGGGACGGCCAGGATCGCGACCGGCCGGTTCGACAGTCGTTATGCCGGGGCGATGCTGCTGCACGCGTTCACGGACAGGGTTGGCGCCACCGGCCTGTTCGCCCAAGCCGTCGGCGCCCTCCCGCGGGCGTTGGCCGGCCGGTCACGGCGGTTCGACGACATCGCCGTGCTGTCGGCCACCTCGACGGTGTTTGCCCTGGGGTTCGCGTCGTTGGAGCAGGCCAAGCATCCCGACCGGGCCCAGGTCGGGCCGGTGGCCGGTATCGATGTGCTGCCCGAGCTGCGTACCCTGCGCCCGAGGTTGGCGGCGATCGCCGACCGGTGTGACGCGTTGGCGTTGCAGCGCTCGTTGGCCCAGGCGATGCTGGAGGCCGAGCCCAACGAGTCGGGCCTGTACTTCATCGACGACCATTTCATCCCCTACACGGGGGCGTTGCCGGTGGGCAAGGGCTGGAACACCAAACGCCGCCTCGCCGAGCCCGGCCGGGTCGACACCGCGGTCGTGGACGCGCGCGGGCGGGCGATCTGCTTCACCAACGGCGAACCGGCGGGCCTGTCCACCTCGCTGCCCCCGGTGCTCGACCAACTCCGCGAGATCCTGGGACCCGGCACACCCGCCACGATCGCGTTCGACCGGGGCGGGTCCTACCCCGCGGTGTTCAAAGCATGCCGCAAGGCCGGATACCACTGGATCAGCTACCGGCGTGCCCCGCTCGCCGCGACTACCGCCGAACGCGCCACGACCACCGTGCGCCGCAACGGCACCGACACCACCGTCACCTACGCCGACGAAACCGTCCAGCTCAAGGACTACGGCGCCGCACGGCAGATCACCCTCTTCGACGCCGGAAGCCCGGTACTGCAGATCCTCACCTCCGACACCGAGGCCGACCCGGCCAAGCTCATCGTGTTCATGCGCGCCCGCTGGGGCATCGAGAACTTCTTCAAATACATGGACTTCTACGGCATCGACTACCTCGGCGACTACCACGCCACCATCCAGGCCAACACCCGCAAGGTCGACAACCCACAGCGCAAACAGCTACGCGCCGAACTCACCACCCTGACCGGCGAACGGGACAAGCTGCGGGAACGCATCGGCGCCCTGCACACCGACCGCACCATCACCATCAACACGCTCAACCACGAATCCACCACCGCCCAGCGCCGCATCCACACCCTGGACAAACAGATCACCGACATGCAAGACCGACTCAAGACCATCCCCGCCAAACTGCCCGCCAACGTCATCGACCCCGACGCCGCCCGCGCCGTGCACCGCACCCAACGCCGCGCCCTGCAAATGGTGCTCCGCCTACTCGCCGGCAACGCCGAACACTGGCTGGCCCACCACCTCAACACCTACCTGCAAGACAACAACGAATACCGCGCCACCACCCGCAACCTGCTACACCTCGGCGGCACCATCACCTACACCGACACGACCGTCCACATCGAACTCGACCGGCCCAACACCCCACGCCTGACCCAGATCCTCGCCATGCTCCTCGACGAGATCAACCAGACCCCGCCCCATATCCCCGACGACCCCCGCCCCCTGACGTACACCCTCAAACCATGATCAACTTAAACTGAGCGACACCCCCTCACTTCCGGAGGTCTGAG
>JAHRHA010000333.1 GCA_020027875.1 Micromonosporaceae bacterium | reverse complement strand
CCCCGCAAGGTAAGCCCCGATCACCTGCTCGTAGCGGTCGATCGAGAACAGCAGGGTCACGTTGACGTTGACGCCCCGCGCCGTCAGCTCCTGGATCGCGGCCACCCCGGCGGCGGTGGCGGGGACCTTGATCAGCACGTTCGGCAACCCCAGCCGTCCCCAGAGCTCCAGCGCCTGGGCGATCGTGGCGGACGTGTCGTCGGCGACGTCCGGGGTGCACTCAAACGAGACGAAGCCGTCGCTTCCGGTCGAGGCGTCGTAGACGGGCCGCAAGACCTCCGCCGCCCGGCGAATGTCCTCGAGACCCAAGGCGAAGAAGAGCGCCTGCGGGTCGCGGACACCGGCCGCGACCGCCGCCCGCAGCTGCTCGTCGTAGCAGTCGGACCCCAGGATGGCCTTGGCGAAGATCGTCGGGTTGGAGGTGGCGCCGGTGACGGCATAGTCGCGTACCAGCTCCGCGAACGCGCCACTGTCCAGCAAGTCCCGGGACAAAGTGTCCAGCCAGATGGAAACACCGGCATCACGCAAGCGCTGGAGCCGGTTCATGGGGCGATCCTCCCTCACTCACAACGCGTGCCCTTGCCCTCCTCCGCCTCCTGCCTCGGCCCCGCGGTCGGCTCCGTCGCGGACGTCCTGCGACACGTTTGAGTTTACGGGCCCACGAAGCGCAGCGCGGCCAGGTCTCGGGCGCGGTCGGCGCCGGGCCGGCGTCCCGGCGTCGGGCGTGGCCGCTCTACTCCCTGAGGGGGCCTGTGGGTCGAGGATGGTGGGACTGCCCTGGCCTGGTGTCAGCGGCACGTTCCGCTCCGGGCCTGGGAGGCGCGACCTTGAGGGTCTCCCAGGCCCGAGCGGCGGGTCGTCAGCCGACGGGGGCGATCTGTGGCGTCGGTTCCGGCCCCGGGATGGTGTCGATCGTCTCCATGCTCTTGTCGAAGGGGACGAACTCGTTGTCCATGAGTGCGCGGGGGTTGAAGCGGGGGTCGGCCAGCACGCCGTGGACGCGGCGGCGTTGCATGCCGAAGTTCCCGGCGTCGTAGAGCGGCAGCACGGCGGCCTCGCGCAGGTACTTCTCGAACAGGTGCTGGGTGTCGAGGCTGTTGACCCCGACCACCTGCATGCACTTGTACACGCTGTCGAACAGCAGCTCGGTGCAGAAGATCTTGCACATCGCGCCGATGAGTTCGCCGTGGTAATCGTGCTGGTCGAGGTAGTGCGCGGTCTTCCAGCAGAAGTAACGGCAGGCCTCGATGCGTGCCGCCACGTCACCGAGGACGTAGCCGACGTTCTGGTAGTGGATGATTGGGCGTGGCCCGCCGGCCGTGTAGGTCCTGGCCCAGTCGAGCGCGGTCTCGAAGGCGGCGCGGGCGACACCCACGGCCGCGATCCCGGCCACCGGGCCCGACCACGCGAAGTTGCGGTTGATGAGGAGGTCGCCGTTTCCTCTGGTCCCCTCGACGAGGTTGTCGGCGGGGACCCGAGCGTTCTCGAACACGATCTCGGCGTTGGGTGTCAGCCGGTGCCCAAGCTTGCTGATCAGCTTGTAGGACACGCCGGGCGTGCCCCGCTCCACCATCATCGCCGAGAGCCCCTCGGTGCCACCCTTGTCGGGATCGGTGCGGACCACCACGATGCTGGCGTTGGCGCCCGTGCCGTCCCAGCCGGCAACGTTGCAGGGCCAGTATTTGCGGCCGTTGAGCACGTACTCGTCGCCGTCAAGTGTGGCGGTCACGCCGATCCCGGTCGGGCTGGGCAGCGGGGTGTCGAAGTTCGCCGTCCCGCCCGGCGTGCCGGCCGGCTCGCTGACGGCATAGCCGACGAGGTACTCCCCGGTCGGGTCGGACGTGGCGGCGCGTAGGAAGCGGTCCTTCTGCGCCTCCGTGCCCCAGTACCAGACCGGCATCAAGCCCAGTCCGTTGACGAGTACGGTGCAGGCGAAGCCGGGATCGACGGCGCAGAGCTCCTCACCGGCGATGATCAGGTCCACGTTGGACAGCCCGCCGCCTCCGTACTCCCGCGGGAGCATGCAGAACGCGATGCCAGCCTTGTACCCGGCCACGTAGGCGTCCTTGGTGAGCTGGAACGCGCGTAGGGGGTCGGGTTCAGCGTCGGCTTCCCGCACAACCGGCGCGAGGACGTCTTGTGCGAATGCTCGTGTGGATGCCTGTAGTTCCTTCTGCTCGGCCGTGAGGGTGAAGTCAATGGCCATCCAGTCACCCAGCCTTCCAACGAAGGGTCTAAGGAATTCAGCTCGACGCTCGGATACGCGGCCCTCTGCCACGGCGCGGCGGTCTCCTCCACGACGATGTCGATTCGATGTCCGGGTCTCTTTCGGTGCAAGCTCCTTTCGGCTCGGTCCGCCGTGCCGCTCGCGCTCTTGGGAGGCTCCTGGCCCTTGCCGGGTCGGTGGAACCGAGGAGAGTGCGGTAGAGTCCTGCTACGCATGAACCACCACGACCCTGTGTCGCCCAAGACCCATCTGGAGGTATAGCAGCAGCGTTGGCGGCTTGATCGGTCTGACATGGCGATGCCAGCGATCACCTCCCAAGGGGTCTGAGGGTTCGCCTTTGGAGGGAATTCTGAGGGGATCGAGTGATTCGTCTTCAGCGGTGCAGTGCAGTCTGAAAGGTGCTTGCGCCGTAGCCGCCCCCGTCCCGGCGTCGCGGGAGGATACGAGTTGACACGCTGGGCTGGCCGGAGCGGACCGCTGGTGCCAATGGGAAGAGCGGGAGGATGTGCCTGTTCAGGATGGCCAAGGGTTGAGCCGTGGTCAATAGCTCTGGGAAAGGATGTCCCCGAGGATGGTTGGGTGAGGGGCTGGCGCGGTAGCTCCCGCTCCGTTTCCAGCCCCTCCCCGTCGAACCGTGCATGCGGTTCTCCCGCACACGGCTCACCGACGTCCTTCACCGGCGGTGTTCGACCGGAGCCCGCCAGGGCCGGTTCGG
>JAHRHA010000332.1 GCA_020027875.1 Micromonosporaceae bacterium | reverse complement strand
GGTGGCCACAGGCGTTCCTTAGTGGGATGTCTCCGGGGTGGCCGGAGGGGCTGTTGTCCTTCTGCCATCCTGCCCTCCGCCCGCCCCTTTCGTCACGCCAACCCACCCCCCAAACGCCGATCATGACCTGGAGGTCATGATCGACGCCATTTCACGACGGTCAGCTCATGATCGACGCGGGGATCGAGGCGTGCGGGGGCTGTCGGTGGACCGGCCGGGCGCGGCCTGAATGGCAGACTCGACGATCGTGGAGACCGAGATCGTCACAGTGCGGACCGGGAACCGCCCGGCGGTCGTCGATATCACCGCGGAGGCAGCGAGGTTTGTGGCCGGGCGCGGGGACGGGCTGCTGCACGTCTTCGTGCCGCACGCCACGGCCGGCGTCGCGATCATCGAAACCGGTGCGGGTTCCGATGAGGACCTGCTCAGGGCGCTGGACGAGGTGTTGCCCACCGATAACCGGTGGCGTCACCGGCATGGCTCGCCCGGACATGGGCGCGACCACGTGATGCCGGCGTTCGTCTCGCCCTCCGCGTCGCTGCCGGTACTCGGCGGGCGGATCGCCCTCGGCACGTGGCAGTCCATCTGCCTCGTCGACCCCAACGGCGACAACCCGACCCGGCAGGTCCGCTTCTCCTTCCTCCCGGCGTGACCGAATCGCTGCAAGATCGCGGTGATCATGATCTGACCGTCGTGAAACAGCGCCGATCATGACCTCCAGGTCATGATCGACGGGGGAGAGAGGGGGAGACGCCAGAGGCCGACGGGGGAGGGTTCGCGAGAGGGGAGAATGGGGCGCGTGACGACGCCGCAGGAGCTAGACGATCGCTTTCGAGCCGCCGTCGGTGCGCTCTCCAGCCCCGCGGAGGCCACGGATCCGCTCTCGCCGGTGCGCGGGGGCTCGACCCTGACCGGCGCGCTCGCCCTTGATCTGTTCGAGGCGCAACTGGCTAGCCGTCATCTCGACCTGGCGGCCAGGTGGCTGCGCAGCTTCGGCGAGGGGTTCTACACCATCGGCTCCTCCGGGCACGAGGGCAACGCGGCGATCGCGGCGGCCGTGCGGCCGACCGACCCGGCGCTGCTGCACTACCGGTCGGGCGGGTTCTACTGCGCCCGCGCGGGCCAGGTCGGCGGCACCGAGCCGATCCGCGACGTGCTGCGTGGCATCGTCGCCGCGGCCACCGAGCCGATCTCCGGTGGCCGGCACAAGGTGTTCGGTCACCCACAGCTCGCGGTGATCCCGATGACGTCGACGATCGCCTCACACCTACCCAGGGCGGTCGGCCTTGCATACGCCATCGAGCAGACCCGGCTCAGGCGCTCGCCGCGGTTCGGCCACACGATGTCGGGTGGGCGCCGGGCAGCCCCGGCACAGCCAACCTGGCCCGAGGATGCCATCGTGATCTGCTCGTTCGGCGACGCCTCGGTAAACCACGCCGTCGCTCAGGCCGCGTTCAACACATCCGGCTGGCTGGACCATGGTGGCGCGAAGCTGCCCGTTCTGTTCGTGTGCGAGGACAACGGCATCGGCATCAGCGTGCGCTCGCCGGAGGGTTGGGTGGCGGCGACGCTGAAGGCTCGGCCGGGGCTGCGCTACGCCGCCGCCGACGGGTGCGACCTGGCCGAGGCGTACGACGCGGCGGTGGAGGCGGCCGACTGGGTACGCCGAGAGCGGCGGCCCGCCGTGCTGCACCTGAGCATGGTGCGCCTGATGGGGCACGCCGGGGCCGACGCCGAGGTGGCGTACCGCTCGACTGCGGAGATCAACGCCGACCTGGACCGGGATCCGCTGGTCGCGACCGCGCAACTCCTGATCGAGGCAGGTCTATTGAGCCCCGACGAGGTCCTCGCGCGCTACGACGAGACGAGCTGGCACGTGCGCCGGGTGGCAGAGGAGGTGATCGCCGAGCCCAAACTCGCCAGCGCCGACGAGGTTATGGCTTCGCTGGCCCCGCGCCGGCCGGTACGGGTCGCCCGGACCGTCTCCGAGGGTGCGGACGCGGCGGCCGGGCCGAGTCAGGGCGCGCGAGAGGAGGCCTTCGGCGGTCGTCTGCCGGAGAAGGCCGGCCCGCTCACGCTCGCCCAGACCATCAACGCCACGTTGACCGATGCGCTGATGACGAACCACGCGATGGTGCTCTTCGGCGAGGATGTCGCGGCCAAGGGAGGTGTGTACGGCGTGACGAAGGGCCTGCGCGACCGCTTCGGCGCGGAACGCGTCTTCGACACGCTGTTGGACGAGACGTCGATCCTCGGCCTGGCGCTCGGTGCCGGCCTGGGTGGCCTCATCCCCGTACCGGAGATTCAGTACCTCGCGTACCTGCACAACGCGGAGGACCAGCTGCGCGGCGAGGGTGCCTCGATGCAGTTCTTCTCGAAGGGCGCGTTCCGCAACCCCATGGTGGTCAGGGTCGCCGGGCTTGCGTACCAGGAGGGGTTCGGGGGTCACTTCCACAACGACAACTCGGTGGCTGTGCTGCGGGACATCCCTGGGCTCGTCGTCGCAGTGCCGGCGTGCGCTGCCGAGGCAGCGCCCATGCTGCGTACCTGCCTGGCGGCGGCCGGGGTGGATGGCAGCGTCTCCGTCTTCCTGGAGCCGATCGCGCTCTACCACACGCGCGACCTGCACATCGACGGTGACAACGGCATGCTCGCCCCGTACGCGGCACCGGAGGACTGGGCGCCCAACCACGTCGCCATGGGGCGGGCGAGGGTGTACGGAGCCGGGGAGCACCTGACGATCGTCACGTTCGGCAATGGGGTGAGGATGTCGCTGCGGGTCGCCGCGCGTATGGCCGAGCGGGGCGTCGACGTGCGCGTGGTGGACCTGCGCTGGTTGGCGCCGCTGCCCGTAGCGGATCTCGTCCGGGAGGCGAGTGCCACCGGGCGGGTGCTCGTGGTGGACGAGACCCGCCGCAGCGGCGGCGTCGGCGAGGGAGTGCTC
>JAHRHA010000083.1 GCA_020027875.1 Micromonosporaceae bacterium | reverse complement strand
CTGGACAAGAGAGTCCCCGGAGCGAAGATCACGAACCGTCTGCGCACGGTGTATGGCGGTGTGGCGACCACGGTGCCGGCGAACAAGATCGCTGATGTTCTTGCGATCCCCGGTGTGGTGGCTGTTCAGTCCGACTCACTTCGCCAGCCACTTACCGACTCCAGCCCCGACTTCATCGGCGCCACCTCGCTCTACCCGGGCTTAGGCGGCAAAGCCAACGCAGGCAAGGGCGTCATCTTCGGCGTGCTCGACACCGGCGCCTGGCCGGAGCACCCATCCTTCGTCGATAAGGGAAACCTCGGTGTACCGCCCGGGCCCGCCCGTACGTGCAATTTCGGGGACAACCCGCTGACGCCCGCCGTCGACCCGTTCGTTTGCACCAACAAGCTAATCGGTGGCGCGCCGTTCCTCGCGACCTACCTGAGCAACCCCGCTCGCGCCGCGGCGGAGCCTTTCCATACTGCTCGTGATTCCAACGGCCACGGCACCCACACCGGCTCCACCACGGCGGGCAACGCTCTCGCCTCGGCGCCTGTCTTCGGCGTAGAGCGCGGGCCGATCAACGGCATCGCCCCCGGCGCGTGGGTCTCGGTCTACAAGGTCTGCGGCATCCAGGGCTGCTTCGGCTCCGACAGTGCGGCCGCGGTCCAGCGGGCCATCCTTGACGGCGTCAACGTCATCAACTTCTCGATCTCGGGCGGCACCAACCCGTTCCAGGACCCAGTCGAGCTAGCCTTCCTCGACGCCTACGCAGCCGGCGTCTTCGTGTCCGCGTCCGCGGGCAACGAGGGCCCCGGTGCCGGCACGGTCAATCACCTCTCCCCGTGGGTTGCTACCGTCGCCGCCTCTACGCAGAAGCGCGAGTTCGACTCGACGCTGACCCTAACCGCAGCGGGGGGAAACCTCACGCTGCACGGTGCGTCGATCACGGCCGGCGCCGGCCCACTGCCGGTGGTGCTGTCGTCGGCGGCGCCGTACAGCAACAACCTGTGCACCGCTCCGGCCGCACCGGGCACGTTCACCGGCAAGATTGTTGCCTGCCAGCGGGGGTCCAACGCACGAGTGGAAAAGGGATTCAACGTCCTACAGGGCGGCGCCGCGGGCATGATTCTCTACAACCCGACCCTCGCCGACGTGGAGACCGACAACCATTGGTTGCCCACGGTGCACCTGGCCGACGGGACTGGCTCAGGCTTCAGTGCCTACATGGCAGCCAACCCTGGAGCGACGGCGTCGTTCACCGCTGGCCAGAAGATCAACGGCACTGGCGACGTCATGGCCGCGTTCTCCTCAAGAGGACCCGGCGGCAACTTCATCAAGCCCGATGTCACCGCGCCGGGCGTACAGATCCTCGCCGGCCACACACCCTTCCGAGAGTCCATCCTTGAGGGGCCGCCCGGAGAACTCTTCCAGGCGATCGCAGGCACGTCGATGTCGTCGCCCCATAACGCGGGCGCGGCAGTCCTGCTCAAGGCGCAGCACCCGAGCTGGACGCCCGGCCAGATCAAGTCTGCGCTCATGACGACCGCAACCACAGCTGTCCTCAAAGAGAACCTGAGCACGCCAGCCGACCCGTTCGACCTCGGTTCGGGTCGCATCAACCTCAATGTCGCGGGCAACCCCGGCCTGACCTTTGACGAGACCGCGGCCAACATGGCGCTCCTCGGCGACGATCCGGTATCGGCGATCAACCTCAACCTGGCCTCGGTAAACGCACCGATCATGCCCGGATCGATCACCACCGCCCGGGTCGCCAAGAACGTCACCAACAAGTCGCAGACCTACCGGGTGTCCACCTCGGCCCCGGCCGGCGCGTCGATCTCGGTGAGCCCGAGAATCTTCACCGTTGGAGCGGGCAACTCGGTCACGCTGACTATCAAGATAAAGGCGCTTTCGCAGACCGCGACGCAGTCGTTCGGCGAGATTCGGCTTACCCCGAGCCGGCACGGCTTGCCGAGGTTGCACCTGCCGGTGGCGTTTGTGGCTCAGCAGGGTGGCGTCAACCTCACCAGCGAATGCACGCCGACGTCCATTGCGAAGTTCGCGACGAGCACCTGCACGGTGACGGCGACGAACAACTCGCCGTCGGACACCGAGGTCGACCTGCGGACGGACACAAGCCTCAGGCTGCCCATCGTGGCCGTCTCTGGGGCCACCAAGACAGGCCCGTTCTCAGCCACGAAGGAGAACGTGCCGCTGGGCGGCAACCACCCGGGTGTCCCGTCTATCGCCCCCGGTTCCTCACCGGCGGGTTTCCTACCGCTGGCCTTGTTCGGCGTCACACCTGACGCGATCGGCGACGAGGACATCCTCAACTACAACGTGCCCCCATTCGTGTACAACGGGCAGACGTACAACGTCGCGGGTGTCGACTCCAACGGCTATCTCGTGGCCGGCGGAGGCACGTCCGAGGACAATGAGTGCTGCATCATCCCGGGTGGCCCGGATCCGGCTAGGCCGAACAACATGGTCGCTCCGTTCTGGACCGACCTGGACGGCACCGGCGCACCGGGCATTTTGGCCGCCACGCTGACCGACGGCGTCAACACCTGGCTCGTCATCGAGTGGCAGGTCAACGTCTTCGGCACCACCAGCAACCGGCACTTCCAGACCTGGATCGGTGTCGACGGCACGCAGGACATCTCGTTCGCCTACGACCCAGCGGCGCTGCCGGCCGACCCGGCCGGTCAGCCGTTCCTGGTCGTCGCGGAGAATGCCGAGGGTGCCGGAGACAGCATCGTTGGCCTCCCGACCGAGGATCTGGTAGTCACCAGCTCCGACCCGACCCCGGGCGGGTCGACGTCGTACACAGTGACCGTCCTGGGACTCATACCGGGCACCGGAACGGTGACGAGTTCGATGACGACACCGCTCGTGGCAGGCACGACGATTGTGCGCAACACGATCCAGATAACCCACTAACCCTCACCGCGCACCTGGAGCCCCCGGTTCGATCGGAACCGGGGGCTCCCTCTTGTGTCGACGGAGCGGGGAGCCCATCGCTGAGCTCCAATGTCGCTATTTGTGTGATATGGGAAATGTTGTCGGAGTCAGCATCAATCTGGCCATGCCGAGGGGCTCCAGCCAGGCCTGACTCTTGCGCCACAGGGTGACGTGCCTTAGCGTTCCCGCCTGTTGGACTGTGTCGTTCGGGTGGCTCCCCCTTGGCCGAACGTCGTAGTCCATGTTCCGTCTTCCGACACCCCCAGGAACGGAGTGGCATGAAGGTCGTCATCCCCCGCGGCCGAACACGTACGCGGATAGTTCTTGCTGCAACCTCGGCGCTGGCCCTGGCAGCCACCGCAGTGGTCGTCAACGGCAGCGCAAACGCCCAGGTCGGCAACCTGCCCGGCGCCGTAATCGGCTCCGATGAGTACTACATCAATTACGCCGAGCCGGCTGTTCAGCGCGACCACAACGGTCGCGAGGTCAAGGGCAACGGCGGGATCTACGCATCACCCGTCGACAAGGCCAAGGCCTACGACCACAAGTTCGCGCGAGGTAACCCGGTCACCGCACGAGAATTGGCCAAACTCGAGGCCAAAGCCATCAAGACAGGCGAGAACCCGCGCCAGATCAAGCAGGCTAAGAACACCCAGACCGCCAAGCTGCTGACCATCCTGGTTGAGTTCAACGAGGCGGCCAACGACGACTTCACCGACAGCATGGTACCCGCCACCGTGTTCGACGGCCGCAACTGCGTGCCCGGCAACGTCCAGAACGGCCCGCTGCACAACAACATTCCGAACCCGGCGGACCTCGCTCACGACGACAACAACTCGATGTGGGTTCCGGACTTCTCCACTGACCACTTCAACAAGATGCTCTACACGACGACTGGCATCACCGAGCGGGTCCGCACCGACCTGACTGGCCCGGACGGCCAGCCCGGCATCAGCCTCGCCGGCTACACGATGCGCAACATGTACCTTGAGATGTCGAAGGGTGCTTACACCGTCGACGGGGCCGCGACGCCGTGGGTCAAGGTGCCGCACTCCGAGGCCTGGTACGGCGCATCCCGCTGTTTCGAGGTCGCGCCAGGAGTGTGGCAAGCCGGTGCGGTGCAGTCAATGAATGGCCACCCGGACAACCCACTCGGCCCGGGACGGCTCGCCACCGACGCGATTGACACGCTCGCCGCGACAAACCCCTCCTTCAACTGGGCCGACTACGACATCGAGGACCAGGGCGACCGGGACGGTGACGGCAACTTCTTCGAGCCCGACGGGGTCGTAGACCACCTGGTGCTGGTCCATGGGGGCGAGGACAAGTCCGGTGGCGGCGGTGCGCAGGGCGTCTACTCGATCTGGGCGCACTCCTCGGCGGTGGCCGGTGGCCACACGATTCCTGGCACGAGCGTCAAGGTCTCGAACTACATCGTGCAGCCGGAGGACTCCGGTGTGGGTGTGTTCGCGCATGAGTACGGCCACGACCTCGGCCTGCCGGACCTCTATGACACCTCGGGCAATGCCGACTCGGACGTCGACTTCTGGGACCTGATGTCCTCGGGCTCGCACACAGGACCGATCTTCCAGGCGACGCCGACGCACATGGGTCTTTGGGACAAGTGGGTGCTCGGATGGGCGGACCCGCTCATACTTGCACCCGGGGCGGACGCGCGCGATGTCCAGCTTGGGCAGACGTCGCGGACACCGCGCGGAACCAAAGACGGCATCAAGATTAACTTGCCGAACAAGGTCATCACGCTGGCGGATCCGCACAGCGGCGGCAACATGTGGTACTCGGGCGCCGACCAGGACTGGGCCGACGTCAAGATCACCCGATCGGTCGACGTCCCGGACGCCGACGATGCGAAGTTCTGGATGTGGAACAACTATGTCATCGAGGAAGACTGGGACTTCGGCTTCGTGGAGGTCTCCGCCAACGGCGGGCCGTGGACGGAGCTGAAGGTCTTCAACGAGGCGGGGACACTGGTCTCCACCGACGACGGCTACCCCGACCCCAACGGCCGGATGGTCGACTATGGCAACAAGAAGTACGGCCTCACAGGTGACAGCCACGGCTGGCGGCACGACTATGTCGACCTCAGCCCGTTCAAGGGCACGACCGTCCAGCTGCGGCTTCGGCAGGCCACCGACGCAGGGTTCCTGGAGCGCGGTTGGTTCGCCGACGACTTCTCGGTGACCGGCGGCGGCGCGACGCCGTGGAGCGACAACGTCGAGAGCGGTGCCAACGGTTGGACCGCGGCAGGCGGCACCTGGACCGACACGGTCGGGGCAGGGTGGCACATCGACAGCGGCACCCAGGTCCGGGCCCACTACTACCTCGCGGAGTGGCGCAACTTCGACGGCTTCGACCAAGGCCTGAAGTACGCCTACGACACGACCTACTCGCGCGACGCGTGGAAGGTCGAGCGGGTTCCCTACAACGCTCCCGGCATGCTCGTCTGGTACCGGGATACGACCTACGGAAACAACAACCACGTCACGGCCGACCTTCAGGGCTTCCCGAACTGGGGCGCCAAGGGCGGGTTGCTGATCGTAGATTCGCACTTCGATCCGTACCGTCGGCAGGGTGAGGCGGCCTTGAAGGATCCGAGCACGTTGGACAACATCCCGAGCCGTCCGCAGTCCTCCAACGCGGCGTTCTCGTTGAAGTCGACCAACGCGTTCACGGAGTGCCTCGAGGCAGCCGGGGAACCGTACAGCGAGTACTGCACGAGCTTCGGCCAGCAGCCGGGGGTGTCTACGTTCACCGACGCGAAGGGTTGGTACCCGGGCCTGGAGATCCGCCCCGGCGGGCGCCTCTTCTTCCGGGATGTGGACGCGTCGTGCGTGATCCCGGCGAGGAACCAGGCGGCGTACACGTTCCGGATCGTGAATCCGGACGGCACTCCGGCGACCGACCTCTATGGCGCGAACATCGGCGTAGTGCTCGGTTCGGGCAACCCAGGTGATGCCGGAGTCAGCTACGGTGTCACGATCAGAATCCTGAAGACCGCTAAGGACAACTCCTACGCCACGGTGCACGTCACCCCAGCTACGAGGTGACCTCGGCACCCCCGGTGCATCAACCGGGTTAGTGCAACGGAGACCCGCCGGGAGCTTAAGCTCCCGGCGGGTGTTCCGTCTCAGCAGAAGTCAGGCCGATTCGCGGATGATGAGCTCAGTGGGGAGCACGACGCTCGATTCGATCTCCTCGCCGGCGGAGAGGCGCAGCATCAGTCGTACCATCTCGCGACCGATCTCAAGGATGGGCTGCCGAACGGTGGTCAGCGGCGGCTCGGTGTACCGGGCGACCTCGATGTCATCGAAGCCCACGACGGCGACGTCCTCGGGCACCCGACGGCCAGCCTGGCGCAGTGCACGCAGGGCGCCGTCGGCCATCAGTTCGGATGCGATGAAGACCGCGTCGAGCCCCGGGTCGTCTTCGAGGAGTTGGCGCATGGCGACCACGCCGGACTCGCGGGTAAAGTCGCCGACGGCCACAATGGAGCGACTGGGTGAACCTTTGAGTTCCTTGCGATTCTCCTATTCGGGACCTTAAGCCCTAGATCGACGAAATCCACAGGCGAGGCGTCCCGCTGGAGCTGCTACGGGCGGTCAGCGCTCATTGAGTCGGTGCGCGGGCTTCGGTGCGGGCTGGATGTCCGCGACGAGTGCGGCCAGCGCGGTAGTGATCGGTACAGCCGCCACGAGGCCGATGGTCCCTACGGCGCTGCGGACAATCTCCTGCGCTAGGAACTCGCTCGTGAGCAGGTCACTGACATCGCGGCCACCAGCGGCGACGAGCAGGAGCAGGGGAAGAAACGCACCCGCGTACGCCAGCACGATCGTGTTGACCGCTGATGCCACGTGGGCCCGCCCTATCCGGGTCGCCGCTCGGTAAAGCTCCAACCTGGACGTCGGCGTCTGGGATAGCTCCGCGACGGTGGACGCCTGTGTCACCGTGACGTCGTCGAGAACGCCGAGCGCGCCAATGATGATCCCAGCAAGTAGCAGCCCCCGCATGTCTACATTGCCCTGCAGGATGGACAGGTAGAGGCTCTCCTCGGTGCCAAAGCCGGTCAGCTGGGTCGTTGCCGTGAAGGCCGCACCAAGCAGTCCGGTCAGGACCAGGCTCGCGAGGGTGCCGAGGATGGCCACCGACGTGTGCACGTTGACCCCGTGTGTCAGGTATAGGACCGCGAACATGATCGCCGACGATCCCACGATGGCGACGAGCAATGGTGGTTCGCCGTCGAGAATGGCCGGAATGACAAAGAAGAGGAGCACGGCGAAGCTCACCGCCAGCCCCACGATCGCGGTCAGTCCACGCCACCGCCCGAACGCGATGATGACGGCCGCGCACAGCGCCAGCATCAGGACCATGGGTTGCCCGCGCTGGTGATCGATGACGGCGTACTCCGGCGTTCCCGGTGGCGCATCCGGGACGTGGACTAGCACCACCTTCTCGCCGGTTTGAAGTTTCGGTGCACCAGGGCCCTGCGGTAGGTCGACGGTCACGGTGGTGTCCCGGCCCGGGCCGTCGCTGATGTGAATCGTCGTCGAGCCGCATGGCAGCTGCTGACTTCCTGGCGGCGCGGCCTGACCCGACGGACACGGCTTTTCCTCGATGCGCAGGACCTCGCCGTACGCCCGCTGCTCCTCACCATTCGTGGTCAGCGGTGCCGGTCTGCCCGGCCACAGAAAGATCAACGCCAGCGCAGTGATGACCATGGCTGGGATCAGGATGGCCATGACGACGCGAGTGGTATGCGACGACACCGAAACGGTGATGCCGTGGCTGTGACCGTGGTGGTGGCCGTTGCCCATGGATTGCGGCCGACGCAGCGGCTGCTGCGTCGGCGGAAATTCGTCGTCGGAACCCCAGGGAGGGTGGCTTCGCGAGGACATGTGAGGCCGATCTGTCTGAGGACCAGGTGCTGCTCTATCCGGCAAGACGGTGCCGTGCGCCGGCGGAGGCACGGCACCAGGTACGTTCCCAGGATCTCATTGTGTCGGGCGCCGTGTTGTCGGGTGGACATACGCACCAGGTGCACGTCGTCCACATGGGATCGCCGCCAAGATCGCCGTGATCATGAGCTGGCCGTCGTCAAACAGCGTCGATCATGACCTCCAGGTCATGATCGACGGGATCTTGGGGCGGCGGCCGGCCGAGGCTTTGACGTGTTCGACAAGGGTGACGACCACCTGCTTGCCCGACTGGCGGTCGCGGGCGTCACAGAGGACGACCGGAACATCCGGATCCAAGTCGAGGGCTGCGCGCACCTTGTCCGGCGTGTGGCGCTGTTCGCCGTTGAAGCAGTTCACGGCGACGAGGAATGGTGTGCCGCGCCGCTCAAAGTAGTCCACCGATGGGAAGCAGTCCGCCAAGCGTCTGGTGTCGGCCATGACGATCGCACCCAGCGCACCGAGCGCGAGCTCGTCCCACAGGAACCAGAATCTGTCCTGGCCGGGGGTGCCGAACAGATACAGCACCACGTCGTCGGTGATCGTGATCCGGCCAAAGTCCATCACCACCGTCGTCTTCGATTTGGTCTCCACGCCGGCCAGGTCGTCGGTGCCGATGCTCGCGTCGGTGAGCACCTCCTCGGTCTGCAACGGCGGGAGCTCGCTGACCGATCCCACGAGGGTCGTCTTGCCGACGCCAAATCCGCCGGCCACAAGTATCTTGAGCGCCACCGGAACCAACGACCCGCTGGCCAGACGGTTCCCGCCCGTCAAACGATCAGAGTGCCCGAAGTCCATCGATCACCGCCTGCAGGACGTGTTCATCGGGAGGGTGGATCGCCGTTTCCGACTCGAAGGTCGTGACGAGGCTGGCCTCGAGCAGGTCCCCGATGAGGACCCGTACCACGCCGACGGGCAGGTCGAGTCGCGCCGCAATCTCGGCCACGGTCAGGGCCGTATGCGTCATCGACAAGATTGCGCGTTGCTCGGGCTGAAGATGGATGAGGTCGGCCTCGGGCGAGTACAGGGCCTCGATAAAGGTGAGCAGGTGAAGGCCTCCGGTGATGGGTCGGGCGCGCCCGCCGGTCATCGTGTAGGGCCGGACGACCGGCCCGGCCTCATGGTCGAGCCAGTCGTGGTCGGGGCCAGCCTCAGCCGGGAGATCATCCCACATCGGTGGGCGCGGCAGCCGGCCGCAGCGGCGAGGACAGGGTCTGGCCGACCCGCTTGACCAGCATCGCCATTTCGTAGGCGATGAGACCGATGTCGGAGGTCGCATCGGCGAGGACGGCGAGGCAGGCCCCCTGGCCTGCCGCGGTCACGAAGAGGAACACAGACTCCATCTCGACAATCGTCTGGCGTAGCGGGCCACCCTGGAAGTGCCGACTCGCCCCGCGGGCGAGGCTCTGGAACCCAGCCGCGATGGCGGACATGTGCTCGGCGTCATCGCGGTCGACCCCGTGGCTGGTGGCCATGAGCAGGCCGTCGACCGATAGCACCACGGCCTGTTTGGCGGACGGGACCCGGTCGACGAGGTCGTCGAGTAGCCAGCCCAGGCTTTTGGTTCCGTCGCTCGCCTGCGTCACTATGAGTCCCTCTCCGATGGACCACCGTCGGTGCCGTCCTCGGCCTCGCGTCGGCCACGATCCATGCCCGCTTGGAATGAGGTCATCATCGTCCGCAGCTGCTCCGGCGAGCGACCGCCGGAAGCTTGTGTCGCGATGTCGCCAGCCATGGCGATCTCATCGTCTCGCAATTGCGGCGCGATGCTTGTCTGGCGAACGCGCCTTGGCAGGCCTTCGGCACCCGCGGACAGCGGTGCTTCGATGACCTCCTGGCGGGAGTGGCGCGGGATGGCCCAGCCCGAGTCGGCATCCGTTGGCGCCGCGCCCGGTGGTTCGGCGTCACCGTCCACCGCATCGGATAGTCCGGCGTCGAAGGTTGCGGCGGGTGGCGCGGCAATCGCCGGCCGCTGCGCCGTGGAGAGCTCGCGATAGAGCGCCCCCCGGGTGGCAGCGCTATCCGTACCGTTGTTCGTCGCCGCACCGTGCGGTGCCGAGGGCAGCGCGGCGACGGCCTCACGGGGACGTGGTGCCCCGCTGCGAGAGGCGAACTCGCCGGCCTGCGCCACGATGAGCTCCTCCGGCAACAGTGCGACAGCCGTAATCCCGCCGTACGGGGAGGGGCGGAGCTGGACCTTGACGCCGTGGCGTGCGGCGAGGCGTGCCACCACGAAGAGCCCTAGCTGGGCACTGTTGGCCGGATCGAACTCGGGTGGGTCGGCGAGGCGAACATTGCCCTCGGCGAGTGCATCCGGGCTCATGCCGAGCCCTCGATCCTCGATCTCCACCGCGAACCCGTTTGCCACCATCTCGCCGCCCACGTTGACCCGGGTGTGCGGGGGAGAAAACGAGGTCGCGTTCTCGATCAGCTCGGCGAGAAGGTGGATTATGTCGCCGACAGCTCGCCCGGTCACGGCGATCTCCGGCATCGGCCGGATGCTGACCCGGGCGTAGTCCTCCACCTCGGATACGGCTCCGCGCAGCACGTCCACCAGGGCGACCGCGTTCCGCCAACCGCGACCGGGCGTCGCACCGGCGAGGATGACGAGGTCCTCCGCGTGGCGGCGCATACGCGTCGCGAGGTGATCTACCCGGAACAGATCCTCCAGCTCGACCGGGTCATCAGCGCGACGTTCCATATGGTCCAGAATGGACAGTTGACGATGCAGCAGAGTCTGGCTTCGGCGAGCGATGTTGAGGAACACCTCGTTGAGGCCCCGGCGGAGATTGGCCTCCTCGACCGCGGAGTTCACGGCCGTGCGTTGCAGCTCGTTGAAGGCGTGACCGACCTGGCCGATCTCGTCGTCGCCGTACGGCAGAGGCGGTGCCTCGTGCTTGACGTCGACCTCTTCGCCGCGGCGTAGTCGGGACACCACCCGCGGCAGCCGGTCCACAGCCAGCTCCAGTGCCGCCTGCCGAAGGCCGGCGAGGCGTTTGAGCAGGCTGCGGGCGATCCGGATGGACGCGATGATCGTGATAACGACCGTGAGCAGACCGAGCAGACCAGCCAAGGCGATCTGCCCGAACGTGACCAGGGCCGCCGGCCCGCTGCGGTCCACCAGACGGTCGGCCGCGCGCCGTTCGAACTCCTGTAGCTGCGTCGCCACCGTCTCGTACGACGTACGCCAGCTCGCCGCGTCGATGGGATCCGCCGCGCCCGCACGGGCGTCGCTCACGATCCTGTTCTCCAGGGTGGCGAGCCGAGTGAAGGGTTCGGTGGCGATCAGCGCCTCGTACTCGGACAGGTCGACCCGGTTGAGGTCGGGCAGTGTCTCCGCGAAGCGGAACCTCTGTGCGCCGATGAGCTGGACCGTCTGCCCCAGGTCGGCCGCGGCGAGGGATCCGGCCGCGAACGCGGCGCTGAGCATGGCGTCCTCCTGCGCGAGGATCTCGCGCGCTCGTCCGAGACCCACCAGCGCGCGCGACTCGCGGGCCAAATCCTCGTCCGCCGCGCGGATCAGCGACCCGGAGACCAGGAAGCTTGAAGCGACAATGTCCGTGTACTGGCGCAGAGCGCTCGCGCGGTCGATCACACCGCGGTCCACGCCGGCGCGCAACAGAGCCATAGAGTCTAAGGCCGCGAAGAGCTCGGTCAGCCGCTGACTCGTGAGGTCGGTCGCGGCGTTGCGCGCATCCTCGCTGCCGGCGCTCTGGCGAAGCCTGGTCACCCTGGCATCCGTCTCGGATCGCTGCGCGGTAAGCGCGGCCGGGTCTTTTCGACCGCTCGCGAGATAGACCATGCTCATCTTGCGCTCGGCCTGGATCTCGGCCACGAGAGCCTGGACCGGCCGGCCGACAGTTTCGACGTTGTTCTGCGCGTCGAGCAGGTCCAGCCCCGGGCCCAGAGTCACCGCGGTGGCTAGTGCCCACATGGCGACTAGGGTGATCAGGGGGACGAGCAGCAGCGAAATGATCTTCGCCCGAATCGACCAGCTCCGCGAAGCTTGCGAGCGGAACGGCAAGCGCTTCCGGGTACGCATCACACCTCGTCCAAGGGGGAGTCCAGCACGCCGACGGACGACAGGCAGTGTAATGCCCCGGCCCGACAACTCGACGACGCCGCGCACCTTTGTCCGGGTTGGCCAGGTCTGGTCGGGTCTCAGTTATAGCTCACCCGCGCCGGGTCGGGGTTGTCACGCTCGGCCTCGGCGGCGCCGAGCATCAGGTCCAGGGCGCATCGCGATCGTGTTCCTCGTCATGGCGGCGACGTTCCGTAGCTTGATCCAGCCGCTTATTCTGCGGGCTGCTGTTGGTGACGGGTACCCCGCTCGGCGTACCGGCACTCATCGGCATGGTCATGTCGGTCGGCATCGTCGTTACCAACGCGATCGTATTGATGGACCTGAAAGCCAGGGCCGGGCCGAGGGCAGGGCATCTAGGAGGCGGTGATCGAGGCGGCTGCCGGCGCCGGAGGCCTATCCTCATGAACGCGATTGCCAGATCTTCGCGCTGCTGCCGATGGCGCGCGGTCTCACCGGCAGCGGGGGCTTCATCTCGCAGCCGCTTGCCGTGGTCGTCATCGGCGGCCTGCTCAGCTCGACTGCGCTGACGCTCGTACTCGTACCGACGCTCTACACCATGGTGGAGAAGGCGAAGGAGCGGGTGCGCCGCCGGGCCGGGCGGGCGCCGCTACTGTCGCGGTGCCACGCCACGCGTCGGCGGACGCTGACGGGGTCGTGGTCGGAAGGGCCGCCGCAAGCGTGTGACAGGCTGGCGCCGTGGAACTCCGGCCCCTGCTGATAGTCGATTCGGCGAACGTCGTCGGGTCCGTGCCCGATGGTTGGTGGCGCGACCGCGCCGGCGCAGCTCGCAGGCTGCGGGACGCACTCGCGGTCGCCTCGGCCGGGCTGCACGACGGGCCGTCCGACCTTGGGCAGCCGCTCGACATCGTGCTGGTCGTTGAGGGCGCCGCCCGCCGGATCGCCGAGGATGCCCCCGACAGCAGCGGCGCCAACGTGCGGGTGGTCGCCGCCTTTGGATCGGGAGACGACGCCATCGTTGACCTGGTGCGGCGGGAGGCCGGAACGCGTACGGTCGCGGTGGTCACGGCCGACCGCGGCCTCCGGGACAGGGTCATCGCGCTCGGGGCTCGCGTGCTTGGCCCTCGCACCGTGCGTCGCGATCCTGGCTGACATCGCGACTGCCGACGGCCGCGTAAGAGTTGTTCCGAAAGCGTGTCACGGGTTGTCGAGGCGGAGGTTGTAGAGGGAGGCGGCGGCTCGGAGGGTCTGGTTGATCGCGGTTCCGCGTCGGCGGTGCTGACGTGGGATCTGCCAGTCCTTGAGTTGGACGATGGTGTGATCCGCGGTTACCCGTCGTCGGTTGAAGTGTTGGCGGTTGCCGTGGGGTCGGTTGTCCTCGCGGCGTCGTGGCGGTGTAGTGATGTCGGGCGCGCCGCGGTGGGCGCGGTCGCCGATGACGCGGGGATGGGTCAGCACGGCCGCGGCCGTGGCCCGGTGGACGATGATGTCGTCGTTGCGGTTACCTGGCCGGGGCCTCGCGGATGGTGACCACTCGGCGGTCGCGGATCCGGGTAACAACCTGGGCGCAGACGCTTCGGCGGTAGTTCCCCCACTTCGCCGTTGCGGCGTGGTCGTGGACGGGGATGAGGGTGCCGTCGATGATCCACAGGTCGCGTCGGTCAGTGGGCGGGGGGTGAGCGGGCCGGCGATGCGGCGGGTTCAGTTGGCTGACAACCCTGTGTATGGTGGCGACGGCGACATGGAACGGGGCCGCCGGCCCGGTGGGTCAGGTGCGCCAGGCCTTGGCGGCCAGCAGAAGCCGATCACGCAACGGCGCGGCATGGGTGGTCCCGGCGGTCGCCGTGTGACGGGCTCAGCGGCCCGGACGAGGGTGTCGAACTGCCGGGGGGGGTGCAGCCCGATCAGAGCGTGCAAGCCGGCGTCGGTGAGGGTGGTGGCAGACACGGTCATCCCACCGGGGGTAGAGAACGCCGACCAACATCGATCATAAAGGTTTGGTGGCCGCCACAACGTGGCTGACCTGAGGCTCCGGGCGTGTGGCTGGTTTTGTCGTACGCCTGTGTCAGGATGCGCGTTGATGGATGCGTTGATGGATGAGGCGGTCCGTGTGGGGCGGGATCGGGCGGAGGCGGTGCCGGCCGAACCGGGTCCCGCGCGCCGCGTCCGCGGCCCCAATAAAGCGAGGCCGTGGCGGCGCGACCCGGAGCAGGCGGTGGCGGTGATCCGGCTGGACCTGGACACCGCCGACCCGGTGGTGCGTGGCAGGGTGGAGCGGCTGTTCGGCGCCGCCTATTCGTTGAAGCGGGCCGTGGTCGGCACCGGGGCCGGCCGGCTGGCCGCGTTCCGGGCGGCCCGCCGGGAGCGGAAACGCGTCGGCGCGGCGGCGGTGCGGGACCGGTTGGGTCTGTCCCGGCCAGGGTTGGAACGCGCCGCGTACCGGCATCTGGACCGGTCCGGGCACCTGCGCCACCATGTGACCAAGGCACTGGCCCTGCACCTGGCCGATGAGGCCTGGACGCCGATGGCCCGGCACCTGTACGGCGACGCCCGCAGCCGGCGCGCCGGGCCGCCCAGGCCGGGCCGGTGGTGGGACTTTCGACACATCCCTGGCCGGGCCCGCTCGCACACCCGCCCCCGCAAGTGGGAGACGTTCCGGCTGCACGGGAGCCTGACCGGGCATCTGGCCGCGTTTCGGCACCGGCACTTGCCCGCCACCAACGTGGACCATGTGCTCGCGGTGCCGCCGGGTTTGTCGGTGCTGGCCCAACCGGATCGGATGAGCGTGCCGGTCCCGCCGGTGCGGGGCGGCCGCAAGGATTGGTGGGGACACACCGGCGCGCTGGTGGTGGTGTTCACTGGCCCCACCCTGGGTGAGCTGGCCATCCCGGTCCGCCTGCCCCAGGGCGCCGGCCGGTGGCCCTACCTGGCGCACTACCTGACCGACCCGAGCGGCTGGCACAAGCTAGATTTGGTCCGCCAGCAGGACCCCGGCGCCCCCGGCGGCTGGCGCTACGAGGCGCATCTGATGATTCTCGGGCCGGGGTATGCCGGCCCCGCCACCCGGGCCCGCCGCGCCCAGGTCGGCCAGCTTCACCGCCGCGGCGGGATCGACGCGAACGTATCCAACCTGGCCGCGGTCTCCTTCCCCACCGCCGGGACGGGCCAGGTTGCCGCCACCAAGCTCACCCTGTCGGCGGCCGAACGGCAGGCCGCCGTCGCCGCCGCGGTCAAGGCTCGTCGCCGGCAGAAGGCGTTGGACCGGTCCCGACGGGCCAGCAACACCACGCGCTACCAGCAATCCAAGCGCCAAACCGCCCGGGCTTGCCGCCGCGAACAGGCCGGGCTGGCGGCCCGAACGGTGCACCTGCCCGGCGGAGCCCGGCACACCCGCGCCAACGGCAAACCCCTCGACGCCTACCGCGGCGACACCCTGTCCGGCTCGTACCGGCGGGTGCGCGCCGCCCACGCCGCCGCCGGCGCCGCCCGCACCCGGTCCCGAGCCGACCGGGCCCGCCGCGCCGCCGCCGCGATCACCGCCGCCCATGGCGCGAACCTGGTGGTCGAGCACTGCCACATCGGCGCCTGGCACAAGCTGTGGGGCAAGGCCGCCGCCCTGTTCACCCCAGGAATGCTGGTCGCACCCTTGGCCGGCGAATGCGCCGCCGCTGGCGGGAAGCTGCGCCGCGCCGCCACCCGACCCACCGCGCTGTCCCAGCGCTGCCTATGCGGGTACCGCCAACCCAAACCGCTGTCCCAACGCGAGCACCACTGCCCCGGCTGCCGGCTGCGGGGTGACCGGGACCTGGTCGCCGCCGCGATCGCCGCGTTCGTCGAGCACACCGACCCGGACGACCCGGCCACCGCCGCCGTCAACCTCCAAGCGTGCCGGCACGCCCTACGCGTGCACGGCCAAGGGCTACAAGAGGCCCTGTCCGAGTCAACCGTGACCCCGCCCAAACCGCACCAGCCACGTGCCGCTTCGGGCAAGACGCGGCAGCCACCCACCGGTGGCCGCTGCTCGGCGAAACGCCGTCGGCCAAACGCCGCCCACCCCCGGACGAGGCCCGCCGCCGCACCAACGGCGACGAGACCACGCCGGGAAGGTGCGTCCCAGCCACGGCACGGTCCGTGAAACACATTTCGGATCAACTCTTAGAACAGGCTTCGACCGGCACCGAGCGGTGCCGTACGGCGTTCCCGTTCGCCGATAAGCTGGCGGTAAACGCGTTCGTAGCGGTGCGCCATCAGCTCCACCGAGAAGGACGTGCGCACGTGGGCGACGCAGTCCGCCGGATCGAGGGTCTGCGCATCGTGGAGGCCGTCGGCCAGATCGGCCTCGTCGTGACAGATGACTCCGGTGCGCCCGTGCAGAATGACCTCTGGGATCGAGCCGCGGCGCAGCGCGACCACGGGAGTGCCCATCGCCATCGCCTCGATCATGACCATGCCAAACGGCTCCTCCCACCGGATCGACATGAGCAGAGACCTCGCCGCCATAAGCAGTGCGTTAGAGCGAGCGCGGTCGGCGTTGACCACCAGCTCCACGTCCGGACCGAGCATTGGCCGGATCACATCGTCGAGATAGCGCCATTCGCTCTGCTGATTGCATTTTCCGGCGAGCACGAGTGGCAGGTCGGCCTTGCGGCATGCGTCGATGGCGAGGTCGGGTCCCTTCTCCGGGTCGAACCTGCCCAACCACAGAACTGGGCCCTGTGACGGCTCTGTCTTCACCGGGCCGGCCACTTCGATTCCATGATGGATGGTCGAGGTCCACGACAGGTTCGGCGCGACACGGCGTTGGGCGTGGGAGATAGCGATCAGCGCGACCGAATCGTCCACTCGCGACAGATAGTCGTTAAGCTCCCCAGTCGGGCACCCGTGGACGGTGACTACCGACGGCACGCGCCGACGGGCCGCCGTGACTGGGCCCACCGTCGTGTGGTCGTGCACAACGTCGAACGTCTCCCGCTCCAGCATCTCGTTCACTTGGGTGACGTGAACCAGTTCCGGCATCGACTCCAGCAAGCGCGGGAACTGCAGCTCTTCGTTGGTGCTCACGAACCTTGCCTTCGTGCCCGTCCGGGTGCCAGCTCCGAAGAGGGTGACGTCGTGTCCCCGCTCGATGAGCCCGTCGATAAGGCTGGCGCAGACCCGCTCCAATCCACCGTATCCGGCGGGTGGCACCTCGTACCATGGCGGCATGATCATCGCGATCCGGAGCGGCCGGGCAGCGACCGCGCTGGCTAAGTGATCGTTTGCTGAGTGACCTCGGTGCCCGTTAGGGGACTCCATCTTTCACCTCTGCAGCCGGGCGGACCGGCGATCCCGGTCCGTCGAACTAATGATTACCCAGAAAACCCCCCGCAGAACGTGCTATTACTCCAATTAGTGGCGCCGGTGCACCCCGCGGTGAACCGGCCATCACCATGTCCGCAGACTCATAGGATCGCCGGAGGGAGCAGCCGTGTCTGACCGCCAGATAAGCATCCTCAAGGGCTCTGCGTTCGTCGTCAGCGATGGGCTGGGCGATGTCACTAATGTGCTGGGAAACCCCAACGGCCTGTTCTATCGTGACATGCGCCATTTGTCGCGCTGGCAGTTGCGCCTCAACGGTCGCGAATTGGACGTCCTGTCCGCGGAGACCCTCGAGTACGACGAAGCGGTCTTCTTCCTCGTCGAGCCCACTGGCACGATCTACCGCAACCCGGCGATGTCACTGATCCGCCGCCGGCAGGTCGCCGATGGCATGCGCGAGCACCTGGAGCTGTACAACCACGGACTCAGCCGCGTCGAGGTCGAGATATCTCTCCTCTTCGATGCTGACTTTGCCGACCTGTTCGAGGTCAAGGACGACCTCAGCAAGACCGGCCAGGTCTACCGGCAGCGCGAGCACCACGGCGTGACATTGGGATATCACCGCGAGGACTTCCGCCGGGAGACGTACATCCACGCGCGCGACGCCTTCTTCACAGAGGAGTCGCTGACATTTCGGGTGGCACTCGCGCCGCGCGAGTCGTGGTCCGCCACTGTGGTGGTGACCGTGGGCACAGCTCGTGACGAGCCCCTGCCGCAGCGCATGCACCGGCCCGAGATGCCGGTGAGTCTCGAGGACTGGCTCGCCGGAGCGCCCAAAGTGGACACTGATTGGCATGAGTTGCGCCAGGTCTACAAGCGCAGTCTGGTGGACCTGGCGGCGTTGCGGTTCTATCCCGAGAGTGTCCCGGACTCGTCATTGCCGGCGGCTGGGCTGCCGTGGTTCATGGCTCTGTTCGGCCGGGACAGCTTGATCACCAGCTACCAGGCAATTCCGTTCGTGCCCGAGTTGGCTCGCACGACGCTGCTCGCGCTCGGGGCGCACCAGGCGACCGAGTGGGACGACTTCCGCGACGCCGAGCCTGGAAAGATCCTGCACGAGTTGCGCCACGGCGAGCTGACCCATTTTGGCGCGCGACCCCACTCGCCGTACTTCGGCTCGGCCGACTCGACGCCGCTGTTCCTGGTCGTTCTCGACGAGTACGAGCGCTGGACCGGGGACGTCGCCACGGTGCGACAGTTGGAGGGTGCCGCCCGGGCCGCACTGGAATGGATCGAGCGGTTCGGCGATCCCGACGGGGATGGCTATATCGAGTACCAGACCCGCAACCCGGAGACCGGGCTGGATAACCAGTGCTGGAAGGATTCGTGGAATTCGATCATCCATCCGGACGGCACAGTCGCCTCCTTGCCCAGGGCGTGCTGTGAGATCCAGGGGTATGCATACGACGCGCGGGTTCGCACAGCCCGGTTGGCCCGCGAAGTATGGCGAGACGCTGCCCTCGCCGACCGCCTCGAGCGCGACGCCGCGGACCTGCGGATGCGGTTCGACCGGGACTTCTGGCTTCCCGAACGTGGTTTCTACGCGCTCGCATTGGACGGTGAGAAGAAGCCGGTACCGACCCTGACATCAAACATCGGGCATCTACTGTGGAGCGGCATTGTTGCAGACGACCGGGTGGAGCCGGTCGTCGCGCACCTCGGCGGAGAGCAGATGTTCTCCGGCTGGGGAGTGCGTACCCTCGCCGACGGACAACCCGCGTACAACCCGATCGAGTACCACAACGGCACCGTCTGGCCGCACGACACCGCGCTCATCGCGGCTGGCCTGGCCCGATATGGCCGCCGGCAGGATGCCAATCGCCTCGCCGTCGCGTTGCTGGAGGCCGCAAACCACTTCGCCTTCAGGTTGCCCGAGGCATTCGCCGGGTACAGCAGGGCGGCCACCCGGGTGCCCGTGGCATACCCGACGGCGTGCTCGCCGCAAGCCTGGGCCGCCGGTGCGCCGCTGCTGCTGCTGAGCGTCATGCTGGGGTTGACCCCGACACCGAGCGGGCTCACCGTGCGTCCGCATCTGCCGGCCGAGGTGGACCGGCTCGTGGTTCGCGGACTACCCGGCCGTTGGGGGTTGGCGGACGCGGTTGCCGTGCGGGACTGATCGTGCGGGACTGATAAGGACGACGTCACGGTGCGGGCGTGGCGCCGCGGTCGCTGACCGTGCGCACGAGCCGCTCGGCCACCGCTGGCAGTCCTACCCCCAGGTGGGTCGCGGCGTCGTGCAGTTGGCGTAGTGCCTGCTCGGGTGCGCAACCTCGCTGCGCCATCACGATTCCGATCGCGCGCTCGACGGCGGCGTCACCCGCCTGGACCTCGCTCATGCGCGCGAGCAGCTCCTCCTGGGTCAGCTGGCGCATCCGTACGCGCAGGAGCAGGCTCGCGTGGTCAGCCACCAGCATGGCGATGATGGGCACCTCGTCCGTGAAGGCATGCGGGCGGTCGGCGTACAGGTTGAGCGCACCGAGCACCAACTCGTCCACGTCGAACGGGTACGAGAGCACGGAGTGCACCCCGTGCCGGCGCGCCGCTGCCGACCACACCGGCCAGCGCTCGTCGTCGCGCAGACTCTGGCTCATCACGATGTCGCGGGTACGGACCGCCTCCATGCATGGCCCGTCACCGTCGGCGTGCTTCGCCTCGTCGAGCACCTCGGGCGCAAGGCCTGTGGCGGCGAACGTCGCTGGCTCGCCCTCGCTGATCAGGGTTACGCCGCACTGGACGTGGCCGGGCAGGATGTCGGCCGTCACCTTGAGCAGATCGTCGATTGCTTCGGGGAGCGCCGTTGCCGAGGTGATGCGGGCGGTGATCTCCTTCAGCGCCGCGACGATCTCCACGAGGTGCGGCTTGCTATCGACATCCACCCGGCCATCCTCTCCCGAACACCGCCGCAGCGGATACCCCGGCCAAGTAGTGGCCGAAATGTATATGTGGTACCGGTGGGGCGGGTGCACTAATCTGTGTGGCGGGTGGGAACTCTGGGGGGTCATGTCCGATTCGCAGCGGCTCGTCGCGGGGAGGTACCGGCTGACGAGCCAGATCGGCATCGGCGGGATGGGCCGTGTCTGGCTCGCCCGCGACGAGGTGCTGCATCGCGACGTCGCGGTCAAGGAAGTGGTCCTCCCGGACGATCTCAGCGAGGCTGACCGGGCCGACCTCTGCCAGCGGACCCTGCGCGAGGCACGCGCGGCGGGGCGGTTGAGCCATCCCAACGTGGTCGGCGTCTTCGACGTCGTGCAGGCCGAGAACCGACCGTGGATTGTGATGGAGCTGGTGCGCTCCCGGTCGCTGTACCAGGTGATCAAGGAAGACGGGCCCGTGACGCCGAAGCGTGCGGCGGAGATCGGGCTGAGCGTGCTCGCGGCGCTACAGGCGGCCCACCGCGCCGGAGTATGGCACCGGGACGTCAAGCCGGGCAACGTCCTTCTCGCCGACGATGGGCGAGTGGTGCTCACCGACTTCGGCCTGGCGACCTTTGACGGGGACGGCACGGTCACCCGGGCTGGGCTCATCCTGGGCTCGGCCCAGTACATCGCCCCGGAGCGGGCACGAGAGGGTGCCTCCGGCCCGGAATCGGATCTGTGGTCGCTCGGCGCGACGCTCTATGCCGCGGTCGAAGGTCGGTCTCCGTACGCGAGGGACACCTCGATCGCGACGCTCACGGCCCTCGCGACGGACCCGCCCGACACACCCCGGCACGCCGGGCCGCTGCGACCCGTCCTCATCGGGTTGCTGCGCAAGAATCCTCGCCACCGGATGCGCGCCGCCGAGGTCGAGAAGCTGCTTCGTCGGATCGTCGACGGTGACGTCAAGGGGCTCGCCGCGGGTCGGAGCGTCGCGTCGCGGCGGCGGCGACTCGGGCCTGGCACGCACCCGGCCGACGAGTTGCCCGAAGACGCCCACCGAGGGGAGGCGCCGGCGTCCGGCGTCACCGCCGGCGAGTCCGATCGGCGGGCTGACGGCGTGGGCGTGGGCGCGGTCCTCGTAGACCGGCGCCCGCCCCAGCTACGCACGGTTACGGAGGAGACGTTCCGCCATCTGCCGCGTCGGCGCCGTAAGTGGCCGTGGCTGCTCGCCGGCGTCGCGCTCATACTGGCGGCACCCGGTGCTGTGCTTGTGTACCAATCGCGCGACAGGGTTACCGGGCAGTCGCCGCCGCCCAGCCAGTCGACTACGGCACCGCCCGTTGTTCTGACTTCGGCCATGGGCGTGCAGGCGTGCGCCGCTCAGTCGACTGCGGCCGAGGTGCCGGTCCCCGATGGAGGACCGCCTCGGGCCGGGGAGGACCTGCTTCCAGCCGGCTGGGTGTACTACCGCGACCCCTCGGGCTTCCACGTCGGGGTCCCGGCCACCTGGGCGTTCTCCCGCATCGACTCGCTGCGCTGCTTCCGGGATCCGAACAGCACGAAGGCAATGGCCGTCAGCGCGGACGGGGTGGTCGACGGGCGCCCGATGGATCTACTAGCACAGGGCGAGGAGGCGTGGCTACAGGCGGCCGGTATCTCGAACTACGAGCGCGTGGGCATCACAGACAGCCACTACGCTGAGGGCGCTGCTGATCTCGAATACACCTATACGCGCAACGGCCTCGCCCTGCACGGCGAGAACCGGATGATGCGCATCGATGGCGGGCTCTACACCGTTTGCTGGCTCACGACGGAGCTCTACTGGCCGACCGACCGGAGTTGGCTCGACATCATGCAGGCGAGCTTTGACTTGGATCCATGAACCCGGCATGTATAATCGCCCTCGGTTTGGTGCATGTGTGTGACCTCTCGCGGTGAGACCACTCGCCGCTGTCCGTGTTCTTCTCCTCTGAGAAAGACCGGGGGCGCGATCGAACATGCCCCCGGACGCGCAGGGTGCGTGTTCGAGTGTTAACCAACGAGGAGAGATCATGGCTCAGGGAACCGTGAAGTGGTTCAACGCTGAGAAGGGTTACGGCTTTATCAGCACAGACAACGGCGGCGGCGACGTCTTCGTCCACTTCAGCGCGATCCAGTCCGACGGTTACCGTTCGCTGGAGGAGAACCAGCGCGTAGAGTTCGAGGTCGCCCGCGGCCCGAAGGGTCCGCAGGCCGAGTCGGTTCGCGTCATCTGACGCATTCTTCTCCGTCGATCTAGGGCTCAGTCGCGTGGTTTGATCGTCAAACACGCGACTAGTCCCTACATCGACGAGGTGAGCGATCGACGACGTGGGGACAGCGCTGTCAGCTCGCGCGAGCGGACGGCTCGTGCGCGAGGTAACGCAGCATCTCCCGGATGACCGTCTTCTCCTCTCCCGAGACGCCCGGATCGGTCAGGCGCCGCATAATGCGCTGAACATCGGCGCGGGCGGCGGCCTCGGCCTCCGGCTCCGGGTCGCCGTGCCGCACACCCAGAGCAGTGAACGCCGCGCCAACGGGAATATCGAGCGCCGCGCAGAAGCTCCGGACCCTGGACAGCTCGGGGAAGTCCTGGCACTCGCCACTCAACCAGCGAAACAACGTGGATCGGCCGACGCCGGTCTCTGTGGCGAGACGTGTCACCGTCCACCCACGCCGGTACTTCGCCTCGTCGACGGCCCGGCGCACAAATCGCGCGAATGCGACTTGGTCCATCGGCGCTTTTCCTGGTCCCTTCCTGCGTCCCTCCGGTGGTCCCGTTGACTGGACACTCCACGGTGGACTCATCGAGTTGCCATCGGATTAACGCTAGCAGGGCGCGGCAAGCGCCCGTTAGCATCGGTCCCATGGGCGGGACCAACGGGCACGGACGAGCCGATGTGGGATCGCCCAGACAACGCCGCCATACCAGCGCCCGTCGCGAGTGTCCGCCTGGGTGGAATCCTGGCCTTCAGCTGCGTCGACGACGACGAAGAGCCGGTGCTGTTCGTTTCGGACGGCGCCACACCGCGCCCGGACGGTGCGAAGCGAATTGGCTGGGAGCGCTCATGTCCATGATGTGACCTCCCTCGCGACATTCCGCATCGGCTATATATCCAGATGTGACAAGACCAAACACCGGAGACGCTGAGTAGTTGGGCCGGCCCAAGCGTTACGGAAAGGGCTAGCATGCTACCGGTCGGGCCGAAGTGCCAGCCGTCCGTTCGGCCGAGGTAGATTCGCCTCGCGCGACATCACGGCGGGCGGAGGGAACACGGAATGGCATTGGCGGGCGGGGTCGTGGTCGGCCTCGACAACGGCGGCACGGCTAACAACGCGACCGTGCTGGACGCGGCCGGAGGTTTCCTCGTCGACCGCCTCGTGGAGGTGCCGAGCCGGGTACAAGAGGGCCCAGACGTGGCCGTTGAGGCGCTCGTCCATGCCATGGAGAACGTGCTGGCGGTGACCGGGACGGCCCGGGACCTGGTTCGATGCGTCGGACTGGATTCGCCCGGACCGGCGAGCGCGACCGGGGTGATCTCCTCGAAGGGCTCAACGAACTTCAACCAGCCCGCGTGGCGTGGGTTCGATTTTCGCGGGGCGCTCGAGGATCGGCTCGGAATCCCGGTTGTCTACAACAACGATGGCAACGCCGCCGCGCTTTACGCGCACTTTGTCCACTTCGGCTCTGACGCAGTGGCACACTCCTCTGTGTCGGTGATCGTCGGCACGGGTCTGGGCGGCGGCGTCATCGAGGCGGGCGCAGTCGTCAAGGGCGCCGCCGGCATGGCCGGCGAGCTTGGCCATGTGTACATCCCCATGGAAGGGCTGCTGGCCGAGGGTCAGCCGATCCCGCTGTGCAACTGCGGGTTCTCCGGCGACGCCGAGAGTGTGGCGTCGTTGACCGGGATCGAGAAGAACCTCCTGCCGTACTGGCTCGGGCGCTTCCCCGATCATGAGCTGAACGCGGCCGAATCGATGGCCAAGGCGGCCAGATTCGTGCGGGGCTATGGCGAGCGAGGCGACGAGATGGCGTTGCGGATCTTCGAACAGCAGGCCATGGCGCTGGGCCGGCTGTTCACGATCGCCGCGAACTTCACCGACCCGAGTGCCTACTTCGTCGGCGGTGGCGTGGTCGAGGCGGCGCCCGAGTTCCGCGACTGGTTCCTCGCCGAGGTCCGTAAGCACACCATCTTCCGGGCGGAGCAGGAGAGGGTAGCGACGTTCGCGCTGGCATCAGATCTCGACATGGCCGGCGCCCGCGGTGCGGCCGTAGCCGCCCTCGAGGCGCTCAGGACCGGGGCGTTATAGGCCGCTGTCGGGGACCCGCGCGTCTGGTCGCGTGTCGCGTCCGCGCGTGTCGCCGATGCGTCCGGCTTCCCCGACCGCGGCTGGCGGGCGCTCGGCATGGGCTGACTAGGGTGTTGCCGCCGAGAGGTCCGCGTAGTCGTAGTCGTGGGCGTCTTCGAGGTCGTCGTCGGGGATGAGGGAGTTGACGAGTCCGGGTGGTGGGGCTCCGTCGCTGTCTTCGACGGTGAGGATGAGGTCGCCGTCGCCGGTGACCAGGTAGAGGCAGCCATTGGGTGCTTGCCACATGTGGGTGGCGGCGTGGATCTGGTGCACCACGAAGCCCTTCTCGTGCCGCAGCCTGTGGTGATGCCTACATAGGACGCAGAGGTTGGCTCGGTGTGACGGTCCGTCGTTGGCGTATTCCTGGCGGTGGTCATCGTCGCAGCGGATCGCGGGTTGGCGGCAGCCCGGGGCCCGGCAGGTGCGGTCGCGGGCCTTGACGTAG
>JAHRHA010000183.1 GCA_020027875.1 Micromonosporaceae bacterium | reverse complement strand
CGGCTACCTGCCACCACTGGAAGCCGAAGTAGTCCTCCTTCTCGTAGTCAAGCCGGTGCGACTCGTCGACGGCCGGACCGGTGCCATCGAGCCGTACCGATACGACGACCTCGTCTTGCAGGTGACGCAGCTGCCTGTGTTTGAAGCTGGCGCGGCGACGCCAGTTCGGCGGGCCGACCTGACCCGCGGTGGCGATGATGCCGGTCTCTTCGCGCAACTCCCGAACTGCCGTGTCGAGATACGTCTCGCCGGGATCGACACCGCCGCCGGGCAACTCCCACCAGGTACCGAGGTCAGGATGGTCCGGATCGTGGGTGTGGAACAACAGGACGCGCTGGTGCCCATCGAGCACTACCAGCCGCACAGCGCTGCGCTCGATGATCGGAAGATCTTGAGGCAGCTCAATCATTGGTGTTCCCTCCCGCACGCGGATCGTACTGGCCGATGCCTCGCCACCCAATGAACGACCATGATCCACCGAATCTGCGAGATGACTCTGAACAACCTGTGCCGCCCGTAAACCCGGTCACGGTGCTTGACGTGCGGCTTTGTGCGAGGTCGGCTTGTTCGGACATGCTTCTGCCGTGATCTTGCCACTTGGATATAGTGCTGTGCGTCTGGTCCTTCAGCTCGTCGTGCTCGTTGTGCGAGGCAACCGGGCCAACGAGATCGAGATTCTCGTGCTGCGGCATCAGGTCGCGGTCCTTCGCCGCCAGATTGGGCGCCTTGAGCTCGAACCCGCCGACCGGGTTGCATTCGCAGCCTTATCACGGCTGCTACCACGGCCGCGGTGGCCGACGTTCTTCGTCACGCCGGCCACGCTGCTGCGGTGGCACCGCAACCTGGGCGCTCGAAGCTGGACATATCCGCGTCGGCCGGGCCGGCCGAGCGTCGCCATCGAGATCCGCACCCTGGTGCTGCGCCTGGCGTCGGAGAACGCGACCTCGGGCTACCGTCGCATCCACGGAGAACTGGTCGGACTCGGTTACCAGGTCTCAGCCAGCACGGTGTGGAAGATCCTGCACACGGCCGGCGTCAACCCCGTACCCCGACGGGCTGGACCGACCTGGACCCAGTTCCTCGCCGCCCAGGCAAAGGCCATCCTGGCGTACGACTTCCTGCACGTCGACACGATCAGCCTGAAGCGCATCTACGTCCTGTTCGTCATGGAGATCGCCACTCGCCGGGTGCACTTGCTTGGTGCGACACCTCATCCGACCCGGCAGTGGGTGACCCAACAAGCCCGCAACCTGATGATGGATCTGGGCGAACGGGCCGGCCAGTTCAGGTTCCTGATCAGGGACCGGGACACGAAGTTCACCGGCTCCTACGACAGCGTCTTCACCGCACAAGGCGTCCGGATCGTGCGCACACCAGCGCGGGCACCCCATGCGAACGCCTTCGCGGAGCGGTGGATCCGCTCCGCCCGGCGTGAATGCTTGGACCACGTCCTCGTCTATGGCGAACGGCACGTGCTCACCACGCTGGCCGAATACGTCACCCACTACAACGATCACCGGCCGCACCAAGCCCGCCAGCAGCTTCCTCCCGCCGCGAACACCCCACCGCCGCCGATCACCGACCTTGGCGCCGCTCGAGTCCGACGACGAACGATCCTCAATCGACTCGTCATTGAATACTCCCAGGTAGCATAGGTCGAACCGGGTTTACGGGCGGTACACGACATCCTGCACCGCCAGTTAACAGTACGGCGGGCGCTGCGCTTCTCCGCCTCGCTGCGCTTCGCCGACGACGTGCCGCGCAAGCAACGCAAGCAGCGCGTCACCGAGGTGATCGAGCTGCTGGGACTCACCGGCCTGGCCAAGCAGCGCATGGATACCCTTTCCGGCGGCCAGCGCAAGCGGACCTCGGTGGCCCTCGAGCTGCTGACCGAGCCGTCGCTGCTCGCGCTGGACGAGCCCACCTCGGGCCTGGACCCCGCGCTGGATAAGGAGGTCATGCGAGAGCTGCGGCTACTCGCCGACCGCGGTCGCACGGTGGTCGTGGTGACACACAGCGTGCTGCACCTCGACCTGTGCGACCACGTCCTGGTCATGTGCCAGGGCGGGCGGATGGGCTATTTCGGCCCGCCCGATCAGCTGCTCGGATTCTTCGCCTCCGAGGACTACGCGGACGTCTTTGACAAGGTCACCAACGAGGCCCCGCGGTGGGCCCAGATCTACCAGAACTCAGAGATCTACCGAACCTACGTCGGCGAGGTGGCGCTACAGCTGCTGGGGCCCGACCGCCGTGGGGATCCCTCCGCCGTGCCCACCCCGCGTTCCCCGGAAGCCGTCGGTCGGGACCCCATCGCCAACGAGGCCACCTCAGTGGCGGCCGCCCCGGCCGTGCCCGCGAGCAACGCCGACCCACGCCCCGGGGCTGGTGCGGCGCAGCCGGCGCCTGCGTCTGCCGCGCCGACCGGCGCAACCGCGTCCCCGCTGCCGCCGAGCAGACGCGTCGGGTTCGCCGACGCGAGCCGCACCAGCACCGCGGCGGCGCCCCCACGGGTGCGGGACCTGTCGATGACCTACCGCGCACTGCACCCGGCCCAGCCGCTGCGGCAGTTCCTGACGCTGTGCCTTCGCATGATCTCGGTCATTGTCGCCGACCGCGGCTACGCGCTGTTCCTGCTCGGACTGCCGCTGGCCTTGGCGATCCTCAGCCACGCCGTACCCGGCGGCAAAGGGCTCGGCCCCGACCCGGACGGGTACAGCCTCGAGGCGCAGCGGCTGCTCGTCGTCTTCGTCATCGGCGCCGCGTTCATGGGCGTCGCCATCGCCATCCGCGAGATAGTCAACGAGCAAGCCATCTACCGGCGGGAACGGGCCATCGGCCCGTCACCCACCGCATACCTGGCGTCCAAGGTCGTCGTCTTCCTCATCATCGACGCGATCCAGGTTGTGATGTTCACCTCCCTGGCGATGCTCACCCGACCCGGTCCCGCCGAAGGTCTGATCTTCGCCGAGTCGATGGTGGACATCATGATTGCCGTCACCCTGGTGGCCGTCGCGTCCACGTCGATTGGTCTCCTCGCGAGCGCGCTCGTGCGCACCACCGAGCAGACGACCCCGATCCTCGTCCTCAGCGTGATGGCCCAGCTCGTGCTCTCCGGCGGTCTCTTCGCGATCGAGGGACAGCGCGTCCTCGAGATCATTTCGGTCATCGACCCGGCGCGGTGGGGCTTCGCCGCGGGCGCGGCCACCACGAATCTGCTCCGATTCCCCTTCCCCGATCCCCTCTGGGCGCATACGGCGTCGAACTGGTGGCGCGCCGGCATCATCCTCGTCGTGCAGATCGCCCTACTCCTCGCGGCGACCCGCCTCGCCCTGCGCCGCTTCGACCCCGGCAAGCGCTGACCCACGACCCCGCCAACGGCACACGACGTCAGCGCCGCAGCCGCCCGACGCCACGGGCTGCGGGCGATCTTGGAGTGCTGCGGCATCGTCACGGTGCGCGTCCCCACTGCCCCGCGGAAGACGCCCACCCTGGCGCGAAGGCACTTCAGCAACGTTGATGTCGCCGGCGCCCGCGCCGGCGGTCGCGGCCGGTCGAGCCAGGGCGGCCGGCTCGGCGCAACGGTGCGCCGTCGTTTGGCGACGAGCTGATCCTCGACGGCGGGTGCCCCGCGGAACCGCGCCCGCCGCCGACGGCTGACAACCACTGATCGAGCAGCGAGTTCGGCCGGCCCAGCGAGTTCCGGCGACCGCGACCGGGCCGTCTGCCTGACCGCGGCGCCGTGCCGCGTCCTACTGGCCGGAATCGGCGAGGATGAGGAGGTGCCCGTGCTCGACACCGACACCGCATGGACGTACCTGCCACAATCGACGCCGATGACCGGCCGGCACTCGAGGAGCTCTGCACGACGGGCCGTGCTGATCGCGGTCGGCCTGGCCGCACTCCTCGCCGGGTGCAGCTACAGCCCGACGAAGCCGGACCCGACCGCCGCCCGGCCCAACGCCTCGGCGCGCAGCACCGCCCCCGCGACCGATTCGGACTGGCCGTACACCGCGCCGTCAAGACGGGCCTCCCACGCCATCTCCAGGGTCCCGACCCGGCTCAGGCCGGTCGCGACGCCGGATCGCGCGTTGTCGTGGTGGTAGGTCCGGGCTACCGCTGGTCATCGGCGACCTCGTCGTGGCCGCGACCGAGAACGACACGATCTACGCCCTCGAGGCGGCCACCGGCCGGGTGGTGTGGTCGGTTCATGTCGGCGCGCCGATGCCCGGGTCGTACCTGCCTTGCGGCAACATCGACCCGCTCGGCATCACCAGCACGATGGCCTACGACGATGACACCGAGAAGGTTTTCGCGTTGGCCGAGATGATCGGGGGCGCGCACGTGCTCTTCGGTGTCGACGTGTCCACCGGCGCGGTGACGCAGCGCCGTCCGGCCGAACCGCCGACGGGCGACCGGATCGCGCATCAGCAGCGGTCCGCGTTGACTGTGCTAGGCGGCCGGGTCTATGTCGCATACGGCGGCCTGTTCGGCGACTGCGGCGAGTACGTCGGGTCGGTCGTCTCGGTCCCGACCACCGGCGATGCACCCCTGGTCAGCTACGTGATCCCGACCACCCGGGAGGGGGGGATCTGGGCTCCCGGCGGCGGGGCCGTGGCGGGCGACCGGCTCTATTACGGGGTGGGCAACGGCGAGTCGACGTCGGGCTATGACGGCAGCGACTCGATCATCGTGCTGCGACCCGACCTCACCCTCGTCGACCGGTTCGCCCCCGCGACGTGGGCCGACGACAACGCGAAAGATCTTGACCTCGGCTCGATGACGCCGGCCGTCGTCGGCCGCTGGGTCTACGCCGACGGCAAGCGCGGCGTCGGCTACGTGCTGGACGCCAATCACCTGGGAGACATCGGCGGCGAAGCGTCCCAGGCAGCGGTCTGCCCGGCGTTCGGCGGCGCAGCCGTCAGCGCCGACACCATCTACCTGCCCTGCGCCGACGGTCCCCGCGCAATCACGATCGACCCGACAGGCCACATCACACTGCGCTGGCAATCCAACATCCGCGCAAAGGGCTCCCCCGTTGTTGGCGGTGACCAGGTCTGGGTCGTCGACTACGACAGCGGCGTGCTCTACACACTCGACGCCGCCACCGGCGGCGTGCGCCAACAGGTGCACATCGGCCCGTCACCGCACTTCGCGTCCCCGACGCTGGCCCGCAACCACGCCTACGTCCGCACGCTGTCCGGCGTGACCGCAATCGGCTGGGCCTAGACCACCACCCGGGCGGTCCGGACCAATGTCTATCCGCCCGACTCCCCCACCTGCGGTCACACGCGCTTAGCGGCGCCCGTGCAGGCCGCGTGCGAGCGACTCCGCAGCGGGATGGATCGCACCACGATAAAGGAAGACGAGGCGGCCGAACTGTGGCGCCGCCGATCAACGAAGGCGTAGCAGGCTGCTGGCGCTGCGCGAGCGCGCCGGCGCGGTCACTGCGAGAGGATGCGCCGACAGCCGACGAATTCGCCGAGCACACCTACCGGACCGAAAGGGATCGGCAGCGTGACGGGATCGCCCGGGCGGTCGACCTGCTGGCCGACGACCCGGTGCGGCTGCAGCGCACCCTCCGGGCCGGCGCCACCGTAGCGGCGGACGACATCGCGGCGAGAGTGGCAACCGCCGCGAGTCCGACAACCCCGCGAGTCGGCGACCTCGAAAACGTCACCTGCGAGGCATCGCGGGCCGAAGAAGCACGGTACGGCACCATCCGCTGAGTCGTTGGCGGCGAGTGGTAGCAAGTCCGAGCAATGACACACACACGATCGTCCTCGGTGGCGTCGAACCAGCCTGACCAGGGCGGACGAGGTTTTCGGCAGGCGCAGGCCGCGCGACCAGCGGCAAAGGAGTGTGGGGATCTTCCACTCAGTTCGGAGCCACCGGGCGGCGACTCGCTGCCCGCCCGGCGGACCGGGTTCAGTCGAAGTGCTGCAAGCGTGGCCAGGCGGCCGCCCAGCCGCCGACCGGGTCGCGGCAGACCGCGATGATGCGTCCCTGCTCCTCGTTGTCGACGCCCACGCCGTTGTCGAGTACGCCCGCCGCGGTGCAACTGTCGAACCGGGCCTGCAGGTAGGGCAGCGGTAGCCCAACCGCTACGGCCACGTTCGCCATCTCGGGTGGCGGCCCGTACTCGTACAGCTGATTTTGTCCACTGTAGACCGGCAGCGGCAGACCGTACTCCGGGCCGTTCCCTATCCAGCGCACCAGCCTCGCCGTAGTTGCCGGTCAGGATGACGGCCTTGCCCCGATCCGACTCCGGCAGCGCCGCGTAGACGGCCGCCACCTCGCGGGTGTAGGCAGGCCAGCCGATCTGGTCGCGGGTACCCTGGTTGATCGCCGGAATGGGAGTGTCGCCGAGCACGTCGATGGGCAGCAACGGCAGCGCGAGCACGAGCGTGACCGCGGTGTTCAGGGCGAGCCCGGCGACCACCAGCGCCCGCCGCGGCCCGGGCCGGCGCGCCACCCAGTCCACGGTCGGCACGCAGCCGGCGGCGAAGAGGAAGCCGAGCAGGCCCACCGGGTAGTAGACCTGCCCGCCGGAGATCAGCACGATCACGAGCAGCACCGGGTACGCGCCGGCAAGCGCCCGGGCCGGGCGCCAGGCCGGCCGCCGGAACAGGGCGACCAGGCCGGCCACCCAGATCGCGGTCACCGGCGGGCCCAGCAGGAGCAGCTGGAACGGCAGCAGCTGCAGCCGAGTCTCGCCGCCCTTGTTCTCGGCCAGGGCGGCCGCCATGTCCAGCTGTGGAAACCCGTGCGCGGTCTGGTAGATCAGGTTGGGCGACCCGACCAGCACGGCCAGGCCCACACCCGCCCACAGCCAGCGCGAACGCAACGCCGAGCGCGGGCCCAGCCAGAGCAGCCCAACCGCCACGCTGAACAGCAGCAGCACGATGAGATGCTTGTTGTACAGGGCCAGCCCGGTCACCGCGCCGGCCGCCAGCCACCATCGCGGCTCACCCGCGGAGCAGGGCGCGCAGGGCGAACAGGATCACCGCCGCCCACACGGGTAGGTCAACAGTCGCCGTCAGCAAGATGTGGCCGAACAGCAGAGGTACCCCCGCGAACGCGTACCCCCAGGCGCACAGCGTCTGCGCGCGCCGGCCGCCGCCCAGCTCGCGGGTGATCAGTGCGGTGAGCACGACTGCCGCCACCACGCAGACGGTGGCCGGCAGGCGCATGGCCCAGACCGTGTCGCCGAACAGGCCAGTCGACGCCCGGGCCAACAGCGGAGTCAGCGGCGGCTGATCGACATACCCCCAGCCCGGCCGCAGCATCCGGAAGTAGAGCTCGTCGCGGTGATAGTCGTACCGGTCGTTGGTGGCCAGCAGAAGCGCGGCGGCCGCGCCGCCGATCGGCAGCCAGGCGACCGGCGGGCCGACCGACCCGTCGATAGAAGCGACGGGCACTGAGATCGACCGCGCAGCCACGGACGCACGCTACCCGAACACTTTGACAGCCGGGAGCCACCGTCCAGGCGAGGAAGACCTCGCCGTCGCTGACACATCTGTCTATCTGACGTTCGGCGAAGCGAACGCCGCCGTAGTCAGGTGCGTCCAAGGCCCTCGCCAGACCGAAGATCAACGGACTTGAGTGCGGCTAGGCCCGTTCCGCGTGCCCCTGTGAATAGGCAGCACCTGCTGCTTCGGCAGCGGCAGGCTTCCCCTCGACGGCCGCAATGGGTGAGGCTTCTTCTGCGCACGTGCAACACCGAAGCGGGCCTGACCAGGGCGGCTGACGTTTTCGGCATCCGCAGGGTGGGCCGACGAGCAGGATGTTGGCGGCGTTGTCGAGGAAGCGCAGGGTGGCCAGGTCGCGGATGAGTTTCTCGTCCACGCCGGGTTGGGCGGCGAGGTCGAAGTCGGACAACGTCCAGGGTTCGGGGAGGCAGGAGAACCGCATCCGGGAGGTCTGTCGGCGGGCCTCGGTGGCTTCGACCTCGACCTCCAGAAGTCGTTCCAGGGCGGCGGTGACCGACAGATGGTCGGTGCGGGCGGCGTCCAGGACGCGGGGCAGGGTGCGCTTGAGCGCCGGCCGAAGGCGAGACAGCCGATCAGCCGAGCAGCGCCCACAGGTACGCCGCGACAGCGACGGCCATCAGCGTCCCCCCGACCTTCATCCATGTCGTCTTCACGGCTGGGTCGGCGCCCTTGAGAACCCCTGCCGTGATGGCCAGTCCGCACAGCGCCGTCGCGTAGACGACGTGACCCGCCGCGGACCCGGGCGCCATGGTCGAGTACGTCCCTTCGGTGCTCTGATAGAACCAGTAGCGGTACGGCATCAGGTTGGCCAAGGCACGCGCCCACAGCTCGTCGCCCACTCTCGACGTCTCCCCGATGGCCAGGCACACGATCTCGACGAGGAACACAACGACCATCGCGAGCACGCCTGCGCCGGCGAAGCGAAGCCAGCGCGCCACGACGATGCCGAGCGCCGCGCCGCCGAAGGC
>JAHRHA010000182.1 GCA_020027875.1 Micromonosporaceae bacterium | reverse complement strand
ACACCGCATTCTCACATAGCCAGTCGCAGATGTCAATCAAATTAGTGTCTACACTTTTGAGGCCGAAAGCAGTGAACCCCCTGCCCAGCAGGGGGTTCATCGTTCCTTGTGTGTTGGTGTGGTGTCTACGTGAGTGTGAGCGGGATGGGTGCGCCGATGAGTTCGAAGGCGCGTCGTTGGGTGGGGGTGGGTGTGGTCAGGACGTCGATGTGGCGGTCGGCGAAGACGGTGGTGTTGCGGGTGAGGGTGCCGAGGTGATCGATCAGGTCACGGAAGCTTTGTACCGGGTTGTGGTCGGGGTCGGTCTTGCGGCGGGCCTTGTTGGTGGCGGCGTTGGAGCGCTTGGCGGCGGTGACCGGGTTGTCGCGGGTGGGTGGAGTTTCGTCGGTGAAGGTGAGCGGGGCGAGGGCGCGGCGTAGGTGCCAGGTCAGGTATTGGGCGAGCAGGCAGATGAGCAGGTGGGCCTCGACCCGGCCGGTGAGGTAGTGGTGGATGGGCCGCACGTCGAGGTCGTCGGCCTTGATGTTGCGGAAGTCGCGTTCGAGTCCGGCGAGGTTCTTGTAGGCGGTGACCGTGCCGGCGGGGTCGAGGGTGGCGGCGTCGACGCTGGTGCGGATGACGTAGATGCCGTCCAGTGCCGCCTCGGCGTCGATGCGGGTGTGGTTGCGCCGGTGGGTGAACGAGGTGTCGGTGATGTCGAGGGCGAAGTGTTTGGCCACCTTGTACTTGTCGATGACCTTGCCGACGGCGACGCCGATCGCGTCGGCGCCGGACAGAGTACCGTTGCCCACTCTTGTGACGATCTTGTCGAGAAGTTCTTCGGTGCAGGTGAGCAGGTCGGCGCGCTTGCGGGCGCGTTCGGCGGCCAGGGCCGGGTTGCGGCAGGCGATGAGCCGTTCGTCGGGGTAGTCGGGGTGGGCGATCTCTACCAGGTCTTGGGTGTCGAACAGTGACATCTGCAGCGGGCCTTGCGCGGCGGCGAGTTTGGCGATGTCGGGGGCGCGTAGGCAGGTGATCCAGGAAAGGCCGGTGTCCTTGATGGCCTCGATCCGCGCCGATGTGATCATTCCTCGGTCCCCGACCATGATGAGCCGTTTGATGCCGAACGTGTCCCGCACGACGGTGACGGCCTCGATGAACGCGGTCGGGTCGGCGGTGTTGCCGGGGAAGACGCGCAGCGCGACCGGGCGGGCGACGGCGTCGGTGAGTAGTCCGTACTCGATCTGCGGGTTGCCCTTCTTGCCGTCGCGGGAGTAGCCGCGGGCGGCCAGCTCGCAGTGCGTGCCCTCCATCCAGGATGAGGACAGGTCAAACATGGCGATGCCGCCCTCGGCCAGGTGGCGGCGGGCCAGTTCGGCCTCGATGGCGTCCTGGTGGCCCCGCAGCCAGTCCATCGCGGCGTACACCTCGGCGGGGGAGGCGTCGGCCACACCGCGGTCCACGCCGAGGGTCACGTCGTTCCACCAGCCCAACGTGGACAGTTTCGGCTTCGGGCGCACCACCCGGGACACGATCAGCGCGAACGCCAGATCCCGCGGCCGGCCGGCGGAACCCAAGATGGCCGGGAACCCCAGCTGACCGGCCATCGTGTGCACCAGGGCGACGTGCCCGTGTGGCAGGCTGCGCCGGATCTCGAACACCTCGGCCAGGTCGACGAGCGTCGTGCCCGACAGCGACGCCCGCAGTGCCGCGATCGCCTGCTGCGGCAACGCGGACAGGTTCGCCAGCGTCTCCTTGGCCGGCTTGCCCTGCTCGTTGCGATACGAGCGACGCAGCAGGTGACGCTCATAGAGCACTTCAGTGCCGTCCTTGCGGACGTGAGGTCTACGGGAGGACTCCACATGCATCGCGCCATGCGTTTTGGCCACACCACATTCTGGCACAGCCGGCGATCGATTGCAACCGGATTAGTGTCTACACTTTCGAGGTTAAAGGAGGCAGTTCCCCTGCTCAGCAAGGGAACCGCCCGTCAAAGATCAATCAACTTCGGACTAGCCCCACCACCGCCGTGCGGCGCCTCCCTCCCATCTACCGGGTGGCGTCGCACGGCTCGGGTGCCGCCAGCCACGAGGGCACGAGCCGCAAGGCAGGGCGTTCAGCCTGGCGGAACCGGATCGTGGTGCCGCTCGGCTTCAGCCCGCTCGCCAACGTGTGCGACTCGCACAGGTCCGACGTGCCGCTGCAGCTGCTCGGGTCGGAATTGATGAGCCGAGCGACGCTGCAATGGTCGCCAGTGTTCTGCACCGATCCGAACCGGTTCCCGTTCACCGATGTGCGCGTCGGCAAGCCGCAGACGAAAAGCGCCGTCGCCGCGGGCACCGCCTCGGTGGCGCTGGTGAGCGCGCCGCCCGCCGGGCCGTACCCGAACACGAGCACGGCCTGGTCTTCACCGACGGCGACGGCACCGACACCTCTTACACCGCAGCCCACCGCGCGCTCACCACCGACCGCCGCCACGTCGTCGAAGACCCCCATTTCCCCCGCCCCAAGCAAAACCCCTGGCTTCAACGGGCCGACCTTGTGGCCTGGACGCCGTTCCAGCACCTGTACCGCGCGGACAACCGCCGCTTCGCCTGGCACTGGTACGACACCTACCTCTCCGGTCGAGACGTGCACGGCGGCCCGCGGACGGTCTGACCTGTTGCCTGCTGAACGCGGCCCCACCGACCGGGCTGGCGTCACAGTCTTGGTGGCCTTCGGGCCATCGTCCGGGCCGGTGCGTCGCCCCCAGCGCTACGCATCGATGCATGCGACTCGATCGTGACTACGCCACGCCCGCGCTAGACGGGCGGGCGCTGACCTCCCAGCCCGCTCGGCGGTTCGCCGTGGGCATGAGCCGCCCAGATCCTGCGCCGGGAGCGGGGCGGCGCGGGCCACGGGGGAAGCCCGCGCCGCGCTCCTAGTCGATGTCCACCACCAGCACGCCGGGCGCAGCGCGTCGACCGTTCGGCCACCTAGACCCGGCGCGTGCCGGTCGCGACTGGCCCGAACGCAGCACACCCAGCTCGGGCCAACTGTGTCGCCAGTCGCTCAGATTGGCCGCCACTGCGCCGCCGGTGGAGTTGGCAGACCCCCGGGGTGTCGTCTCGGTTTCAAGAAACCGTATGTCCGTCTTGTTAAATCGTCAAGCGGCGGTATCCTCGACCGTTCAGCCAGCCTGTGGTGACGAAGTCCGCTGGCGTGGCGCCATGCTTTATGACGCCGCCGGGGTCGGCGTCTTCAGCCATGCCCGCCAGTGGCGGCACGACCGCACGGAAGGAGCCGGCGACTGTGGACCAGCGGGCCGACCTCGCCGAGCTGGTCCATGCGGCCGCCGGCGGTGACGAGGCCGCGTTCCGGTCGCTCTACCGGGCGGTGCAGCCTGGGTTGCTGCGCTACCTGCGGGGGCTGGTCGGGCAGGATGCGGAAGACATCGCCTCGGAAGCCTGGCTGCAGATCGCCCGTGACATCAGGTCCTATCGCGCCGAGGGTGGCGGTTTCCGGGGCTGGGCCGCGACGATCGCGCGCAACCGGGCAGTGGACCACCTGCGCTACCGGCAGCGACGCCCGAGCGTGCCCGCCACCGCCGAGCACTTCGCCGACCTGGCCGGCTTCGACGACACCGAGAGCCGGGCGATGGAAGCCGTCGCGATGCATGCTGCGATCGAGTGGATTGCCACGCTGCCCCGGGACCAGGCTGAGGCGATCTTGTTGCGGGTTGTCGTGGGACTCGATGCACAGACCGCCGCAGATGTCCTCGGCAAACGGGCCGGGGCGGTAAGGACGGCGGCCTACCGGGGGCTGCGACGCCTGGCCGAGCAGCTCGAACTCGACCCCGAGGCGGGGCCGCCGCGCGCGGCATCGGGCCGTTCTCCGCGGTCCCGGTCGTTGGGTGTGACACGTCCGCGACCGGCGACGCCAGAAGGGGAGAAATGAACGCCCACGGACGTCGCCCACTGGACCCGGAGGCCGCCGAGCACCTGCTCAGCGGTCACTCGGCTGCGCGGCACGGCTCCCGGCGGCTCGCCGAACGACTGTCCGCGGCCTCAGCCGTGGCATTCCCGGGCGAGCTCGCTGGTGAGCATGCCGCCGTCGCGGCCTTCCTCGCCGCGGCGGACGTGGACCTTGCCCCCCAACCTGGGAGACGATCGATGATCAAATCAGTGCTCGTGGCGAAGCTGCTCACGCTCAAGGCGGCGGCCATAGCGGTGGCCGCGGTTTCGGCCGGCGGCGTGGCGTTGGCCGCGTCCACTGGCGTGTTGCCGAATCCCCTGAACCAGGCTCCAGAGAACCCGGGCCACTCGGTCCCGGCACCCGCTTACTCCAACGGCTCCAACGCGACACCGTCTCCGTCCCTGGTCGGTCTGTGCACCGCCTACCTGGCCGGCGCGGGTGAGGACCACGGGAAAGCGCTGGAGAACCCGGCCTTTGGTGCCCTCGTCACCGCGGCCGGCGGCAAGGAGAACGTCGACTCGTACTGCACCGAGCTGGGCGTCACCGAACCTGGGCCGGGCAGCGGTAGCGCCAGCCCGACCGACCACCCGACCGGCAAGCCCACCGACGTCGGCCCTTCGCACCTCCCGACCGACCCGCCGAGCCACCCCACGGGCCCGCCGAGCGGCGTGCCGACCCCGCCGAACTCCTGATCGACCGTCACCGATTTGATCGCGGGGGTCTGAGCTGGCCGCCGGCCCCGCGATCTGTACTCGAGGCAAACCGTACGTACGTCTTGCTTTGACGGGCGGGGCCTTCCACGGTCAGACGTGTGATCCACCATGTCAAGATCGCGTGTCCCGCCGAGTCCGACGAGACCTTGCGCGAGTACCACTTCGGCGTGCTCGGCCTCGCCGAAGTGTCGAAGCCGCCAGCACTCGCGGTGCACGGCGGATGCTGGTTCGCCGGGTACGGCATCGAGTTGCACCTCGGCGTCGAGGTCGACTTCCGGCCGGCCCGCAAGGCCATCCGGGTCTGCTCTGGCCTGACTCCGACGGCCTCGCGCTCCGCCTGACCGACGCCGGTTACCCCGGTGCGGCGGGCATCGGAGGAGGACCTGCAAGGGATGCGCCGGTTTCACACGGCAACCGACTGGAGTTCCTCGCCCCGGCCTGACCCGCCGGTCAGGCCGGGGCGCTTCGGGGCGCCGAGGCGCCAGTAGCCCATGAGCGCGACCGAGCGGCGGTCCAGGCCCCGCTCGGTGACCAGGTCGTCCGAATCACCGCCGCCTCGCCGGCGAGCCAGGCGTAGACATCTCCGCCCGCGGAGGAGGGCACCTGCCAGACGATCTCCTCTTGCACGTCCACCTCGAGCAGCGCGATCCGGGCCGGGCCGGCCTCGGGGAGCGCCCACAGCCTTCCCCGCGGGCACGAGCAGGTCGCCGTGGGCGGCGCGTCGAGGTCAACGACGTCCGAGCGGTAGGGCACCCCGACGATCACCGAACCCGTCGCGCTTGGCGGTAGACGCTCCACAATGGATGCAATGGCCGGCAGCGCGGTCTTGTCGCCGACAAGCAGCAGCTGGCCACGGTGCCTTGTGCGGAACTCGACCCCGCGTGGTCGCCGGCATACCGGGTATTGGGGCCCAGGAAGGCGACCTCCTGGCCGGGTGATGCGGCCCGCGGCGGGCCTGGTGGCGCTGGTGCGAATGATGGCGCCACGACGAAGCAGTGACGACCTTGGCCGGGCTGTGGTACGGCCGGGAGCACTAGGTCGTGCAGACGCCGGGTACAGACTAGCTACTTCGACCTGAAGAAGTACGTCCGCGGCTGTAGGGCCGTGTAGCTCGTGGTGGCAAGTGGCTGCCTTGGTTGGAGTTTGGTGCCCCGATCCGCTTCATCGGGCGTCCAGTGCGGTGATCTTCACGAGGTTGTGTGCGAAGACTCCGTGTCCGCACCAGGTTGCGGTGCGTTCGCGGCCGGCGACGGCGCTGTGTGCCCAGCCGTAGCGGTGTTTGAGGTGGCTGATCCGGCCTTCGCTGCCGGTTCGCCACTTGATTAGGTTGCGGAATCCTCGGCTGTGTTCGGTGGCTCTTCGGGCAGCGCCGGGTTGGCCTTTTCGAGGTATAGCAACGGTTTTCACTCCAAGGTCGCGGAGTTCTTCCTCGACGCGGGCCTCGCCGTAGCCACGATCGGCGGTCACCGCCCGCGGTGGTTTACCCACGCGGGCGGCGATGCGTGTGATCGCCGGGACCAGTTGCGGGGCGTCGGCGGGGTTGCCTTCTTCGACGTTGTCGTCCACGACGACGCCGTCCTCGTTGTCCACCACCTGCGCTTTGAAACCGAACTCGACCGGCCGGTTGATGCGCCCTTTGGCGATAGGTCGGGCGTCCGGGTCGTGCAAACTCACCAGCCGGGTGGCCGACTCGGGCTTGTTCCCGTCGAGGCGTCGCCGCGTCTGGGCGATGATCCGCGCGCTGCGCTCCACAGTGGTGGCCAGCTCGTCGATTGCCCGGCGTAGCCGTCCTTTGGCTCGTCCCGCGACCCGGCGCAGCGAACGCCGGGCGGTGTTGAGGACAGCCTGGGCGTCGTGGCCGGACCGCTCGGCGAGATCGGCGAGCTCTCCCGTGATCCGCAGGACGGTGGCCTGCGCCTCGTCGCGGGCTGCCGCGCCGCGCAGCTTCAGCTTCGCCCCGATCGAACGCACACGGCTGCCGGCCGAGCGGGACCGGTCGCGGAACACCGTGCGGGTCGCCCCGCCGGCGGACTTGATCCGACGGACCAGCTTGCCGATCTTCGTCACCGCGCGGGCCAGCAGGCCGGAATCGGTGGGGTACTCAACGTTGGCCGACACCACCGTGGTGTCGGCACGGACTTTTCCCATCTTCACCAGCCTCGCCTCGACCGCCTTGGCGAGCAGCGCGTCGTTGAGCGCGAGCACCGTGTTCTCACCACACCGTGTGGTGATCTTCATCAGGGTCGTCGGATGCGGCACTCGGCCGTCGATGTCGATCCGACAAAACCGCCGCCACGAGATCGAGTCGGACACCTCCCGGCACAACGTCTCGAAGCCAAGCCGGTTGCGAACCTTGAGGAACATCAACCGCAGATACGTCTCCAACGGCACGCTCGGACGGCCCAGCTGAGCGTCGAAATGCGCCCGGAACGGGGCGAAGAACCGCTCGTCATCCAGCCACCCATCGACTCGCTCCAGCTCAGCCGGCAGCCGAAGGCACACCTCCGGCAGGACCGACTCCCACAACGATGGTTGATCGTTTCGCGTCCGAAGCATCGGAATCCCTTACGACGCAGTGGTTTCGATCATCATCCGACCCCGTCGAGGCCCTGTCACGGCCGACACGCCGACGATCATCGATCTACTTTGTCAGGGGGAAGTAGCTAACCAGGCTGGACCACCTGCTTTCGATCCTGGCCGGCGACGATGGCCCGTTCCGCCTGTGTTCACCCGCCGTCGGGGACCTGCCCGCCGGCCACGAGATGCCGTCGGTCGCCGACGTCGTCGCCGCGCTGTCCGGCTCTGGTGGCATGTGGTGGGGGCACGGAGGTGACCACAGCGAGCCCTGGGCTGTGCTCCCAATAATTCGGGTTGCGCCGCCTGAGCAGCGGGACCCATGGTTCACGACGTACCGCCCCACATCGCCTCTGCCTCGCATGCCGTGCGGGGGACGTCTATGTCTGCGCGATGGCTCGGCGCGTTTCTGTTCGGCCGCGGGCCGCGCTGCGGTTTGCGAATGCGTCCGCCCAGTCCATGGAGGAAGGTGACGCTAGTGAAGCACGGCCGGGTGCGGCGGAGCGGCGCTCGAGTCGGGCGCGCCGTCTGTGCCTTGCGCGCCGTGCGTGTCTTCATGGGTCGCGTTTAGGAGCGCCATGGCCGCGAGGCATAGCATGGCTCCGACGATGTACGGCAGGGCGGCACGTAGGTCGAAGGCGGCACCCGCCACCAAGGGTCCGGTGGCGCGGGCCGCGGCCGCGGCGGACTGGCCAACGCCGAAGGCGCCGCCCAGACGCCGGCCGCTGGTGTGGGCAATAAGCGCGGCAGTGGTGGTGGAAAGCAGACCCTGGCCGATCGCGACCACGCCGAGTGTGAGATAGCCGAGCCAGGCCGGAACAAACGGCAGCGCGACGAGACCGAGCGCCAGCACGGCCGCACCGGCGACGGCAACCCGGCGGTCACCCCAACGGTCCGTGACCCGTCCGACGAGGCCGCCCTGGATGACGACCATCACGACGCCCACGCCGGCGAAGACCAGGCCGAGTCCGGCCGGGCCGAGACCGAATCGCTGCGCGCCGAGCAACGCAAAGGTGGTCTCCATGCCAGCGAACGCGAACACGACCGAGAAGATCGCCAGCAGGACCGGTCGCAGGCGCGGTTCTCGCAGCGCGCTGCTGAGAGTCGCGAGTCGTCGGCCGAGTCCGCCGCCCGGCAGGTGGACGCGCTGACCCCGTGTCGCGTCGGGGAGCAGCACTGCCCCGACGGCGATGTTGAACGCGGCGAGTCCCGAGGCGACGAAGCAGGCACCCGCGAAGCCAATCCC
>JAHRHA010000016.1 GCA_020027875.1 Micromonosporaceae bacterium | reverse complement strand
CGGTCTCCCAGGAGGAGATGATGACGCGCGGGAGGTTCATCCCCCTGCGCGGCCAGTTGCCTTCGATGAGGCTCTCGTCGAAATAGAAGCCGGGGTGCATCTCATCGACCTTCATGAGTCGGCCGAAGTGAGCGTCCGGATACCTGGGTCACCAGTCGCCGGTGCGGGCGAGTCGGCGTGACATGTTCATGATCATGGCGATGTAGATCATGGCCTCGTGGTGGTCGGGCTTGGTCTCATAGTCGCGTACGCAGCGGCGATGCTTGCTGATCCAGGCGAACGTTCTCTCTACCACTCACCGGCGGGGCAGGACGACGAAGCCTGGCTCGGCGCGTTTGACGATCTTGACAGTCAGGTGCACGACGTTGCGGGCCCAGACCAGCAGCCGTCCGGCGTATCCGGCATCGGCCAAGACCAGGGCGATCGTGGTGAAGCGCTCGCGCAGCCGGGCCAGCAGTCGGTGGGCTGCGCCGCGGTCTTGCAGCCCGGCCATCGTGACGATCACGGCCAACAGCAGGCCGCCGGTGTCCACAGCGATGTGACGTTTGCGTCCGTTGACTCGCTTACCGGCGTCGTATCCTCGGGTGGCCCGGGGCACTGTGTCCGCGCCGTGCACCGATTGGGAGTCGATGCTCGCGGTGGTGGGCTTCGGGTCGCGGCCCTCGTAGGCACGCACCAGATCGCGCAGCGCGTCATGGACGGCCTGCCACACGCCAGCCTTGGCCGAGACGCGGAACCGGTCGTAGACCGTGGTCGGCGGCGGGAATCCGACCGGCAGTTGCCGCCACGCGATCCCGCCCCCGCCCCGCACCAGGTAGAAGATCGCGTCCAGGACCAGGCGGCGGGAATGCTTCTCCGGCCGCCCGCCGCGCCCCGCGCGGGCAGCAACGGCTCGATGATCGCCCACTGGGCGTCGGTCAGCGAGGAGGAGGGGTAGAACCCGCATGCCGGCGGCGCTGACACGCCGGCCGGGTGGGCTGGGCATGACGAGCAGACACAGGCACGCGGCGCTGACACAGCGAGCTCCTGGTGAACGGCTGGCTTAGTAGACAACCGCCGATCTACCAGGAGCTCGCTTCCTGTCGATCCACTACACGCCGTGCTTTATCGCCTTGTGACCATCCGCCTGCCGAGTTCTTGGACGCTTACTCAGTGGCGGTGCGGTTGGTGATGATCATCATACGAGGTGCCGAGGTCGTCGTTGCGTCTCGCTCGGCTCAGCCGGCGCTGCCTTCCTCTTCACCGATCGGTTCACCGACCGGTTCGTAAGGTGACGTCGACAGGCCAGCGCTTATCAATTCGCCATCGACCGTTCCGTACACCGCGATCGGGGTCTCCACGCGCAAGAACTCCAGCACTGCTGCAAGCTGGGCGACGTGGTAGTACACGCTAATCGTGGCAGGGGTAACCTGAGGCGCAGGAAGCGTGGATCCGTCGGGATAGAAGTAGGCATGGCCGCGAATGACCGTGCTCCCCGGCGCGCCCTCAGACAGGGTGATGCGCGCGATCGTTTCGCTCTGGGCGCTTGGCTGTGACGAGCGCAGAGCAACCCTATAGCTAGTGATTTCATAAGACGGCATCGTTCCTCCTTTGTGAGGGACCTTCGAACGAATCATCTATGACTGACCGACCACCGACAACCCCCGGTTCTCCCGGCAAGGTCATGCAAATCTTGTGAAAGCGGCCAAACGACAAAGCCAACAAAGGCCGGCGAAGCGGCGCACCGAGGCGACGCTGGTGTTCGCAGCGTCGCGGGCGATGAGCAGAACCTTTTCGGCTCCGACCACACCGTTACTGACATCCAGGTGTCACTCTTACTGACGTTTTCGTGTCATTCAACAGCCGGGATCCAGCCTGATTCACGGCGCACAACCAGCCATCGTGGACGATGTAGCCTCTACGCGCGATGAGCATGGCTTCGCGGTCCGTCAAGATTCAGCGCCGCTGATGGCTGTCCTACTTTCCCGAACGCGCCACGGGGCAGGCGATGTTGACGTAGCGTGTCGATCAGGTCGGCGGAGGGAGACCGCGGTGTGTGGCGCACTCTTGCTCGGTCTGGTCTGCGGTGCCGTTGCCCGCATGCTCATTCCGGGCGACGCGTTTCGCAGTATGAGCGGACCGATGTCATGGCTGGTATCGATCGGCCTGGGGCTCCTCGGGGCTGTGGTCGGCTATCTCATCTTCACAGTCGTGTTTGGCATCGGTGACACGGATATCTTCGACTGGGGCGGCCTCCTCAGCGCCTCCATCGGCACGCTCATCGTCGTCCCTATCGCGTCGTGGCTGTTGCGCCGAATGGCTCGACGCTCGACCTGATCGATGTCAAGGATTCGGGATCCGCGTCAAGGATTCGGGAGTAGCGCAAGTCGGGGCAGTTACCGGGCCACGCGGTACTTGACGTGCGTGACTGTTGGCGAGGCGATCACCTTGACCGGTTCAAGGTTGGGATCGCCGACGTCCTCGAAGAGCCGCTCTCCGACTCCGAGAATGATCGGAACTATGTGGAGGTACAGCTCGTCGAGGAGACCGGCCGCGAGGTACTGCCGCACAGCGCTCGCGCCGCCGGCGATCGCGACGTTCTTGTCGCCGGCCGCCGCCCGGGCCTGCTCCAGCGCGGACTCGATCCCGTCTGTGACGAACGTGAACGTCGTGCCGCCCTGCATCGGTAGCATCTCCCGCGAGTGGTGGGTAAGCACGAAGACCGGCGCGTGGTAGGGCGGGTTCTCTCCCCACCAGCCCGTCCATATCTCGTCCCACGGCCCGTCGCCGCCACCGAACATCTTGCGGCCCATGATATATGCGCCAACATCCCGCACGACCTCGTCAGCGACCTCCGAATCGAGCGTACGCTCGCCGCCCTCCAACCCTTGCTGCTCGCGCCAGCTGGCGGTGTCGAACACCCACTCGTGCAGTCGCATCCCACGTTCGCCGATCGGGTTCTCGACGCTTTGGTTAGGCCCGGCAACGAAGCCGTCCAGGGACATTGAGATGTGACAGGTAACAGAACTCATGTCCCGCACGACCTCCACTCAGCCGCCGACATCATCGCTTGCTGCTCAGCTCACACGATACGGGCACAGCCTCGATGACTTGGGCGATTCAACGCCACGTCGTCGACACCAGGCGGCCACGGTATGGTGGATCCACGATGAAATACACCGCGGACCCACGCGTAGACGCCTACATCGATGCCCTGTCCGATTGGCAGCAGGCGATCTGCCGCGAGGTGCGCGATCTGGTCCACGCCGCGGACCGGGAGGTTTCCGAAACCATCAAGTTCACCAACCGTCCGTACTTCGTGCTGCAGGGCAACATCTGCGCTCTGTTAGCGGCGAAGGACCACGTCAACGTCTTTCTGTACGACGGCGCCATCGTCCCTGATCCCGAGGGAATCATTACCGGTGGCCACGACAACACGACCGGCCGCACCGTCGCCATCCGTCAGGGCGAAACCATCAACGCGCCAGCGCTCAAGGCCATGTTCAAGCAGATCATCGCCAACAACCGCGCGGGCGGCTGGCGCAAGCTGAAGGGCAAGAGCTAATCCATGTGACGCCTCTCGCGATGTGATGCTTATCGCGATGTGATGCTTATCGCGATTGTGGCTAGTGCTCGAGAAGCCAGGCGTGGACGCCGGCGAGGTTCGCAATAAGCGTCAGGTGGCCGTCATCCGCCGTAAGCCGCGCCTCGGCACCGGGAATCCGCGCGGCAAGCCACTCACCGTGAGCAAACGGGACCATGAGATCGTGGCGGCCCTGCACGACCAGGACCGGCACCCTGACGGAGCCCAGATCAAATCCCCAGTCGCGGACGAAGGCCAGGTCGTCGTCGAGCCAGCCCTCGATGCCGCTGCGCTGCCCGCCGGCCAACCAGGCGTACATGAACTGTGCGACGTCGCCAGTGATCGCCGCGACGTCGACGGCGGGCAGGAGCGACCTTAACGCGTCAGCCAGACCGTTGGGGCCCGCCGCCACCAGGTCGTCGCTCGCCTTCGCGAGGTACGGGCGGAGCGCATGCTCGCCCGCGATAGCTGCGCCGAACTCATCGAGATTGTCCTGGCCCATGCCGGCAAGCCAGTCGAGGCCATCGGCGCCGTTGGGAGCCACGGAGGCAAGCGTGGCGGCGGCGACTACCCGGTCGGGGAGCAACGCAGCGCAGGCGAGCGCGTGCGGGCCGCCGCCGGAAACGCCCCACGTTCGGAAGCGGCCGGCCCCGAACTCGTCGCCAATCGTCGCCGCATCGGCCGCGACATCGGCAATCGACCGTCCCGGGTGGCGATCGGAGCCGCCGTAACCCGGGCGGTCGTAACCAACGAGACGGATGCCGCGCGCGGCGGCGTCGTCGGCCCACCATCCCGCGAGGATCCCCGAGCACGGAGTCCCGTGATGTACGAGTACCAACTCGTCCCGGGGGTCACCGGCCCCGTACGCATGCAGCACGCGTCCGTCGGGCGTGCGTATGTCGTGTTCCTTGGCGGTGGCGACGAAGGGCGAAGCCATGATTCCCCCTCAGGAAGTGGGCGGATTCCTGGCTGGCGAGCGTACGCCGTCGACAAGGATCCGCCATAGGGCCGCGAGCGCCCCCCGTACTCCGAGCACGACCGTCTGCCCGGCGCCCGGGGCGGCGACAGGTAAGCGGACACGCAGTGCCCCTGGGAGGATGCGGAACTCCAACGGCGGCTGCATCCGCAGCGCCTCCCCGTCGAGGCCGACGGGCACAGGCTCGGATGAGTCGACGCGGAAGGCCTCCGCGGTCCACTCCCGCAGGCCCGAGAAGCGATTGACGGCGCCGGCGGCTTCCAGTGCCGCGAGTGCTGGGACGTCCCGAGGTTGGTCCACTCGTACGGCCACCAGGCCGAGCACACCGGAGTCGAGGCGAGGTCTGGAGCCGGCGCCGGCGAGCGTGCGAACCGCGTACGGATTGTTCGACACGAGGAGGACGTCGGCCGTATCGTGACGTTCGCCGTCGGGACCGTCGTAGTGCAGGTCGAATCCTGGCGCGTGCGGTCCGACAAGGTCCGGCATCATCTCGACCGCCGTGCTGAGCTTCGCGTCCCGGTAGGCCTCGGACTGGACGATGGTGGCGTAGAGGCCCAACGAGGCGTTGTTGACGAAGACGCGGCCGGCGACGGTGGCGAGGTCGACCCGGCGCTCAACCGCGTCGCCGAACGCATCCAGAGCCGCCGCGACGTCGTTGCGATCGAGCCCGAGATCGAGTGCGAAGTGGTTACGCGTCCCCGCCGGCACGCAGACGAAGGGCAGGTCGTGCGTCCGGGCCACGTCGGCGACGACCGCTTGCGAACCGTCACCGCCGGCCATGCCGATGACGTCGGCGCCATCGGCGACCGCTCGCTCGGCGAGGGCGCGCAGGTCGTCGCCTGGTTCGAGCACCACTGGTTCGATCCCTCGTCGCCGAGCCTCGTCGGTCAGGTGGAACTTGGCCACCTTGGCACCGCCAGACCGCGGGTTCATCAGGAGCACACCACGGCGCGCGGCCCGTACCGGCGTCCCGTACGGCTCGGCCTGGACCACGGCGCGTTCGTACCCGAAGGCGACCCGGGCCGCGAGGTTGGCCACGGCCATGAGGACAAGCAGCACACCCGCACCCACGAGAGTCTCCACACCCAGAAAGACGAGCAGGGCGACGAAGACCGTCAACGCGACCGCGGTGAACGCCAATCGGCGCCCGCCTCGTGACACCAGCGCAACCCAGCCCGATACGACGGTGATCAACAGCGCAATCACGATGACGGGCAGCAGGATCGGTCGCTGGAGGAATAGGACGACGACGACCACGATCGCCAACGCGAACGTCGCCAATGCGATCGCCGCCGCCACCCGGCGGCGCACCGATGGCCGTCTGATGGAGCGGAGTGCCATCCCCGTAGTCTCTCAGCGTGAGTGTTCGCAAGGCACGACCACCCAGCGTGCCGACGCTCGAGGCCGCTCTGGCCCGCCGGATCGGTTCGGCAGAGCGTGCACGTTCCGTGCTCCTCGAGGGTCTTGTGGAACTCGACGCCGTCGACCGGGCTGCCTATCACGCGGTCACGAGCACGGCATCCCCGACGCTCGATGTCCGCCTCGCCCATCTGTCCAATGCCGCCAACTATTCCCGGCTGTGGCTGGGCATCGCGGGGATAATGGCTCTGCTCGGCGGGCGCCGCCAGCGGCGCGCCGCCGCACTAGGGGTCGCGGCCATCGGCGTGACATCGGCAGTGGTGAACCTCGCGGTGAAGCCCGCGTTCGTACGGGATCGTCCACTCCGACCGAACGCCGTCACGTCGGAGGCACCGCACGTTCGGATGCCTGACTCGACGTCGTTCCCGTCGGGCCACGCCGCCTCCGCCTTCGCCTTCGCTTCTGCCGTCGGCGGTGAACTGCCGGCGATGGCGCTCCCGCTTCGGGTTCTCGCCTCCGCTGTCGCCTATTCGCGAGTCCACACCGGCGTTCACTACCCGGCGGACGTGGTCGCCGGAGCCATCATCGGAGCCGCGGCCGGCACCGTGGTCCACCACATCGCCCGGCGCTGAGCAGAGCGGGCGAAGCGAGTCAGCTAATTCGCAGCCGTTCCACGGGCTGGTCGGTGACGTCGGCTATGAGATCGAAATCCTTGTCGAGATGAAGCACGGTGAGTCCGGCGAGCTCAGCCGCTGCAGCAACGAGTAGGTCCGGCACAGCGGGAGCGCGGTGCCGCCCCTGATCAGCGAGCAACATCTGGACCTCGACGGCACGCCGTTCCATCTGAGGTGTGAGGTACTCCACCGGCATAAGCGACAGCGGCGCGCGGCGCGCGGCCGCGCGAAGATCGGCGCCCGACCTAGCCGAGAAGCCGACCTCAAGCAGGGTCAGCGTGGTGATGCAGATGAGCCCACGCCCGATCCGGTCGGCCCATTGCTCAGCGTCCTGGCTGGCGGCGAGACGCACCAGCGCAGACTTGTCGATCAACCACCTCGTCACTGCCAGGCCTGACGCATGACTTCGTCGTCCGCGAGGTCAGCGAACACACTCTCGAAACGCACCAGATCGTCAACTGTCACGGCGCCGCCTGGCCTGATGGCAGCCCGAGCCAACGTGCGGCGAAGATACTCACTGCGGGACAGCCCGAGGCGGCCCGCGTCAGCATCGATCGCCGCCACGACATCGTCTGGTACGTCACGAATCAGCAGATCAGTCACGGCCACCTCCCCGGGTGTGATATCTGATGATATCACTTCGCGCCGACCGCTCGGATCATGGTGTTCTCCGGCACGCCGCCGGTCGGACGGGTCAGGATCAAGGGCATGACCGAGTACACCGACCAGGAGCGCCAGGCGCTGCGTACGGCCGCGTTCGGTGCCATGTTCCTGGTGTCAAACGCCGACCCTGGCTTCTTCGACATGATCAAGGAGAGCTTCGCCGGCTCCAAGGCACTGGCCGAGACGTCACCGGAGCTGCGCGACCTGCTCAAGTCCGGCGGGATCCCAAAGATCCCGAAGGGGTCGCCTACCGAGATTGAGTCCAATGTCCTCGCCGCCTTGCAGCAGTCCACCGCGATCCTGCAGACGAAGAGCCCGGTTGAACTCGATGGATTCCGCAATGCGGTCTCGTCCGCGGTCGACCAGGTGGCGGCCGCGGCCGGCGACGTGAAGGAGACCGAGGCAGTCGCGGTCACCAAGGTCAAGGTCGCGCTCGGGGCGACGTAGCCGGAGGCCCTCCGTACACATCTGGAGGTCTGGGCGTCAGCCCGCACGCTCGTATCGCAGGTACATGGCGCCTGACGGGAATGCGCGGTGCTCGGCCAGCCGTAATTGGAGCTTCTTCCGGGCGGCGAAGAACGGTTTGCCGCCGCCCACCACCACGGGCATGACGTAGAGCCGGAACTCGTCTATCAGGTCCACCAGCGAGGCGGCCAGGCTGGCGCCGCCGAGGTCCAGGCCACCTTCCGTCTGATGCTTGAGACGCGTCACCTCGGCCACCGCGTCGTTGCTGCGAACCAGCCGGACGCCCTGGGGGACGCTGTCGAGCGTGTCGGAGAATACGATCCTTGGCGTTTCCACGTAGGCCCGGGCGAACTCCGCTTCGACATCGGGCAGGTCGTCTCGGTTCGCGGCCATCGTCCAAGGCTCCTCCATCACCTCGTACAGGCGCCGCCCAAACAGAAACGCGGACGCCTGTCGCGCCTGCTCGTTCGCCGCCCGGTGCACGTCGTCGTCCGGTGCGGAGAACTCGATGCTGCCGTTCCGGTCCTCGATGTAGCCGTCGAGCGACACGTTCATCGAGTAGAGGACCTTGCCCATGGCGGCTCCTCGTTGTCGTTTGTGGTCCTCGATCTGAACAAGACTCATGCCTTCATCGGTTCCCAACGCGGGCCGTGTTCCAGCACGCGCTTCAGCTCGACCAGGTAGCTCGGCCAGCCCTGCCGGAACTCCTCAGCCAGCTGATCGTTGTCGAATCCACCATGGACCAGAGTGAGATAGGTCGAGCCCCGCGAGCTACGCAGCGCCCACCGCACCGTCGTGTCCGGGCTGTCGGGGTAGCGCCACAAGTACGCGAGCACCTTGTCCTGCTCCAACTCGAGGATCTTCACCGGTCCGTGGTCCCAGCCGAAGTCGTAGCGGCCGCCCACCTGTGGCTCGATGACTGCTGTGCCGCGGGTCCATTTGTCGACCTGAGCCGGGTCGAGCAAGGAGGCGAAGACCTCGTCGACCGGGACGTCGATAACGGTACGCACAAGCGCGTCGCCCTGCGCAGGCACGCTGAAGTCGAATGGCGGCATCGTCGGCAGGCCCTCGCAGTGCGCGGCGAGGTTGGCCAGCGAGACGTGCCAGAAGCAGTCCATCGCGGTTGGGTCGGCGGACCCGCTCGAGGGGAAGCCGGTGTGGGTCACGGTGACGACCGAGCCGCCCCCGTCATGCGGATCGATGGCGATCTCGACGGTGGACGGCTCGGAGCCGTCGAAGTCCCAGGCGAAGCTCAGCGCCCGACCCGGCTCGGTGCTCAGCAGGCGCTGCCGGGGACGGTCGCCCTGCGGGGCGTAGCGGCCCCAGAACTCAAACCGGCCGTCATCCAGGGCGACCTCGGCGGACTCGGCCAGCCATTCGGTGAGTGAATCGGCGTCGGTGAGTGCCTTGTGGACGCTCTCGATCGTCGCATCGATGCGCACGCGCAGTCGGAGGGGGTCGTTCGATGTCGTCACGGCCTCAATCCAACCAGGTGCCACCATGCCCGAAACCGCTACCGGCGGACGAGGGCGACCACCGGGATCCGACGGCTGATCCGTGATTGTCGGGGCGCCTTCCAGCGACGGTAGCGCATCTGGACGATCCGGTCATTCCACACCGCGTCGGCCACCACCGCGAGGTGGGGGTGGCCTCCGACTCGTGAAACCAGCCCGGCGCGTCCAGGTGGATCCGCCGCCGCCGGCATCCCGGCCAGGAAGAGGGTCTCGGCCTCATCGCCGGTCAGGCCGGTCACGCTTTCTGCATCACCGCCTCCGAGTGACCCCGTAGCATGCGGCGTCATGGCGCTGCATGTACACAGCTTCGGGGATACCGATGGCCGGCCCGTGGTCGCGCTGCACGGCGTACGGGGACACGGCGCCCGCTGGCGTCGCCTCGCCGAGCGGCACACCACGGGCCTGCATGTCCTCGGACTCGACCTGCGCGGACACGGACGGTCACCATGGACTCCACCGTGGACACTTGAACAGCACGCCGCCGATGTGCTCGAGACCATGGATGACCAAGGACTGGAGGCGACTGATCTGGTCGGGCACTCGTTTGGCGCGACCGTCGCGATCGTCGTCGCCGGCCAGGCGAGGGACCGGATCCGCCGGCTGGTGCTGCTCGACCCTGGGATCGCGATGGATCCTCGGTACGTCCTCGGACGCGTCCAGCAGGAACTCGTTCCCGCATCATTCCCCGATGCGGCGGCCGCCGGGCTCGAGCGGGCGGCGCAATGGCCAGGCCTCACGGATCCGACGGCGGTCGACGAGGAGATCCACGATCACCTCGACCAAGACGAGGACGGGCTGTGGCGGTGGAGATACAACGCGGCGGCGGTGGTAACGGCGTTCTCGGAAATGACCCGGCCCGCACCCGTACCTCCGCCGGGCCTTCCCACGCTGCTCGTCGTCGCCACGCGGGGGAGCGCGGTCGGGCCTTCCTTCCTCGCCGCGATCCAGGACGCGCCCGACCTCGATGTGACCGTCGTCGGCGTGGACAGTGGCCACACGGTCTACGTCGACCGGCCGGAGGAGACGGGCGCGCTGGTGCAGGGCTTCCTTAGCTGATGGATGTGGAGGAGGTCCTCCACCTATGCTAGCGTTTCGCCGACCTCCGGGGGCGTACCTCGCCTTCACCCTTCTCGGCGGGAGACCACATGAACACCGCTATCTGGGTCGTCCAGGTATTGCTCGGCGCTGCCTTCATCCTGTCCGGCGTCATCAAAACCACCCAGCCGCACGACAAGATCCAGAAGAACGTGCCCTACGTCGAGGACCTGCCTGGAATCCGGTTGCGGATCGTCGGCGCCGTCGAGCTGCTCGGCGGGTTCGGGGTCATCCTGCCCGCGTGGACAGGCATCGCGCCGATCCTCACGCCTATCGCCGCTACCGGCCTCATGATCGTCATGACTGGCGCCGCGCTGCTGCATGTCAGGCGCAAGGAGTACTCCGCAATTGCTGTCAATGCCGTCCTCTTCGCGCTCGCCGCGATTGTCGCGTGGGCCCGGTTCGGCCCATACGCGTATTGAGTCGGAGCACACTCGTGACGGAGCGGGGATCAGTCGGGGAGGTCGGCCAGCAGGGTAGTGCGCACTGTATTCCAGACATCTTGGTTCTGGGCGACGAGCAGCCCCGCACGCTCGTGATCCGCGGCGAGATACTGGGTGCCGTCGAGGCGCCACGCCACCCCGCCCGCCTCCTCGACAAAGAGAACCCCGGGGGCGTGGTCCCACGGCAGGGTTCGCCAGAAGAAGGCGAAATGCTGCTCGTCGCGGACGATGGCCGGGTACTCGTAGCCGGCGCAGTTGTGCCCTGCCAGCACCTCGCCGACCGCCCGGCTGGCCGACTGCACGCCCGCGCGAAGGTCGGCCGGGATGTAGTTGGTGGACGACCAGCCCCGTAACTCGTGAGCCCCGTGGTGCCCGGTCGGGACGGTTGCCCGTACCCCGCCCAGAAAAGCCCCGCCGCCACGCTCGGCCACCGCCGCGACGCCGCCGACCGGGTCGAGGATCCACGAGGCGACCACCACGCCGTCGCGCATGAGCGCGACCATGACCGCGAAGGGTTCCAGGCCGGAGGCGAAGTTGGCCGTGCCATCGAGGGGATCTACGACCCAGACGTCCCCCGGCTCCGAAATAACCGATATAAGGGACGGGTCGGCAGCAACCGCCTCTTCACCCACCACGCGCGAGCCGGGTCGGAGCGCGATGAGGCCCGCCGTCAGCAGCGCTTCGGCCTCCTGGTCAGCGGCGGTGACTGGGTCGGCTGGTCCCTTGTACTGGATCTCGCCCTCGGTTAGCTGCTGGAACCGGGGGAGCACCGCCGAGGCCGCGACCTCGCGCATCAGAGCCTCGACCTTGTCGATCACTACACGAGGCTATCGCCCGGCGAACCGAGGCCATCGTCTGGCCGTTGATTGTTGGCGCAAGCTTCGACAGACTCGACACTGGACGTGATTGTCTTATCGCGCCCCACTCTGGACCATCCTGCTGACCAAGGGAGGTCAGATGCAGGTACCAGCACCGTTTGAGTACGCCAAGGCAACCAGCGTCGATCACGCACTCGCGCTGCTCGCCCAGCACGGCGAGGACGCCCGCGTCATCGCCGGGGGGCACAGCCTGCTCCCGATGAGGAAGCTGCGGCTTCGGACGGACATGGCGCTGTAGATGACTGGAACCGATCTGCTGGCGAGGGCGGACAGGCTGCGCGCGGAGCGCACCCCGTTCGTCCTCGCCACGGTCGTGCGGGCAGAGCGACCCACCTCGGCGAAGGCGGGCGATCGGGCGATCGTCATGTCCGACGGCACGATCGAGGGCTTCGTCGGCGGTGTGTGCGCCGAATCGACGGTGAGGCTGGAGGGCCTTCGCTTGCTGGACCACGGCGAGTCGACACTGCTGCGGATCACCCCCGCGGAGGAGGACTCCCGCTCTGCTTCCGCGGAGGCAACACCCGAGGGTCTCATCGTGGTCGGCAACCCGTGCCTGTCCGGTGGGACGCTCGACATCTTCCTGGAGGCCGTCCTACCCGCGACGCTCGTTCATGTCTTCGGCGCTGCCCCGATCGCTCGCGCATTGGCGACGGTCGCTGAGGCCTCCGGGTTCTCGGTTACCGCCTCGACCGACCCGTCGGATCCGTTGGCGGAGGACACGGCCGCCGTCGTGGTGGCCTCCCACGGCCGGGACGAGGTGAAGGTGCTGGAGGCAGCGCTGCGGGCCGGCGTGCCCTACGTGGGGCTGGTTGCGAGTCCCCGGCGGGGCGTGGCGGTCGTGTCCTCATTGGAGGTCACCGACGATCAGCGGCCCCGGGTGCGCACCCCGGCCGGTCTGGACATCGGTGCCCACACTCCGCTGGAGATCGCGGTCTCGGTGGTGGCCGAGCTGGTGTCGGTCCGGGCCGGACTGCGGCCCCCGCCCACGGTACGGCCCCTATTTCCGGTGGTCGAGCCGGCCGCTACCGCGGTGGACCCGGTGTGTGGGATGAGCGTTGCGGCCGTCCCGGCGAGCCTGCACCTAGAGCACGCCGGCAAGACCTGGTACTTCTGCGGCCCCGGCTGCCGGCAGGCGTTCGCCGACGACCCAGGGCACTACGGCGCATGAGCGGCATTCCTGCGGACGTCGCCGCTCTCCGGGGCGGGCTGGGTAGCTCCGGATATCTCGCCGACGACGGTCTAGCCACCGCGTTGTTCCTCGCCGTACGGATGGGTCAGCCCCTGCTCCTGGAAGGTGAGCCGGGCGTGGGTAAGACGGAGGCCGCCAAGGCGCTCGCCACCACACTGGACACACCGCTGCTGCGCCTGCAGTGCTACGAAGGCCTCACGGCTGCGGAAGCCCTCTACGAGTGGAACTACCCCCGGCAGCTCCTCGCAATCCGGCTGGCCGAGTCGCGTGGGTCCACGTTGGACGAATCCGACCTGTTCGGGCCAGACTACCTGCTGCCCCGGCCGCTGCTGGCGGCGATCGACCACCCGGGCCCGCGGCCGGCGGTGCTGCTGATCGACGAGGTGGACCGGGCCGATGACGAGTTCGAAGCCTTCCTCTTCGAGCTGCTGGCCGAGGGGTCGGTGACGATCCCCGAGCTGGGCACCCGGCAGGCCACCGTACGCCCGGTCGCCGTACTCACCTCGAACCGGACCCGGGATCTGCACGACGCCCTCAAGCGACGCTGCCTTTACCACTGGATCCGCTACCCCTCCCTGGAACGTGTTGCCGAGATCATCCGCCGGCGGGTGCCGGGAGCCTCGGAGCCGCTGGCCGACCAGATCGCGACATCGGTGCAGCGGCTGCGCGACCTGGACCTCTACAAAGCACCCGGGGTCGCGGAGGCGATCAGCTGGGCCGGCGCGCTGGCGGCGCTCGGAGTGTCCACCTGGGACATCATGTCGGCCGAGCGCACCCTGGGAGCAGTGTTGAAGTACGACGAGGACCTCGCTGCGGCCCGGGCTGCCGGCCTCGCCGCGGTGCTCAGTGATGGCTGACCTCGCCGTACTCGCCTCCCGCTTCGCCGCCCGACTGCGGCAGGAAGGCCTCCCTGTCGGGCCGGAACGCTCGGCCCGCTTCGCCTCGGCGGTGACGCTGGCCCATCCGGACTCCGTACGGTCGCTGTACTGGTGCGCGCTGGCCACGCTCGTCGGCGACCCAGCCGAGATTCCGGCCTTCGATCGGGTCTTCGCGCTGGTCTTCGGTGAGATGGCCGACCCTGCCGAATCCCGGGGGGACCCGAACTCTCCGCCGTTCCGAGGCGGGGCCGAGCCCGCGCCGCCGGCCGACACCATGCGGCCCCGACCCGCACCGTCCCCGTCGTTATCTGGGGCACAGGCGGATGGGCCGTCCATGGAGGAGCCGGGTGAGGCGGAGCAGGAGTCCCCGTACCCGGCCCTGGCCGCGGCGGCCGAACGCCTCGGCGGCCGCGACTTCGCCTCGCTCTCCCCGGACGAGCTAGCCCGGCTCGTGGTGGTGATGAAGCAGCTTCAGCTGGCGACGCCGCTGCGACGGTCGCGACGCTATGAGCCGGGTTCGCGGGGACGGCGGATCGACCTGCGGAAGACGTTGCGGCTTGCGCAGCGCAGCGGCGGCTATCCGGTACGGCTGTCGCGGCATCGCCTCCGGTGGCGCCATCGGCGGCTGGTGGTGCTCTGCGACATCTCCGGGTCGATGGAGCCCTACGCCAGAGCGCTGCTGCAGCTGGTCTACTGCGCCGCCGCGACCGGCGGACCTAGGGCGGAGGTCTTCACGTTCGCGACCCGGTTGACCCGGTTGACCCGGGTGCTGGCGAAGGTGCGGCCGGAGGTTGCGCTGGAACGGGCCGGTCGTGCGGCGCCGGACTGGTCCGGGGGAACGCGCATCGGCGAGGCGTTGAAGACATTCCTCGATCGCCATGGCGCTCGCGGGATTGCCAGGGGAGCGGTCGTGCTCATCATCTCCGATGGCTGGGAGACCGGGGACGCCGAGGTTTTGGGTACGCAGATGGCGCGATTGTCTCGTCTCGCACACCGGATCGTCTGGGTGAACCCGCGGGCCGCGTCTCCTCGATACCAGCCGCTCGTCGCCGGCATGGCGGCGGCGTGGCCGTACTGCGACGCGGTCGTCAGCGCGAATTCGTTATCGGCCCTGAATCCGTTGATCGAGGCGCTTGCCACGCCGTGAGTTGCCGCCAGCAGGGGGTATGTTTCTCCTCGAAGGCCACAACCGCTGCGGTGTGATCACACCGCCCTGGTTGTCGCCTCGACGAAGGGAATACGGACTCGGCGGGGTTATCCACAGGCTCTTGAGACCCACTGGCGGCGCCAGTTGGCGTCCGCGAGGGTAGACGGCGTGCGAGGGGAGAACCTGGCCGAGACCGTCGGCTTCATACTGGGTGTCGAGCGTGCCCGGGCCCGTCTGTCCCAGGCGAGGCTGGCCGAACGGCTCGGGGTGAGCCAACAGTGGCTGTCCAGAGTTGAGCGAGGTGAGGCCAATGCCAGCTTCGCCACCGTACAACGCATCTTCGCCGAGCTCGGCAAGCAGCTTCGAGTTGAGGCGGTTCCGGTCGGGACCGACATGGACCACGACATCAACCGCGGCATTGTGCGCACCGAGGAGGATCGTTGCGGCGATGTTGGAATCTATGGCACGTTACTCCACCGTCTGACAGGCGTCCCTCATGCGGTGACCGGTCGGCTGGCCGCGTTCGCTCAGGGGGCACCCATCCCGAGTCCGCTGTGGATTGACATCGTGGTGGCCGCGAAGGACCTCGACTCACTGGCCGCCATCACGGAGCAGACCTTCTGCATGCGGTGGAGCCAGCGGTGGGAGGACTGGGGATACGGCTCCACCGACCCGCGCGAGCCGGGCGCGCCCAGATGGAAGATCTACCTTTGCGACATGAGGCTCCAGATTGTCGACGAGCTGCCGCAGACCATCGAGGTCCGAGTTGGCGAGCAGCCTCTGCGTGTCGTGCCGATCGCCGATATCGAGCGGGACGACCCCTGGCTGCACCGGCTGATGAATCGCTGGCGTCAGCGGCGGGAAACGACGCCCTGAGCATGCCCGCAACGTCGCCTCGAAGAGTCTATGGTGTACCGGTGCCTGAGCGCGTGCCCATGGACCTCGCCGCGTACGAGCGCCGTCGGTTGACGGGCGTCTGCTACATCTGCGCCATGCTCGCCGGTGACCGGGACTATCCACACGAGACGGTGTACGAAGATGACGCGCACATCGCGTACCTGAGCCGCTACCCGACGGTGGTCGGATACGTCCTCGTAGCGCCGAAGGCGCACATCGAGCACGTCGTCCGCGACCTTGCCGAGGCCGATTACCTGCGCCTGATGGGCGTGGTCCGGCGGGTTGCTCTCGCGGTCGAGTCCGTGCTCGGGCCCGAGCGAACCTACCTGCTCTCGTTGGGCAGTCAACAGGGGAACGCACATCTGCACTGGCACGTCGCGCCGCTGCCAACCGGCGTCCCGTACCACGAGCAGCAGTTCCACGCTGTCATGATCGAAAAAGGCATCCTCGATCGCTCGGCGGAGGACCAGGCAGACCTGGCGGCTCAGATCCGCGCCGCCATTTCCGACTGATAGCTTGGTCGATCGTGACGGAGCGGCCCCATCATCCGCACCGACGCGGCTGGAAACACCTACCAGCGTCGCGACCTGCCGGATGGGACAAGCTATGAGATCCTCAAGAACTTTCCCAGTACCAGCGAACTTCGTGCGGTGGCGGCTCGTCAAGGCCAAACTGCTGAGATCACCGAGCTTGATTACTACTGGCTGCTCACGTTGACGAGCTCCTGAATGATGGCGACGACAGCGTCAGGGGCGCGCAGCGGCAGGTAGTGGTCGACACCGGGCAGCCGCACGAGCCGGCAGCCGGGGATGCGCGCCGCGATCTCTTCGTTGCATGCGATGAGCGGCGCCCGATCGAGATCCCCGACGAGCACGGCGGTCGGCACAGCTATGTCGCGCAGGCGCTCGAACGCCGGCGGATCGGGCCGGTGGTACCTCTCCTCGACGGACCACGCTGCGACGGCGGAGCGCATCTGCGCCGCGACGACATCATCGACACCGCCAGCGGCCCATTCGCGCAGCCCGACCGCCATCAGGCCGTCAACGTCCCCGGCCGCGCTCAGCGCGTCATACTCGGCGTCCAGCTCCGGCTCGTCGGGCCACGGGTAGTCGTGCACACCAGGGCAGGCCAGCACCAGCGCCGACACGCGGTCGGGGTGGGCAAGCGCCAGACTGATCGCGGCGCCGCCTCCCATGCTGCAACCAACCAGTCCCACCCTCGTCAGGCCGAAATGATCGAGTACGGCCACCAGGTCCCCGAGCAATGAGACGGCTCCGTGGGGTGCGGCGATCGACCGAAACCCCGGCTGTCGTACCGGATCAGGCGGAACCGATCCACGAGCTGCGGTACCACGAGATCCCAGACTCTAGAGTCACCTATCGCGGGGTGCAGCAGCGCTAGGGCAGGTTCATCTCTACCCGTGTCGTCAGCCCAGACCTCGCCGCCGGCGACGGCCACCATATGCTCCATGCCGCCATCCTGCCCATGCGACAGGCGCGCCGCGAGCCCAGTTCTGGTGCCAGCGCCCGTGACGCTGATCATGAGGCCACCTGCGCGATGACGGTGAAGAAGGTGAAGGTGGACAGGAACGGGCCGCGGTCAAGTCGTTCAAGCCACCGCTGAGCGCGTTCGCCATCTAGCTCGCCAGCGCTAACCGCTCGGGCCGCGTTGCGCCGCAATCCAAGAATCTGCTCGGCCGTCACAAAGTCGCGGAACACCATCGCCGCGGCGCTCATCCCGCAGACGACGAAACCGGCCTCGGTCGCTCGGCGAGCAAGCTGCCGACCGACAGCGCCGTTGCGGACCTTGTCCGCCACGAACTGCGTGAAGGCTCGGCTCGTCGCCACATCCGTGTCGTCTATCGCCAGGGTGTACCAGTCGGGCTCCGCCATACCCAGCATCCCGCCGGGACGGATCACTCTTCGCAAATCCGCGAGCACCCGACGCGGGTCCTCGATATGCTGGAGTACCCGATCCAGCCGCGCTCGGTCAACGCATGCATCGCCCAATGGCAGGGCATGAGCGTCACCCGCCAGAAGCTCGACCCACGAGAAGTCGGCCATGCGGCGGCGCGCCTCGACAAGCATGTCGGGATCATTGTCGATCCCGACGACGGAACCCTGGTCGGTCACTGCTACGGCGACGCTCGCAAGATCAGTTCCGGGCCCGCAGCCGATGTCAAGCACCACCTGGCCGGGCTGCACATCCAGCGCATCAAGGAACTGCCGCTTGTACTCAACTCCGGCAGAGGTTGCGGCGGCGGCGGCGAGATACTGAATCGGGTCGGGTGTGCGGTCCGCGTCGGCAAGCTGAATCACGTTGGGAGTCAACCAGATGCATCAGGTTGTTACACGTGGGAGGTGTGCAGGTACGGTGAAGAGCGTGTCGTCCGTGCGAAAGTCTGACCGTGCAGCCTGACCCTGCTGAGGACGCGGTGACCGGCGAGCTCGTGCCGATCTTCCGGCTACCCCCGGCGCCGCGCATAGGCGACCTCGACGCGTTCACGGACGGTTGGCTGCGCAACCGGCGACTCTCCGAGCACACCCGCACCGCGTACCGCAAGGATGTGGGCGTCTGGCTGACCTGGTGTCGCCAGCGCGACCTGGACCCGCTGACCGCCACCTTCGTCCACGTGAACGCCTACGCGCGCGACCTGGAGTCCACATCGGAGCGACGTACGGGCAAGCCGCTCACCCCGGCCACGGTGGCGCGCAAGCTCTCCGGGCTGTCCAGCTGGTATGCCTTTCTCGTCAAAATCAACGCATTGGCGGCCAATCCGGTCGGGGGAGCGGACCGGCCTCGCGTGTCCCGCGACCACTCCGGCACGGTCGGCCTGAGCGCCACCGAGGTCGACGCCCTCCTCGCCGCGGCCGAGGCCGATGGCGGGCCTGCGCGCACCCGAAACCAGGCCATCATCGCCATCCTGGCCGACCTCGGCCTGCGGGTCGGCGAAGTGGTCGGCCTCGACGTGGAGGACCTCGGGTACGAGCGTGGGCATCGCAGCGTTCGCTTCACCGGCAAGGGCGGGGCGCACCGTCGGCGCGCGTTGACGCCGGCCAGCACGGCCGCCGTCGAAACCTACCTGCTGCACCGGGCCGCCACCGCCGGAATAGCCGTCGACCAGCTCGCGGGCCCGCTCTTCGTCACCGCATCCGGCGCGCGGCTCGATCGCCACTCGGTCTTCCGCCTCGTTCGGCGCCTCTCCGAGACCGCGGGCATACCGGCTTGGGCCAGACTGTCGCCGCATTCGCTGCGGCACGCCTTCGCCACCACGGCGCGCGAAGAGGGTGTGCCGCTCGAGGATGTGCAGGACGCCATGGGCCACGCCGACCCTCGTACGACCCGCCGCTACGACCGCGACCGGCACAACCTCGACCGCGACCCGTCCTACGCGATCTGGGCGGCCCGCGCCCGCCGCCGAACCTCGTCGTGAGCATGCCCACGCTCAGCGACGACGATGTTCGACGGGCCCGGGTCGCGGCTCAACTCCTCCACCGTCCGGGCCGGCCGCGTCCGGCGGTCGCCGACCTGGTCGCTCGGCTGCTCGCCGTGCAGGCACAGGACATCGCCGCCGCGCCCCTCGCACTGAGGGCACGCGGACGCGGTCTGACGGCGGCTGACGTCACCGCCGCCCGTGAGGATCGCTCCGTCGTACGGGCCTGGGGCCCGCGCGGCACGTTGCACCTCATCGCAGCCGACGACCTGGCGTGGCTCACCGCGGTCGTCGGTCCATCCGGGACCAACGGCGCGATGCGGCGCCTGAAGCAGGAGGGCGTCGCCGGTACGCCATCGGAACTCGTCCGCATCGCCGAGCGAGCCCTCGCCGGCCAGGGTCCGCTCACCAAGGCACAGCTCGGTGACCGCCTCGCCGCGCTCGGGTGCCCGGCGAAGGGGCAGGGCATCGTCTACATGGCGTTCCTCGCCGCCGCCGGCGGCACGGTTGTGCTTGGACCCGATCGCGCCAACAAGCCGACGTACGTGTCCGTGGCCGACTGGCTCGGCCGTGAACTCCGGCCAGAAGCAGACCGCGACAAGGCACTCAGCGAGCTGGCCCGCCGCTATCTGCGCGCTCATGCGCCCGCCGGACCCGAGGATCTCGCGGCATGGGCCGGATTGCCGCTTCGGGACGCGCGCCCCGCCTGGGCCGCGATCGCGGACGAGCTGACCGAGATCAACCACGACGGCCGTCCACTGTGGCGGCCGCGGCGTGGTGCGCCGAAACCGGCACAGGTCGCGGTGGCGTTACTGCCAGCCTTCGACGAGTACCTGCTCGGCTGGCGCGACCGCACACTCATCCTCGAGGACGCGCACAGCCGGAAGATCTTCCCCGGCGGCGGCATCCTTCACCCGTCGGTGATGGCCGGCGGTCGCCTGGTGGGCAGGTGGCGACTCAACCGCGAGGGCGCCGTTGGCGTGGACATCTTCGACGCGGCGGACGCGGTCGACGCGGCCGCCCTACGCGCCGAGGAGGAGGACATCGCCCGTTTCTATATGCCAAGCTCGGCGCGACAAGAAAGGACGGCCTAATGCCGTCCCGCCAACGAATTATAGCGGTCATTGTGCCGGTTTGGCAAACTCCTCTGGTGCCACGGAGGATGGCCGAGTGGACGACATTTCTCGCGAGCAGTCGTACGTCTCCATGCTCTACGACCGGCTCGACGACCTGCGGGAGCAGGCCGCAGATCGCCTGGCCAGGTCGCTGAAGGAGACCGGAGGAACGCCGCAGGCGCGGTCCGAGCGCGACAGCGCCATCGCGATGTATAACCGCCAGTTGGCTCAGTTCAGCGGGGTCGAGAATGGCCTCTGTTTCGGTCGATTGGACTTCGCCGGAGGCGATCAACGCAACAACTTCGCCGGAGGCGATCAACGCAACAACTTCGCCGGAGGCGATCAGCGCAACAACTTCCATAACGCCGAACGCAGTTACATCGGCCGGATAGGCATATTCGATGACACGAGAGACTACGAGCCGCTGCTCCTGGATTGGCGTGCTCCGGCCGCCCGGGCGTTCTACCTCGCGACGGCGGCGTCACCAGAGGGTGTCAAACGGCGCCGGCATGTCCGGACCAGACACCGAAGCGTGGTCGGCCTGGACGACGAGGTGCTCGACCTGGAGACTGCCCGGGCCACCGACCACACCGATCTGACCGGCGAGGCTGCCCTGCTGTCCGCGTTGACCGCGAGCCGGACCGGCCGGATGAAGGACATCGTCGAGACGATCCAGGCCGAGCAGGATCGCATCATCCGGGCCGACCTGGGCGGTGTTCTTGTCGTCCAGGGCGGCCCGGGCACCGGGAAGACGGCCGTGGCGCTGCACCGCGCCGCGTACCTGCTCTACACCCACCGCCACCAGCTATCGACCCGAGGCGTCCTGATCATTGGTCCAAACGCGACGTTCCTGCGCTACATCTCCCACGTGCTGCCCTCACTCGCCGAGACGGGCGTGCTGCTATGCACGCTCGGTGATCTCTACCCGGGCGTCACCGCCAGTCGCCGGGAATCGGCCGAGGCGGCGGAGGTCAAGGGCAGACTGGGGATGGCCGAGGTGCTGGCGAATGCGGTCCGCGATCGGCAGCGCGTTCCCGACGACGCTATGCCGGTGGCGTTCGCGCGCGAGGTCCTGACGTTGGACCGGCACATGTGCGTCAAGGCGCGGGCTCGGGCTCGCCGATCAGGCAAGCCACACAACCTGGCCAGACCGATCTTCGCCGGCCAGATCATCGATGCGCTGGCCCGACAGGTCGCCGAACGCATCGGCACCGATCCCTTCGCCGATGATCCGCTCGGCGGCGACGACGCGCCCGCCGACCCGAACCTGCTCGGCGAGACCGACATGGCCGACATCCGTCGCGACCTCGAGGCCGACGCCGCGGTGCAGACCGCGCTGGACTGGCTGTGGCCGGTGCTCACACCGCAGCAGCTCGTGGCCGACCTGTTCGCATCCGCTGAACAGCTCGCGTCGGCAGCGCCGGGGCTGAGCGATGCCGAGCGGCAGCTGCTGTTACGCGTCCCGCCGGGCGGATGGACGCCGGCCGACGTTCCGCTGCTGGACGAGGCGGCCGAGTTGTTCGGTACGGACGACAGCGCTGCGAAGGCGCGCGCCGAGGCCGCGCGTCGCGAACGGATCGCCTACGCCCAAGGTGCGCTGGACATCGTGGAAGGCTCCCGCTCCGTCGACTGGGAGGACGAGTCGGAGTCGGAACTTCTCGCCGCCACCGACCTGCTTGACGCGGACCGACTCGCCTCGCGGCACGAGCAGGGTGAACGCCTGACGGCAGCCGAGCGGGCCGCGGCCGACCGCGAGTGGGCCTTCGGGCACATCATCGTCGACGAGGCCCAGGAATTGTCCCCGATGGCGTGGCGCCTGCTGATGCGCCGCAGTCCCAGCCGGTCGATGACCGTCGTCGGCGACCTCGCCCAGACCGGTGACCTCGCTGGCACATCGTCATGGCAGGACGTCCTGGAGCCCTACGTTGAGTCGCGGTGGCGGATGGCGGAGCTGACCGTCAACTACCGCACCCCGGCGGAGATCATGGGAATCGCCGCCGGTGTGTTGACCGACATCGACCCCATGCTCGAGCCGCCCCGATCGGTACGGGCCACCGGCATCGAGCCATGGGCCGTGCGCACCGAGCCAGACGAGCTTGGGCAGCGCCTGGCCGAGGCGGTGCGCCACGAGACAATGCACGTGGGGGAGGGCCGCATCGGTGTGATCGTGCCGGCCGGTCGCTTCGATGAGCTCGCGCATGCGATTACCGGAGCCGTGCCGGACGCGGCGATCGGGGAGCATCCGGAGCTCGAGAGCCGGGTGGTTGTGCTGACCGTGCGCCAGACGAAGGGCCTGGAGTTCGACTCGGTTCTTGTCGTCGACCCCGCACGCATCATGGCTGAGTCCCCGCGCGGACCAAGCGACCTCTACGTTGCCCTCACCCGGGCGACACAGCGGCTGGGTGTGCTGCACGACGGCGAGCTGCCAGCGTCGCTACGACGGGCGGAAACCCGTTTGCGAGACTCAACCGCGCCGGGCAGCATGGTGCGCGAAGGGGCGGCGGCGCCCCATTAGGAGAAGCCTCAGACATGTGATCCGCAGGAATGCGTACGAGTTGTGGCAGTCGCCACGCCTTTGTCGTGCTCTCGCTGCGGAGGTCATCGCATGCTCAAGGCTGTATCCATCTCCATGCACTTTGACGCCGAGACGCTCTTCTCTGCCGTCACTCTGGTCCTCAACCGCGGCGACCGGGTCGGTCTCGTCGGACCGAACGGTGCGGGCAAGTCCACGCTGCTACGCATCCTGGTGGGCGAGGAGCAACCGTCGTCCGGACACGTGGTGCGCGGGCCCGACACCACGGTGGGCTACTTCGCGCAGCAGGTCGCCGAACCCGGGATGACAGTCGGAGAGTTCCTACGCAATGGGCTCGGCGAGATCGAACGCCTCAGCATCAGGATGAGCACGTTGGAGAAGCGCCTGGCGAGGGGCGATGAGCGAGACCTGGCGGAGTACGGCGTGGTCCAGGAGCGGTGGACCGCCCTAGCCGGCTGGACCGCCGAGAATCGCTTGGCCGAGGTGCGTCAGCGTCTCGACATCGCCCACCTTCCTGCGGGCGCCCTCCTCGGCGACATCAGCGGCGGGGAGCAGGCTCGGATGACCCTGGCGCGCGTCCTGCTCGCCGGGCCCGAGCTGCTGATCCTCGATGAACCCACCAACCACCTCGACGCCGACGGCATCGCCTGGCTCGCCGAATGGCTCGCCGCCTTCCCCGGCGGGGTGCTCGTGGTCAGCCATGACCGGGCGTTCCTCGATAGCACCGTCACCCGCATCGTAGAGCTTGACGGCATCCACGGCGAGTTGTAGGCGTACCGGGGCGGTTACAGCTCATACCGAGAGGAGAAGACGAGGCGGTGGCAGCGGTACCTGCTCGATTACGAGGCGCAGGAGAAGAAGCGGCGGCGGTGGGTGGCCGATATCGCGGCGACAAAGCAGCATGCGAGCGCCGTCGAAGTCGCCAATCCCCGTAGCCCGGGGCTTCGTCGCATCGCCCGCAAGGTCGCCAGAAAGGCGGTCGTTCGCGAGCGCCGGCTCCAACGCCAGCTCGACTCGGCCCGCTGGCTCGCGCGGCCCGAGACCCGGCCCGCACTGACTCTCGCCTTCCCCGGCGATGGGTTGCTCGACGAGACCGTCCTGCGGCTCAAGGACGTGGAAGTCTCCATCGGCGGGCGGACCCTCCTCCACAACCTTAACCTTCGGGTACGGAGTGGGAAACGCATCCTTCTCTCCGGGCGCAACGGAATCGGCAAGACAACTCTCCTTCGGGTTCTGTCGGGCGAGATTGAGCCCCGATCAGGCGTGGTCATCGGGGCGCACGATGCCCAACTGCTGCCACAGACCCATGACGCGCTGCGAACGTCGATGACCGTGCTCGACTTCTTCCGGTCGCGCGTGCCGGTGTATGTTGACCAAGCGGAGGCGCTCCTCGACGCGTACCTCTTTTCCGAGCAGGACTGGGACTCTCCACTGAGGACTCTCAGCGCCGGCGAGCTGCGACGGCTGCTGCTGGCGGTCATGGTGAACAGCGGGACACGGGTGCTGCTCCTCGACGAGCCGACGAACTACCTCGACTTCGACTCCCTCGAGGTCATCGAAGACGCATTGCGGGCCTACCAGGGGACATTGATCATGGTCACTCACGACGGCTACTTCGCCGATCGGGTCGGCGTAACCGGCAGCTGGCGTTTGGAGAACGCCAGCCTGAGCGAGAGCGAGATGGTCCATGCGTGATCAGAGAGACGTCACAGTCAACGGAGTCAAAGCTGGCCTACACCGTTGACGGCGACAAAGACTCGCCGGCGATGGTGCTGCTGCACGGGGCCTGGGCGGTCGGCACAGACTGGGATCCGGTCATCCCAGCCTTCGCCGGGGACCACCGGGTTTACGTTCCGACCTACGTGGGCACGGTGCGAGCGACTGGCCGGGGCAATACTCCTTCGAGCTGATGCGCGACGACGTGCTCGCCTTCCTGGGGCCGGCTCGACCTCTACCACGTCGTCCTCATCGGACATTCGATGGGTGGAACCGTGGCGTGGCTTGCCGCCGAATCGCGACCGAACCGACTCAGCCGTCTAGTCCTTGAGGACACGCCGCCGCCCAGGCCCGGTACGCCCCCGCTGCCCAAGCGGGTCCGCCCGGACCGACCGCTGCCGTTTGACTGGAACGCGCGGGAGGCGATCGTCGCGCAGGTCAACGCCCCCGATCCGGCGTGGTGGGCCTGGCCGCCGAGATCCGTCTCCCAACCCTGATCATCGCCGGCGGGCCGGACAGCCACGTTCCGCAGGACCTGCTCGCCGAGTTGGCGGATCGCATTCCGGGCGGCCGGATCGTCACGATCCCGGCCGGTCACCACATCCATGCGGAACGCCCCGAGGAGTTCGTCGCCGCGGTGCACGCGTTTCTCAAAGCCTGACCGGCAGGGCTTGGACGGACGCTATTCATTCAGTGAATGGTGTCGGCCATGTCCACCGCACACGTGCTGCTCGGCCTGCTAGCCGGCGGAGCAAGGCACAAACGCACTCTTCGCGAAGGTGCTCGTTGCGCTGCTCGCGGCCGGCGAGACGGCCGCCCGCCAGTACCTGACCCGGCAGCGCTCGGCACACACCGGCCGGATCCGCGAGCTCACCAAGACCAAGCTCGACCTGGCGGGGTCGGTGCGAGAGTCGCTGGATACGCGGACCGCGAAATAGCACTCCGCGACGGCGAGGTTGACGCGCTCGGACTGGTGGTCGCGTCGGCCCAAGGGGGCTACTCACTCGGCGGCGGATACTGGATCCCGGCCATTACCCGCACCGTGCCCGTGCCGTGGGGGCACCTCGCCCTCGTCGTCAGCGGCGCGCTCGCCCTGCTGCTCGCGATGGTCGGGCTGAGCCTGCTCTTCCTGCGGAGCAGCACCGAAATCACCGAGCTGCGCACCGCTTGACCCCGACGCGCCAGCCGAGAGATCTTGTGGACCTGCCCGTGCTCGAGCACGGGCAAGCCCACCGGATATTGCGGGAACTCGGGCGAGGAATGCCGCCCCGGCCGCAGCGACGTCGTCCGCGGACAGCATCAATGCCGGGCCGGCGACGGTGACCTCGGTCATGGCCAGCCCGGTGGGAGGCATGTCGACCCACTGGCCGGCGAACCAGATCTTCTCCTCCGCGGCCAGCGTGAACGCCGCGTCGGTGAGACTCGCGGCCGGATGGGGGAGCCAGAGCTGGAACTGGTGCGTATGCGGCGGCGACGGCGTGACCCGGGCACCGGGCAGGCCGGCCAGGGCGCCGGCCACCACGGCGGCGTGTGCCACATAGGAGTCCAGCCGGGGAAGCTCGGTGTCGAGCCCAGCCAGGGCGGCCAATGCGGCCGGCCAGTGCTGGGCGACATTGCCGCCGTACCGGTGTCGCCAGGCCCGCGCCTGGGCCACGAAGTCCGCGGGCCCGGCCACCGCGGATCCCGAGATGCCACCGAGTGTCTTGTAGAACGACACGTACACCGAATCGGCAAGGCCGGCGATCGTTGGCAGGTCCTGACCAAGATGCGACGTGGTCTCCCACAGTCGAGCGCCGTCGAAGTGCACCCGGGCGCCCCGCTCCCGGGCCGCCTCCACAATCGCGACGAGCTCGTCCCAGGTGGGCAGCAGATATCCGGCGTCGCGCAGCGGCAACTCGAGCAGCATGGTGCCGAATGGCTCATCCAGGTCACGGATCTCGGCCGCAGTGGGCTGGCGCGGCTCGCGTGTCGGCCACAGTCCACGCAGGCCGGTCAGCGTAGTAAACGCCTTACGTTCGTGCACCTCGAGGTGGCTGAGCGGGTGCAGGGCGACGGTCATGTTGTCGCTGCGCTCAGCCCAGCAGCGCAGCGCCACCTGCTGGGCCATCGTGCCGGTAGGGAAGACGACGGCCGCCGGCTTGCCCAGCAGCGAAGCGACCCGCTCCTCCAGCGTCGTGACCAGTCCGCCGTCATAGATGTGCGCCCGAGTGTTCAGATCGAAGGGCGACTCGGACATGGCCTGCAGCCGTTCACGCAGACTGACTGGCCGGTTGCCGGACAGAATCCGGTCACAGTCCCGTGCCGCCGCCCACCACCAGTCGGCGAAGTCGTCCCCCATGCGCTCCCTCATCCGCAGAGAATGTCGAAGGTGCGGTGGGCGTCCACGGCAGTCTCGTCTGCCGTCAGCCGCGAGCGCCCCCACAACTCGGCGGCCACCTTGGTCGCCTCGTCGTTGGTCGCCGCGGCGTGCTCGACGAGAAGCGCCAGGGCGAGCGCGTACCCCATCGTGAGCGCCAGATGGCGGGCACCCGCGAGCACCTTCTCGTCGCGGGGATCGGCGGTCGCTGCCGGTAGGGCGTCCATGAGAAAGAAGCGGGCCGCCCGCAGGCCGTCCACAGCCCCGCCGATCAGTAGCGCAGAGGCCTGCGCCGTGGCCTCATCCAGGCGCGCGATGAAGGCCGTACCAGCGGTGGGATCGTGTGCCAGCGCCCGCAGCACGTCGACCGCGAGCACGTTCGTCGTCCCCTCCCAGATAGGCAGCACCTGGGCGTCGCGCAGCATCCGCGGGATGCCGGTGTCCTCGACGTAGCCGGCGCCGCCGAAGCACTCGAGATGCTCACTCGCCGACGAGACAGCGAGCTTGCCGGTCGTGAGCTTGGCCAGCGGAGCCACCAGCCGCAGCTCTGCTTCCGCCGAGGAATCACCATCGACCTCCACTCGCCCCAAGAGGGCGAACGCGTGCGCCGCGAGCGCGAAGGCGGCCTGGGCTTCGACTGCCAGCGTCGCGAGCGTCGTGCGGTGCAGCGGGTTGTCCGCCAACCGTCCACCTGCGACACTGCGCACGCGGGCATAGGCGGTCGCATAGGCGAGGCCTCGGCGCATGCCGGCCGCCGCCGCGGCCGCGTTGTGCAGGCGGGTAATGACGACCAGAGTCATCATCCGGGCCAAGCCACCCCCGTCGGGGTTGCCGACGGGGAGCGCGTACGCGTCGTGGAGTCCAACCTCGGCGGTGGGCACCGCCCGGGTACCCAACTTCTCCTTGAGTCGATGCAGGAGCACACCGGGAGCCGGCGAGTCGGGGGCGGTGGTGAAGCCGGCGAGGGGAGAGTCGGCCGCGTACCGGGGGATGAGGAAGGGCACCAGCGACCGACTACCACCGCCGGCGCCACGGGGTCGCGCCAGCGCGACCGCCATCGCCGAGTCGATCGCCGAGCAGAACCACTTCTCGCCCTGGATCCGCCACGAGCCGTCGGCTGCCGGCAAAGCCATCGTGGTGGCCCGCCCGACATCGGAGCCGCCCTGTGATTCGGTCATCCACTGGCCGCTCGTGATGGCCACCGCGGAGTCGGTGGCCAGCAGACGGGGGAGCCACGAATCCCGTACCCCTGAATCCACATCGGAGCGGGAGAGCAGCGCGGCGGCGCCGTCGGCCATCGCCACGGGGCAGCTAAACGTCGCGGACTCGGGGCTATAGAGGTGCAGCAGCGCATGTTGGACGACGCGGGCCCGCGCCCCCCACCGCTCGCGCGCATCGGGAAGGTAGGGCATTGCGACGACAGCATGCTCTGCGGCAGCCACCCGCTGGCGCTCCCAACCGGCACTCACCTCTACCCGGTCGACCCGACCACCCCACCCGTCATAGCGGTGCAGCACCGGAGGGTGCGCTTCGGCGTCCACGTGTGCGGCCCGTAGCGGCCCCATCACCTCGGTGGCGAGAGCCTTGAGCGGGCCCTCGGCGTTGGTGAATCCCTCGTCGCCCAGCAACCGCTGCAGCCAGGAGCGCAGGATCGGGTCCTCGGCGTAGACGTCAGGCAGGACAGGCATCGCTTGTACGAAACGCGGCATGGAACCTAGTCAACCGTGCCCATCGCCAGCCCGCCACCCCTCGACTGATCATGCGGATGGCAAGGTGACGACGAAACGGGCACCCCGCGACACGCTCTCGACCCGGATGGTTCCGCCGTGTGCCTCGATGATCTCCTTCGCAATGGCGAGGCCGAGGCCCGTTCCACCCGCATGTCGTCCACGCGAGTCGTCCAGGCGGCCGAACCGCTCGAAGACTCGTTCGCGGTCCACGTCCGCGATGCCGGGACCGTCGTCGGCGACGATCAGCGTCGCCGTGCCGTCGTCGCTGGTGAGTTCGATATGGACGGCCGACGCGGCGTACCGGGCGGCGTTGTCGATCAGATTGCGGACGGCGCGTACGAGATCGTCGCGACGCCCGCAGACGGCCGCCGCCGAGACATGGCTGGTGTCCACACGGGTGTGCCCATCACTGCCGTCGACGCTGCGGTCCCAGCGGATGCCGGCTGCCTCTGAGAGCACCACGTCATCGAGGTCGACCGGAACGGCCGGCGGGCGTGCCGCGCCAGCGTCGACCCGAGCGAGGAACAGCAGATCCCGTACGAGTCGTTCCATCCGTCGATTCGCGTCAAGCAGCTCGCCGGCGGTCTCCCGCCAGTCGGTTCGATCAGGGTGGGTCAAGGCCACCTCGAGGTCGGCCCGCGCGGCCGCGAGCGGACTCTGCAGCTCGTGCGAGGCGTCGGCCACGAAACGGCGTTGGCGCACCGCGCTGGCCTCGAGCCGGTCGAGCATCCTATTCATCGTCGAGGCGAGGCGGGAGACCTCGTCGTCCGCTGCCGGCACCGGCACCCGACGATGCAATGAACGCTCCGAAATGACATCAGCCTCCGCGCCGATCGCGTCGACGGGCCGCAACGCTCGCCCCACGAAGACCCAGGTCGTCAGGGCCACCAGGCCGAGCAGCGCGGGCGCGCCTATCGCCAACGCCTGCGTCAGGATGGAGATCGTGTCTTCGACCGGCTCCATGCTAGTGGCCACGTAGACGGTGACCGGGCCCTCGGCCCCGCTCGCGCGCAGCGCGACAACCCGAAATGTGTCGCCACGCGCGAAGGGGAGGTCGTCGACAGTCCGCGCCGGCGTTTCGGACCCAGTCGGGCGGAAGTCTGCGAACGGTGCATTCACGTCGAGGCCCGCGGTCGCGGCGACGATGCGGCCCGAGTCATCCACGACCTCGGTGAGGGTGCCGTCGTCGCCGCCGACCGACAACGTGCGCGGCAATGAGCCTTGCCGGACCAGGCCGGCGACGTCCTCGGCGCGCGCCTCCGCGACCGCGTCGATGTGCTGGACCAGAGAGCGCGCCAGCAGCACAACCAGGCCCGCAGCCGCTAGCCCCAGGGCGAGACCGACGATCAGGGTGGCCGCGGCCGTCGTGCGTGCCCGTACCGTCGTCAGCCGCCGCCACCACGGCCGCGACGCGTGCGGGTTGGATTCAGCGACCGCCATCTGGGTCCAGTCGGTAGCCAACCAAGCGCACGGTCTGAACGGATGCTCGCCCGTACGGCTCGTCGATCTTCTTGCGCAGGTGGCGTATGTAGACCTCGACGATGTTGGGGTCACCGTCGAAGGCTTGATCCCAGACGTGGTCAAGGATGTTGCTCTTCGACAGCGTCTGGCCTGGGTGGCGCATGAGGAACTCCAGCAACGAGAACTGGCGGGGCGTGAGCGAAACCTCGTCATCACGGCGCCACACCCGATGTGAGCCCGGGTCCAGCCGCAGATCGCCGACCGTTAACACGACCGGCCGCTCACGCCGACCCCGCCGCATCAATGCCCGCAGCCGGGCGACCAGGACGACGAACGAGAACGGCTTGGAGAGAAAGTCATCAGCGCCGGTGTCGAGCGCCTCGGCCTCATCAAGCTCGCCGTCCTTCGCCGTGAGCATGAGGATCGGCGCCCAGTTGCCGGCTGCGCGAAGTGCATCGCAGACCCGGTAACCGTTGAGTCCGGGCAGCATGATGTCGAGGACGATCGCGTCGTAATGAGACTCCTGGGCCATCCATAGGCCGTCCGTGCCGTCCAGGGCGACGTCCGTGGCGTACCCCTCGGCCTCGAGCCCCCGCTTGAGCGACCTGGCGAGATGCTCGTCGTCATCGACGATGAGGATGCGCACCCCCCCAGCCTGCCATTTCCTCCTGATCGCCCGCTGAATCCGCGCCATCGAGCGGCCTGCGGACCGGGTGGGCTCGTTGAGCGGGTCAGGCCTTCGGGCCGAGATCGCCGGCGCGGTAGTGGCGGCGGCAGAGCACCTGGTAGCGGACCTCCTCGGCCGCGGCCGTCCCCTCCGTCCCGGTATCGCCAATGACGACCTGTTCACCCTCGCGGGCAACGACCCCGCCCACGACGCGGGCATTGAGCTGGCCCACCCGTCCGCACCAGCAGAGGACCTCGACCTGCAGGCGGGCCACCCCGTCGGCGAGCTCGAACAGGCGCTTAGAGGCGGGGAAGAGCTCGGACCGGAAGTCGGTGGCCAGCCCGAAGGCGAATACGTCGACGTCGTACACGTCCACGAGGTCGGCCATCTGCTCCACCTGCTCGACCGTGTAGAAACACGCCTCGTCGCAGATGAGGTAGTCCAGGCGTTCCTCGGCGGCCCAGCGCTCCCGGACGAGCTCGACCAGGTTCAGATCGTCGGTGACGTCGATGGCGTCGTGCGAGAGCCCGATGCGGGTTGTCACCTTGGCACCCAGTGAGCGGTCGTTGCGAGTCAGCACCAGGCCACGCCGACCCTGCCGGGCGTGGTTGTAGTCCATCTGCAGGGCAAGGGTCGACTTGCCGCAGTCCATGGGCCCGTAGAAGAACGTCAGCGAGGCACCGTCGCGAAGCCGGCGGTCGCCGGCGGCGAAACAGATCTCAGACAGGGCAGATGTGCTCACGGGCAGGCAGCCTAACGCCTGACCCGCCCAGCTCAGCGCACCAGGTCACAGCACCCGGGGCGGCTCGTTGCCGGCGGCGACGATGGCACGGCGCATCGGGATGGCGAGCAGCATGACGAACCCGATGACGAAGAACGCGATCAGCGAGATGATCGCGATGCGGTAGTTCCCCGTCGCCTGGTAGGTCAGGCCGAACAGCAACGGGCCCAACCACGAGGTGCCCTTGTCGGAGATCTCGTAGAGGCCGAAGTACTCGCCCTCCTTGCCCTTTGGGATGAGCTGGCTGAACAGGGACCGCGACAGCGCCTGGCTGCCGCCGAGCACGATACCCAACAGCAGACCCAGCGCCATGAACGCCAGCGGCTGCTTAGCCGGCAGGAAGTAGGCCAGGCCGAGCACAATCGTCCACAGCACCAGGCTCGCGAGCACGGTCTTCCAGGCACCGAACCGCCTGGCCAGCCGGCCCAGCAGGAGAGCGCCGCCGAACGCCATGAACTGCACCAGCAGGATCGTCTGCAGCTGGACGCTCTGCTCCAGGCCGAGCTGTTTGTCCGCATAGACGCTGGCCATCGTGATCACGGTCTGGATGCCGTCGTTGTAGACCAGGAACGCGATGAGGAAGAACAGTGACAGCGGGTACGCCTTGAGGCTGCGCAGGGTCTTCCAGAGCTGACGGAATCCGTCCGTCACAACGGAACCGCGGTGCTCACCGGCGACCGCGGGCCGGTTGCGCAGGGTGATCAACGGCAGCGTCGTGAACGCGGCCCACCACACGCCGGCCGAGACGATGCTCCAACGGGCGATCTCGGCGGTGTTCGCGTCGTCGCCGCCGAGAATGATCGCGACCAGGTTGAGCAGCAGGAGCAGGCCACCGCCGATGTATCCAGTCGCCCAGCCGATGCTGGAGACAGTGTCGCGTTCGTTCGGGCCGGCCAACTGCGGCAGGAATGAGTTGTAGACGACGATGCTCGCGCCGAAAGCGATGTTGGCGATCACGAACAGCAGCGCGCCTAGCAGATAGCGGTCGCCGGTGAGGAACAGCAGGCTGATGGTGGCGCCGGAGCCGATGTAGGCGAACAGGGCCAGCAGTTGCTTCTTGTGCCCGGAGCGGTCGGCGATCGCACCGGCCACGGGCAGCACGATGACCTGCAACAGCACCGAGAGCGACACGCCGTACGCAAACAGCGAGCCGGGCGCGACCGGGATACCCAGCGGGTAGAGCCGCTCGACGTCACATGGGTTGGCGTCGCTGCCGCAGCCGGCCGCGTTCTCGGCGATCGAGGTGAGGTATGGACCCAGGAAGACGGAGATGACCGTGGTGGAGAAGGCCGAGTTGGCCCAGTCGTAGAAGTACCAACCGACCCGCTCGCGGCGGGTGCTCTGGCTCGCGTCGCCGGGGGGCGCCGGTACCTCGGTCGTCGGGGCGGTCATGCCGGCCTTCTCTCGGGGGGGTTAGGCGGTTCGCTCTGGTCCGGTGGGGCTGCCGGAAGGCCAGCGGCCGCGGGCGATCAGCACATCGCGGAGAACCTCGATGCGATCGGTCATGATGCCATCCACACCGAGATCAAGTAACTCGTGCATTTCGGCAGGATCGTCGATCGTCCAGACGTGGATCTGCAGTCCGAGCCGATGGGCGTGCCTGACGAAGCGGGCGTCCACCACCGGTACGCCGAAATAGCGCACCGGGACCTGTGCGGCGGCCACCCCGGGTACGAACCCGGCCAGGCCCCGCCCGTGCAGCGAGCCGAACCGGAGCCGCGCTATCTCCCGCTGGCCCATGGACGTGGCCTGGCGCGGCCCGCACACCCGTCGGGCCCAGCGGATCCTGCGGTCGCTGAACGAGGCCAGCAGCACCCGGTCGCGGGCGTTCACCTTCCAGATCGCCTCGATCGTCGGGTCCACCGCGGAGTCGGCTTTCATGTCGACGTTGAGGCGGCACTCGGGCCAGGCGTTAAGGAGGTCGGCCAGTGGCGGCACGACCGACTCACCGCCGCTGCGCAGGGACTTCAGGTCGGCCCAGGTGAGGTCCTCGACCTTGCCGGAGTGGCCGAGCATGCGGTCGAGGGTGTCGTCGTGGAAGACGACCGCGACCCCGTCGGATGTCGCGTGCACGTCCGTCTCGAGATACCGGTAGCCGGCGTCGACCGCCCGGGCGAACGCGGCCATCGAGTTCTCATCGCCCTCGGCGGCGCCACCACGGTGGGCGAAGGCGATCGGGAGTGGCGTGTCCAGGTACGCGTACCGCTCGGGCAACCTCGCCTCCCGCCATCCTCGTCGCAAAGGTCGATCGGACAAGTATCCGGGACGAGCGGATCGGGCGGCCCGGCCACCCGGACGAACCTCTCGGCCGAGAGGCCATCAGTCAACCGAGACGTGGTGTGGCCGTCCCTCGTCGCCCCGCTCGGTGCAGGCGGGCTGTGGAGACAGGCCGCGTGGGGTCCCGGAACCGCGGGAGGCGCAGCTCGTCCTTGCGCAGCGGGGCCAGTTCGGCCGCGAGCGCATCCATGATCCGGTTACTCGCCTGCTGGGCGTGCCCGACCGCACCGAGGCGCAGGTCGGACAGGTCGACCGGGGCGCCGAAGTGGACCCGTACGGTGGGTCGGCGCCAGATCGACGAGACCAGAGTACGGATCATCGCACCTCGGCCGTTGTAGGCGATCACCTCGTGGGAGCCCCAGGTGGCCACCGGCACCACCGGGGCACCGGTTTCGAGGGCTAGCCGGGCCAGGCCGGTCTTAGGCCGCTCCGGCCACATCGCGGGGTCAAGTCCGATGCGCCCCTCCGGGTATATGAAGACCACCGAACCGGCCTGAATCGCGCTCGCTGCGTCGGGGACGGCGTTGGTGATCGTCTCGTGCCCCCGGTCCACCGGGATGTGCCCGGCGGCGCGCATAAGCGGCCCGACGACGGGAGCGCGGAACAGACCACCGGTCGCCATCATCCGGGGTGCCATGCGACGGATGCGGCTGGCCGCGGTGAAACAGATCGGATCGAACGTGGCGATGTGGTTGCCGGCCAGGATCAGCGGTCCGCCGCGATGGGCATCGGGCACGTCGCCGGTGACGCGCAGCCGGCAAACGGCCGGGACGACGACGCGGGCGACCGCCTGGACGGTCCGCCAGAGCAGGGGTGATCGCCACCGGGGCTGGGAAACATCCATGGTGGGCCGATCGTGCCACGACGGCGCGGGCCAGCTCAGCCCCGGCCGCTCAACGGCGCTGGCGCTCGCTCGATGGCGCTGGGTCAATGGCGCTGGGGTTGACGGCGCTGAGGTTGACGGCGCTGAGGTTGATGGCGCTGAGGTTGATGGCGCTGAGGTTGATGGCGCTGCGTCAGGTGCGGTTGGTCAACTCGGCCAGGCGGGACTCGATCTCGGCCAACTCGGCCCGTAGCCGCAGGGCGCGGCTCTCCGCCTCGGCCCGCTCGGCCGCGATGATGCTCTCCACGGCGTCGTGGACTCCCGGCACGTCGAGCAGGGCCACCATGCGCAGCGCATCGGTCGGCCTGATCGCGCACGGCTTGGCAAGGGCCTTCGTGCCGTGGCTGGCGGCGACCGTCCACTCCCGGGCGGTGTAGGCGAGCGTGACGGTGAGTGTGGCCGGCGTCTTCGGCTTGACGGTCCTGCCGGGCCTACGCACGTCGGGGGATGATCCGTTGAGCCCCATCATTGGCGGCGGGACTGACCTCGGCTGCTCTGGCTTCGGGGGTTCTGTCTTTGGCGGTTCTGTCTTTGGCGGTTCTGTGGACGTCAACACGGCGGACTCCTCGCGCGGGGTCGGGACAGTAACGGAGACGGTCTTGGATTCTGGGCGGTGAGCGGCCGCTTCCTTCGGTGATGCCGGCCGACGCTGCACCGGTGGCGGCAGCGCGAGGTCGGCGGGCGCGAAGGGCAGCTCGTCGCGACCGAAACGGACGACGATCCACTCGTCGGAGGCGGCCGGGTCGGTGAGCTCGACGACCTGGCCGGCCTGTCCGGCCACCTGGCCGGCCGAGCTGGTGAAGACGACCTTGGGTTTGCGGCCGGATGCGAGCCGTTCGCGGATGTGCTCGAGGTCGGTGCTCGACAGTCGGTGGAGCGTCGTGCGCGCGTTAGCTGGGGGAGCCATTCGCATCCTCCGTACGTGTGTTTGAATCTTCTTACCAGCCTGAGGCATCAATTGCCAGCGACACACCGGTGCTTCTCGGGCGAAAATGCTCACGCCCGGCGGGCGAGGACCAGCGTCGTGTCCAACCGCACCATGACCGAGCCTTCGTGAGTGTCGACGACCTCCGCGATCCGGTCGTGCAGCTTGCGGCGGCGGTCGGGCGGCAGCATGCGGTGATTGGAGAATGTCCCGAGCAGCCGCACGTACCGGTCGGTGGGGTAGGGGACGTCTTCGACGTACCGTTCGACGATGATGTCGGCGAAGCGGCGCGACCCAGCCAGCTCATCGGTGAAGATCTGTGAAACGGCGGGTCGGCCCGGTTCGTCGAGCAGCTCCGGTGCGACTTCGGCGTAGGTGCGGTTGAGCGCCGCCTCGACCGTACGGTCGGCGAATGCGTGCCGGTGGCCGAAGAGCGCAAGCGTGCCGCGGGCGCGCAGGGCCGCGTGCGCCTTGGAGCATCGGGTGGCTGGGTCGAGCCAATGCCAGGACTGGGAACAGATCAGCAGGGGTACGCCGCCGACAGGCGGCTGCCAGTCCTCGAACCGTCCGGAGACGACGTGCATGCCGGCACCGGCGTCGGCGAACTGGCGGCGCAGGATCGCGGCCATGGCTGGGTCGGGCTCGATGCAGATGACCGCCACACCGCGGGAGAGAAGGTCGCCGGTTGCCTTGCCCGTACCGGAGCCGACCTCCACCGCTGTCGACGGCGAGCCGGCGTAGCCTAGCAGGGCGTCGTACAGGGCGGCGGGATAGGCGGCCCGGACCTCGTCGTACTCCTCGGCGACCTCGCCGAAGGCCAGACGCTGCTCGCGCCCACCCCGGTCGCCGACTCGGCCGACCAGATCACGCAGTGCCGTGGCGACCGCGGCCGGCTGGGTCAGCATGGCGAGGTGATCGCTGAGGTACGTGACCACCGGGACACCGGCGTGGCGCATCCGTTCGGCGTCGTCCCGGTACGCCTCGCTGAGCAACAGGTAGCCGCTAGCCCCGGACCAGGTGGCCGCGGGTGCCGGCTCCGTGAAGTACGCCAGCGGTAGGCGTGGCAACTCGGCGGTGAAGCCGCGCCGGAGCGCGGAGTCCGGGAGTAGCTCCGCGAGCGTGTCGGCCCCGAACCACTCGTGCCACGGTGGGAGGAGATCGTCGTTGCTCACGATTTCGCGGAGGTGCCCCGCCAGGTCGGATGGAGCATCGTCGAACCACGACCGACCCGGCCGGGGGAGGCCCGCGTCGACGTAGATCAACGCCTCGACCGTACCGGCGTTGACCGCCGTGACGGCATCCGCGATGGCAGGAAGCAGCGGGCCGGCGCCGCTGTGTCCTACCAGGACAATCGGCGTCGCGGCCCGGTCGGCGGCGAGCTGCGCGACGACCGCCTCGATGATGCCGGCGTCATCTGAGTGGCCGGCCAGGCTCGGTACGACCGTTGGGACGCCGGCGGCCTCGAGTTCGACGGCCACCGCCTGCCACGTGAGCGGCCCGACCAGTGGGCTGTGCAGGAGGACGAGTGCGGTGGCGGCCGGCTCAGAGACGGGCATGGCCCGACGCTGCCATGCAGCGCCGGGCCGTGCTACCCGTGTGTGTCTGTTACTTCAGGCTCTGTTACTTCAGGCTGTGTTACTTCAGGCCGGCGGCCAGCTTGGCGTGCGGGCCCGCGCCGTAGAAGGACTCCACGACGTCACCGGCGTGGCGCTCCCACTTGGCGTAGTGGTTGGGGTATGCGGACACCTGGACCGACTGCGCGGCCGCGGTCAGCGGCAGCTTGTTCCAGTTGGGCACGTTGACCAGACCCTGGTAGAACGCCTTCGAGGCGTAGTTCGGGTTCTGGATCTGCTTCGGCGTGCCCCAACCGGACGACGGGCGCTGCTGGAACAGACCGAGCGAATCGTGGTCGTTGTTGGCGCCGAGGTTGCCGAAGTTGTTCAGGGTCGACTCCTGCATCGACGTGGCAACCGCGATCACCCAGGCGCGCGGCGGCAGGCCCATCTTCTTGCCGGTTTCCACGATCGCCTTGGCGTTCTTGAGCTGCGCCTTGGTCGGCTTGAAGGACTGCTGACCACCGGGAACGCCACGCGGGTGCAACTGCTTCGCCGTGGGCGCGGCCACCTTGGCCGCCTTCTTCACGGCGGGCTTGGCAGCCTTCGCCGCGACCGGCTTGGCGGCCGGCTTCGCGACCGGCTTGGCAGCCGGCTTGGTGAGGGGCGTCCCGGGCGGGTCGCCGGCCACGGCCGCCTTGACGGTTGTGGCGGCCGCCGCGATCGGGACGGCGTTCTTCTCCTCGTGCCCTGCGATGCCAGCGGCCAGGGCAGCGGCTGGTGCCGCCAGGCCGGTCAGGCCGATCACGAGCGCGAGCGCGGTGCGCGGCGCGACCGCGTTCAAGCGGATACCAGACATGCGGGACTTGAGGGCACCAAAGGGACGGTCGACGTTGACCACAAGCAAGATCCGTTCTTCCGGGGGGGGTTGAACATGCGCCCGGGGGGCCGGGGCACCCCATCCACAACCAACGGCCCGTTCCCGACAATCCCGAAAAATCCTCATGTGATTGGGCTTACGGCGGCCGAGCGCGAGAGGACCCAGTACGGCGTAACCGCGGACACAGCCCAGCCGTGCGAGCCGCGTCGAGAGCATTGGACGGGTACCCGGGTGCAGAGGCGTCTACAGGGCGGCTGTGCGTCCAATGCCCGGATCGCGCAGTTGATCTAGGTTACGAACGCCATTCGATAATCAACATTATGTCAAGTTAACCTCTAGATCCTGCGCTCGCGGTGGCTACACTTCCGCGGTGGGCCAAGTGTCCCCGAGCACCGAGCGAATCTGGTCGGGACGTGAGGTGACCACGCCTCCTAAGCATCCATTTCGTCGATCTAGGGCGTAGCGACGTGGTTTGATCACCAACTACGTCGCTGCGCCCTAGATCGCGTGGTGCGGAGGCCTGGCGCGGTCACGCGGCCACGGTGAAGATGACGGCCCGGCCGGCCTTCGCGGCCTCGGCGTAGAACTCCTGCAGATCCTGTAGGTAGTCCCAGGTGTAGCCGAAGTCCTCCTCGCCGTGCTCCGGCCCATACTCCGCCAGGTCCAGCGTCGCGTAGCGCGACCGCAGCCACTCCTCGTCAACGCCCTCCAGCGCCGCCGCGACGTCGCGCACCTGATCGGCGTTCACGTACGAGACGGTGTAGTCCTCGTCCTCGATGAGCTGACGCCCACCGAGCACGGCGGCGCGCAGCGGGTAGGTGCCGTTCAGGTACTCCAGGCGGCCGTCGGTGAGGCAGCGGTGGATGGCATCCCAGGCCTTGTCCATGTCACAGGAGGTCGAGTCGCGTGACCCCATCTCGATGTCCTCGACGACGTCCAGTACCGCATCGTCATCGCCGGCCGCCGCGAGCAGGCGCGCCTCATCCTCGGTGCCGAGTGCGAAGTGGACACCCAGGCTCAAGGAGAGCTCTCCCCCGCGACGAGCGCTGCCCGCGGTCGGGCCCGCCACCAGCCGATTCCATTCAGGACCGTGACCAGCAGCAGCAGGAGCAGCGACAGCCCGAACCCCGAGCCGGTCTGGACGTAGTCCCGGATCACCTTCCCCGCGGGCAGCGGCTGGGTCAGCTGCTCCCCCACCCGCACCGCCAGCTCGGCCTCGACGAGCGCCTGGTTGACGAGCAGTGCCGTGGCTGCCACACCGGCCAGGGCCGCGACACTGGCCCGGCGAAGCCGCGGCTCGCCCATGCGCAGGGCCAGCGCCGTGCCCGCGACGATAAGAACGAGTACGGCGGCAGCGGCGGGCTGCGGCCAGAGGCGATCGTCGAGACGCTGCGCCGGCGGGCGGACCTTGTCCGGTGGGGCCACGTCGGGCTGACCGCCCACGACGAGGTCGAAGCCGGTGTAGGTGGTCGTGCCGCCCGGAGCGGCTCGGCCGTAGCCGCCGGGGGTGTCGCAAGCGACGGAGACGAAGGGCAGGGCGAAGCACAGACCGGCGAGAATCAGCGTGGTCGGGCTGAACCAACGGCCGGCCCGCCGCAGTATCGGACTCACCACGCCGCCAGCGTAGGGGGCTACCCGACCCGACGGAAGATGACGATGTGGTCGGTTCGGGGCGGCGTCCAGAAGGCCGAGGATCACAATCCGTTGGTGGAGGAGGAGCCGTCGGTCAGCCGGCTTGAGCTCGACGGGCAGCAACCTGGCCGCCGTGGGGCTTTCGCCCCATTTCTTTTGGATAATGTGTATTGTCGTGCTCAGTGCCCGCGGTGGCTCGACGCGACGCGCCGGCGATTTTCTCCGATTTCCCTAGGCTTTCTTGGGAGTGCGGAACTGTCGCCGCAGGTACCCGTCGAAGACTCGCGCGCCCAGTAACCGTCGAGTGTGGACCAGGAGCCGAGCCGCGGCCGTGACGACGTAGCGCGGCCGGGGCCGGCGGGCCGTCACCGCGCGTTCGATCGTCTTCGCCACCGCATCGGGCGATGCCGTGAGCAGATTTGATCGGTAGCTGCGGCCGGTCTGGTCCTTCGCCGCCGCGGAGAGGGCGCCGTAGGGCCCGTCGGACACCTCCGAGCCCGCGAGCGTGCGGCGGGCCGCCTCCTCGAAGCCGGTACGGATCAGTCCGGGCTCGACGACCGAGACCGCGATGCCGAATGGCGCCGCCTCGAAGCGCAGCGCGTCGCTGATGGCCTCGACCGCGTACTTGCTCGCGTGGTAGTAGCCGCCGACCGGGAAGACCAGCCGACCACCCATCGAGCTCACGTTGACGATGCGACCGCGGCCGGCGGCGCGCATGCCCGGCAGCACGAGCTGGGTCAGCCGGGCCAGACCGAACACGTTCATGTCGAACTGCTCGCGCACCCGCTCGAGCGAGGTCTCCTCGACCGTGCCGAACTCGCCGTACCCGGCGTTGTTGACGAGCACGCCAACGGACCCGTGCTCGGCCTCGATCGCGCCAACGGCGGCGCTCATGGAGGCCTCGTCGGTGACGTCGAGAGTCAGCACCCGGCACCCGGCGTCCGCGAGGTCGGCGAGTGACTCCACCCGGCGGGCGGTGGCGTAGACGGTGAGATCGGGGCGGCGGGCCAGGCGCAGCGCGGCGGCCTGGCCGATGCCCGAGGAGCACCCAGTGATGAGTACGGCGGTCATGTGTTGTGCCTCCTCGGCTGGTCGACGATTCGCAAAAGGTCAGCGCGATGCGGGCTGCGCCGTGGCGGCGAGACCGGCGACGAGCAGCGCGATCCCGTTGCGCAGGCGTTCTCGTGGCCGGTCCGGGTCGGACAGGTCCGCCTCGAGACCCCGGGTCAGCGCGAGCGCCAGTTCGGCGATCTCGCGGGCGTTCTCGTCGCCGAGGGCCAGGTCGGCCTGGGCGGCGGCGTCGGTGATGGTCCCGGTCAGCAGGTCGGCCATCTGGGCCATGAATGCGCGGTCCAGGTCGGCGGAGACCCGGGCGGTCTCCCCCATCAACTCGCTCGCGTGCGGGCTGTCGCGGAAGAGTCGCTGGGTGACGGCGAGCTTGACGGCGAGGATTCGGTCGAGTCGCTGGGCGAGCGTGCCGTCGGCGACCGCCGCCCCCCGCGCCCGGGCGAGAGCGTCATCGAAGATTCGCGCCGCGAGCCTGCGGAACGCGTCCTCCTTGTTGCGGACGTACTGGTACACCGCCGGCCGCGACATGCCCGCCGTACGGGCGATGTCGTCCATGGTCGTCTTGCGCACGCCGTGGCGGGTGAAGCATTCGTACGCCGCGTCCAGAATCCGCTCCACCCGCGCGTCTGACATGCTGACAATTCTTGCACACTCTGTCAGCTCGTCAACTTGGGTTCCCCCGATCAGGGACCTGCGGCCGTGATTCGGTGATCGAACCACGGCCGCAGGTCCTTGATCGACACAATTGTCGACGCGGAAAATGGCTCAGCTACGGAACGATGCTGGAGCCCTCGCACGACTGGCTCATGGTTATCACGGACTTCTGGCCGGCCGCGTCGTCGTTGGCTTTGATCGCGTCGAAGAAGGACTTCACCGCGGCGACGCACGCATCGCTCTTCGTGACCTTGGCCTGAGCCGCGGTCAGGTCCGCCTCGGCCTTCGTCAGCTTCTCGGCCTTGGCGGCGGAGTCCGTCGTCAAGGTCGTGATCTGGGCCTTCTGGTCGGCGATCGTCTTGTCCGCGTCGCTCTTGCTCACGAAGTACAGCCCGGTTACACCGGCCAGACCAAGGAACAGCACCAACGACAGGATCCCGAACAGCAGGCCGGCCTTGCCCTTCTTTGCCACCGGCGCGGCCGCTTGCGGATAGCCCTGCTGCTGCTGCGGGTAACTCTGCTGGGGGTAGCCCTGCGGCGACACCGGCAGCGGCGCCGTGGCGCCGGCGTCGCCATAGCCCTGACTCGGTACCGGGGGAACCGGCGCCGCGCTCGGCTGGGCGGGGGTTTCCTCTGGGGGATATGACACAACATCACCTTCCGGACTCAGCGCACGGAGCAACCCCCCGTGCGGAACAGCGTCGACACACTACCGGCGCAAGCCCATCGTGGCAGTCCCGGCACCAACGCGCAGCGCGGCGACGAGCGTCCAGGCGGTCGCGGTCAGCAGGATGGCCCGTTCGAGCAGCCCGGTGAGTTGACCGCGGCCGAGCACCAGCATCGCCAGGCCGACAGCCACGACCAGCGGTCCCACGATCCAGAACGTGAGCCGGGACAGGCGCCGAACCGGGGTGTCCTCGCTCGTGACGGCGAGCGCCGCGATCGCCAGAGTGGCGGCACCGACGGCGAGGATGCTCGCGCCACCGTGAACCAGGTCCGCCGCGGTCGCCGATTCGTACGGCGGGAGCGGGCAACCGGTACTGCATGAGACCGACCCCGACAGCGCGGCGAACAGGCCGGATCCGGCGAGCAGGACAGCGGTCAACGGCAAGACCCTGACCAGCGCCACCGCGAGCAGGAGCAGACCCAACGCCAGGCCGAGGATGCCCCACCGATAGGTCGATGCCTGCGGCTCGGCAGCCACGCCAGCCTCACTGACGTACCCGCCGAACCACAACCGGCGCGTCGCCACCACCGAGGCGACGACCAGACCTGCGCCGACCACCGTACTGGCGGCGGCGAGGCGCGCGGCAATTTGTGTCAGCGAGGATCGGGCGTCCGGGCGAAGATCGGCCACGCCTCACCCTAACGAGCATGATGGAGCGTGGCCTCCGGCCGGACAGTGGTGATCACCGGTGCCAGTTCCGGCATCGGCCTCGCGGCCGCACGCGCGCTGGCCCGGGCGGGCGACGAGGTCGTACTGCTCGGTCGTAACCCGGAGCGGCTGCGGCGGGCAGCCGAGCGGGTACGCGACGCAAGCGGCTCCCTGCCGCGGGCCTTCCAGGCCGATTTCTCGGTCCTCGCCGAGGTGCGGGACGTGGCGCGGCGGCTGCGGAGCGAGGTCGACCAGATCCACGTGCTGGTCAACAACGCCGGTGCGCTGGGTGGGCAGGCTGCGGTGCGGCGCGTGACGGCCGACGGTCTCGATCGCACCATGCAGGTGAACCACCTGGGCGGGTTCCTGGTCACTCACCTGCTGCTGGACCGGCTCATGGCCGGCGCGAGCCCGGATGAGCCGGCCCGGCTGATCACGACGAGCTCGCTCGCCGAGGCGTGGGGCTGGCTCGACGTCGACCGCCCAGCCGGGCCGCTGCTGCGCTACCGCAGCCGGTGGCTCGCCTACGGCGCCAGCAAACAGGCGAACGTCCTGTTCACGATCGAGGCCGCCCGCCGGTGGGCACCCCACATCGTGCCGACCTGCTTCTTTCCCGGCCTGGTGCAGACCCGATTCGCGCTGCGCAGCCCGCTCTTCACCATCGCTCGCGTCATGCCCGGCCTGGTCAACCCGCCGGAGATAGGCGCCGGCACACTCGTCTGGCTGGCAACCGACCCTGCGGCGCTCGTCCCCGGCGGCTACTTCGCCTTCGGCCAGGAATTCGTGGCCACCCCGCGGGCCACCGATCCCGGCCGGGCCCAGCGCCTATGGCGGTCGAGCCTCGCGGCGGTTGGGCTCCCTGATAGCGGGCACGCCCCTGACACTACGCACGCTACCTGACACAGTGGGATGTCCCTACTAGGCTGAGCGCATGCCCGCCCGCCCCCTCAACGCGACCGCCGCCTCGCTTCTCGGCTTCCTGCACAGCGGACCAAAGACGGGCTGGGACCTCGTCGCCACCGCCGAGCGGGACATCGGCGACTTCTGGTCGATCACGCAGAGCCAGGTCTACCGCGAGCTGACCGCGATGGCGCAGGCCGGATTCGTCGAGGCCGGAGAGCGGGGCCCCCGGGACCGGCGGCCCTACGCGATCACCGAGGCTGGGCGGAAGGCGTTCGCGAGCTGGGTGGAGCAGCCGCCCGGTCCGGAGCTGATCCGATTCCCGCTACTGCTGACTGTCGTCTTCGGCGCGCACGTCCCGCGCGGGACCCTCGCCGCGCACGTGGCGCGCCACCGGGCGATCCACGCCACGCGATTGGCTGGCTACGAGGCAGACCGCGCGGCGGCCGCCGCCGCACCGCCCGGACACGGGCCAAGCGCGTACGCCGCAGCCGCGCTCGACTTCGGTCTGCGCTACGAACGGGCGGTCATGGATTGGTTCGACGCGCTGCCAGACGAGATCAACGGCGGCAGAGCGGGATAGCCTTGGCTCCGTGCCGGACTTAGCTCAGCCGAACACGGGCCGCCACGACGCGGGCTGCGAGGGCCCGGCGCTGTCTGGCGCTCGCGCGGCCGTGCTCGGGCGGCTCTGGGGTGCCCTGGCTCGCGAGCCGATTCCCGGCATCGGCGTGCGCGATTCCGGCGGCGGCACGCTGGTGGTGAAGCTGCCTGACGGCCGTATGCTGCGCGGCAGCGCCGCCGCCGCCCGCCCGTTCGCGGTAATGCCACCGGAGTTCGCACTCGACCTCGACGGGATCGGCCACGCCGACCCCGGGCCGCTGTTGCGAGCGTTGGGACTGCCCGCCACGACCCATCGCCTCGAGTCGGAACTTGACAACAGCGTGGCCAACCTCGCCCTCGCCCGGGCGTCCCAGCCTGCACCCGACGGCGCCGAGCCGACGCTTCGCCGCGCCGTGAACCAGCCTGATCCGCTCGCCTTCCTCGAGCAGTGCGTCGTGGACGGCCATCCGTTGCATCCGTGCTGCCGCACCAGGATGGGACTCTCCCGCGATGAGGTGATGGCCTACGCACCGGAGCACCGCCCGATGGTGGAGTTGCCGGTGGTGCGTGTGCCGGAGGGGCGGTGGATCGGTGTGGACTGCCCGCGGGAGCTGGTGGTTCACCCGTGGCAGCGCGACCACGTTCTCGGCGCTTACCCATGGCTGGCCTCGACCGGTGAAACCATCGCCGCCCGGCCACTCATGTCGCTTCGCACGCTGGCTCTCGTCGGCGCCCCGCGACGCCACGTCAAGACCGCAGTGGACGTGCAGATGACCTCAGCGGTTCGCACCGTCTCCCCCGCGGCCATCCACAATGGACCCATAGTCTCCGCGCTGCTGCGTCTGCTGACCGCCCGCACACCGTCTCTGTCGGTCCTCTCCGAGGTCGGCACCGGCGCGGTCCTCATCGACGGCGAGCCGTGCCGAAGCCTCGCGATGATCTGGCGGGAGGGGCCCACACTAGCCGCCGGAGAGGTCGCCCTCCCCCTCGCCGCGCTCGCCGCCCCGTCGAACTCCGACGGCCGCCCGCTCGTCGTCGAGGCGGTGACAATCGGGTACGGCGGAGACACGCTGGCCTTTCTGCAGCGGCTCGCCCGGCTCATGCTGCCGCCGCTCCTCACGCTGCTGGACCTGGGTGTGGCCCTAGAGGCGCACGGGCAGAATCTGCTAATAGTCCTTCGCGACGGCCGGCCCGAGCGCATGGTATACCGCGATATCGGCGGGGTACGGATCAGTACGGGGCGTCTTCGTACGCACGGTGTCGAGGCTCCCCCGCTGCGGGGCGACCTCGCCACCGAGGATCCGTTCGTACTTCGTACCAAAGTCCTTGCCTCAGCGGTGTCCACTGTGGTGGGCGAGATCGTGGCGCTGCTGGCGCGGGAGTTCGACACCGATGAGGCGGATGCCTGGGCCCGCGTCGCAGCGGTGGCCCGTGCACATCCGGTAGCTGCCAAGGCCGGCCTGTTCGACGACACGCTCCCGGTCAAGGCGATGACCGCGATGCGACTGGCCACGGACCCGCTCGTCGATCTGTGGGCCCGCGTGCCGAACCCGATGGCGGGGCTCTCGTGAGCGCCGGTGAGGCGCTCACCGCGGCCGTGCCGACCGCGGTGGCCGCGCGGGCCGCCGAGGAGCGGCTCGCTGAGGTGGCGCCACGGCTCGCGCCCGGCTTCCGCGACAACCTCTCCCGCGCGGCGGACGTGGTGGCCCGACGCCTGCTCGGCGCGGCCTACCGCGAAGGACTGGTCGGCGACGGGACCCGTCGCGACATCACCTGGTCCGATGACCGGGTCTTCCTGCCCGCCACCGACGGCGGCTATCTCGTCGCGGCCGCGGACCGGCACGCCTTCGATCGCATCGACGTAGCCGAACGCGTGGGTGATGACCCGGCCCGCCTGCTGGCGCGCCTCGCCGGCCGGGACGAGGCGACGCGCCTCGTCGCCGCCGAGCTCGTCGATGCGTCCGTCAACCTCGCCATCGCCTACGCCCGGCGGGCCAGCATCGACACGGAACTCATCGCGCAGGCGGTCCGCACCGGCGCCCAGGACAGCCTCGACCTCGTGGCCGATCTGGACGCAGACGACCAGTGCGTGTTCTTCGAGCGTCTGGCCACCGAGGGACACAACCTTCACCCCTGTGGCCGGACGCGGCTCGGCTGGGGTGTGCCCGACCTGCTCGCCCATGACCTCGAGTCGCACAGCACCTCGGTCGGCTTCGTCGGCGTGCGCCATGACGTCCACATCGGCGACGACGTCGGCCGTGACGTGCTCGCCGACGTGGGTACGGCGGGGAGCGTCGACCTCGACCCGGCTCGATACGCGGTGACCCCGGTGCACGCATGGCAGCTAGACCGGGTCGTGCGTGGCCGCTATGCGGACCTCATGGCCGACGGCGCACTGATCCCCCTCGAGCGGACCATCACGGCCGCGCCGACCGCGGCTCTGCGTACCCTCCTCCTCCCGGCCGATGGCGCCGGCACGCGCCGCTACCTCAAGCTCTCCCTCGACATCCAGGTCACCTCGACGCGGCGCACCATCTCGGTCGCGAGCACACGCAACGGTCCAGCGCTGGCACGGGTACTCGCCACGCTGCTGCCGGAGGCGAGCGGCCGCGTGCTCCTCATGGCCGAGACGGCCGGCTCGGCGACCGTCGCCTCCGAGGGGCGGCAGCGTGACCTTGCCGCTATCGTCCGATCTGGACTGTCTGGCCGACTCGGCCCGGCCGAGACCGCGGTGCCGGGTGGTGCCCTCTATGCCGTCTCGCCCATCACCGGAACAACGGTCGTCGCCGAGCTCGTCACCCGCTTCGGCCGAGTCCGCGGGCTGTCCGGGCCCGCCGCGGCGCTTCGCTTCGTCGACGAGTACGCGCGACTGCTGTTGCCGCCTGTGCTCAATCTCGCCACCCGCCACGGCATCGGCCTCGAGGCGCACCTGCAGAACTGCGTGCCCACTTTCATCAACGGCGTGCCGAACCGGCTGGCCCTGCGCGACTTTGCCGGGCTACGCCTGCACCCGCCGCGGCTGCGACCCGGGCTGGACCTCTGGCCCGGCTCCGTGATCGTCACCAATGACCCGGACGTCATGCGCGCCAAGGTCGCCTACACCGCGCTGCAGGCCCATCTTGGTGAGATCGTGGCTCGGCTGGTCGACTCGCACGGCCTGGACGAGCGGGCCGCGTGGTCCGCCGTGCGGAGTGTGATCGACGAGGTGTACGACGTGATGCGCAGCGACCGCGCCGCGCGAACCGAGATCACGCGGAGGGCAAGCGCGGACCACACCTTCCTGACCGGCCCTACACTGCCCCACAAGGCGCTGCTGGGCATGCGCCTGGCGGCCGCCCGTGGTCGGACCGACGATATCTATGTGCGAGTGGAGAACCCACTGCGGTGAGGAAGACCATCCCCGATCGGGTACGCGCGGCGCTGCTGGCGACCCCCGCACCACGCTGCGCCTACGTCTACGACCGGACGACCCTGGCTACGACCGCAGCCGCGGTCCGGGCCGCGCTACCGCCCGGAACCACGCTGCTGTACGCGGTGAAGGCGAACGGGCATCCGGACGTGCTCGCCGCGCTGGCGGTCGAGGTGGACGGCTTCGAGGTCGCCTCCGGCGGAGAGCTGGCGCTCGCCCGGATCGCCCGGGCCGGTGTTGGCACCGCCGACCAGATCGTCTTCGGCGGCCCCGCCAAGACCGACGCCGAGCTGGAGTCGGCCGTCGAGGCCGAAGCGACGGTCAACGTGGAGAGCACGCTGGAGCTGCGCCGCCTGGCCGTCGCGGCCGAGACCGCCGGAGTACGGGTCCGCACTGCCCTGCGGGTCAACCGGGTCGACGATGCCGCGCCGCCGGCCGGGACTCATCAGATGAGCGGGGTCGCGACTCCGTTCGGCATCGATGAGGCACAGCTCGCGGAGGCGGTGGAGCTCGCCTTCGGCCACCCGTCGCTGCGCCTGATCGGCTTTGGGCTGCACGCCGTCTCCAACAACCTCGACGCCGCTGCGCACGCCGCCTTCGTCGCCGACGCGGTGCGCTGGTCGGTCGCGGCGGCAACGGCGCACGGCGTCCCGCTTGAGACGATCAACGTCGGCGGTGGGTTCGGCGTGGACTACACCGGGTCCGCTTACTTCGATCTCGCTGTGCTCGCCGAGGGGTTGAAGGCGGCGGCGGCCGGACTGCCTGTCGGAGCGCGCCTGGTGTTCGAGCTCGGGCGGTTCCTCGCCGCCGATGCCGGCTGGTATGCGGCCGAGGTCGTGGACCTCAAACGCAACCACGGGCGATGGTTCGCGATCGTACGTGGCGGCACGCACCACTTCCGGCTGCCCGCCGCCTGGGGCTATAGCCACCCCTTCACCGTCGTGCCGGTCGAGTCCTGGGCCCACCCGTACGACCGGCCTGAGGTCTCCGATGTCGTCGTCGACGCGGTCGGTGAGTTGTGCACGCCACGGGACGTGCTCGCGCGTGATCAGCCGGTCGAAAGGCTGCGCGTGGGCGATTTGCTCGTGTTCGCGCAAACCGGCGCGTACGGCTGGGATATCTCCCACCACGACTTCCTACGCCACGACCCGCCCGCGTTCCTAGTGATCGGCTAAGGAGCGCCTGGTAGGGCCCCCAGCGGGCCACTTGACGAGCACATAGACTGTGCCGGTCCTCACGGCTGCGTTCGGCGAGCTTGCGAGCCGAACCGTCACCTCTGCACCCCCTCGGAGGCAACCCCCATGCCGTCGTACGGCCGTACTGGCTCCGTTCGGTCGCACCGGCGCGGCGGACCACCCCGCCGCATCGCCCTCGCTCCGTGGTTAATCATCGGATCGGTGATCCTCCTGGTCGGCGCGGGCGTGACAGCCGGATACACCTTCCTCATCAAGGGTGGCTGTTCCGGCCAGGCCGAGGCGACGATCGTGGTGACCCCGCGCATCGAATCGATCATGCAGAGACTAGCTCAGAGTTGGGAACAGACTTCACCGTCTGTGAGCGGAACGTGCGGCTCGGTGACGATCTCTGCGAAGGACTCCGCCGAGGTGGCCAACGCGCTCGCCGGCGATTGGGACACCAAGAGCGACGGGGCGACACCAGATGCCTGGGTCCCCGATTCGAGCGCGTGGGTGCGCAAGGCATCTGTCGACGCGGACGCCGAGCGGATCATGCCCGACCTGCAGCCAAGCCTGGCCCGCACGCCCACCGTGATCGCCATGCCGAAGCAGTTGGCCCAGGCGGCCGGGATGACCGCAAAGCCGCTGACCTGGCAACAGATAATGGCGAAGCTGGCTGTGGCCGACGGCTGGAAGGCCTACAACCACGCGGAGTGGGGACCGTTCAAGGTCGGCCTGTCCGATCCGCAGGCGTCGACCGCCGGTCTGCTCGCGCTTATGGCAATCTCCGACACCGACGACAACGGTGAGGTGAGCCCGGAGGAGCAGGCCACGCTACTCGGGCTGAAGAAGGTGGTCACGCACAAGGCCGCCACCACCGCCGAAATCTTCGACGGGCTGCGTGGGGTGGCCGAGACCGACCCCAGCAAGGCGCTCACCTACGTCTCCGCCTTCCCCGCGCTCGAGCAGGACGTCCTGACCTACAACCTGGCCCAGCCGAAGATCCCCCTGGTCGCGGTCTACCCGCAGGACGGCACCGCTGAGGCCGACTTCCCATACCTGATTCTCAGCGCCTCCTGGTCCGACGCGAAGCGTCAGGAGGTCGCCGGCGCGTTCCTCAGGTACGCGCGGGGACCCGAGGGCAAGGCCGCGTTCCAGGAAGCGGGCTTCCGCGACGGAAACCGGTCGCCGGGCCCGGCCCTGACCCCCGCCAACGGCGTCGCCGAGAAGATCACGGCGCTGCCGCGGGCGATCCTGCTGCCGGAGTCGGTGGCGTACGCGGCGGCATCGTGGACCGCGGTCACCAGGCCGACCAATGTGCTTCTGGTGTTCGACACCTCGGGCTCGATGGGCGGCGAAGTCAGGGGAACCGGCAAGAGCCGGCTCGACCTCACCAAGGCGGCAGCACTGAGCGCGCTAGGTCTTCTCGACGAATCCGCCCAGGTCGGCGTGTGGGCGTTCTCCACGACCAATCAGGGCAAGGACCATCGCAAGTTGCTGCCGCTGGCCCCGCTGAGCAAGCCCACCGGCAACGCAACGCAGCGCGAGGCTGTCAACGACGCGATCAACAGCCTGGAGGCGGGCGGTAACACCGGCCTCTACAACACGACCTGGGCCGCCTGCCAGGAGGTGAACGCGAAGTACCAGGCCGGCGCGGCCAACCTGGTCGTCCTGCTCACCGATGGCGCCGACGACAACAACATCGCCGGCAGCCTTTCGCTGGACAAGCTGCTGTCGAACCTGAAGGGCTCGTGCGGCGGAGCGGCGAAGCCGGTGCAGGTGATAACGATCGGACTCGGGGTCGACTCGAACTCCGATGTCCTGCGCCAGATCTCGACCGCCACCAAGGCCGCGACGTTCTCCTCGCCGAGGTCATTCGACATCAACCAGGTGGTTCTCTCCGCCCTGTTCAACTAGGCAACGCCCCGCGATCAAGGGCTTAGTCGCGTGCGTGGAGATCAACTCACGCGACTACTCCCTTGATCGACGGCGCCTCACGGGGCCGCGTTGAGGGCGGCTCGCAGGGGCGCGGCCTTCTGATCTGCCTCGGCCACCTCGGCGTACGGGTCGGAGTCCCAGGTGATGCCGCCGCCCGCCCACAAGTGCACCCGCAGGCCGTCAACAGCGACGGTGCGGATCGTCAGGCCAAGGTCGAGCCGTTCGGTGTCGAGCCAACCGAGTGCGCCCATGCTCGGGCCTCGGCCCACCGGCTCGAGCGCCGCGATCTGCGCCAGTGCGGCGAGCTTCGGGGCACCGGTCACCGAACCGCCGGGACACACCGCACGCAGCAGGTCGGCCAGGTCAACGCCGTCGGCCAGGCGCGCGGTCACCCGTGACTCGGCCTGCCAGAGATCGCACCAGCGCCGCACCGCGAAGAGTTCGGGCACGTCGACCGTGCCGATGCGGGCGACGTGAGCGAGATCATTTCGCTCCAGGTCCACGATCATGATGTGCTCCGCCCGCTCCTTGGCGGAGGCGAGCAGCTCCCGCCGTCCCGCTTCGGTGGCCGGTCGAGTTCCCTTAATCGGTCTGGTCTCGACCACGCCGGCCTCGACCCGTACGAGAGTCTCCGGCGAGGCCGATGCGACAGCCCAGCCATCGCCGGTGAGGATGCCGGCGTAGCGGGCCCCCGGCAGCTCGGTGATCCGCCGGAGGGCCGGCATGGGATCCCCGCGATAGGCCGCGGCGGCGTGGCTCACCACGTTGACCTGGTATACATCCCCGCGGGCGATCCCCGCGCGCACCTGCTCGACGGCCGCCGCGTGGTCGTGCGCTGACCAACTGGGCTCCCACGCGCCGAGCCGCCACTCCCCCGTCGCGGGATGGCGCGATTGTGATGGCTCGACGTGACCGTAGACGACGATGGCCAGGTCGGGCACCGCGGGCGACGGGCTCCGCGCCCCGGCGGGGACCCCGAGCATCGCGGCACCGGCGGCGGCGGAGATGAACAGAGCGGCGCCGCAGATCTCGGCGGCCGCGTGCTCACGGTCTTGACCGGCGCGGGGGCCGGCAGTGGGCAAGCCCAACCCGTACCGGTCCATGAAGGCAGCCGCGAGCGCGGCGGGGTCGCCACGGTCACCGACCCGCCACTCCAGTCGGGAGCGCTCCCACACTTCGTGACGGTCGGTAACCGAAAACCGCCAGAAAAGATCGACATTCGGTTGGAACGCCATCGTACGAAGGGCCGATTGTCCAGTCATCTACGTGTCACGCGCTCGTATCTGCATGCTCGGGAGGAGTAGCGTGCGTAATTGGTCATCGTGACCTCAGTAACACCACCACCGGAGACACCAACAATGTGTGAGCACCAACCCCCCTGTCCGAACGCTGACGCGGTCGACCGCGACGCCGCCCGGGTCATCTCATGCCACCCTGAGCAAGGATGGAGCCTTCTCTGCAACGGCGTGATCATATTCGAGGACACCGGCGAACTCCTGCCGGACGGTAGCTGTGTGGAGCCGCACCGCGGCCCGGCGCGGCACACCCTCGTCGCCGTAGCACCCAGCGTCGCCTGACAGCGCACCTCGCGCCATACCCCCGTCAGCTCTCGTAGGCCTCCGGCGGCGGGCACGCGCAGACAAGGTTGCGATCGCCGTAGGCGCCGTCGACGCGACGCACCGGCGACCAGTACTTCTCGGTCGGCTCGACCCCGTTCGGATACGCGGCAACGGAACGCGGATAGGCGTACCCCCAGACGTCCGCGGTCACCATCTCGGCGGTGTGCGGGGCGTTCGCGAGCGGATTGTCCCCAGCAGGCCACTCGCCCGAGGCCACCTTGCCGATCTCGCGCCGGATCTCGATCATCGCCTCGCAGAAGCGGTCCAGCTCGGTCAGATCCTCCGACTCGGTCGGCTCCACCATGAACGTGCCGGCGACCGGGAACGACATCGTCGGCGCGTGGAAGCCATAGTCGACCAGCCGCTTGGCGACATCGTCCACGGTCACCCCGCTGGCCTTACTGATCGGGCGCAGGTCGAGGATGCACTCGTGCGCCACGAGCCCCTTGTTGCCGGCGTAGAGCACCGGATAGTGGTCGCGCAGCCGCGCCGCGACGTAGTTGGCCGCGAGCACCGCGACGCCGGTGGCCTTGGCGAGGCCGTCCGGGCCCATGAGGCGCAGGTACGCCCATGGGATGGGCAGGATCCCCGCGGAGCCGTGCTGGGCTGCCGAGACCGGCCCGACGGCGGCGTCCTGGACGTTGAGCGGGTGCGCGGGCAGGTACTTGGCGAGGTGCTCCCGTACCGCCACCGGACCTACCCCGGGGCCACCGCCGCCGTGCGGAATGCAGAACGTCTTGTGGAGGTTGAGGTGGGACACGTCCGCCCCGAAGCGGCCCGGCTTGGCGAAGCCGAGTAGCGCGTTGAGGTTCGCACCGTCCACATAGACCTGACCGCCGGCGTCGTGCACCTTCGCGCAGAGCTGGGCGATGCCGGTCTCATACACGCCGTGCGTCGACGGATAGGTCACCAAGATGGCGGCGAGCCGGTCCCGGTGCTCGTCGATGCGCCGGTCGAGGTCGACGAGGTCGACGTTGCCGTCGGAATCGCACGCGACCACGACCACGCGCATCCCGGCCATGACGGCGCTGGCGGCGTTCGTGCCGTGCGCGCTGGACGGGATGAGACACACGTCCCGCGCGACGTCACCGTTGTCCCGGTGGTACGCGCGGATGGCGAGCAGACCAGCGAGCTCGCCCTGCGAGCCGGCGTTGGGTTGCACGCACACCGCGTCATATCCGGTGACCTCGGCGAGCCATGCCTCGAGGGTGCGCACCAACTCGGTGTACCCCTCGGTCTGGTCCAGCGGCGCATAGGGGTGCATGTTCGCGAACTCGGGCCAGGTCACCGGCTCCATCTCGGTGGTGGCGTTGAGCTTCATCGTGCACGAGCCGAGCGGGATCATGCCACGGTCCAGCGCGTAGTCCTTGTCGGCGAGCGAGCGCAGGTAGCGCAGCATGGCCGTCTCGGAGCGGTGGGCGTGGAACACGGGGTGGGTCAGGTAGTCGGCACTGCGGCGTAGCCCAGTCGGCAGAGCCGTGTCGACATCGAGTCGCTCTTCGTCCACATCGGATGATCCGAACGCGGCCCAGACCGCGCGCACGTGGTCGAGGGTGGTCGTCTCGTCGCAGGCGACGCTAACCCGGTCGGCGTCCACGAGGCGGAGGTTGACGCCGCGCTTGGCGGCGGCCGCGACGATCCGGGCGGCTCGGCCCGGCGCGGAGACCGTCAGCGTGTCGAAGTAGGTCGAGGTCTCCACCGTCGCCCGGGTCGCGCGGAGGCCGGCCGCGAGGGTGGCGGCCATGCGATGGGTACGGGCGGCGATTCCGCGCAGCCCGCTCGGCCCGTGGTAGACGGCGTACATGCTGGCCATCACGGCGAGCAGCACCTGCGCGGTGCAGATGTTGCTGGTCGCCTTCTCCCGGCGGATGTGCTGCTCCCTGGTCTGCAGGGCAAGCCGGTAGGCCTGGTTGCCGTCGGCATCCTTGCTCACGCCGACGAGGCGACCGGGCAGCGACCGCTCGAGGCCGGCCCGCACGGCAAGGTAGCCGGCGTGCGGGCCGCCGTAGCCCATCGGGACGCCGAAGCGCTGGGCGCTGCCGACCGCGATGTCGACACCGATCTCGCCCGGTGCGCGCAGTAGACACAACGCGAGCAGGTCGGCGGCGACCGCGACAAGCGCCCCGCGGGCGTGCGCCGCCTCGACGAGCGGGGCGTGGTCGCGCACTTGCCCCGAGGCGCCCGGGTACTGCAGATGCAGGCCGAAGAACTCCTCGGGAAGGTTCGCCGGGTCGTCCACGTCCACGACGCGGACCTCGATGCCCAGGGGCTCGGCCCTCGTCGCGATGACCGCCATGGTTTGCGGGAGGGTGTCGGCGTCAACGGCGTACACGGTGGTCTTCGCCTTGGACGCCCGGCGCGCCAGCGTCATCGCCTCGGCGGCGGCCGTCGCCTCGTCCAACATGCTCGCGTTGGCGGTGGCGAGCCCGGTGAGGTCGGCGACCATCGTTTGGAAGTTGAGCAGGGCCTCAAGCCGGCCCTGGCTGATCTCGGGCTGGTACGGGGTGTACGCGGTGTACCAGGCCGGGTTCTCAAGCACGTTGCGCCGGATGACCCCGGGCGTGTGCGTACCGTAGTAGCCCAGGCCGATCATGGAGACGGCGACTGTGTTGCGGTCGGCCAGGCCGCGCAGTTCGGCCAGGACCTCGGCCTCGGACGCGGCCGGCGGCAGGTTGAGAGTGCCGTGCCAACGGATGACCTCGGGGATCGCGGCATCCATCAGCTCCTCGACCGAGCTGTAACGCACGAGGTCGAGCATGCGTCGTTGCTCGTCGGGGCTCGGTCCAATGTGTCGGCCCGCGAACGGCACGCCGTAGGTGAGATCTCCGCTCATGCTCTGGTGCTCCTTGAGAGTGAGGACGTCAATTGGCGCCCTCCCCCTCTGTTGCAGTCCCCCGCGATTCGCGGCGGCGCGCTCCAGAGTGCCTGCCCGTCGTGGTCCCTTGTGCCTGAGAGGTTCCGGGGAGGATTTGCCCCTTCGGCGCCGTTTCGGGCGGTTTGCCCGACGGACTCTCCCACGCGGGTGTTCCGGCTCTCGACACGCTACCAGCGGGGAGGCCTCATCCGCCCGCCGCCGCGCCGCCACTCCCGTCGATCATGACCTGGAGGTCATGATCGACGCCATTTCGCGACGGCCAGCTCATGATCACGGGGATCTTGCTTGGCTGGCGAGCGCCGATCAATCTCGGGCTCACGCTCCACTCCCACCTCATCGGCCGCGCCCTCGGGTGGCGCGAGTTGCGCATGTGTTCAACGATGCGGGAGAAGGCGGTTGACCTGGAGAAGGTGAGGCTCGGGCGATGAGCACAGTGGGCGAGCCGCCGGAGGTGGAGCGCGAGCCGGCCAGCCCGATCACCTATGGCCGGCGCGACCAACGGGCCGACCGTCGTCGTGGCCGCCGCGATGGGCGCAAGCGCATCCCATCGCTGGCCGAGATCACGGCTCTGGTGCACTCGAACGCGCCCAGCCAGCTCCCTACCCCGTACCTGGAAATGCTCTTCAGCCGTGCCCGCGACATGATGGAGCACGAGCGCCTGTGGTACGTGACCGCCACCGCCGCGATCAGAGCGGAGCAGGCCGAGCTGGAGAGTCAGGTCGGCGGGGCACGGAGGGCGCTCGAGCCGGCCCGCGTCGGGCTGACCGAGGCCCGGATGGCGCTGACCGACTCCGACCTCATCGCGCGCCATCCGGCGGAGGAGTTACGCAACGAGGCGTTCCTGCGGGCGCGGCGGGAGGCCGAGCGCGGCCAGCGCATCGCCGTGGCCGAGGCCGCATACCAACGACGCATAGCTGAGTTGCGCGGTCTCGAGGACCGCTCGGCCGGCGTCGCCGAGACCATCCAGAATCGACTGTCCATCGCCCGGATGCGGGCGCTGCGCATCTCCGCGTACATCTCCGCGCGCACTGCCACGTACTGGGAAGGGCTGGTGCTCGCACATCGGGATGGCAAGCATCTGGCGCCGCTGCTGCCGCACCTCAGCCCCAGGCTGCCGGATTGGGTCGTACCGGCGGACCCTGAACAGGCCGACGAGCCGCCACCCGAACCAGAACCACCTGTGGCAGAACCACCCGCGATCGAACCGCCGGTGGCAGAACCACCCGCGATCGAACCGCCCGTGGCAGAACCATCCGAGCCAGAACGGCCCGCGCCACAACCGCCCATCGCCGAACCATCCACTGCCGACACGCCCGACGGAGGCTCAGATGAAAATTCGCCGCAGGAGCAGCCCTTACCTGCGTACCGCCGGTGAGCTGGCAGACATCGTCGTCCAGCTCAAGGAGATCAAGAACCGGCCGATCGCCCCACAACCGGACGTGGCCGGGGCCGAACAGCGGCTGCGCGAGCTGATCGCCGCCATGCTCCCCAACGGAGTCGACGCCGGCACCGGCCACATCTTCGATGAGCTGATCGACTCCTTCGCGGAGGAGTGGACGGCTGCGGGCTTTCGCCACCACAGCGCGGTCCTGGCCGATCTGGACATACTCTCGGCCCAGGTCGAGGCGCACCTGGCCGGGCACACCGAGCTAGCCTCCGCGGACCGCCTCCGGGTCCACAACACGAACGTCGCCCTCAAGTCGGCGATGCTGCGGCTCGCCGACGATGACCTGCCGACCACCAATCCGGTCCGCGGCCAGCCCAACCCGGGAGCATGACCATGCCGACACCCAGCGCGGCCGACAACGGCCACCGCACCATAGGAAGCGTCGAGGCCGTCGAGGCATCGGATCCGTACGGGCACGACGCACCCGATCCGGCGCCGGCTCGTGGCACCGTGCACGGAGACCTTTCCCAGATGGCCGGCCGGCCCATGAACGGCGTCCTCTACCTCGGCGTCCTGGCAGTCGCAGCCGGCATCGACATCGCCACGTTCTACCAAGTGCTCGCGCTGGTGATGAGGAACGTACCCAACGAGGTGGTCTGGCTCGGCGTGGTGGGCTTCACGGTGACCGCCTTGAGCCTCGCGCACACCGTCGGCGTACGGCTGCGCGAACGCATCGACGGCGGGGACCGCGCTCTGTCCAGTCCGAGCGCCTGGCTCTGCTTCGTCGTCTGGTTGTTCGTGGGGATCACCGCTTTCATCGTGCGGTGGTTGGCTGCCGCGCCGATCGGGACGGGCGGAACCACCATCGTGGAGGAGGGCGAACAGGTTGCTGCCCCGACCACCGGCGCCGACAATCCTCTGCTCGCCGCCCTACTCTTCCTCTCGCTCTACCTCGCCACCGGCATGGTGGCGGCCATCGCGGGATACCTGCGGCACAACACTGCCGCGAAACGGTACGCGATCAGCATGCGGTCCAGGACCTCCGCCGCGAAACACGCCGCCAGAAGCGCCGCGGACCTCACCCTGGCGCGGCAGACGAAGCTGGCGCTGGACGAGGAGCGCCGCCGACGCGCGGAAGGCTGGGAGAAGGCGCAGGAGGAGTGGGCCGCCATCGCACGCCGCCTCAAGCAGGAGGCGCGGCTGCGCCTCGCCGCCTCCGCGCAGAACCCGAGCACCACCGACGCCTACTTCATGCCGCCGCCGGCGAGCGTCACGCAAACGGCTCCCCTAGCGGTACCAGTTCCGGCAACGCTAACCGTCTGGCCGCCGGTGAGTGTTCCGGCGGAGCTAAACCCCCCACCGCCACCGGCTGTCCCCCCGCCAGCGCTGAGTCTCCCAACGTCCAGCGTCACGTCCAGCGTCGCCCCGGCCGCGATCGAACCGCCGGCAGCACCCGAACCGCCGGCTGCAACCGAACCGCCACAGACAGAGGTAGCACGGTGATCCGACCCCGACGTCTGCGGTGGGCGGCCCTGCTTATCTCATGCCTCGTCGCCCTGCCGCTCGCCGCCTGCAGTGATGCCTCCTTCGAGCCGGAGCCGGTCGACCTGGGCTGCCCGACCCAGGCCGGCGGTCCGGTGACTCTCGCCGTGGGCGCACGCGCGAACAGCCCCGCCCCGGTTCTTCCGGCGGCCGTCGTCGCGTTGATGCGCGAGGCAGCGAAGCAGAGCCAGACCATCTCGTTGGTACGCATCGACGGATCCCCGACCGTCGCGTTCCAGGGCACTTTCCGTACCGACGCCGCCAACGACGTCGCTCGCCGCAGCGAGCTGGAGGCGTTCTTGCGCCAGACCCAGGGCCGGGTGGGCAAGCTGCAAGCGAAGGAGGCCGAGGCGGATGTGCTGGCCGCGTTGAACGAGGCCGCCCGCATCACGCCCGAGGGGGGCACGGTGGTGCTGCTCGACTCCGGCCTGCAGACCGCGGGCCAGCTCCGATTCCAGGATGACGGGACATTCGGCGCCGACCCGAAGGAGGTGGTCGACTATCTGAGGACGCGGGAGTTACTGCCGAAACTGGTCGACCGGTCGGTCGTCCTGGTGGGCCTCGGTAACACCGCGGAACCTCAGGAGGCACTCGACGCGAGTCTGCGCGGCAAGGTCAATGCCATGTGGCAAGCCATTGTGGACGAAGCCGACGCGTCCTGTGTGGAGGTTGTCGACACCGCCGCGTCCCGAACGTCGGTCGACGCGAAGGTGCCGGTCACCGTGGTCCCCGTCCCGGCCGTCGCTCCGTTCGCTCCCTGCGGCACGACTGTGCTTCGCGACGGTGACAGCGTCGGCTTTCTCCCCGATCAGTCCCAGTTCCGGGACCCCGCCGCCGCCCGCAAGACGATCCAGGACTTGGCCTCGCTGGTGATCAAGGGACGTCAGCGGGTGGAGCTGGTCGGCACCACCTCGAGCGCCGGCACCTCCGAGCAGGGCCGAGTGGAGCTGTCGCGCCAACGCGCCGACGCGGTCAAGTCGGTCCTCATCGAGCTCGGCGTGCCCGCGGGCCGAATCACCACCAAGGGTGTGGGCAGCAAGTGGCCGGCGCGGGTGAACGATCGCGCGCCGGATGGAGGCCTGATTCCGACCGCCGCGGCCCGCAACCGGTCGGTGGTGGTTCGCCTGAGCTGTCCCACGCCGGCGCCGTAGTGCACAGTCCGCACCGCAGCTTCGACCTCGTTCTAGGCTGGTCCTCGTGACCTACGCCGCGGACGATGCCCGCTACCAATCGATGATCTACCGCCGCTGCGGGCGCAGCGGGCTGAAGCTGCCCGCGATCTCCTTGGGGCTGTGGCACAACTTCGGCCATGACCGCCCCCTCACGACCCAGCAGGAGATCTGCCGGCGCGCCTTCGACCGCGGAGTGACCCACTTCGACCTGGCGAACAACTACGGCCCGCCGTACCAGACCCAGTTCCGTACCCGGCCTGACCCCGTACCGCCGCATCGCCTACGAACCGCCCTCGTCCGGTCCGGCTCCGCACGATCGGCGGCCGCTGCGCCCGTCAGTCGAACAGGCTCTGAAGCCGTGCGACGAATGGCCAGGCGCCCTCGGAGGTGTTCGCGATCACGGTGATCGTGCGTCCGGTAACGGGGTCGTGGGTGCTGCGAAACGACACTCCGGCGTCATACCCCTCGAGGATCACGGCGCTCGTCGCGGCGTGCAGCCAGAAGCCGAGCCCGTAGCGCTTACGCTCCTGGGGCACGTCGCTGCGGGGTGCCGTCATGGCCGCGACGGTGGCGTCCGACACGATCCGGCCAGCGAACAGCGCGTCCCAGAACCGCGCCAGGTCGGCCACGGTGGAGTAGATGCCGCCGTCCCCGCTGCCACGCACCGGCAGGTGAAAGACGTTCGTCCGGTCGTGGTCCTCGGCGAGGTAGCCGAGGGCGGCGGTGCCGGGCAGCTCGTCTGAGCGGAGGAAGCCGGTGTGGGTTAGGCCCGCGGGATCGCACACCCGCGCGGCGACGAGGTCGTGGAACGCGACACCGCTGGCCCGTTCGGCGAGCAGTGCCAGCAGCACGAAGCCACCGTTGTTGTAGGCGAACCGCTCCCCTGGCTGGAACACCTGTAGGTGCCCGTCGATGACGGGGAGGAGAGCCTCGGTCTCGGCGAGCGTGTGCAGCGGCACGGAGAGGACATAGTCGGTGATCTGCCCATCAAGGCTCTCGTCGAGGTAGTCACCGATGCCGGAGCGGTGGGCCAGCAGGTGCTCGATCGTGACCTCGTCGTCCACGAGCGGCAGGTCCGCGCCGAGCAGCGACCGTGCCCGGGTAGTCAGGTGGAGGGCCCCTTGCTCGACCAGGCTCATCACGGCCAACGCCGTGAAGCCCTTGGCACCGCTGGCGATCGCGAACTGGGTGTCGATCCTGTTGGGCACGCCCAGGGCGCGGTGGGCGAGACCGTACACCCGCACGATGTCGCCACCCTCGAAGCCCTGAACGGCGACCACGCCATGCAGGCCCCGCTCGCGGGCCAGCCTGTCGACGTCACTAGCAAGATCTTCCACGGAGGAGAGCGTACCCGTGCGCACGGACCGCGCGACCGCAACGCTGCCGGCCATAAGGACAGACGCGCACTCTCGACCCGATCAAGGCGCGACGGCTCGCCGAGGCACGGGAGCGCGCGACAGCCGGGACCCACCGGCAGCGCGATTTCCGGTGGACTGGCAACGCCGAAATGCCGAACGCCTCCACCAATGTGGACGCTCTCACCTCCGAACGGCTGAGCCGCGCCGGAATGGGCATGCCGTGGGTCGACGGCCAAGGTTTCGCAGTCCTCAGTGGACACAAGGACATCGGCCACGTCGAGGCACACAGGCTGACCCTGCCCGGCTGCGCCCCGATCTACGGCAACGATGCCGCCGCGATCCGCGCGATCGCCGACGAGGTCGGCGCCAGAGTGTTGTTCGACGCCGCCCACCTGTGTGGTGTCATCGCCGGCCGGGCGTGCCGCAGCCCCTGGCCGACGGCGCGCACCTGATGACGATGAGCACCTACAAGAGCCTCGGTGGCCCGCCCGGCGGTCTGGTCGTCACGAACGACGCGGAACTGGCGCAACGCATCGACGCCATCGCCTATCCCGGCCTGACCGCGAACTTCGACGCGGCGAGGACAGCAGCGCTGGCCGTCACCATGCTCGATTGGAAGGTCGCCGGACCGGCGGACGCCCACACCATGACGACGACGGCCAGCCGTCTGGCTGCGGAGTTGACGGCGTTGGGCATCCCGGTCTTCGCCAGCGAAAAGGGCGCCACGCGGTCGCACCAGTTCGCGATCCTGGCCCACCGTTGGGATGGGGGCAGCGGGCCGCCCGCAGGCTGCGCGCGGCGAACCTGTTGGCCTGCGGCATCGGCCTGCCGGTCGACCCGATCGACGACGACACGAACGGTCTGCGCATCGGCACGCCAGGTAGCAAGGCTGGGCATGACCGACAACGACATGCCGGCGCTGGCCGCGTTGATCGCGCGCGGCCTCGATCCGGATGTCGATCCGAGCGCCGTCGGGGCCGAAGTTACGGCGTGGCGCAACCAGTTCTCCGCGCGGATCTGCAGGCGTGGTTGGCCAAGGCGCGGGCGGCGGGTCTGGAAGACGAGAGCATCGAGGCCCTGTTCGTGACCACATTCCGCACCACAACCGAGGAGAGTCGATGAACGCCGTGCTGGAGGCCCGAAGATTGGGCAAACGATACGGACGCCAGCCGGCGTTGTCGGACTGCACGTTGAGCGTGCCGTCCGGACGCGTCGTGGGGCTGGTCGGCCCCAACGGCGCCGGGAAGACGACGCTGCTGCAGCTCGCCGTGGGCCTGCTCAAGCCGACCTCGGGGACGATCGAGGTGCTCGGCGGCACTCCCGCCGTCGGAAGCGCGCAACTGGCCAGGGTCGGCTTCGTCGCCCAGGACACACCCGTGTACGCCGGTCTGTCCATCGAGGACCACCTCCGCTTCGGGGCCCACCTGAATCCGGGTTGGGACCCTCAGGTGGCGGCCGACCGGATCGCCCGGCTGGGGCTGAACCCTTCGCAGAAGGCCGGGAAGCTCTCCAGTGGCCAACGGGCGCAGCTCGCCCTGACCCTGGCCATCGCCAAGCGGCCCGAACTCCTCATCCTCGATGAACCGGTCGCGAGCCTCGACCCGCTGGCCCGTCGCGAGTTTCTCCGGTCCCTCATGGAGT
>JAHRHA010000331.1 GCA_020027875.1 Micromonosporaceae bacterium | reverse complement strand
GGACGGGGTCGAACACTGACCCGTAGCTACGTCTTCGACATGCGCCGAACCTCCTCGACGAGCTCACTCACCACGTGCGACCTCGTGTCGCAAGAACCGCTGCACCCAGCGAAAGACCGTGACATGGTCGACCTCGACACCCCGTTCGACGAACAACTCCTCCACGTCGCGGTAGGACAAGCCGTACCGCCAGGTACCACCGCACCGCCACCACGATCACCTCGGCCGGGAACCGGAAGCCCGCGAAGGCCGAGTTAGGCGGTGACGGGGGACAAGCACCTGAGGACAGCTTCACTGGTCAAGCGTGCCTTGATCTACTAGTCGGCCAACGCAACAGCGCCGATGCACCTGCACCGTCTGGACCAGATCGGTGCCGGCGGCGACCCGGTGGCGCACCGGGCCGCAGTGCATGAGCATGATCTGGTCGCGGTGGTCGGTCCGTTTCGGGGTCGCGGTCAGCCCCAGCCATCGGCGGGCCGCGATGTCCCTGATCGCTCTCTCGAACGTCTCCGCCGCAACGTGGTGGCATTCGTCGACCACCACCAACCCGTACCCGTCCTGCAGCGTCGCCGGATCGTCGTGGCGGGCCAGGGTCTGCAACATCGCACGGTCCAACACACCGGTGCGGCGCGACTTCCCACCGCCGAGCTGTCCAATCTTCTCCTTCGGCAGACCGAGAAAAGCGCCGAGCCGGTCCTGCCACTGTTTGAGCAGCGGAGCGCGGTCGACCAAAACCAGCGTCGGCACGCCGTGGTGGGCGACCAGCGCGCACGCCATGACCGTCTTACCCGCACCGGGTGGGGCCACCAGCACACCCAGGTCGTGGCCGGCCATCGCGTCGATCGCGCGGCGCTGGGTCTCGTCGCGCGGTGTACCAGTAAACGTGAACTCCAGCGGCGGCGGGCTCGGCCGCACGTCGGTGACCTCCAACCGGCTACCCGCCTCCTCCACAAGAGACCTGGCCTCGTCGACAACGCCGCGGGGCAGGTGCAGGTGTTCGAGTGTCTCGACATAGCAGCGAATGAACCGGGGCGTGTTCCACACCGAGAAGCCCATCCGCTGCATGTCGTGGAACTCGGCGTTATGCAAGGAGGCGAGGTGCTTCAGCGATGCGAGCAGGCTCGGCGGCAGGCCGGCCGGCCGGATCGCGAGCATCCCGGCCAACTCGGCCCCAATCACGTCGGGCGGGGCCGGCTCCCCCGCGAGCGGGCTGCGGCGCAGCCTCGTGGCCGGGCCGACGGTGGGCGGTTGCAGACGCTCCACTGTGTCCAACACCTGGCGGCGGTCGGACCGGCCGACCGAGCTCAGGAACGCGAACTGGTCCGGGAACTGCTCCCACGTGCCCGGGTCGACGAACACGGTCGTACGGCTCTGCCTGCGGCAGCGGCCCTGCAACGGCAGCGCGATCAGGTTGCCGAACCCCCGTTTGGGCACGAAGTCCTGCGACGGGAACAGCCGGTCGTAGCTGTCCAGACCCAGCTCACCACGTACCGCCATCGCCTCCCGCAGCAGCGCGGCACCCAACGCCCGGGCGTCCGCGGCCGCGACCGGCTCGGTGAAGAACGTCCACACGTGCGCGCCCTCACCCGACCGCGACACCTCCACCGCCACCGGCACCCCCGCCGCGGCGGCCACCTGCGCGTAGGCGGCCGCGTCCAGCCGCCACGACGCGTCGTCGAAGTCGCACACCAACAGCCGACACATACTGTGCGCCAACATCACGTACAGGCCCACCGTCGGCGGACTGTCCCAGAGGTGCTCTGCAACGACATCGTCGGTCAGTGGCAAGAAGTCACCGTCCTCCTTTCGCGAACCAGGCCGCCGCTTAGGCGCCCACCCCATCTCCCCCGTCGCGGTGTTCTCCCACCGGTACGCATACACATCCTCCCCCGACCCGCGAACAACGCCCGGAACAGTCCGATCTTGGCTGCCTCGGTCGAATCCCGATTCGCGAACGGCAACCCACCACCGACACCGAACAACGCCGCCGCGGGCGTGGGCCCACCACCCACGAGAGGCTTGCCGCCATCGCGCTGGATGACTGGTGCTGCATCCGGCGACAGCGGCAGCTTCCCCGTCAGCAGATCAATCCGGGCCCGCAGTTCAGCCGCCTCAGCCCGCAGTTGGGCGATCTCCACGGCGTGATCACAAGACGGTTGCACACGCGGCGGACTGGACACGCCCGAATTATCCTCAATGCCGTCAGCCATCGCCGAGCGCCCATCCGACAAGGCCGACAGCAGCGCGGGGCCGGCCTGCGTCAGCCGACGGTGATGCGTTCGTCGCCGAACCTGGCGACGATCTCCACCTCGCCGCCGAGCGCCTCGACGTACCCGCGCACCGTGGCGATCTCCGCCCGGTCCAGCTCCCCCCGCTCGATCCGCGAGATCCGCGACTGCGACACCCCGAGCCGCTCAGCCAGCGTGCTCTGGTCCAGCCCATGTGCCTGGCGGATCTCCGCCAGCCGGTGCGCACGCACCTCGGCCCGAAGCCGTGCTCGCAGCTCACCGACGCGCGCGTCGTCCAGCAGACCGGCATCAACGGCCTGCGCCCGCACATTCTTCCAGTTCCGCGCCATCGTCGTCACGTCCTCTCCGTGCCGTACCCACCGTCGAGCCAGCGTTGATAGCGCTGCTCCGCCACCGGGATGTTCTCGTCGTACCAGCGGTTCCACTGGCCCGCTTTATCACCGGCGACCAGCAGCACCGCCTGACGCGTCGGGTCGAACACAAACAAGATCCGAACCTCGGAACCGCCCGCCGAGCCAGGACGCAGCTCCTTCAAGTTGTGAATCTTCGAATTTTCGATCCGGTCCACCAACGGCCGGCCCAGGTTCGGTCCGTCGGTCTCCAGTTGGTCGATCGCGGCGGCCACGAGCGTTGCCGACTTCGGGTCCTTGTGCGCCACGTCCATGAACCAGTCGTCCACCTCGTCGACCAGGATCACGGTCCACGCCACCCAACCAGTAT
>JAHRHA010000082.1 GCA_020027875.1 Micromonosporaceae bacterium | reverse complement strand
CGCCGGTAAGGCGAGCCCGGGAGGACACGTGGGGGCGACTACGACATCCAGCGCGGCCGACCCAACCCCGACGGTCGGCTCTTCGGACCAGTCACTGCCAGGGCTCGGCACCGAGCCTACGCCCGGCGACCACGACACCACCGACCCGGGCGCGGGCACAGGCGACCCGACCGAGCCGGCCCCGGCCACACGCCCACGGACTCGAGACGCCCAGACCCAACGCACAACCGGGCAAACTAGGCACCCTCGGGCAACCGAAACTGTGACTTGACACAGAGGGGTGCCAAATGAGCCTGATCCACGGGTCAGGGCAGTCCCGCAGACCTCGCTGCTAGCCAGATACCCAAGGCGGGAGGCGAACGATGGGCAAGATCGAATGCACAGTGATGATCGAACGTCCGTGTGCAGACGTCTACGATTACTTTCTCAACCCCGACCAGTACGTGGCCAAGGGCAATCCCGAGGTCCAGTCCGTTGTCAGAAGCCCCGCTGGGCCGACGCAGCCGGGCACCACGTTCCTATTCCGGCACACCGGTCGACCGCACGAGACGCGGTCGACCTTCACCGCCGTCGTACCCGAGCAGGAGATCCGCTTCAACGGAGAGGTCGGACCGCTGCGACCGCAGTGCGTGTTCACCTTCACGCCAACATCCGGCGGCACCATGGTGACGCTTCAGGCGGATCCCAACCCGGCTGGCCCACTCAAGATCGCCACCTGGCTCATCACCCGTAAGCGTCGCAGCCCCTGGGCGGAGCGGTTACAGCGCGCAAAGGCAACGCTGGAGTCGTCAACCTGACCTCACACACCATTGGCATTTCCTGCACGAGCGGGAGCCTGTCGATAGATGCGATTGACCATAACCATGCTCATCTCGTGACCGCCCGCTTCGGGGCATGTGCGGAAGATCCTGCGTTGGTGAGGATTGCGGCCAGGGCATCGACGCGGCGTAGTGCGTCTGGGAGGCGACGTTGTCCGGCCATGGCCGTGACCGGTGCGACCGCATGGATCGCCGTGCGGAAGGCGGTCTTGGCAACCCCGATGACGGGCATATCGAGATGCGCGTGGACGTGGGCACCCAGACCCGGGCGTCCCTCCGGGTCGAGGTCGACGTAGCCGTCAACGGTGAGAACATCCAAGTCGAGTGCGTCGGCCGTAACGGCCTGAATGACGGGAACCTCGCGGGTGAAGAAACGACCAGGTTGGTATGACTCGACGTCCGTCAACTCTGCGACATGTTCCTCGACAATCGTGGCGAAGCGCGCATCGGCGGCGACGACAAGAGCCGCACACGCCGCGAGGTCATGCGGGTAAGTCCGACAAGAGCGGAATGGGCGGGTGTGCTGCCTCCCCATCGGGCACGCGCATATCACGACACTCGCCTCGTCCGTGGCATGACCGACCGGGCCAGGACCGACCGGGCCCAGGACCTGCGGTGCTCCTACCGTCGTGATCAAGCATCTCCTCTCCGTCGATCATGGTTGTCGTGTGCTCCAGGCCGGCCGTAAAGGCCATGTCTCCAGCCACGTCGTACGCCTGCAACTCAACTCGTACGACGTGGGTGAGTCGAGACGCGCGGCTCGCGGCATAAGCGCTCAGTTGCGGTGCGGGCCGCCCACGCCTCGTCGCTATGCCGGGCAGACGACGCGCCGCCGCACGGACCACCCTTGGCGGAACGGGCTTACGCTCTCAGCAAGAGCCTCGCGTGGACGGGGAGGGTCGAAACGGGTATCCCAGGTGGGGAGGCCGCCGCCATGATCGACGAGCGCGTACGGTACGGCCGGCGACTGCGGCGGCTGCGGCGTGCTGCCCGAAGATGGAGTGTCCTGGCTGGCGCGCTTGCCGGCGCTGCAGCCGTGCTCACGCCGTACTCCGGACTCGGCTTGATCGATGCCTTCTGGGCCGCATTGGCCGGCGGCTCGGTGACGCTGGCCAGCTGGCGCTGGGCGGACTATCGCGCGCTGGCCGCGCAGCCCGTGCCGCCACCGCTCGATCCCGCTGCGGTCGCCGACCAGGCCCGCAGTCGGGTAGAGATGTTCGTCGCGGGGTTCCCCGGGGGGCGAGAGGCTGTTGCTGAGCTGCGTCGCCAGGCCGACCGAATCCGGCTGCGTGCCTCCGCCGTAGCGCCTGGTTGGCGCCGCCTTGACCAGGCCGCCGCTGTGCTCAACAGCTTCGCGCTCCGCCCAGGCGGGCCCGGTGAGACGGCCGTGCTGGAGGCGGCAGTGGCCGAAGGCGGACTGCGGGCGTTGGCCAAGCGGGCGGCCGGGGTCGAGCGCGGGCTGCCGTACGGCGGGTCGCAAGAGTCCCTCAACCAGACGCTCAGCGCGCTGGTCGCGCAGTTCGAGCAAGGCGTGACGGCCTACGAAGAGCTGGTGGGCGCCGCTGCCGCGTACGCCGCCGAGGACGGCCGGACGATCCGGGAACACCAGTCGGTGAGCCAGTTGGCCGAGGCGACCGATCTTCTGCGCGGCATCGCCCTCGGCTTCGCAGAGCTGAGACAGGATGACCGCTTAAGAGCCTGACGGCGGCCACGACGGCTGATCGTGCGTCCGACGCAAGGGCAAGAACCAGTGCGTGATGCGCACAGGGAGCCGCCGCGCAGAGCAGAAGTTGGCGTGACCGATATAACCGTCCGACGGCGCTCGCCCCCGTCTGGTCTGCTCTGGTGGGAGTATGACGGCAACCTCCGCGAAGGAACCGGATCATGAACAACGACGCTGCGCCGCCGCCCCGCCCCGTGGTTGGGCGGGCGTGGATTCGGCGCGCCCGACCGGGAGGTCCACCGCCGCCGGGAATGCCCGGGCCAACCGACCAGGCCGGGCCTTCCGAGTGGGGAGGGCGCCAGCAGCGCCGAGCCAGCACGCGGGGCGCCTCCAGCCGGCCTGGCAGCAACGAGCGCGTCACTGGCCGTACGTGGATTGCGGCGATCAACGAGCGGATTGGCGGCGGTCGGGACGGTTCCGGCGGGCGGCACCGCTGGCGCCGGCAGTGGCCCTTCGGTGGGCGAGGTGGTCCAGGCGACGCCGGTGACCAGGCAGTGGCGCGGAAGGCTAAGCTGCGTAACAGGCTCATCGCCTCGTTCGCAGTGTTTCTCATGCTCGCCGGCTTGGGCCTTGTGGCCGCAACGTACTTCGTGGACAGTGTGGAGACGCCGGACCAGTTGCCCCTGCCCGAGTCCACCACGGTGTACTACTCCGACGGCAAGACCGTCATGGCTCGCCTCGGCAGCGAGAATCGGACTCATCTCGCGTTCGGCGAGCTGAACGACCCGGTCAAGGACGCTGCGGTGGCGGCCGAGGACCGGACCTTCTGGACGAACGATGGTGTCGACTTCTCCGCCGTCATGCGTGCCGCCTGGCACAACTTCACCGGCGGCGGCCGGCAGGGTGGATCGACGATCGCACAGCAGTACGCCCGCTACATCCTTGACTCCCGAGAGGTCACGTACTCGCGTAAGTTGCGCGAGGCCGTCGTGGCCTGGAAGCTGACGGACAAGTACTCGAAGGAGGAGATCCTCGGGTTTTATCTCAATACCGTTCCGTTCGGCCGGGGCGCCTACGGCATCGAGGCCGCGGCGCAGGCCTACTTCGGCAAAACCGCCAACAAGAACGCCGCGCCCGAGCGTCAGATCACCGTCTCGGAGGCCGCGATGCTCGTGGCCAACATGAAACAGCCTGAGCCCGATCCAAACAATCCGATCGAGTCGGCCGGTTACGATCCCAAGCGCACAAAGAACGAGCAGCAGAACGCGAACGCCCTGGCCAACTCGACGCAACGGTGGGGGTACGTCCTAGACGCCGTCGTCGAGATGGGAAGACTCGCGCCGGAGGAGCGGGCGAAGCTTGTCTATCCACTGGAGACCCTCAAGCAGTACAGCCCGGCCTTGGCCGGCCTCGACTTGCCGACCGGACTCGTCGTCGAACACGCCCTCAGCGAGTTGGCCCAGTCGCGGGAGTTCTGGGGCAAGAGCTGGGACTACATCCGCAACAACGGATTCCGGATCATCACTACGGTGCACAAGGGGGCGCAAGACGCGGCGACGCGGGCCTCGGACAAATTCGCCAAGTCCTCGCCCATGTACGCGCAGAGCCGTAAGTACCAGGCGGCTCTCGTGGCGATCGAACCCGGGACTGGGCGCGTGCTGGCGTACTTCGGCGGCCACAACGGTGCAGGTGTGGACTACGCGGGGTGGTACCGCGACGAGGACGGCGACCCGAAGGGGCGCGGCCGCTACCCGGCGGGCTCGTCGTTCAAGGTCTATACGCTCGCCGCCGCGCTCCGGGACGGCATCTCGCTGAGATCCTGGTGGGACTCGAGCTCGCCACACGAGTTCCCACCCCGTCGGGTCGGCGCGAACGCCGTCCGCAACGCGAGCACGTGCACCCGCGAGTATGGCGAGCCCAATGGTCCCTGCACCCTGCTCGGCTCCACGGTCAACTCGCTCAACGTCCCATTTTACGCCGTCACCGAGTCCATCGGCTCAACCAAGGTGATCGAAATGGCACGCGACGCCGGCATCGAGAGCATGTGGACTGATGACCGTACCCGCATCGACTTCGCGGCTGACACCGACATCGCCGGCCAAGGTCGGGAGCACTTCGACACAGAGGTCGGGTTCGGTCAGTATCCCGTGACCGTGCTGGACCATGCCAACGGCGTGGCCACATTCGCTGCCGACGGGCTCCGGGCGCAGGCCCATTTCGTCAAGGCAGTCCTCAAAGGCAAGGACGTGATCTATGGCGAGAAACTGCCGACCGACAATCAGCCCCGAGTGCTTACCGAGCCTCAGAGCAGAGATCTGACGTATGCGCTCAGCCTTACGAGTGCCGCGAACCTGGGCAACGGCTGGGACACCGCGGGCAAGACGGGAACGTGGCAGTACGCCAAGAGCGCCTCCGAGAACGCGCACGGTTGGATGGTGGGATTTACCACGAAGCTCGCCGCGGCCGTCTGGGTCGGCAACGAAAAGGACGAAGGGCCGGTGCGGCTCAGGGACGGCTCGAAGCTCTTCGGGGCGAACCTCCCCGCAACGATCTGGCGGCAGTTCATGGTCGAGGCCACCCAGAAGATGGCCCTCAAGAACGACGCGAGCGCCCGGTTCGGTCATCCTGCCTGGACCGGCGACGACAGCAGAGGCAACGTCGAGCGACCCCGGAAACAGCCGCGCGATCGGGGCCGAGGCGGTGGCGGCGGCGGCGGTGGCGGCGGTGGCGGCGGCGGTGGCGGGTCCCCGATCCACTCGCCCGACGCGGTGGTCGTCGGCTTCCGCCAAACCACACCTCGCAGACTTTCGATAGCGACGTCGGGCAGTGACCTACGCGCGATTACCGCCGGACGGCCTCCCCGCGGTGTCATTCGGGACGGACGGTCGGCCGCCCCACGAGGGCAGCACGTGCCCGCATGATGCTTGGGCTCGATCAGTGGGTGAGTCCGACGTAGGCCCAGCCGAACTCGAGCATCCGTTCGTTGCCCAACCGTTCAAATGGACCGGACAAGGCGGGGAGCCCGAAGATCCAGCGATCCCGTGAACAACGGCCGAAGCACGAAGCGAACGAACGGACCTGAAGTCGCTGGCTCCTGGCCGAGCTGACATCCAAGTTGCCGACGGTCGCCTGGGATTCCGGGTGAGCGGACGTCAGGTTCCGCCTGGGCGGACATGACGGCTCCAGGCCTGCGGACAGACCCTGATTCAGGGTGACCGGCGACGTGGACCGGGTCAGCAGCCCGGATCGTCACGCCGCAGCCGAAGGCCACGACGCCGAGCAGCGCCGCAAAGGTCCCGGCTCGCTCCCGCGGCCGCTTCGGCGACCACGGCACGGTCGATCGTCCCACCGGACGCACCCAGTCACAGGCCGCCTCATCCGGTAGCGCGCGACTCCGCCGTGCGGACCGCTAGGCTGCCGCGATGAGCGTCGTTGATTGGCTGCTCGACTCCGACCCGGCCATCCGCTGGCAGGTGCTACGCGATCTCACGGACTCCTCGCCCGACGAGGTCGCCGCCGAACGAGCGCGCGTGGAGCGCGAGGGCTGGGGCACCCGTCTTCTGGCGCTCGAGGGTGCCGACGGGTTGTGGGACGGCGGCGCCTTGTTCCCGGCGTCCTACACCGACAGGGAACCGGGACAGCCCTGGACGACGACGATGCACACCCTGCAGACCTTGCAGATCTTCGGGCTCGACCCGGCGTCCGAGGCGGCGCGCCGCGCGATCGCGCTCATCGCCGAGCACGGGCGTTGGGAGAACGCCGGGCAGCGGTACTTCGACGGCGAGGTCGAGCCGTGCATCAACGGCAGGACGATCGAGACTGGCGCGTACTTTGGTGTGGACGTCGCGCCGATCGTGGAGCGGATCCTCGGCGAACGGCTCGCCGACGGCGGCTGGAACTGCGAGGCCGAGAACGGATCCGTGCGCTCCTCGTTCGACACGACGATCAACGTGCTCGACGGGCTGCTCGATTTCGAGCGCGCGACCGGCGGGTCCGCCGCGGTGCGCGAGGCGCGACGCAGCGGGGAGGAGTATCTGCGCGAGCGCGGCTTGTTCCGCCGCAAGAGCACCGGCGAGGTCGCGAATTCGGCGTATCTCGACTTCGCTTTTCCTTACTACTGGCGCTACGACGTGCTTCGCGCGCTCGACTACTTCCGGCGGTCGGGCGCCGAGCCGGATTCCCGGATGGCGGAGGCCGTGGAGGTCGTGCGCTCGAAGCGGCAGCCGGACGGCTGCTGGTTGCTCGACCGCATCCATCCCGGTCGCGTCCACTTCGCCCTCGAGGGTGGCGTGGGGGAGCCGAGCCGCTGGAACACCCTCCGAGCGCTCCGGGTGCTCGACTGGTGGGAAGGCCGACTCCCCGCGGCCTCATGGAGACCGTCGTTGTGATCTACGATTCCGCCGCTTGGGATGTGAGCTGGCAGCCTGGGATCGAGCGCTCACCGCACTCGACTTCGATCACTCTGCGTATTTGCAAGAAGTTTTAACCCGGTGTCCGCCTACCCGGAGATCCTGATGTCCGCCATCACCAGTCTCCTTGCGAGGGCCGTTGGTTGATGCGACTCATGTGCCGTACCGAGATTCCAGGTGGGCCAGTACAGCGTGGTCCGGCCGCGAAGGGATGCGACCGGGCGATGCGCGCCGGCGCGCTCGTCGCGGTCGCCGGCGTGCACGTCTGGCGCCTGCCTACCGGGTGGCCGCGCTCGGCAACGTGACCACCCAACCGGCGGCACGCGGCCAGGGCCTGGCCACAGTGTCGTGACCTTGGCGACCTGCCCGGACAGGTCCGGGTTGTCTGGGCGCCTGGCCAGCGGGACGCATGACCTAGGGGCCGGTTGGGCCGATGTCGTTGACATGTCAAGCCTCACCGTTCGTCTCCAGCCGAAAGCCGGCTAGTGGCACCGGGATACCCTGAAATGACCGCCCTATGCCGTCTCCGCAACCAAACTCCAACGCTCCAGGTGGGCAGCTGCACCGCCGCGCCGAGGGTAGTGGCGGGAGAGCCACCCACGCGGCGTACGAAACGGGGGCCGTCGCCAGACCGTCGTGGCACGGCCCCGCGTCACCTCAAGACCCGAAACCTCCCCTACGATTTCCGTGGGAGGCCCGGTCGTGGAGCAGAGATCAGGCACGGAGCGGGTGTGGAGGGCCGTCCGAACTGGGCCCTGGCTCGGGGTCTACGAGGAGCTCAGCGCTCGTGACCCGGTCAGCTTGACGGCGGTCGAGTTCGAAGCGCTGCCGAGGCCGCCTGGTGGCTCTGCAACACCGACGAATCGATCGCCGCGCGCCAGCAGGCGTACGCTGCCTTCCGCGAAGCCGGGGACGATCGCGGTTCGGCTCGGACCGCGGCAAGGCTGTTCCACGAGCATTTCTACCGTGGTCAGCGCGCGGTCGCGGTCGGCTGGCTTCGCCGCGGCTTCCGGCATGTCGAGGGCGATCCCAGTTGCGTCGAGTCCGGATGGCTGCGGATGGCCGAGGCCGAACTCCATTTGCACCAGGGCCCGCTGGAACAGGCCGTCGACGGCGCGGCGCAAACCGTCCAAACAGCCCGAGACCTCGGCGACGCAGACCTTGCGGCCATCGGGATGCAGCTGCAGGGACGTGCACTCATCGGGCAAGGGAGGATCGACGAGGGCTTGGCGCTGCTCGACGAGGCCATGACCGCACTTCTTGCCGGCGAGCTCACTCCGCTGGCTACCGGCTGGGTCTTCTGTTCGGTGATCCTGGCGTGCAAGGACCTGGCGGATCTGCAGCGTGCGGCCGAGTGGACCGAGGCCGCAAGGGTCTGGTGTGAGGCGATTCCCGCTACTACCCCGTACAGCCAGGGCCTCTGTCGCATCTACCGCGGTGAGGTGCTCGCCTTGCGCGGCGCCTGGGCCGAGGCCGAAGCCGAGATGCGCCGCGCCCACCTGGAGTTGCTGCCGCACAAACCGCAGGGGGCGGCGGAGGCGTCCTACGGGGTTGGCGAGATCCTGCGGCGCCGCGGCGATCTGTTCGACGCCGAGCAGGCGTTTGTGCGGGCCAGGCAGCTGGGGTGGGACCCGCAGCCCGGCATGGCGCTGCTGCGGCTAGCGCAGGGACGAGTGGACGCGGCAGCCGCCGTGCTGCGATCCGCGCTGGCATCGCCCACGGTGGATCGCTTCGGGCGTGCGCGCTTGCTGGCCGCACAGGTCGACGTCGCGATCGCGGCCGGCGCGCTTAGCGAAGCCCAAGGCGCCGCGCGCGAGTTGGCGGCGATCGCGGACGACCTCAGCAGTGCCGTCGTGCAGGCGACCGCATCAACGGCCCGCGGCGCGCTCTATCTCGCCGAGGGGGATCCGGCCGCCGCACTGGAGCATCTCCGCCGCGGGCTGGACGGCTGGCGGGCGCTGGGGTTGCCGTACGAGGAAGCCAGAACGCGGCTGCTGATCGGCACAACCCTGCGAATGCTCGGCGACGAGGAGGGCGGGTCGATCGAAATCGACGGCGCCCATGCCGGATTCGAGCGGCTCGGTGCCGCCGCCGACGGGCGTCACGCGGCGACCCTGCTGCAGCGACGCGCATCTCAGCGGGTGTTGACCAACCGCGAGGTGGAGGTGCTGCGGTTGGTCGCGTCCGGGAAGCACAACCGAGACATCGCTCGCGCGCTGCACATCAGCGAGCACACCGTCGCCCGGCACATGCAGAACATTCTCGCCAAGTTGGGTGTGTCCTCCCGGGCCGCGGCCATCTCCCGCGCCCTCGAGAAGAGTCTTCTCTCACCAGATGGCTAGAACGCACCACGTGAGCCTCGCTCGCGAACGTGGTTGAACCGGGCGATGCCGACGCGCCTCACAGCCCGTACGGTCACTTCCGCAGCTCCGCGAAGAAAGGGGAGGAGCGATGGTAGGGACGGGCACGTTTGACCCGGTGCAGTACAAGGCCAACATCCGAACTGAGTGGCGTGGTGCCGCGCCCGGCTGGCGAGCCTGGTGTGACGTGCTTGAGGCCGAGGGGGGCGGACAGGCAGTAAGCCGCATCCTGGTGGAACTAACCAGGATCGGGCCGGGGGACGCGGTGCTGGATGTGGCAGCGCCGCGCGCACCATCTCGTTGGCATCCACGGCGGCAGCGGCTTGAATGACTCCGACATGGCCATCACGCGAGATGCTCATGCCGGCCTGCGGCGGCACGACCGTACTGATGCGGCGGTCGGACTTAAGGACCGCGGTCGCCTTGTCGATGATCTCCTTGGCGGCGGGATCACTCGCAATCTGGCCGATGTCGTCGGAGATCACAACCTGCAAAGCCGTGGAGTTCAGACCGTTGAACTCCCTGGCGACGAGTTTACGAGCCCGCACCGACTGGCTGCCGCTGTCCTGCCACCCGGCGCCGGACAGTTTCTGCTCCACCTGCACGCCAAACGCGCCGAACACGGCGACCACCACCAGCCAGGCGATGAGAACGTAACCAAGATGTGTGGCCGACCAAACGCCCAAGCGTGACAGCAACCCCGGCCGATGAGCGACCGGTGCGTCGGGAGCCCTGGTCTCCAGTGACGCAATAGTCACCGTTCCTCCCAAATAGAAAACCCTGGTGTACACAACGGAGAACACCGTGCGACAGCCGCCTTCCCGCGACCTTCCCTCGCGCTTCTCAGGCGATGGCGAGGTCGCGTGCGGTCCGCAGCGCGGCCAACCCGTCCTCCGTCTCGACGCGGGCATTGCCCCAGGCCAGGAACGCCCGACACCGTTGCATTGAGTCGGAGCTCTCCTCGGCCAGCGCAAGGGCCTGCTGCGACCATCTCTTCGCGTCGTCGGGTTGGCTCGCGATCGACAGGTACCAGCCGTAGCCAGCCAGCACCCGTGCCCTGACGGCCATTGGGGCGTCGGCAGCCAGATGCACCCGCTCGGCGAGTGCGGCCGCGTCGAGGTTGGCCAGAGCCGCCGCGTCCGCCTTCGGCCCGGCGGCCAGCGCCTTGGCGACTCGGGCGTGGAGGTGTCGAGGACGCGCAGGCGAAAGAGAGTCATACACCGCTTCCCGGAGCAGCTCGTGGCGCATCCGGTAACACCTGCCAACGGTGGCTAGGACGTCCGCCGCGACAGCTCGGTCCAGCGCGGTCGCCACGGTGGTCGGGTCGGCCTCGAGGACCTCGCCGACCAGCCGGTCCCCGCACAGTTCCCCGACTACAGTCACGACCTCGACCGCCCGCGCCGCCGGTGCCCCCAGCCGCTGGACCCGGACCCGGAAGATGTCACGCAGGTGGTCGCGAACGCCCGTGGTGCCAGCTGCCTCAGCTGCGAGGACCTTTTCACGAAACAGCGGTACGCCGCCGCTGCGACGGTGGACGTGCTGGGCGTCGATCACCCGAACGGTGGGCCGCCGCATGGCCAAGGCGGCGGTCGTACTCCGCAGCAACTCGAACAGTCTTGACCGGCGCACGTCGACCGCACCGGTCAGATCGTCCAGCACCTGCACGGCGGGCGGGTCAACACTGCGGAAGGCCGCGATGAGAGCACAGTACGGGCGCGCCCCGCGAGGTCGAGGCACGCGCCGGTCATGACCCTGACGCCGTCGGCACTCAGCCGGTCTGCCACCGCCGACACGAAGCGAGTCTTGCCTATGGCCGCCGGCCGTTCACCATGACCACACCGGGCCGCCCCTCGGGGAGGCTGCGCAACACCGCCAGGGTCGAATCCAGCTCGTCATCGCGGCCGCGGTGTAGGTTCCGCGGATTCTTTACCATTCCCGGGCCCGTTCTCGCGCAGCGCGAGCTTGTTACCACCGCTCAGGCCAACGGCGTCCGGACCTACTTGGCCACTCCCTATGGAGGCTCTATGTTCGACGGTCTCGTCGACGCCCTGATGCCACGCTCATCCTCTTGCGCACTCGGGTGAGAATGGTGCGGCACGTGTCAGCGGGTCACACAGCCAGCCCTCGACAGACCTGTGGAGACGCATATGAGCAGTAGGCAGCGGCGGTCGTGCGGTTGATGCCTTTAGCTGGGGGTCGCCGGATTCGGGTGTGAGCGGTGGATCGTGTAGTGCGGGCCGGGGCGGAAGTTCAAGTCTTCGCGTGCCAGCGGTGTTGAGCAGGCCGAGCAGACAACTGTTGCGACGGTGTCGTGGCCGCAGGTCCGATGGGTGAACAGCATGGGAGGCCCGTCGTGGGCTGTCCAACGATCGCCCCACGCGACCAATGCCATGAGCACCGGCACGAGGTCGCGGGCCTTCTCCGTGGGCAGGTATTCGTATCGGTCTGGGTGCTGCTGGTAGCGGCGACGGTCCAGCATTCCGTGTTCGACCAGCGTGTCCAGTCGTGTCTTGAGGATGTTGCGGGCGATGCCGAGGTGGTCATGGATCGCCTCGAAGCGATTCCAACCGAAGCAGACGTCCCGCAGCACGAGGAGGGTCCACCACTCGCCGACGATCTGCAGGGACCGGGCCAGCGAGCACGGAAGAGCGGCGAGGTTTGCCTTGTGCATTGCATTATGCTACTCACGCCGATAACGTCACCTCATGGCTGAGGCGCTTGACGCGCAGCGGGAGTTCTGGAGGCGGTTGCGATGCCTGAGCAACGTGTGGCAGTGGTGACGGGCGCATCGTCGGGCATCGGTGAGGCGATCGCAGGCCAGCTGGCCGCGGCCGGTTTCCGAGTATTCGGCGCGAGCCGAGGGACCCCCGAGAAGATCCAGAGCGGAATCGACTACGTCATCATCGATGTCGGCGATGATGAGTCAGTCCGCGCAGGCGTCGATGCGATCCTGGCCGCTGCGGGCAACATCGACCTGCTGGTCAACAACGCGGGTTACCTGTGCGCCGGCGCGATCGAAGAGATCTCACTGGTCGACGCGAAGGCGCAGTTCGAGACCAACTACTTCGGCGTCGTGCGCATGAGCGTAGCGGTGCTGCCGGGTATGCGCGCACGCCGTCGTGGACACATCATCACCGTCAGCTCGCTGGCCGGCCTGGTGCCAGTGCCGTTCTGGGGCCACTACAACGCGAGCAAGTTCGCCGTCGAGGGCCTGATGGAGACGCTGCGACACGAGGTGCGACCGTTCGGGATCCAGATCGCCATGGTCGAGCCCGGCTCGATCAAGACTCCGTTCTACGCGCAACCGCGGCCGGCAGGGATCGACGCCTACGCCAAGCCGCGCGAGCGCGCCTTCGGGGCAATGGCGGAGTTCGAACGCAAGGCGCCGGGTCCCGATATTGTCGCCAGCAAGGTCGTCGCGATCGCCAACGACGCCCACCCTGCGCTGCGGAACAAGATTACCCGGGAGGCGAGACAGTTCACGCTGCTCAGATCAGTACTCCCTGCGGGCGCGTTCGAGGCGGGCGTCCGACGTGGATTCAAACTCGCCGCCAAGGGATGACCGCGCAACGCCAAGACAGCCGCTCAGGAGGCATGGGGCGGCAATCGTGATCATCCAGGCAAGCGGTGCCCAACGGGTCCACTGTTGGCCATCGGTGAGAGCATGAGTGGACAGAAGAGTCCAGTGATCAGCAGCGTGGTAGTCGGCTACACGGTACGACCTGAAGCAGTTGCCGAACATGTACGCCTGGTTGAGGCGATATTCGAGCAGTTGCACACCGACCGTCCCGGCAACATCGAATACAAGGTAATGCGCCTGCACGATGGCGTATCGTTCGTCCACATCTCGACCGCGGATACACCAGACGGCTCCAATCCGCTCCCCGAACTCGCCTCGTTCCGGCAGTTCAGCAAGGACGCCGCCGCTCGGGTCGCCACCACGCCGGAGCCAACGGCCGCCGACATCATCGGCTCATACCACCCGATCGCACCCACCGGTGAGGCACCCGCATCCGACGACTGACCGCAGTCCCAGCCTATAGCTCGGGTCACATGCGGTCGGCGCTTGTTGTCACCAGCGGTCTGCGGGTCTCCGTCCGCCACACGGGAGGCCGGAACGTAGGCATGCGGCCGCCCAGCCGGTCTCAGGCGCACGAGCGGCACACCCAGCTGCACAGCAACCTTCCCAGCCGCGTCGTGAAAACGCGTCAGGCACGGATCGACCAAAGACATCCGGGCACCCCTCTCTCCGACCCGCCGGCAACAACCGGCAATAGGTCGGCGATCACCCACATATCAAGCAGAAGTGGTCGTTTCAATGACAACATCCGTCAATGTCGCTGATGCGCGCCGTCAATTGCGTCCGGTCCGCGCCAGCCAGCACGGCCGGCTCCTGCTCCCGCTCCAGAATCCGCGGCCCACATCCGGGCGTAGCGGCCAGCGCCGAACGCCGGCACAGCAGCGGACCAGAACCGCCGGGCCTCGGACCATCCGCTGACATCGTCAACGATGGGGTCACCCGGCCACCGTGCACAACGACCGACCCGGTCGACTGTCGATGCGCTGCGCCAGCGGCGTCGAGGGCTGGCCAAAGATTGTTGGCCGGCACACCCGTGTGCCTTCCTCTGGATGGCACGCCCGGTCACCTCGGGTCCGCGCCCAACCAGGCGGCCACGACCGGGCCGCGGTTCGTGCGGCGCGTCCGGACCTATTTGACCACTCCTACTCCGCGATGGGGCCGGCTTGGTCGCTGTCGATGTTCGGGGTACGGCACGAGAGTCCCACGATGGCCTGGTGCGGAGCCTCATTGGGTGCTTGGGTGGATTACATAGGGAACAGGAGCTGATCAGGCATCATCACGGCACCATAGCTGTCCTAAAGCAGCGCCGGGGCCAATCCACAACCAGTCGATGGGTGTTTGGAGATCAATCCATGAGCATGGAGAGATGGAGTCCCGCGGTTGGAGGAAAGGAAGACTCAGGATGAACGAGGCGAAGTGGTCGCTCCATTCGGGGCTGCGGCGGCTGTGGACGGATCACGTGGTCTGGACGCGAGAGTACGTCGTGGCAGCGGTGGCAAGGACGCCCGACGCGGAGAACGCGGCAGGACGGCTACTCAAGAACCAAGAGGACATCGGGAACGCGATCGTGCCGTTCTACGGCAAGGAAGCGGGGGACGGGCTCACTGACCTGCTGAAGCAGCACATCTTGATCGCTGTGGACCTCATCGAGGCGGCGAAGTCAGGCGACAACAATGCCTTCGCCGCCCAGGACGCCCGCTGGTCGCAGAACGCAGACGAGATCGCGACGTTCCTCGCCGGAGCCAATCCGAACTGGCCCAAGGAGGATGTCCTCGATCTGCTAAACCAGCACCTGGCGCTCACGAAGGGCGAGGTCGTGGCGAGGCTGACGGCCAAATTCGACGACGACGTCAAGGCATTCGACGACATCCTCACGGAGATCCTCACGCTTTCCGACGCGGTCGCGGGCGGAATTGTAAGGCAGTTCCCGGGTCGGTTCTAACAGGGCCGGCGGCGGCGGCTGGCCCCGCCGGAGGAGAGTCAACAACACCTTCGGCTGAAGGAGACAGGCGATGATGAAGGCGGACGCCTCGTTGGAGATTGGAAGCGCGGCGCCGCACTTCGAGGACTTGCTCGGTGCCGACGGCAAGCGGTACTCATTGTCCTCGTTCGATGGCGTTCCGGTGCTCGTCATCATGTTCCTGTCGAACGGCTGCCCGACCGTCAAGGGCTACGAGGACCGGATCCGAGGGATCGCGCAGGATCATATGAATCGCGGCGTCCAGCTCGTGGCGATCAACTCGAACAACCCTTACGTATCTCCTCGTGACGCGTACCGAGAGATGGTGGACCGGGCGCGTGAGTTCGGATTCGACTTGCCGTACCTGAAGGACGAAGATCGCAACATGGCTCGGGACTACAGAGCCGTCTGCACCCCGCACGTATTCGTGTTCAACGAGGCCCGCCGGCTTCGCTACCGTGGCCGGATCGACGACTCGCGCCTTCCCGGCAACGTAACGAGCCACGACCTGAGGAATGCTCTGGACGACTTGCTGGTGGGAAGACCGGTCACCGTGGCCGAAACGAGACCGTTTGGATGCGCGATCATGTGGTGAGCCAGTGAAAAGAGCCGCGTGGTAGCCGCGGGCATCCTCAGCGCCGCGGATCCGCTCGACAGGACGAACCGGCCAGGAACCCAGCCGCAGCACACGGTCAGATGAAGAACCCGGAGCGTCCCACCGGGCGGCCCTGCTCGGCCGCCGGCAGATAGTGGTCGCGCAGGATCGTGGCCACCATCGCGGCCCGGCTAGTCGTGTCGGTCTACACCGTTCAAGCCGCACACCGTGATCTGCCGCGCGCTCGGGTTGTCCGAGTCCTGGTTCTACGAGTGGCGGATCGTCGACTTCTACAACACACGGCGGCGTTCTCCCAGGGTCGCGTTCGTGTCGTAGGACGTTGTATGGACGACGGCATGGCACCCGTCGACTACGAACGATTCATGGCAGGGGCCAGGAGGCCTCAGGCCGCATAACGAGTCCTACACGCTTTCTGGGGATTGACAGTTGCGGCCGAGGCGACAGCGACGTCGGCGGTGACGGCGAGGGCCATGAGCTCGCCGCGCAGGCCGCCACGAACTCGCGAGGATTGGGGGTGGGATGATCATTACGTCCGCATGGGTCGGGCCGCATGGATCAGATACGCACCGGTTGGTGGACTCCGTCCTACGCAGCGGCGGCGACCTTTCGATCTGCGCGAGCGTCTCAAACCATCAGTTCGCACCCAGCCGCAGCGCGACAGCGGTCACGAAGAACTCAAATGCCAGGATCGCCGCCCAGGTACGGATCGTGTTAAGCGTTCCCATCTGTCGACGAGCGCCCTCCACTCGCGCGGCGGTGCGTCGGGTTGCCATTCGAGCGCGGCGCCGTTGATGGGGAGGGTACCGAACAGCGTGACGAGGAACCAGGTGAGCAGGGCGAGCACGCCGGCCCACCGGAAACGGCGCCGGCGTCGGTGCCATCCAGGATTGTTGTGGCGACCCCTGAGATGAATGCCGGCACGGCAATGACCGGCACAAGCACTCGCAGGTTTTGTATCAGGCCCTGACGGAGTTGGATATGCACTGCTGATCCCGACCCGCACCGCCGAGGATCTGTGCGCCGGCTGGTGGCAGCACCTGGCCGCGGTGGGGGCGGTGCCGCGGGTGCTGGTGTGGGCCGGCGAGGGCGCACAGTCCAGAAGTCGCTGTAGCGGGGTCCATCGAGGGCGGGGACACGCTCCTCCGAGGCCGCCGAGGCGAACGGTGCCGATGCCCCCGTCCCACACCAGCAGGCCGAAACGCGATGGCCGGGTCCACTGCTGTGCGCCGCACCTCGGTCAGCGTCGCCGCCGCCGCTACGGGCTAGCGCGCTCATCTGCGGGCTCACCCAAAATAGGTCCGATGCGCGAGATGGGACGCGAGCTGGGCCAGCCCTTCCGCGTCCTCGTCCGGGCTGCGCGGCGGCGCGCCACATTGTCCCGGTTTCGCGGTTGGGATGTCGGGAATGCGATCGGCGCCCGGCGCCAGTCCGAGGATCGCCTGACCGTGGCGTCGCTGTGCCGTCCGGGGCGGACTTTTCAGCCCGCTGCCACTTATCGCCGTGGCTGGGAGTCTGGCCGCCGGCCGGGGCTAGTCCGGTCGGCCAATGTGTATCCGGCTGGCTCGTCGCGGTCCTTCGGCTTCGTGCGCGGCACGCCCGTGCTGATCCCGCCCCGGCTCCCTGCACCACAGTGGTTGGTCACCGTCGCAACCGGAAGCTTCGCGGACCCGGCGGCCGGAGTACGTGGGCGCAGCCGGCGCGTTCGCCACCGGCACGCTGGACGGGATCCGGGCCTGGGTTACGGCACTGCGCGATAGCGGCCGACCTGGGTGCCGCGGAGCTGGTGCGATCTGCGACGTGAATCGTGGAACGTCACCGTCGCCATAACGACGGCGACGTTCCACGATCGTTCACGATGTCCGGGCCGCGCCTCTGCTCGTGCGCGCCCTGACCGCTTGGACGATAGCGAGCACCGGCAGGATGAACGCGTACCAGAACATGCGGTACTCGCCGCCCTCGAAGATGAACGCCAGGTAGATCGCGTAACCGGCAAAGCCCAGGCCGAAGAGCCCGTTCAGCAGGCGCAAACCGACCGAGGGAGCGCCGAGCCCGGTCGCGGCGAAAGCCAGCATGATCAGACCGCTGACGCCCAGCAGGATGACGTAGAGCAGGAATGTGGAGTCGCTGGTATCGATGATGGCGAGGTTCATAGCTTCCCCCGAGTTCAATGGGTACGAGGACCGCTGTGACGTTAGTCCACCTGTCGATTCAGTGGGGGTCCACCGAACGGATGATGATCGGTACGCGTCGATCTGCTTACGGGGCGTGATGTCCGCGACGGCCACGGCCGGCGGCAAGCTCCGGCTCACGGTCTCGGGATCTGGTGCGCCAAACGAGCTCGTGGCCAGGTCGGCGTACCCCGCCCTCGTGTGGCGGGCGCGGCGATGGCGGCGGGTGTCGTAGTGGAGCGCGTCATGCTGGCGATCGACGGCTGTCAGCCCGGTGAGCGGTCGCGGGCAAGGCGCGATCCGACGAACCCGGCCGCCGATAGCAGGACGGCGACGGCCACGAGCGCGAACAGGGCTACGCGTCGACTGCCGCGGTTCTCGGCGTCCTCCACGCCGAAGACCAGCTCGTCGGGGTGGTAGCGGATGCGTACCCGGTCACCCTCGTCGAGGTCGGAGCTGCAGCTCGTACACTCCGCGGTTACGGTGTCGCCACCCTGGGTGGTGAACTCGACTGTGATCTTGCTCCCGCGTGGAAGTGGTCGGCCCGGACCACGGTTGCTTCGGTGGTACCAGCCGTACTCCTCGCATTCGGCCACGCCCGGCCCCCGTCCGGTCCATATGTCTTGGCCGCAGTCGTGCTGCTCGCCATGGGTGTAAAGGTCGCATATCAGCCGTTTCCGGCCGGTGGCCAGGCATCGGGCGACGTCGCACTCGTCGTGGCGCGGCTGGCCGACGGGCACCGCGCAGTCGGGGCAAGTCAGGCCCGGCAAGGCGGCCGCGGCCTGTCCGGTGCGAAGCGGGTCAGGTCAGTCTCGGCGTAGGCGGGCCGCGAGCGATCATGGAGCGATGGCGCGCTCATGCAAAGCCGAGCTCCTGCCGCCCTGGGGCTCCTCGTCCGCTCGACAGCCACGGCGAACGCCCGCTCGGCCGGGCCCACGTTCGCAGGGTCACAAAGACGTCGTGGTTGGGTTCCGGCAGTTGACCGCACGACTAGCAGGAACGGAGGACGTGTCCATGCCCGTACCTCGAATGGACCGCCGGGGCGTGCTGCGTACTGCCGCCGTTGGCGCCGTCCTGACCACTGTGACCGGACTCTCGGCACCACCAGAGGGAAGCGCAGACCGAAGGGCGGACAGGCGGCAACCGGACCTAGCATTGGGCGGTGACCAACCGGCTGACCCTCGCCGTGATCCCACCCGAAGCCTCTGCCTGGAAAAGGTCGAGCTCGCCATCATCGTCGACGGCCAGGACATCATCGGCCAGGTGTTCGACCGCGGTCCCCGAGAAGACCCCGACCAGCTGCTCGGCCCCACCAGCCCACTGCTGCCCAGCACCCACCCGCACGAGGTCCGCCTGGCCGAGGCGATCTGCACCGAAGCCTGCCACGTCGCTCTCTACACCAGGATCCGGCGGAACGACTCCGAGATCGTCTGGGACCGGTGGCGCAACCCGGACTCAACCGGGTCGCCCTTGGCGTGTTCAGATTCGACGCGCAGCAATACGAAACCGAAGTTACCCGCGCCCACCACGACCGTGGCTGGGAATGGCCAGGACGCACAATGGCCCGGCTGCTGCGCCAAGCCCTCGACGCGGAGCCCGCCGTGATGCAGCAGTGGAACAGCAGCCTCGACTCCATTGCGAGCCCATCCACCCGGCATGACCGCGTCCACATGGTGTTCACCTCGCCACCATGTCAGGTCCTCATCGAGTTCGCCCGGCTGTTCGACCGGCCCATGGAACACCGGCAGTACCACCTGCGGATACCGGTCACCAACGAAACGCCCGCAGCCCAGGCCGAGCACGCCATGACCACGCTGCGCGCTTCCCCGAATGTTTCCTGACTGGGAGGTCGTGGCCAGCCGGCGGGCTGAAGAGATCGTCATGCACGGGCGGCTCGCGGCGGCCAGGCCGTACGTCCACCGACTAGTGCGGCGGACAGCGATATCACCCGCCTAGGTGCTACGACGGCCGCCGACCCGCCGAGGTCGTCGGGGCGGCATTGAGGTCCGCGCCGAGCAGCGGGTACGGCTGCGAGCCGCGAAGGTCGGAAACGGCCATGAGGCGACTGATGTCGCTCGGGGAGACCAGCCCGACGACCCGCCCGGTTGCGTCGACGACGACGGCCCGGCCGTCCGCGCATCCAGCCATTCGGGGAAGCAGGTCAGTCACCGGTTCCTCGGGGCGTGCCACCGGCACCTCGTCCGGTTGACACGCGATGTCGGCAAGCCGGCGGACGGAGCGCTGCTCGATCGGGACCGCACGGATGCGATTGAGCGTCACCAGCCCGGTGAGCCGGCCCTCGGCATCGACGAGGGGATAGGTGGAGTGCCGGTTCGTAAACGCGACCTCGTCGATGAATCGCGCGACGGGCGTGTCCGGGTCGGCGGTGACCGGCCGTGGCGACATCACATCGGCCACGCGTACGCCGTGCAATTTCCGACCGAGCCTTGCGCGCTCCTCCTCAGCGGCCGCCGCCTGCACTAGGAACCACCCCAGCAGCACCCACCACAGGCTGCCGAGCCCCGCCTGCAGCAGGAGGGCCAGGCCCACCCCGGCCACGATGAGGATGAACCCGAAGATGCGGCCGGCCCGCGCCGCGGCAATGGAGGCCCGATCCCGGTCGCCGGTCCACCGCCACACCGCCGCCCGCAGAACCCGGCCACCGTCCAACGGGGCCGCTGGCACGAGGTTGAACACGGCGAGCGCCACGTTTGTCATCGCGAGATAAGTCGCCACCCCGACGGTGAGATCGCCGGCGCCCGCCGTGGACAGCCCGACCGCGGCGACGCCGAAGACTCCACCTAGGACGCCGCTGGACAGCGGCCCCACGACGGCGATCGCCAACTCTGCCTTGGGGGAGCGTGGTTCGGTTTTCAGCTCAGCCACGCCACCGAGCAGCCACAGCGTGATCGCCTCGACCTCGACACCGTTGGCCTTGGCCACCGCCGCGTGTGCCAGCTCATGAGCCAATATCGAGGCCAGGAACAACACCGCCGCCGCGATGCCAGCCGTAATGTACGCGACCGCGCTCCTGCCAGGATCGAGTTCGGGCAACTGCCCGAACGCCAGCAACGCCGCCAGCAACGCGACGATCACCAACGCGCCGCCGTTGAGTCCGATCCGGATCCCCGCCACCCGGCCCAGCCGTATCGTCTGCCGCATGTCAGTCACCTCACCAAGGCGATATCCAACGCTCGAGGTCTGCCTATCCAGGCTAGTGAACAGACGAGATCAGCCGCTGGAGTACCGAACGTAGAGGTCGCCCTTCCCCGCGGTAGCGAACACCTGGTGAAGGCTCGCGGGATCACTCAACACATCGACATAGCGGCGGCCAACCGTGGTTTCGGCGCGTACCAGGTACGCCATAGCGCCGATGTCACCGCGCGGCAGGGCGACGTCGATGGTGCCGAAGTCCGTGATGGCCCTCACGAGCAGCGGCGTGGTGACGAAGTCAAGGCTCACGTCACCAACGCCGGTCTGCGCGATGGCTTCGGTGCCGCCGAGGCCGGTCGCCGTGATCGTGCCGCTCTTGGACTGCACCCGGACCCGACCGCGGGCGTTGCGGATCTCCACGTGACAGGAGTCGGACGACAGACGCAGCTCTCCGTCCACGTCGTCGATGCGAATCTTACCCATACCGACGTTCGCCTCCACCGTCACCGCGGCGGGCACCCGCAACACGTAGCCGACCCCACAGCGCTCGCCCTGTGCTCGCTCAAAGGCGCTGAGCTCGCACTGAGCCCGGATCACGAGCGTGTCCCCACGCCAGGTTTCGGTGAACGTGGGCCTCCGTGCGGCGTACTCCAGGCGCCGTTCCAGCGACACCTGGCTGGCGCCGCCCACGACCCTGACGTCGCCGTTCTCGATGTCGATCTCGACCCGTGTGGCCAGCTGCTGGTATGCCTGCTGCTCGGTCCCCGTGCTGACGGGGGGCGAACCGTTGAACAGAAACCAGGATCCGACCACACCGAGGGCAATCATGAGACCGGTGAACAATCCACCGAACATCAGCCAGGTCGCGTGGAAGCGGCGGCTGATCGGGGATGCGAGGTGGTCCGGCGCCATGGCTGTTCCCTTCAGATCCTCAGGAACCGCAGCACCGCGAGTACTCTGCGGTGGTCGGTGTCGGCCGACGTGAGGTCCAACTTCGCGAAGATGTTGTTGACGTGCTTGGCCACGGCGCTCTCGGTGATGACGAGGGTGCTTGCGATGCCGGCGTTGGAGCGGCCCTCGGCCATCAGTGCGAGCACCTCACGCTCGCGCGCTGTGAGCCGCTCCAGCGGGTCGCTGCGATGGCGCACCAGCATTTGCGCGACGACCTCGGGGTCGAGCGCCGTACCACCGGACGCAACGCGACGCACCATGTCCAGGAACTCGGTCACATCCGCGACCCTGTCCTTCAGCAGGTAACCGATCCCGCTCGTCTCCCGCGACAACAGCTCGGTCGCGTACCGTTCCTCGACGTACTGGGAGAGCACCAGCACGGGCCAGGTCCGGCCACTGCCGGCGAAGCGCCAACGCGGCCCGCAGACCCTCGTCGCGGAAGGTCGGCGGCATCCGTACGTCGACCACGACCAGATCCGGCCGGTGCGTGTCGACCGACCGCAGCAGGGCCTCGGCGTCGGCCACGGCGTCGGCGACCTCGATGCCGGCCGAAGTACGTGGATCAACTTGATATATACTTTTCCGTCTATATGGGTGACCTTACGACTGCGTCGGACGACCTCCTCAGGTGAGAGTGGTGCCTTTGGGTGGTACGTCAGGCACATGGGTGCCTTGATCTTGGTGAACGAGAACCCCTCGCCGGCGACGTAGACGCTCCTCTAGCGCCTTCACGTTCGCCGCCGGGATGATCCGCACGTCGTCTCGGCGCACCATTCCCCGCAGAGTTTGGTCAACCACCTCGCGGTCTAAGTGGCCGAGCCGCTCGCGGAGTTCCAGTGCCGGCCGCCCGCCCACTCACGCAACGCGAGGGCACGTTCCAGAGCCTGCTCGGCTGCGCTATCCGGCCGCGGAAGGCCAGACAATGGCGGGAACGTCACGAGTGGAGTCGGCCCGGTCGAAGCGACGCTCGGACCGTCTTCCACGTCGGTGACCAAGCTCGTCAAGTGTTCGGGCAGGGTGACGAGGACGGAGCGAATGCGGTCAACCGTCCTCAGCGGTGTGCCGGCGAGCCAGACCGTCATGCGACCGCGCAGGGCGAGCCACTCCGCGACATCCGTGAGCGTGCGCTCCTCGGCTGCGGAAAGACCATCCGGAACCGTCACGAGCAGGGCTGTCGAGTCGCGGCCGTAGGCGTCGGTGATGAGCCGCGTGAGGCCGCGGGCCCGAACCTCAAGAGGAATGTGGGAATCGCCATGTTGGCGGTCGGCGTTGGTCGATGCGCGCAGGCTTCGCTCAGCCAGGTCGCGAAGGAATGGGCCGAAGTTCGGCGAGCGGGCTGCAAGCTGGTCGGCGAGCGCACGTACCGCAACTGTCCCAAGACCCTCGGGTCCGCTCAGTCGGTCCGCGCCCGGCAACCACGCCGGAAACAGCCCAATGGCCACGCGCTCCAGCTCGTCAACGAGAGTCGTTACCCGTTCGCCGAGCACGCCGCCGGCCTAAGGGTGGACCTGAACGACGGCCGGTGCGTCCGGCGGCAACGGATCAAGGTCGATCGCGAGAAGGTCGGGATCCGCGCCTGCGAGGAAGCTGACCCGCCCCGCAGGCGGCACGGACCACCACGGGGCGGCCGCCGGTCGCGGTTGGTGGGTCATGTCGCAAGACGGTACTGCGCGTGCCGGTATGATCGCAGTCCGCTGATCGGTGCGTTAGAAGCGTCGCCCAGGCGGAGCGTCAGGTATTTGCCGACCTCGCCCTGCGACTCCGGCTCCTCTGCAACGAGGCAGCCCACACCGACGTCAGTGCTGTAGGTTCCGCAGATTGTTTACCACTTCGGGCCACTCGTCACGCTGCCGTCCGGGCTTGTTTACCAGCGTTTGGCCGCGCGTCGTCCGGACCTACTTGGCCACTGTGCCGCCGGAGGGCTCCCAGCCCGCCTCGATGCACGTCCCCCGCGTGTCAGCGATATAGCCCTACGGCTCGGCCACAGATAGCACCAGCGCGGGTCTCTCCCGGGCTAGGCGTAGCACCAGCTCGACAATGCTCTACTGCCGGGCGCCGCCCGAGCGGGTGTAGCTCGCGACGTCCGGGGTGACGAGCAGGGCGAGGACGACCAGGGCGAGCGCGGCCACGGCCAGGCCTTCCGGGAAGCGGATGCCCGACCATGCGTTGAGAAGGGTTCCAGCCGCCGGTACCGCTCCGAGACTTGCCACGGGCGACGCGATCGAGCAGCAAGCTCCCACCGAGCCGATGCCGGCGAGGACGATAAGCCCGACGCGGCTCGGCTCGGATCCGGCGGCCACGCGGCGCACCAGCGCGACCGCCGCGGCGGCGACGAGGAGCGTGCCGACTAGCGCGACCCTCGCCGTTCCCGCGGCGAAACCGACCGTATCGGTGTTGAGGATCACTGTCCCGTCGAGCGGTTCCGTCAACGCTGCCGTGGCCCGCTCGGCCGCGAACAGCTCGCCCCGGAACACGATCGTGATGGCCAGTTCCGCGGCCGCGCTGAAGAGGGCGATCGCCGAGGCGACATAGACCAGTGTCCCGACGGTGCGAATGCGCCGAGCCCCCACCTGCGTCTCGGCCGATGGAGTCGGCGGCGGAGGGGGAGGCGCGGATGGGGACGGTGGCGCGGAGGGAAGGCTGGCGAGCAGCCGCTTGAGCTCGGCCGGGGAGCCGATCGCTGCCCGGTCGGCCGGATGCTCCACGTACCAGCCAACCGCCTCCGCCACCACCCACGCGTCGGCATCGACCGGGAGCGTGGGACGTTGGCGCGTGCCGAGGAAGGCGTGCCAGCCACGCTCCTCCACCAGTTCGGGCCGCTCCACGGCCAAGCGGACCCGCTTGGCGTCCCGGTAGATCGACCCCGGCGCGAGGGCCGGCCACGGAATCAGGCGCGTGTGCCCCGCGGCCCGGGACCAGATGCCGGCCGGCGTCAGCTCGACCGTGACCGCGTGCCAGGCCACCGGCAGTATCACCGCGACGATCGCTGCCTGGACCAGCACCAGGACGCTGAACGTGGCAGCGAACGCGATATCGGTGACGACCGTGGGCTCTCCCCTCCCGACAGTGTGCCAGGCGTTGACGACCACGCCGACCTGCATGCCAAGCACAGCGGTGGACAAGGCGGCTGCAACACCGATCGGCACGGTGGGTAGGAGCGCGAAGCCGCCCCTAACCAGGACCAGGCGCGTCGACGGCTGTGCGCGCCGCGATCGGAGGTCAGAGGTGAACAGATAGACGACCGCGGCCACGATGAAGGCCCCGAGCACCACAAGATGGACCACGACCGCCAGGAGCAAGCGGTCGCGGCCCGCCGCCCAGATGTCCGACGACACCAGGGCGGCCAACCCGATGACGCCCACCACGACCAGAAACCGGGAGCGGGCCGGCTCCCTGCTGAGGATCGCCCACGTCATGGCGACTGTTTTATCACTACCACCGGAGCGTCGCATTGGGTCATTTAGCGGGCAAACGGAGAGCTGGGCGCTCGCGTCCCGGCGCTGCAGGCTTGGCCAGCAGAACTACCGCCCCCAATAGAATTGTGCGCTCACGCGGCCAGATCAAGGCTGGGTCACTCGAGATCACCTGCGCCGCACCCTAGCGGCCTCTCCCGCAACGGTGCGAGCGCCACGTACATAGAAGCGTCGACCCAGGCCAAGGTGTCAAGCGTCAACCGGAGTCGGACAATCGTGCCAAGATCGATGGCTAGTTCTCATGACCTCCGTGACAGATCCGTCTCGGGACGTGGGTTACACATCCGGCTAGACGATCTTTCAGGGTTGTTCGTCACGTAGGTCGGTTGCTGTTCGCGCCGTTGCACCTCCGATCACACAGAGCACCAGAAGTACAGGTGCTCGTCGGCGCCGTTGGCGCGGCGGGCC
>JAHRHA010000181.1 GCA_020027875.1 Micromonosporaceae bacterium | reverse complement strand
CGTCGCGGTCGAGCCGGAGGCGCGTCTCGTGGTTACCGTCGTGGCGGTCGGCGTGCCGAAGTCCACATTGGCGTAGGCCAGCCAGTCGCCTGGCGCGATGAAGCCGACGTTCTGCCCGCCCCCGGTGTCCGATGTGGTCTCCGTCTGAGTGCCCGACTGTGTGCTGTAGCTCTCGGCCTGGGTCACGGCGTACGCGTCGCGGGTGGGCGGCGGGCCGTAGGCCAGCCCGAAGCCGTACGGGAACAGCGGCGTTTGTCCGTCGCCCGTGTTGATCGGTTGCTGGCCGACGCTGTTCATCCACGTCATCGGCAGCTTGCCGGTCGGCTGCGATACGCCGAAGAGGATGTCGGCCACGCCCTGCCCCTCGGTGCCCGGCAGCCAGGCCGCCACGAGCGCGTTCCAGTTGGGCAGCTGTGAGGCGATGTCCATCGGCCGGCCGGAGACGAGCACCACGACCACCGGTATGCCGGCGGCCCGCAGCGTGTTGATGGTGTTGATGTCGGTCGTATCCAGGCTCATCGAGCCTGGACGGTCGCCCGCGCCCTCGGCGTAGGGCGTCTCGCCGACCACGGCGATGGCGACATTGTAGGTGTTGTTGACGCCAGCACCGGTCTGGTTGTACGTCACCACTGTGGACGGTGCGACCGTGTTGCGGATGCCCTGCAGGATCGTGGTGCCCGGCGTGGTGGCGCCGCTGCCGCCCTGCCAGGAGATGGTCCACCCGCCACTCTGGTGGCCGATGTTGTCCGCATTCTTTCCGGCCACAAAGATTCTGCTGTTCGCAGTGGCGAGCGGCAGGACGTTGCCGGCGTTCTTCAGGACGACCTGCGACTCGCGCACTGCCTGCCGGGCCAGGGACCTGTGGGCGGCATTGCCCACAGTGGACGTAAAGCTTCGGTCGGTGAGCGGGCGCTCGAAGAGCCCAAGTTCGAGCTTCTTCGTGAGGATGCGACGGTTGGCGTCGTCGATGCGCGCCATCGTGACGCGACCCGCCTGCACCTCGGTACGAAGCAGGGATATGAACGTCTGCCAGGCGTCGGGCACCATCACCATGTCGATGCCCGCGTTGATCGCCGTGCGCACCTCGGCGGCGGTGAACCCGCCGGCGCCGTCGATCTGGTCGATGCCGTTCCAGTCCGAGACGACGAAACCGGAGAAGCCGAGCTCTCCCTTGAGCACCGTAGTGATCAGGTACTGGTGGCCGTGCATCTTCACGCCGTTCCATGAGCTGTACGAGATCATGATGGAGCCGACGCCGCGCTGCACTGCCGCCTGGAACGGCGGCAGGTGGATCGCCCTGAGCTGCGCCTCGGTGAGCTGCGTGTTCCCCTGGTCCACGCCGCCCGTCGTGCCGCCGTCGCCGACGTAGTGTTTCGCGGTGGCGAGCACGGACCCTGGCGTGCCCAGCGACGCGCCCTGCAGGCCATTGACAACCGTCGTCATCGACGAGGCCAGGTCCGGCGTCTCGCCGAATGACTCGTAGGTGCGGCCCCATCGGTCGTTGCGGGCGACGCAGAGGCAGGGGGAGAAGTCCCAGTCGATGCCGGTGCCGGAGACCTCCTCCGCCGTGGCGCGGCCGATGTCCTGTACGAGCGTCGGGTTGCGGGTGGCGCCGAGCCCGATGTTGTGCGGGAAGATCGTGGCGCCGACGACGTTGTTGTGACCATGCACCGCGTCGACGCCGTAGATGAGCGGGATGCCCAATGGCGTTGCCAGAGCGGCGTTCTGGAAGTTGTCGTACATGTTGGCCCAGCTGGTCGCGTTGTTGGGCGATGGCGACGAGCCGCCGCCGGAGAGCACCGACCCCAGGCGGAACTGGGTGATCTGGGCGGTGGAGACCGCGTTGCGCTCGGCCTGGGTCATCTGGCCGAGCTTTTCGTCGAGGCTCATCCGACCCAGCAGGTCGTTGACGCGGGTCGAGATGGGCAGGCTGGGGTCGTGGTAGGGCAGGTGGTTTGCCTTAGCCGGGGTGGGCGCGAACAGGCTCACGGCTGTCACGGCGGCGAGCACGGCCACCACGGCGACGATTCTGGTACGGAGTAGCGAGAACCCTGACACGACGCTGCGCATGAGAAGTCCTTCCATCCGGCGGGGGACGGCATTCGAATGGCTGGATACCGTACTTTAAACAGAGTTAACGCTCGTGTACTTGCGGATGTCCAGCCTTCCGGCCCCACCGATGCGCAAACCCGGCCGTAGCGGAGTTCAAGCGGGCGGTGGCCCCGCTGCAGCGGCCGATGGCGGCGCTGCTGGAGGACAAGGAACGCCTGCCCAGGAACATAGGCCGCTACTTCCGCGACGGCAACGACCACCTGCTGCGCACAGTCGAACGGGTCAGCTCCTACGACGACCTGCTCCACTCAGTGCTCCAGGCCCGGCTGGCGCAGGTGACCGTCGACCAGAACAACGACCTGCGCAAGATCGCAGCGTGGGCGGCGTCATCGACGCGGTGTGGGATGAGCGGCCACCGGCGGGTACCGCGCATGCGTTGCAGTCGCTAGTCTCCCGGTTGCGCCGAGCCCTCTTCCCGTCGGCCGGCGGCGCTCACACGGCGCTCACACCGTGCATATGCCGCCATCGCATCAGCCGGCGGGGCACGCTGGCGGGCTGGTGCCTGTGGCGTGATAGGTCTGCGGCCACTGCCAGGCCCGGTCCTGCAGGCCTGGGTCGGTCAGCCGCTTGGGCAGCGGCTGTGCTCGGCCGTTGCTCTCCACATAGATGCCGGTACCTGTCGGGTGAAGTGCCCACTCGATCGAGCTTCGGGCCGCCTTGTCCGCGGAGGCGCGGCGCTGGAACGCGCGCACGAGGGGCCAGATGAATCGCCAGGCCGGCACCGCGGCCGGGGTCAGGGCCTGGGTGCCAGGCGTCCAGGCCATGCCCGGGTTGACCGCGTTGACCCGGGACGGGTCGCCAAGCCGTCGGGCCAGGCTCATGGAGGCCAGAAGGTGTAGTTGTTTCGCCCGCGCGTGTGCGTTGATTCCGACGTAGCGGTCCGGTTCGGTGAATGGGTCACCGGTGTACATGGTGTAGGCGCTGGACACCACATTGACCACGTGGACGTCGGGCGCCAATGTCGGCAGCAGAGCCCGGGTCAGGGTGACCGGGCCGAGGTAATTCAAGGCCAGGCCCAGCTCGTTGCCCTCGGCGGTCACGGTTCGCTCGGCGACCACGGCACCACCGACGTTGTTAACCAGCATGCCAACCTTGCGGCCCCGGCCGCTGATCCACTCCGCAAGGGCAAGGTTGTCGGCAATGCTCGCATGGTCGACCTGGTGGAATTGGGCCCCGATCTCGCGGGCAGCCCGCACACCGCGGTCGGTATTACGGCCGGTGATCAGCACCTCGACGCCGGCGTCGGTCAATGCCCGCGCCGTGTGCCAGCCGATGCCCGCCGTGGCACCGGTGACGATCGCGATCACGACTGAACCTCAGCTGCACCCGTGCCACGTGGCCGGGACACCGGAAGCAGCAGGCTGACCGCGATCAGCCATGCGATGCCGCCGAAGCGGGCGATTGGCATGGTGATAGCGGCGTTGAGAGTAAGCAGGGTCAGCGTGGACAGCTCGGCGACGGCGGCCAGGACCAGACCGGCGATGGCGGCCGGGCGGGCGATGCCCAGCACCAGCATCGGCACGGACACGCCGGCCAGAAGCAGCCCGAAGAACGCGACGAAGGCTGGACCGCCGGTCATGAAGCTCAGATCTCGCAGCGCGGCGGCCACCGGGGCGCTGTCATCGGCGCGGGACGCGACCCAACCGATGAGCCCGGACGAAGCGGCAAAGCCGCTGGCGAGTACCCCGCCGACCAGAGCGATGGCCGAACCCGGTGCGGTGATGCCCAGCGCCCGCAGGCGTCGGTATACGGCCGCGCTCCAGATGGCCAGCGGCACCGCAGCGCCGAGCGCGAGGAACGCCGACAGCCGCATGGCGGTGGCGTGGCTTTGTGCGTAGGCGAGTACGTCGGTGGGCGAGGCATTCGGCCGGGGGACACCGGCTGCGACGGCGATGCCAGCGATCGTCAACGCGGCGTATGCGAGCCCAGGCGCGATCAGGGGCGGTCCGGACTGTGGTCGAGGTGCCATGACACTCCTCCAAACGGTGTACGACTGAATATCGTATACGAGCGTATACCATTTCTCCAGTGCTATCGTTCTCGAGTGTCTGAAACAGCTCCTAGTCCGGATCGATCGTGGGGAGGCGTTGCGTTTCTGCTGGCACAGCTCGGCGCGCACGCCGCCGCGCGCTTCGCCGCGCGCATTGCCGTATTGGATCTGACCCCGCCGCGGGCCGGACTGCTTCGCATGATCGCGACGACGCCCGGACTGAGCCAGCAGACCTACGCGGCCCGGCTCGGTACGCCGCCCAGTCGCTTTGTCGCCCTGGTGGATGACATGCAGGACCGGGATCTGGTCGAACGCCGCCGCGGAGAACCCGACCGGCGCTCGTACGCGCTGCACCTCACCACTGATGGCGAGAAGCTGCTCCGACAGCTGGGCGTCGTTGGCAAGGCGCATGAAGACGCCCTGTGCGCCTCGCTCACGGGCGAGGAACGCGCCACCCTGCGGGAACTCCTCACCCGCATGGCACAGCAACAACAGCTGACCGCAGGAGTGCACCCCGGATACCGAGACCTAGCCACCAGACTCGACCGTGACAGCAGCCCTTGAAGCGCACCACCGCACCTGCCGGTACGGCACCGACAGGTGACCGCATTCGTTGGCTGGCGGGGTTGCGTTCTCCGTACGGTCGTGCTTTTCTTGTCATGTGGGTAAGGGCGACGAGACACGGCTCGCGGTGCTCGACCAGGCGGTCGGGCTGGCGCGTCGGGTGGGGCTGAGCGGGCTCACCATCGGGTCTCTGGCCGAACAGACCCAGCTCTCCAAGAGCGGTCTGTTCGCTCATTTCCGCTCGAAGGAGGCGCTGCAGCTGTCGGTGCTCGAGCACGCCCGTACGGCATTTGAGACGGCCGTCGTCCGCCCGGCGGTTCGCGCCCCTCGAGGCGAGGCACGAGCACGCGAGCTCTTCGACCTATGGCTGTGGTGGGACGCAATGCCCGGCGGTTGCCCGTTCATCGCGGCCGCGACCGAGTTCGACGACCAGCCGGGCGTCGTGCGGGACCGGCTCGTCCGGGATCAGCGCGACCTGTTCGACATGATCACCACGGTCTTCCGGACCGGAATCACGGAGGGCCAGTTCCGACCGGATGCCGACCCGGACCAGTTCGCCCAGGATTTCTACGGCGTGATCCTCGCCTGCCACCACACGATCCGGCTGCTCGGCGACGAGCAGGCCGAGCGCCGCGCCCGCCGGGCGTTCGAGGCGCTGCTCACCGAAGCGCGCGTCGTCACCACATAACCGCTCACTCTCGTTCCACGGAGGTTGGTCATGACCCAGGTTCTTGCACGACCACAGAAAAGCACGATCGTTCGTATGTTTTCCGCTTCCTGGCCGGTCCGTGCCTCGTTCCGGGTGCTAGACCGCGCCGCACCCGGCGTGGGCGCGCGCTGGGCGGAGCGGATCTGGTTCACACTGCCTCGGCTGAAGTCACAACCCAAGGGGCGCGATGCAGCCCAGGGCCGCCCCTTCACGCTCAACGTGGACGGGCACGACGTGGTCGGAGAGGTGTGGGGTTACGGTCCGGCCGTATACCTCGTACACGGCTGGGCGGGCTATCGCGACCAACTCACCCCGTTCGTCACACCGCTCGTCGCCCGTGGCTACAAGGTGGTCGCGTTCGACGCCCCCAGTCACGGAGACTCGGGCCCGGGAGCGTTCGGGCCGCGTTCGTCGACGATTCCGGAGTTTGCCACCGCGCTAACGCGCGTGGTCGCGATACACGGGCCTGCGCGGGTGATCGTGGCTCACTCGATGGGAGCCACCGCCGCGGCCGTCGCGCTGTGCGACGGATTGCGCGCGGGAAGGCTGGTGATGCTCGCGCCGATGGCGAGCCCGCTGTCGTACGCACGCCAGTTCGCCAGTGTGCTCGGCTTCGGCGAGCGCACGTTCCGCCGCCTGGTGACCCGGGTCGAGCGCCGGGTTGGCGCGCCCATGCGCCACTTTGACGTGCCGGAACTCGGCCGGGCGGTGGCGATGCCGCCCACACTCATCGTGCACGATCGCGACGACCTATCGACGTCGGTGACGGATGGTGCGGCGATCGCTGCCGCTTGGCCTGGGGCGCGTCTGCACGTGACGTCCGGACTCGGCCACCGCCGGCTGCTGCGCGATCCGGATGTCATCACCGAGGTCGTCGACTTCGCGACGGCCTGAGTCATCACCGCTAATGCACAGTGGAAGGACATCAGATGACTAGCACTCTGAAGGACTCCGGGCATCTCCAGGGACCCGACGGCCGGTCCCCCTTCGACACCGCGGTGGATGCGCTGCTGGACCGGGCGCGAGGCTGGCGGTTCGGCGGGTTCACGCACGGACGCGGTCCTGTTCGGATGGCCGGCGCGGACGACCGGGCGATCGCGGTGCAGCGGCTCCTCGATGAGCTCTGCGCCGAAGTGGGCTTCTACCTCCCGACGCGGGAACAGGCGCGGCTGCGACAATGGCCACGGTTCGACGCGGATGCGTTCACCGACGCTGTCTTCGATGCCGAAGGGATGGACCCGCGTCTGTACCCGCACCTACGCAGCCAGGTGCAAGCCCGGGTGGAGGGTTGGCTGCCCGCCATCGACCGCGCCGGCTCGTAACGCCACCGCGCGACGCTTGGCCGCCGCGCGCGACGGTGGTTGGTACGCCGCGGTCCGCTCAGGCCGTCGGAAGCGGTGGCGGGTAGGATTCCAGCATTCGAGGCGGTGATGTGCGAGTGGGGGGTCGCGGGCGGCTCGGTGTCGGGGAACGCGCCGCCGACTTCATCCTTGGCCGCCGGTCCGGCGGGCCTGCTCGGTTCTATGCGCACGCGGGTGGCCGGCCCACAGCGGTGGTCTTCGACGAGGACGGCAACGATCCCCGGCTGGTAGACCTCGCCGGCAGGCTGGCCGTGCGCGATGACGTCGCACTGTGCCGGGTCACGTCGCGGGAGCCGGTTCGGGACACGGACGCGCAGGTGTGGTGGGACCCGGATGGCACCGTCGCCCGGGCCTACGGTGTGGCGTCCGGGGACCTGACCGCGGTCGTGCTCGACCCCAATCTGCGCGTCGTCGGCGTCGTGGTCGGCGACCGCCTTGCGGACCAGGTCATCGAGCTGCTCGACGGCACGGTGCACCGCGGCCCCGCGACGGTGGTGGTGGCCCAGGCTCCAGTGCTGTTGCTTCCGCGCGCCCTCGATGCGGCGTACCAGGACCGGCTCCTCGGAGTATGGGAGCACGAGGGCTGGATCGAAACGGGCGTGGAACGCTCGTCCGGCGAAATCCTCGACGCCGACTACAAGCGGCGCCGCGACCACACCGTCCGCGATCCCGAACTACTGCGGGAGTTGTCGTCGGTTCTCGGCCGCCGCGTGCTGCCCGAGGTCCGCAAGGCATTCGCGTTTCAGGCGAACCGCTTCGAGGGGTTCAAGATTGCCTGCTACGACTCCTCTATCGGCGGCTTCTTCCGGCCGCATCGCGACAACCTGACGCCTTCAACGGCGCACCGCGTGTTCGCGCTCACGCTGAACCTCAACGACCGCTACGAGGGCGGCGAGCTGCGCTTTCCTGAGTACGGCAATCAGCTGTACCGGCCCGACGCCGGTGCCGCTCTCGTGTTCTCCTGCGCGCATCTGCATGAGGTGCTCGACGTGACGGCGGGTCGGCGCTTCGTTCTGCTGTCCTTCCTCTACGGCGAGCCTGTTTCGTGAGCCGCGCGATCATCCTTGGCGACACCGCGCAGGCTCGCCGATGAGTCCATTAATGATCCGCACGGGCGCAACCGACAACGCTCCTCAGTGGACTGATCAGCGAATACGCCCAGGAAGCGTAGCCGAACCGATGTCGAGCCGTACCGGCGAGTATTACCGGCCAACCAATCTCATCTCACCGGACGGTTAAGGAGGAACGGGGATGACCGAGCCGATCATTATGCAGCGATGGGTCTTCAGACTTGGGGCGGTGGCGGCTATCGTCGGCTCGGTCGCCGGGATGGTGGGCAACCTCATCCACCCTGCTACGCCACTGGACGATCCGTCAGGGGTGGCGCGCGCGATCGCCGACAGCGATGCCTGGACTCCCATTCACCTGATCATCGTCGCCGGCATACTGCTGATGCTCGGCGGTCTGCTTGCCCTGTACCGCTCGATCCCTGGCGGACTCGCCGGTGCTCTCGCGCAGTTTGGATGGGCGGCGGCGATCGCCGGCATCGCGGTCGGCTTGGTCCTCGTCATCCTCGACGGGGTCGCGGCGAAACAGCTGGCCGACGAATGGGCCCGGGCGCCCGCGGAGGAACAGGCGGCCGCGCTGCGGGTCGTGCTCGCCAATGAGACCACCAACTTCGCCCTTGCGTCACTGTTCAACATCCTGTTCGCCGGTGCGACGTTCATCCTGTACGGCCTGGCCGTCGCGCTCAGCGACGTCTACCCACGGTGGCTGGGATGGGTTGCGGTGACGGCGGGCCTGGGCTCCGTGGGCGCGGGC
>JAHRHA010000330.1 GCA_020027875.1 Micromonosporaceae bacterium | reverse complement strand
CCGGAGCACAAAACCGCGCACACAGGCTACGACTATGACAGCAACGACAACCTCGACACCATAACAGTCATTATGGTGTCGTTTCGCGAGTCGCGTGCCCTGTCTACTTTGCACACATTCTCGGGATTATTGGATTAGATTATCGACAATCCAATAAAAAGTGCACGACTGTTCGAGCTGATCAGGCGCGGCGGAAGTTGGCCACCCAGTTCACCCCGAGCCCGCGGATTCAGTGCAGGGATCGGTGGACGGCTTCTCGGCCGACGGGAGAGCCGTGGTGTTGAGTGACACGAAGATGTCAGGGGGAATGACAGGGTCCCGGCAATGGGATTTTTGGCGGATAACGCAACGCGCGACGTCGTGCAATCATCTGGCGCATGAAGCGTTGGACGCTCCGTGCGGCGCTCCTAGCCTTGGCGCTCGGAGCAAGTGGTGTAGGGGTTGTTCCGGGGGACATGCCGGCGGCCGCGGCCGGGCGGTTAAGTCAGCCCGGCCAGATCGTGGTTCACAGTCTCACGATCGAACCCGAGCGCGCGTCCAGTCCTCTGCCGTACTCCGTCGAGTGCGATCCGGCCGAACAGCTCGTCAGCGGCGGCTACAACGCCGGCAGCGATGTGCAGGTGACGTTTAGCTACCCCTCCGGCGCGAAGGGCACGCCGGTTACCGGTGGGCATCCCACCGCGTGGACCATCGGGGTCATCAACAACACCAAGTCCAACCCACCTGTGCAGATCAGCGCGGCCTGCCTCGCCGGCGGCGGCGACACCGTATCGAGCGTCTCGTCCACCACCGAGACCCATTTCGAGGCCACCTCCTCGGTGGCGGCCAGCTGTCCGGATGGGACGGTGCGTGCGGGCGGAGGCTACTCCTCGGAGTGGAACCCGGTACTTGGAACCGGCATGATCACCGGCAGCTATCCGCTTCCTCGCCAAGGCTGGGCCGTCGATGTCGCGCTTCGCAGCGGCGATCCGGACACCCAGCCTCGCGCCACAGTCACGGCCTACGCGGTGTGCCTGTCTGGCGAGATAGCCGTCGCCGACCTCAGCCCGGTTCAGATGACCCTTGCCGGTGCCACCGCGATCTGCACCAGTGCCGGCCCTTTATTGCAGTCCACGTGCATCACGCCGTGGAAAGGTTCGCAACAGCTGAACTGTTTCGGCGACCAGGTGCTGTCCGGCGGCGGGTACCAGGTGACCAGCGGCAACCTTCCCGGCTTCTACCCCGTACTTGTCAACACGCCGACGCCGCAGCCGGCGTGGCAGCTCAACATCAGCGGATCCACACCAGACACCGCGCCGATCATCGTCAACGCCACGCCGGTCTGCCTCGTCGCCGTCGTGACGTCGGTGACCACCGCCCCCACCGCCGCCGGCGGTGGGGGCGGGGCGCAGACCACGATCGCCGACCCCGCGGCGGGCGGGTCCGACCTGAGGCCCCTGGCCTTCGTCGGCGGGGGACTGCTTCTGCTGTTGGTGCTGCTGCTCGGGGCGCTGGCGTTGGGGCGAAGCTCCCGGCGGCGTTCACGTGCCGGCGGGCGCGTCCAGGTCCAACAGCAAGGGCAGCCCGCCGCCGGCGTGGGTCTGGACGCGGTATTACGGGCGCACCGCAGCAGCTATCGACTCGACGAATTCCGGGAAACCATATGACGACGATCCGCGCGGTTCTCTTCGGCGACCTGATCCCGGCCCAGTCCGGAGCCACGGTACAGAAGATTGAGGAGGCTGCGGAGCGCCTCGCCGGCGCCGGTGCTGTGCCCCAGCGTGCCGAAACTTCGCCGGTGGCGATGGCTCGCGTCGTCCTGACCAAGGTGGCCGACGTGCTGAACGTCCCGGTTTGCGATGTGCTCGTGGGAGCCTGGCGAACCCGGTCAACGCTGCTCGAGGCAGCCCGGGAGTCACTAAAGCAGCCGGGTACCGTTCGGCACGTCGCGGTCACGAGTTATGCCTTCCCGTGGGACTACTCCATGGATGTCGACGTCACGCTCAACGGCGTAGCGATAGCCACGGTGTCGGTCACGACGACAGTCGAGCTGTCGGTGCTCACGCTCAACGCATTCGTTCAAAATGGTCGGATTACGCGCATCTCCTCGGGTGACATCGTGATCGCGACGGGACTGCACCTGACCGGCTCAACCGCTGTACCAGTCGAAATCCCCCTCGCACACGGCGAACGGAAGCTACCGTTGATCTATGAGCTACCTCTGCCCGCTGGCGGACTGTCGCTTGTGGACCAACCTGCGACGTTTCGCGGATGATCACAACGAAGCCGTTTTCGGGCGGCCATCAGGCTACGAGATCGAGCCCACGGTGTGTCCCGAGGTGGACGCCGTCGACCCACATGCACACGTCGTCCACACTGGAGATCACGTTCGTTGAACCGGCCGTGCCCGTCCTGCCACCTGTACGGTCAGATTCCTGATGCTCGCCGCTGACAGGCCCGCATCGTACCCAGGAACCCCTCCAACGCCGGGCCGAAGTCCTTGCTGGACAGCCGTACAGGCGACTTGCGGTACGACAGTGCGTTTGGTGGTGGTCTGGCGCCCGGCGGGTCCGGCGATCCTGAGCGAACGGCAGGCTCGTCATGATGGCGGGGTGGTGCCCGCGTGCCGGCTTAAGCCAGTCCGAGTCGTCCCGCACAGCGAGCTGGAACCCTTCCAGACTCGACCAGCCAGCGGACCGTGTCAGCGACGCTGTCCCGTAACGGTGTGGGCCCAATGCCGAGTTCGGTTCGGGCGGCGGAGTCGTCGAACCGCGTGTCCCGGAGCGCTATCTCAACGGCTTCGCGGTCAGCCGGGTAATGCCACCGCTGGGGCAGCCGACGCTGAACGGCGTCGATGAGTCGGGTCGAGGGACCGATCACCGGCCCCGGCAAGACCAGGTGGGGGAACCGTCGCGGCTCGGCACGCCTGCGCCGGACTGACCGCTGTCACGACAACCTCGGACAGAACCCTCGCTTGGGTATGCGAGGACGCCACTCAAGCCGCCACTCCCGTCACCGCCAGCCGATCAC
>JAHRHA010000180.1 GCA_020027875.1 Micromonosporaceae bacterium | reverse complement strand
GGGTTGGTGGGGTCGTCGGGTTCGTCGACCTTGTCGGGGTGCACGATGTAGGTGCGGCCCAGTGGTGAGGTCCAGGCGATGATGCCCTCGAAGACCTGGTGGGCCCTCCACAGTCCGGCCGATTTGAGCACGTGGTGGCGAACGCACAAACACCCGTGGGTGCTACGGTACACCACATGGTAGCGAAGCGCCACACCAAGCGGGCGGTCATCTACACCAGACAGTCGCTCGACCGCAACGGGACCGGGCTGGCGGTCGCACGGCAGCGCAAAGCCTGCGAGAAGCTGTGCACGGAGCGCGGCTTCACCGTCGTGGAGACCCTCACCGACAACGACCTGTCCGCGTCCACGGGCAAGCACCGCCCCGGTTACCAGCGGGTGCTCGACCTTGTCGACGCCGCCCTGGTCGACGTCGTCGTGGTCTGGCACATCGACCGGTTCGTGCGACGGCTGGCCGATCTGGAGGACGTGATCACCCGGTGCGAGAAGACCGGCGTGCGGCTGGCCACCGTCTCCGGCGACCTCGACCTGTCCACGGACCAGGGTCGCCTCGTCGGCCGGATCCTCGCCTCGGTCGCCCGCGGTGAGGTCGAGCGTAAGGGCGCCCGGCAGCGGGCGGCGCTGGACCAGGCGGCCGCCATGGGCAAGCCGATCCGGTTCGCCCACCGGTCCTTCGGCTACCTGGCCGACTTCGTCACCCCGCACCCGGTGGAGGGTCTGGCGGTGCGGGAGGCGTGCCGGGCCATCGCCGCCGGTGCCTCCCTGACCAGCATCGCTCGCAAGTGGAACGCCGACGCTCTGCCCACCCCGCAAGGCGGCCAGAAGTGGCAACACCAGACCGTTCGGTCGGTTCTCACCAACCCGCGGATAGCCGGGCTGCGCAGGCGGGACGGTGAGCTGCACACGGGAAGCTGGACGCCGCTGGTCGACCGGGAGACGTGGGAGTCGGTGGTCCGCACCGTCACCGACCCGGCCAGGACGCCGCCGCGGGGCGTGCGTACCCTCCTGTCCGGCATCGCCAAATGCGTCTGCGGCCAGTACGTCTCCGGGGGCCGCAGGTACGACGGCGAACCGACCTACCGCTGTCGCGACCTTCCCGGCGGTGGCGGTGGGCATGTCGGCCGGGTCGCCGCCCCGGTCGACCGCTACATCATCGACCGGGTGCTGGTTGCGCTGTCCGCCGACGATGCCCGCGATCTCCTCTACGACCGGACCAGGCCCGACGTGGATGACCTGCGGGCGCAGATGGTGGCCGTCAACACGCGCCTGGATCGGCTGGCCGAGGACAACATCGAGGGGACCGTCACCGACGCCCAGCTGAAGGCAGGCACCAAGCGGGCTAAGGCCATCCTGGTCGAGCTGGAGTCCGGGCTAGCAGATGCCGACCGCCTGGCCGTGCTCGGTCCGCTCGTGGACTCCGACGACGTGGAGGCCGCCTGGAAGGCGCTCGACCTGAGCCGCCAGCGGGCCGTGATCGACCTGCTCATGGAGGAGATCACGCTGCTCAAGCCGGGCATGGGCAAGCGCACCTTCGACCCGCGAACCGTTCCTTTCGAGTGGCGGAAGATGTGAGCGTGTCGGCTGGATGTCCTATGTAGTGGCTGCTATCGTGATTCCGACATTCGCACCCACTCGACGCTTAGTCGTCGACCCGGGAGCCGGTCTCAGACCGGTGGACTCGGAGCCCGTCAGGCCACCACTCCGTTAGGACTCGGAGCCTGTTAGAGGCCACCACTTCGCATCAGGATCTAGTCCTTTGCGGAGTGCCTCCATGGCCGATCCAGATCCCATCCGTCGCGTTGAGTTCGCCACCAAGGGCGGACACACCAAAGCCCAGAATGACGCCCTGCGTGCCCAGCTCTACGCCGAGCACGCCGCCTACATCAAGGCGATCGACGAGTCCCGTCCGCCCCTGTCCGAACTCCAGCGCGCCCGCCTGGCCGCGCTCCTGCTCGGCTCCCGCCGTACCCCCGAGGGGGCGGTGGCGTCGTGAGCGGCTACCCGTGGCAGGCGACCTACTCGCTGAAGCCACTCGACCCGCGGCTCTACTCCGAGGCTCAGTGCCTGGCCGCAGCCGGCCAGCTGCCAAGTGATCATCCGGCATGGAAGCTCACCGGTGACGCACTAACCGGTGACCAGCTTCGCAACCCGAACATGCATTACGGTCGATGCTCGGTCAAGGGCTGCACGACCCTGCACGCGATCGACGGTCCGGCCCCCGCCGGGCAGGGGTACCCGATAACCCCTGGGGAAGATCAACAGGGCTCAGATTCCTCACCCGTCACCCGGACCGGTCCAATGTGGCCGGGCTCGTGCTCGTGCGGGCGACGGTGGAGGAGCCTGGCCGAGGCGCACTGCCCGACCTGCCATCGGCACTTCTCCACCGCGGCCGGGTTCGACATGCACCGCCGCGACGGCCGTTGTGTCGATCCGGTCGAGCTGGTCGGCCGCCGGGCGATGCGACTGACCGAGCGTGTCGGCGGTCCCGTCTGGGTCCGGCTATACGACCGCGCCCCCGAGGGCGGTGCGGTCGCGTGAGGACAAGCGAAGGCCCGGCGCCTGAGGACGCCGGGCCCATCATCACCGACACCAGCCCCGACCAAGAAGCTGAGTCTTCGGTCAGGGTAACGCACCGGGCCGACAGGTGGCGCGACTGGCGCGCCCGTCGCCGCGTCTCTCGTGAACTGGACGAGCTGTGCGGCATCGTGCGGCCACACCGTGACCTGTACGCCGAGTACGCCGACTTCTGGCGCGAGTCCGGGATGTCGTCGGGCGTGCGCCAGCGGGAGTTGGCCGGCGGTGCGGCGGTGCGGCCATGAGCCGGCTCGAGGCCCGCGGCCTGGCCAACCGGCTACGCGAGAACGAGAACAAGCCGTCACGAACCGTTACGCGCGGCAAGCGCCGGTGCGTCGTCTGCGAGAAGGGCTTCACGGCGACCCGCAAGGACGCCCGCTACTGCTCGGGTGCCTGCCGCCAGAAAGCAGCCCGCGCCCGGGTGGGCCAGGACGATCTAGCCCGTGAGATCGACGAGGCGCGCGCCCACTACTGGGCGCTGGTCCGCAAGTACGCGGAGGCGCGCGGACTGAACCTGTCACAGGTCGTTACAGAACAGGCCCAGTTCGTCGACGCTGACGGCAACGTTCGTATCGGCGCCATGGGCAACCTCGGCCCAGTTATCGGCCGTACCACCCCACACCGGCCCGGGTGGGCCGCCTGGGGACTAGAGACCGCCGGGCCGCCCTTCTCACCGCCGACCGTATGGGTGGACAACAACGTCCGCCGGGCTGTCGACGACCACGCCCGGGTCGGCGGTGCCTCGTGAGGCCCGCGTTCTCCGCCACCGTCGACGGCGACCGCGCCCTCGTGCGCGGCTACGGCGCCAAGCAGGTGCTGTTGACGCTCGGCGCACGGCCGTACTGGAGCGAGTCTGGCCGCGGCTGGGTCGTGCCCAGCACCGTCGTCGACGACTTGTCCGCGTACGCCCAGCACCGGCACGAATGGATCAAGATCGTCACTCGCAAGGACGGTGCGGCGTGACCTGGCTCAAGCTGTCCGACGACTTCAGCGACCAGTGCGCCCGGGCCGGGCTGTCCGACGCCGGCTACCGGATGCACGTGGAGGGCCTCGGCTGGTGCATGCGTCGGGAGACCGGCGGTCACCTCAGCGAGCGGGACGTACTGCGCTGCGCCGAGACCGGCGACCCGGCCGACGCGGTGCGGGAACTCCTCGGCTGCGGGTTCTGGACCCGGGAGGGATCCGGCTACCGGGTGCTGCATCACATGGACCTGCAGGACGATCCGGAGCTGATCGCGCAGCGACGCAAGAACGCGACCCAACGGATGCGTGAGTACCGGCGAAGGCAGGCCGGATTGAGCGATGACCATGGATCGTAACGCGTCACGTTACACGTCACGTAACGGCGTCACGCTACGCGTAACCCTGGTCTGGTCTGGTCTGGTCTGGAAAACCCGCTACGAACAGTAAGAACAAAGGAGTCGATCATGAAGACTGAAAACAACATCGAGGACAACACGCAGCCCTGCCATGGCTGCGGCAAGCGATGGTGGGACTGCCGTCACGAGTGGCGCGACATGGGCGACTCGTGCTGCGCCGAGTGCGACCACCGACAGGACGCCACCACGCCCAAGCGGTCGCTGGTGGAGATGTACGGGGAGCTGCCGTTCTGATGGTCCTCTACATTCCGCCCGAGGGCGATCGCGTCCAGGTCGCCCTCGCCGAAACCTCGCGGCGCCGCGAGGCTCGCAGGATTGAGCGGGCCATCCTCGCCGCGCGACGCAAGGCCGGGCTGCGCCAGCGTCACGAAGCCAAGTCCAGGAGGAAGCAATGACCGGCCCACGCTGTGGCTGTCCCGTCGAGGTGGTGGCGCTCAACCGGGCCGACCGTCGCCGGGCCGGCAAGCCGGTCGGCCGCGTCGTCGTCGCCGTCGAACACCTGCAGGGCTGCCCGTTCGACCGGCGGGGCCGGCCACCCTATGCCAACCACGACGTTTACCGGGGCCGTTCGTGAGGGGGCACGGCTACGAGCACCCGTCGCGGGTGTCCACGCCCGGCGCGGCGAGGGCGGAGCTACGCCGGCTGCGCAAGGGCCTGGCCGGGGCGAAGCAGGCTGGTGACGTCAAGGCTCAGCAGTACCTGTACCGCCGACTGTCCAGGCTGCGGGAGTTCCTGGGTGGGCTGGAGGCAGTGCCCGCCTCCCTCGAGAGCGACGACTGGTACTGACCCTGTGCCACGCACGTGCATTGGTGCAAGATTCGAACAAGATTCGAACGTTAACCTCAACCGTTCGTGACTGAGGGTAGGGGCGCACCATGTTCACGCAAAACGGATAAAGCGGTAGACCCCGCCGTCCCCCCCTTCTCTCCCCCCGGAATAGAATACAGCAAGATATCCACGCATGCACATGTCACAACGCTCTGACCTGCACAAACTCGGCCAGCAGCTTGTTGATATTGCGTAGTTATGAGCCTGTATGTAAATCGCCGGGAGAGGGCGGGTCTACCAGAGATCAACTTTGCGTTGACACAAGCCTCCGGGGCCCACGCAGAGTGACATTGACATCAATCATCATCACGTATGAGGGTTCATAGCACGACATGGTCGTACCGCAGCGGACGCTGCTGTCCGATAACCGGACGTCATGGGACACTGATCCTGGTGCTGCTGGCCGGTCGGTTGTCGCCTCCCGGCCAGCGGCGTACCCGAGGCGACAGGAGGACGACATGATCATTGACGACCCGACCGCGTACGCGTGGGACCAGGAGGTCAACCAGCACAACCGGCTCACCCGGGCGAGGGTCCGGTTAACGGCAGCGTCCCCCGACCGCGCGAAGCGGATCATGCGGGAGTACAACTCCGCCCGGAGAGGGTCGGAGACCCGACGCCGTCTCCAGCCGGTCGTCGAGGGGTTCATGGCCCTGCGCCAGGCCCAGAAGGCCCGGCGCCGCGGCGCCGTCGAGGCTCACCGCGCCCGATCAGCCGACTTTGGGGAGATCATCGTCCGGGTCACCCCGACGGAGATGATCATCCGGTGAACCGTCTACGTGACCGCCTGGCCGCGGCCGAGCGCCGGGCCGTTGAGCTGGAGGCCGAGAACGCCCTCCTCGCCAACGAGGTGGCGCCGTACCGGGCGTTGGGCGGCCGCCTGACCGTGCAGTGCGGCGGCTGCGGCAAGAACAAGTCGATCGACCTGAGCCCGCGGGCGATCCGGGAGCGGCTGGTCGATCAGGAGAGCGATCTGGATCACGCCGCGCGTATCGCGGATCTGGCCTCACCCGCGAACCAGTTCGCGGCCGCTCTCGCGTTGGCCGAACAACGAGAAGACGCTGAGGCGAAGGCGCGCCAGCGCGAGCGGGAGCTCAAGGCCGAGTACTTCCGCGACGGCGACGAGACACGCGAGCGGCTCCGTCAGGGACCGCCCCAACCGAGAGGTTAGGAAATGATCGAATCCGACGCCCAGCCCCGCGGCAGCGCGGGTATCGCCAACCAGGCCGCGCAGTCAACCGTGAACGAGGTGGCCGAGGAGTACGGCCGGATCGTGGAGCAGGCCCGCGACGCCGCGCTGGGTCGTCAGCAGACCGACCTGTTCCCGCCGGCCGAGTCCGGTCATCGGGTCGAGCCGGGCGTGTCCACCGCGCGGCCGGACATGCACGACGACGCCAGATGACCGATGAGGCGGCCGACGTGGTGGCGCCGTGAGGTGCGCACGGCGCCACCCGCACCGGCGCCGCGGCCGTGGGTGTTGTACGGCCGGGCGGCCATCGAGACGTACCAGGGGGCGGCGACCCTCAGAGCGACCGCCGCCCCCTCGTACCGGCCGTTGCGCGACCGTGACCAGCACCAACCCGCTGTAGTGGCCGTACAGCCAAGATCTGTCCCCGCCGGTGCATAGGAGCACCCCGGAACGCCGAGCGGCCACCGTCGCTCACGGGGCGCCGGAGACACAAAAAGAGCGCCCGACGTCCGTTGTGGACGTCGGGCGCTCTGTCTGCTGTCGTCGGGTCAGGCGGCTTGCTCCTCGGTTGGTGGATAGAGCTGGAGCCCACCGCTGAGCCGGTAGTCGTCCGGCGGCAGGTCGAGGTCGTACTGCTGGGCGATCTCGGCCCGACCCAAAATGCGGCCGAACTCCAGGAACATGTCGGCAGCGCCTTCCAGCTCGGCCCGGAACTGCTTGCGACCGATCACCCGGAAGCCGAACGGCAACCACAGTCCCGGTGGGGGTGGCCGGTAGCCCGCCTCGAGCTTCTCGAAGACGTCACCGATGGTCTCCTTGGACTTGCGCCGTAGCCTCATGAGGTCACCTCGTCGGCGCCCATGCTGCCGCTGAGGTAGCCGTGGTCGACGGACGGGATGTGCGGCAGGTTGACCGGATCCACACCGAGCGAGCGGAGCAGATCCGCCGCCGCCGTGGTCGCCACCGTCGCGTTGTTGCCGTCGACGATGACCTCGATACCGTGCTGGCCGAGCACGGCCATCACATCGGCGACCAGCTTGGACGGGTTGTACTCCCGCGGGGGCGCGGGGTCGTTCGGTAGCTTGTGCACAGCGACCTCCAGTTAGGTCGTCAGGCCCGGGTCGCGGGTGTGCAACCACCCGTCCGGGCCGCCTAAGTCCGTCACAGCGTGACGGACTTTCGTGCTCAAGTCACCAAGAGCCTTGGCGACTTGCGTGCCCGGCGGTCCGTCACCGAGGTGTCGCCGGGCGGTACCGTGCACGGAGGGCCGGGAGCGATATCGACGTTCCCGGCCCCGCGTCGTGCTATGCCCTATCGTTCAGCGCCGGCAGACGTGACGTCCGCCGAAGCTCGGCCTGTGCCGCCCGGAAGGCGTGCACCTCGGCCGGTTCCATCTCGACCGGAGGCATACCAGGCGAGGTTGGTGCCGCAGCGGGAGGCTGCGGTACCGGGAGACTGGTCGACTTCCTCTCCATCTTGCCGACGAAGAGCTCCGCGATGATGTACGCCGCTACCGTCCAGACGCCGACCACGACCTGGACGAGGTTGCGGGCGGTGGCGACGTTGGCCGCCACGCTCATACCGCCCGCGAGCACCAGGGGCACGAGTGCCCACCGGCGAGTGGTGACGGTCACCGCGTCGGATGTGCGCACCATCAGAGCGATGATGGCAAGCGAGTCCACGGTGGCCGGGGTGATCCACGCCGACGGTATGACACCGAAGAGTGGATCGAGGTCTGCCAGCTCCAGGAGGTAGACCTGGTGGCCGTACGAACTGACCGCAGCGACGAAGGCGATCAGATACGCCACGACCTTGGCGATGGTGACCTTAGACATGGGGCCCTCCAAAGGCATCCCGCCCGGCGTCACCTGCGCCGGGTCCCGAAACCCGCGGCTGAGTTGCACAGCCGGCCTGGGCGGGGGATGGAGGGGAAGGCCGCGGAGCGTCGCTTCGACGCGGCTGCCGGTATCTCACCGGCTGGTTGTGCCTCTACTTATAGGGGCTGTCGACAGAATCGGGCATCTGGGGTCGACACAGTGCGCGAACCGGGTCTAAGCCGGCAGGAAACCTATCGACGCCGGTGCCTATGTCCATTGGGGATTGTGATAAGCCGGACACGGCGATACCCACGGTCAGCGGCTCTGTCCGTTCGGCTGACGTCCATACCGGGGAGCATCGGACACGTCGCGTGTGACCGGCGTCACACCTTTTCAATCGGGGTGTTTCTGTCGTTCGATTCGGTAGCTACTAGGGTCACCGCTTGCGGGGCTTGAGTATCCGGGGGGCCGGGCTCTCGACCTGTTCACCTGTGTCGGGCTTCGTGGTGTTTGATCCTTACCACTGGCAATCGAGGTTGCACACGTCGGTGGGCCCGCCCTGCGAGTACGGGGTGGTGTGATCGATCTCGGCGCAGGCGGCCGGGCGGCGGCAGCCCGGGAAGCGACATCGCCGATCCCGGGCCCGCACATAGGCCGCCTCGGCCGGGCTGGGCCGCCGGCGAAGATCGGCCTCGCTGGGCCGGCGGCGGATCGGGCCGTGCCAGATCACCCGACCCTGGTGGTCGGTGGCGGATAGCCGCCACGGCGCATCCCGCAGGTCGGCCAGCAGGCCCCGGGCG
>JAHRHA010000329.1 GCA_020027875.1 Micromonosporaceae bacterium | reverse complement strand
GGGTGAATCGCGAATTCCACCGGCCGCTCTGGGGTCGCCCGCTGGACCTCCGCCACGATGTCCCGCGCCATCCCGCTCATGTCCACCACCTCGGTACGCATCTCTGCACGGGTGACCCGCGCAAGTTTCAGCAGGTCGTCGATCAAGGTGGCCATCCGCTGACTGGCGGCGCGCACCCGCTGCAGGGAACCCCGTCCCGACTCATCCAGCTGCGCGGAGTTGTCTTCCAGCAGCACCTGGCTGAATCCATCGATGCTGCGCAGCGGCGCGCGCAGGTCGTGCGACACCGAGTAAGCGAACGCGTCGAGCTCCTGGCTCGCGGCGAGGAGCTCGGCCGCATTGCGCCGCAGGGCGTCGTTACGCTCCTCGAGCTCGCGGGTCCGCTCCGCGACCCGCTGCTCGAGCTCCGCGGCGTAGCGTTGCAGCTCCGCCTTGCTCTCTCTGAGTGCGCGGTCTTGGTCCTCGGTGCGACCGAGCATGTGATTGAAGGCGTCGGTCAGCACGCCCAATTCGTCCTCGCCGAGCTTGGGCGCCCGCACGGAGTAGTCCTGCCGAGTGGAGACTGCCCTGGCGGTTTCCGCCAGCGCGAGAATGGGTTGCGAGATCCGTCCCTGAAGGACCGCGGCGAGGAAGTAGGCAGCCAGCAACGCGATCGCCATGACCCCCGCGGCGATGGCGGCCGAGAGTCGCAACGTGCGGGACACCGCTTTCATGTCGAACTTGAGGTACAACGTGCCCAGGCGCGGATTCCCTACCTCTGCAACGGGCTCGAGTCCGATCACGTACCCGTGCTCGAAGTGGTACCCGTCCCTCTCGGGAGCGGCCGGAAGGTCGTCGCCGGGGAGGGCCGCCGGATATCGCGCGAACAACCGGCCGTCCTTGTCGTACAGACCTGCCGCCACGACATGTGGCTCGCCTCTCAGTGCGGACAGGACTTCTGTCGCGTCGGCTTCGTTGGCAAAGGCCAACGACGCGGTGCTGTTCGCCGCGATGACGCGCCCCAAGGTTGACAGGTTCTTCACCGTCGTCTGCCGGAACGCCACCACCTCGTACGTCACAAACGCCGCGGACGTCAGCAGCAGCACCAAGCCGCTGATCAGGAGGAGGATCGCCGTCAGCTTCTGCTTGATCGGCCAGTCGCGCAGTGACATCTCAACGCCCGGTCGGGGCGATGATCTCGGCCACCCGCAGCAACTTGGAGCTGATGGTCAGGTCGGCCGCCTCCGCCGCCTCGAGATTGACCTGGAGCTTGATGCGGCTCCGGTCGGTCACAAAGCGAATCATGCCTCCACGTTCGGCGAATCCGTCGGCGTCACTCACCGTGAGGATCGGCCGGTGCTTGAGGCGCGCCAGAATGCCCTCCGGCCGGCCTCCCTCGGACCGACTGATGAACAAGATGTGGCAGATCTTGATCTCGTCCACGCTCTGGTAGCGCCGAACCTGGAATGGCCGCCCTGCGAGCCGCTCATCGCGCACGGTCTGGTCCAGAACACCCCCGAACGGATCATCCCCGAGAACGCCGATCACCAGCGTCGTGTCGGCGTCGGCAGGCGCTTCGGCTGGCCAATCGACGAATTGCGCAAAGTTGAACAGGAACACGGCCTTCACCTGGTACTCTGCGGCCCGCGCGGTTTGCGCCGCCAACCCGGGCCCCGCCACGAGTAGCACAGCGAAGCAGAACACCCACGCCGCGGGCATGCCCCATCGAGCACACCGTTTGGCCGCTCTGGCGAAGATCGTGCTCAGAAGCGCCATTCGACCAACCCATACACGCCACGTTCGATTTCCCGACGCGTGGCAGGTGCCCCAAACTCCGCGTGCCGACGGTGCAACAGGTTCTGGCCGACGACCGAGAGGCCCAGCTTCGCCGTGGGTTGCCAGGTGAGCTTGGCATTCAACTCGGCATAGGCCGGGACCTGCTGGTTGGCGATGTCGCCGACGGCACGGAATCCGGCGTCGAGTCTCACGTGAGCGGGCAGGTCGACCGACGAATGCAGGAACAGCTGGCGATCGGGTGCCCGGGATTCCGTGGCGCCCCGGGACGTGTCGGTGCTGCCGGGGTTGGGCCAAATGTGGACGCGCAGCTCCGTGTAGCCGGCGCGGAGCCGCCACCGGTTTGTGAGCCAGTAGTCGGCCGTGAACTCCGCTCCGAAGGACTCGCCGTCTTGCCCATTGCCGATGACCATGGGGAAGGCCGAGGGCGGGTTGACCTGCTCCAGGCTGCGGAGTCCGTGGTAGCGGCTGTAGAAGGTCGCCACGGACAGAGCCAGCACGCCGCGCTGATGGCGATAGCCGAGCTCGTAGGCCAGCTCCTCTTCTGAATCGAAGTCCGGGCCGCCGGCGAGGATGTAGGGTGGCTGACCGGGCGCGAACAGTTCCCGATCGAGGCGCGACGGCGTTCTGAGCGCCCGCGAGACGGCGGCCCACAGCGTCCCGGAGGGCGTGAGTCTCCAGTTCACACGGCCGCTGGGCTGAATCTCGAAACCGGTATAGTCGTTGTGCTCGACCTTGGTGCCCAGCGTCACGTGGAACCGGTCGGGGAGGAGCGCGATCTCGTCCTGAACAAATCCGGTGAACCACTGTCGCGCCACGTGCGGCGGCAGGAACGCCAGGCCTGGGCTGTTGGCGACGCGATCGTTCATCAGCCGATAGCCGAGTCCCCAGACCACGTCATGCCGCGCGCCCAATGGCAAACGGTGTTGGAGGTCGACGTCGTAAATGTCGAGATCCTCGCCAAAGGTGCCCGGGATGTCCCGGTGGGTCCGGTCGTAGTACAATTGGGCCGCGAGATTCGACGTTTCGGAGATCGTCCGTGACCACTTCGCTATCACGTTGCCGCCGCTGACCGCGATGTCAGCGGCGCCGGGCCGAGCGATACGGCCATCGTAGAGATCGCCTTGCAGGGCGAAGCGACTGGTGGTCGATGCGTCCCAATCAAGGCGAAAACCGCCCTGTCCCAGGTGCCAATCATCCGTGGCACCCTGGCCGCTGGACGAATCCGTCTGATCGCGAGCAA
>JAHRHA010000328.1 GCA_020027875.1 Micromonosporaceae bacterium | reverse complement strand
GAAGGTGTCCGAGCCCAAGGCCGGCAAGAACCGGATGCATCTGGATATCGAAACTCTCATGGTGGAGCAGGTCTCTGTTCGGCTGGAGCAGCTCGGCGCGACACGCATCAGCCCCGAGATCGTCGCGGAGCACGGCCAGCAGTGGATCGTCATGACCGACCCAGAAGGCAACGAGTTCTGCGTCTGCGACGGGGGCTCGGGTCACACCCGCCGTATCTGACGTCGCGCGACTGCCCCAGCTCTTCAGCTTGATATGACGGGCTCGAGTGCCGCCCGCCGGAAAGACCCAGGAGCTCGATGTTAAGGGGCGGTCGATGTAGCCGAATCAGTCGAAATACCGAGTTCTGCTAGGCCCCGTGCCGGGGCTACTTCTGTGTAGCGGCCGACCCCGGTCTGGCGACGCTGCGACGCTCCCCTTCCGCGCGCTGTATAGCGCAGATACCAGAGCAGCATCAGACCTGTGCTCACCAAATAGAAGCAATGCAGCACCCACACCGGCCCAGCCGGCAAGTGAAAGACATAGATGGAGTGAATGGCCACAACCGGGAGGGCCACGTCCATCGGTGCCCTCCCTCTCGAATAGAGCATCGGTCTCTCACAATGGCTGGCTGCTCGACGCCGTTGCGCTAGGACGTCGGGTTCCGGGTCGCTGCGACCAGTCTGGATGACATCGCGGCCGAGGCCGGGCTCACCCGGGTGATCCTGAATCGGCATTTCGACTCGAAGACCGACCTGTACCAGGCGGTGCTGGACCGGTTTTGTGGCGTGCTGGGTGCGCACGTAGCCGAGCCGGTAGGTGGGTTCACCGACGCCAGCATCGACGGGATGGTGCAGGCGGCTGCGGCCGAGCAGCAGACCTACCTGCAGGCGATCGAGCCGGCTGGCTTCACGATCGACACGCTCCGGGTCAATGCGTACGCGTTCCTCTCCGACCAGGCCCGCAACGCCAGCGCGAAGTACGGAGTCAAGAGCATCTCGCTCCTCGCCACCAAGTCTGCGCACTGAGCCGACAGCTCGCCCAGCGCGACCGGACCGCGACCCCCGTCTCTGCGTGCAGGCGCATTGCGAAACCGCGTCCGCACACCAGCCATGGATGACCGTGCCTTTCGCTCCCGTGGCCGGCAGCAACCCAACCAGCGACTTCGACACGGCTCTCAGAGACTCAGCCGTGCCTCGACCGGCCCCGAGTTGAAAGCCTCGGCGAACCTGGCACGGAACGCCCGGCGTTCTGTGCCATCGGTCTTTCCTGGGTCATTTCCGCGCAGTGGTCAACACAGCATCGATGTCGAGCCGGAGCGCATCACCGTCGAGGAAGCTGCGCCAGGCGGTCGTGACGTCCCGCTCGAGCGCCGCGCGCTCGTCGTCGCCGATCTCCCCGACCGGCCCGGCCAGAGGTGTGCTGGTCACATACTGCCAAAGGAACTCGCTCGGCGGCGGAAGCATGATGCGCAGTGCCTTCGACTCCACCGAGACCGATCGCAGGCCGGCGCCATCCGCGAGGGCGTGCAGTTCCCGGGGATCGTGCAGCGAGAAGACCTGTCGCACGAATGCGGCCACCTCCGGCTTCACGTGACGGGCGAGGGCCTGCGCCAAGATCTCGAAGACCGGGGGGATCGCACCTACAGTCCCGATCGCGACGCGTCCACCGTCGGCGAGGACGCGCCGGATCTCGCGCATGGCCGCAGATCGGTCCGGCACGAACTGCAGGCCCAGTGAGCACATCACGACGTCGAACGAAGCGTCCGGACACGGGATGGACTCCGCGCTGGACTCGTGCCACTCGATCGACGTGTGTGAGACGGATCGGGCGACCGCGAGCATGGCCGGGTTGACGTCCAACCCCGCCACGAAGCCTTCCGGGCCGACGAGCTCCGACGCACGCCGCGTCACAATGCCCGTGCCGCACGCGACGTCGAGCACGCGCTCACCGCTGCTCAGCCCGGCCACCTCGAGAAGGGCCGTAGCCCAAGCGGCGCCAATAGTCGGGACGAAATACCGTTCGTAGTTCTCGGGAGGCTTGCCGCCGTAGTGCCTGAAGCTAACCGCTGGCGTCGAGTCGGTCTTCATCGTTCGCTCCTTCCGTTCGTTGCGAGATGGCGCCAGTATGGAAGCGGTCGCACACCGTCAGGAATGACCGCGAAACCCAGATGGATGACCGAAATGGCAGGGGTTACACCCGTGACCGAAGTCGCCGGACGCCCGGAGGCGCTGGATCAGGCCCTTGAGCGGCTCCGTCTCGAAGGCGCCATCTTTATGCGCGCCGAGTACTCGGAGAGCTGGACTCTCGAGGGACAGGGCGGGCCGATGTTGGCCGCGATGATGCACCCGGGGGCGGAGCGTCTCGTGCTGTTCCACGTCATCGCCTCCGGGCGGTGCTGGGTGGCGCTCCCGGGCGGCGAGCGCTACTGGGCGAGCGCCGGCGAGGTGATCATCCTGCCGTACGGCGACGAGTTCATGATGGGCGGCGTCGAGGCGGCGACACCGGTGCACATCACCAGCGTCGTCCCAATGCCGCCGTGGACCGAGATGCCGGTCATCCGCTATGGCGGTGGCGGGGATCGTACGGACGTGGTGTGCGGATGCCTCCATTCAGAGGACCCGCTGTTCGATCCGGGCCGGGCCGCGTTCCCCCCCGCGTTCGTGGTTCGGCCGGCAGACGGGCCCGCCAGGAGCTGGTTCGACGCGAGCATCGCATACGCACTGGAAGAATCGTCAGGCAAGGCACGGTCTCGCAGATCAACCAGGCTCCCTGAGTTGCTCGTCACCGAAGCGCTCCGGATGCATCTCGCCACGGCCCCCGCCGTGGAGCGCGGCTGGATCGTTGGGCTACGCGATCCCCTGCTCGGACCCACGATGGCCGCGATCCACGCAGCCCCGGAACGAAGATGGACGGTCGACGACCTAGCTGCCGAGGCCGGGGCGTCACGCTCGCGGCTCGACGCTCGCTTCCGCGAGGTTCTGGGACGTTCGCCGATCCGCTATCTCAACGAATGGCGGATGCACGTGGCGCAAGACCTGCTGGCGACCACGGACACCACCATCGCGGCGATCGCCCACAGAGTGGGATACGACGCGGAAGAGGCGTTCAGCCGAGCGTTCAAACGCGCGCACGGACGGTCCCCAGCCTTGTGGCGCACGGCTCGGGCACCCGGAGAAGTTCGACCCTGACCGGTTCTCGGATCCGGCGGTAGACGGTGACCCGATCGACGCCCCCTGGAGCTCAAGACAGTCCGTGGGCACGTCGAGGACGCTCGCGCCAAGGGAAGCCACCGTCGTGGCCGGCGGACGACACGCCCTGACCTCGGGCCGGTCTTCTACGAGCCGACCGTGCTGGTCGGGCCACCAAGGCCGTCGCGTGCCCACGTGAGGAGGCGTTCGGCCCGCTCGTGTCGGTCTACCCGGTCGCGGACGTGGACGAAGCTGTCACTCGAGCCAACGACTCCGACTACGGCCTGAACGAAGGTGTCCGAGCCCAAGGCCGGCAAGAACCGGATGCATCTGGATATCGAAACTCTCATGGTGGAGCAGGTCTCTGTTCGGCTGGAGCAGCTCGGCGC
>JAHRHA010000327.1 GCA_020027875.1 Micromonosporaceae bacterium | reverse complement strand
CCCGCCGACGCCCGCCCGCGGCCGGCGGAGGTGGGGGTGGGCCGGATGGTGGCTCGGTTGGCGCCGCACCTCGCCGACCGCGAGTGGAGATCGTCCCGGTCGGCTCGTCGCCACCGGCGCGCTCGTCCCGGCTGCCACGAAGGTCCGCGAGCCAGCCGAGCTCATCGTCGCTTGGGCCCTCCTCGGGCTTGCTGCCCCGACCCCAGCGGCGCTTGCTGGGCTTGTCGGAATCCGCGTCGCGGGCCACTAGTTGTCCTCCCCACCGGAGGCTTCGACCGCACGCGCCGGTTGCGGGGAGCCACCATCTGACCGGACTACCGTACGCAACTTGGCCACCCGCTCGCCAAGCGCCCTTTCGGCTCCGTGTCCCGATGGACGGTAGTACTCCTGGCCGGCGACGTCATCTGGGGCGTACTGCTGACCCACCACTCCCCGCGGATCATCGTGGGGATAGGCGTACCCAGCGCCGTGGCCGAGTCCCCGTGATCCTTGATAGTGAGAGTCCCGCAGATGGCGCGGTACGGTCCCGGCCCGGCCGTCTCGCACGTCGGCCATGGCCGCCTCGATCGCGATGATCACCGCATTGGACTTCGGCGCCGTGGCGAGGTGGATCACCACCTGCGCGAGGTTGAGCCGCGCCTCGGGCAGGCCCACGTACTCGACCGCGTGTGCGGCTGCGGTCGCCGCGAGCAGGGCCGTCGGGTCGGCGAGTCCCACATCCTCGCTGGCGAAGATCACCATGCGGCGGGCGATGAATCGCGGATCCTCCCCAGCCAGGATCATCCGGGCGAGGTAGTGCAGAGCGGCGTCCACGTCCGAGCCCCGCATACTCTTGATGAAGGCGCTCACGATGTCGTAGTGCGCGTCCCCTTCGCGGTCGTAGCGCAGGGCCGCCTTGTCCAGCGCGGCCTCGGCGGTGGCGAGGTCAACGTCGGTGGTGCCGAGTGCGTGCGCGCCCGCGGCGGCCGCCTCCAGCGCCGTGAGCGCCTTGCGGACGTCGCCGCCCGCGAGGCGGACGAGGTGATCCTCGGCGTCCTTTTCCACCGTGACGGAGCCACCGAGCCCGCGCTCGTCCTCGACCGCACGGCGCACCAATGCCCGTACGGCTTCGTCATCCAACGGCTGAAGGGTGAGCAGCACGCACCGGGACAACAGCGGGGAAATGATCGAGAAGTACGGGTTCTCCGTGGTTGCCGCCAGCAGCGTGACCGTTGCGTCCTCAACCGCGGAGAGCAGCGAATCCTGCTGGGTCTTCGAGAAACGATGAACCTCATCGATGAACAGAACGGTGGCCTCCCCGCCGGTACGGCGCACCCGGCGCGCCTCCTCGATCACGGCGCGGACGTCCTTCACACCGGCGTTCAACGCGGAGAGGGCCGCAAACCGCCGGTCGCTGGACTTCGCCACGAGATGAGCGATGGTCGTCTTACCCGTGCCCGGCGGGCCCCACAGAATCACCGATGTCATCTGCCCCCCGGCGACGAGGCGGCGCAAGGGGGCTCCGGGGGCGAGCAGGTGATCCTGCCCGACCAGATCGTCGATCGTGCGCGGACGCATGCGGACCGCGAGCGGCGCATCCCTCGTGGGAGCGGCGAACGTCGCCGCACCCACGGACGTCGACGACGCGACGTCGACGCCACCAACGCGCGGCGGTTCGGTGAGCGCGAATAGGGCGTCCGGATCCATCGCAACGACAGTACCGGCCGCTGCGCCGATCAGCCCGGGCCGGTCAGGAGCGACGGCCGCGGGTGCGCCGGTAGCGGCTCCACCCGCCTACGCCAGCGAGGTGCAGCGCGATACAGAGCAGGCCGGCGGTGGTCAGGAAGCTGGCCGTAAGCACGTCTCCGAGGCTCTCGTTGGCCAGATCGAGCACGAGCACGATGGCGAAGAGCACCGCGGCGATGATCGCGAACATGTGGTCCTCCGGGGGTTAGGGAACTACGCCCGTGTAGTACCCGTCGCCGGTCGGCTTCAACCGCCAAGATCGCGGCGATCTAGCCCGGTCGGCCCATTGCCTGGATGACCTTCGCAGCCGAGACTTTCGCGGTGCGCTCCCTGAGGATCAGCCTGGCTCTCGTCCTAGCTGCGGCGACCTTGACCGCGTGCTCGCCGGCGAGTTACGCCTGGCTGGCCGTGACGTTGATCGATGGCGAGCCGGTCCTGCTCCTTAACACCTGCGAACGGGGAGCGGCGCGGATCTATGTATACCAACAAGAGCCAGCCGCGCCGCCGCCAACGCCCGCAACACCGAAGGCAAGCCCCACCGACCTCCGGGGGGTCGAGATCACCTCGCCGTACTGGGGCATCCAGGCCGCGAAGCCTGACGCGGTGAACGTGATCGAAATGTTCGCCACCCCGTCTGGTTGGGAAGTCCTCCGCTCCACCTTGTCCGCTCTGGACCCAGGGGCCATCTACCGCGCGGACGCCCACGTCGACAACGTCTATCGCATCAACAACGTCCATTTCACCGTCGAGATGCTGACGTCGCTGAACTCCGACGAGGTGCTCTACGCGCCCAACCCGCCCGAGACCGCCACCATCACCCGGGCGGAGTTCGACCAGAAATATGAATCGGCGTGCGCTGACCTCCGCGACAACTGAGGTCAGCCGCAATGCCGCTCAGTTTGGCCCTGTGATGCCGATTTCAGCGGTCGGGCAGGGTCGCCCCTGGGTGCTGGCGCCACAGCCGCTTGCTTTCCTGCCACGTTGCCGTGGGGACACCGTCCACTTGGACTCGGCGCGATGTATGCCCACCACAGTGGACTCTGGTCGCTGAGGTGGGTCGAGGCTCCTGACATTGGGGTATCCTTCGCCATTTTGGCGTGCCCGGCCATGACCTTGGTGCATGTCGGCGCGTCCCGCGGTTGCGGCGCTGGAGCGCACCCCGACCGGGCCGGCGTTGGCGGGCCTGCTGGCCGGGCTGGACCCAACGGTGTTGTCCGGGGCGGAGTGTGTGCTGCTGATGCGGGCCCGCTACCGGCAGAGCAACCACGAACGCGGCCAGCTGCTGGCGGTGGTGGATGAGGTGCGCCGCCGCGGCGTGGCCGACGCGGCCGGGTTCGGGGCCGACCCGGACCAGGCCGGCGAGTTCGCCGCCGACGAGGTCCGCGCCGCGCTGGTACTCACCCGCCGCGCCGCCGAGGACCTGTGCCACCTGGCCGAGGACCTGGCGCACCGGCTGCCGACGATGGGGGCCGCGCTGTGCGCCGGCCGGCTCGACCAACCCCGGGCCCGGGTCTTCTCCGAATGGACCCAGGGTCTCTCCGACGAGCACGCCCGCGCCCTCTGCGCCGCCCTGCTGCCCCTGGCCGCGTCGTTGACCACCGGACAGCTCATCGACAAACTCAAACGGCACGCGATCGCGCTCGACCCGACCTGGGCCCGGCGCCGCTACGAGAAAGCGCTGCGCGGGCGGCGGGTGGTCGGCCACCGCAACGCCGACGGGACCGCCAGCCTGCACGGCTACAACCTGCCGCCCGAGCGGGTGGTGGCCGCCTGCGCCCGCCTCGACGCGCTCGGACTGGCCGCCAAACGCGCCGGGCACCCCGGCCGGCTCGACCACATCCGGGCCGAGATCTACCTCGGCATGCTCGACGGACGCTTCCACGACCTCGACGACCCCACCATCATCACCCACCTG
>JAHRHA010000179.1 GCA_020027875.1 Micromonosporaceae bacterium | reverse complement strand
ACGATCGCCAAGCGGGTGCGAGCCAAGCTGGCCGAGGTCAAGGCCGGTCTCAAGCGGCGCTGGCATCTACCCATCCCGGTGCAGGGGCAGTGGCTGGCCAGCGTGTTACGTGGCCACTACGCCTACTACGCCGTGCCCGGCAACTCCGATGCGGTAAACGGCTTCCGGTTCCAAGTGATCGGGCTCTGGCGCAAGCGGCTACGGCGGCGCAGCCAACGGGCACGGTTGAACTGGTCCCGGATGAAACGGATCGCGAATCGATGCCTACCGAGACCGCGCGTGATGCATCCCTTCCCGGAGGTGCGCTTCGCCGCCAGAACCTGAGGCAGGAGCCCAGTGCGGTAGTCCCGCACGCTGGGATCTGTGCGGGGGGCCGCCCGCAAGGGCGGTCCCTACCGCGACAGTTGGGGGCACGACACGCTGCCGAAAAGGAACTCTAGTTCATGATCGCCGCGATCGTGAGACCAGGCGGCGTCAGGTGACGGGGAGGTAGACACGACCCCCCGAGTCGACGAACTCTTCCGACTTGGCCCGCATGCCGTGCTCGGCGTACTCCTTCAGCTCCTGTGTGATCTGCATCGAGCAGAACTTCGGCCCGCACATCGAGCAGAAGTGGGCGGTCTTGGCGGGCTCTGCTGGCAACGTCTGGTCGTGATATGCCCGGGCGGTCGGCGGATCCAACGATAGGTTGAACTGGTCCTCCCAGCGGAACTCGAAGCGTGCCTTGGACAGCGCGTCGTCCCTTGCTTGGGCGCCCGAGTGGCCCTTGGCCAGGTCCGCCGCGTGGGCGGCGATCTTGTACGCGATGACCCCGGCCTTAACATCGTCGCGGTCCGGCAGGCCGAGGTGTTCCTTCGGGGTGACGTAGCAGAGCATGGCCGTGCCGTGCATGGCGATCATCGCGGCACCGATGGCCGAGGTGATGTGGTCGTACGCGGGCGCGATGTCGGTCGTGAGTGGACCGAGGGTGTAGAACGGCGCCTCATGGCACCACTGCTGTTGCAGCTCGACGTTCTCGCGGATCTTGTGCATTGGTACGTGCCCCGGCCCCTCGATCATCACCTGGACGTCATGTTGCCAGGCGATGGACGTCAGCTCGCCGAGCGTCCTCAGCTCGGCTAGCTGGGCCTCGTCGTTGGCGTCCGCGATCGAGCCCGGGCGCAGGCCGTCGCCGAGTGAGAACGTCACGTCGTACCGTGCGAAGATCTCGCATAGCTCGGCGAAGCGGGTGTAGAGGAAGTTCTCCTCGTGGTGCGCCAGGCACCAGGCCGCCATGATCGAACCTCCCCGGCTCACGATCCCGGTGACCCGCTCGACCGCCAGCGGAACATACGACAGCCGCACCCCGGCGTGCACTGTCATGTAGTCCACGCCCTGCTCGGCCTGCTCGACCACGGTGTCCCGGAAGGCTTCCCACGAGAGCTTGGTCGGGTCGCCGCCAACCTTCTCAAGCGCCTGGTAGATCGGCACAGTGCCGATGGGCACGGGCGAGTTGCGAATGATCGCCTCGCGGGTCTCGTGGATGCCCTTGCCCGTGGAGAGATCCATCACCGTGTCCGCGCCACAAGCGGTCGCCCACCGCATCTTCTCCACCTCCTCGTCCACTGAGGACGACACCGCCGATGTGCCGATGTTGGCGTTGACCTTCACCAGGAAGCGCTTGCCGACGACCATCGGCTCTGACTCGGGGTGGTTGACGTTGACCGGCAGAACAGCCCGCCCGGCCGCGACCTCATCGCGGACCACCGTCGGTTCGACGCTCTCGCGGATGGCCACGAACTCCATCTCCGGTGTAACGATTCCGGCCCGGGCGTACCCGAGCTGGGTCACGGCCCGCCCCGGCCGCACGGCCGCGGCGCCGCGCACGGGTGCGACGTCGCCGCGTTCGGTGATCCATCGCGCGCGCAGGGCCGGCAGCCCGACAGTCGGGTCGCTTCCGGGTCCAGAGGTGTCGTAGAGCCGCACCGCCGGGTTGTCCCCGCTGAGAGTCACCTCCGCGAACGGTACCTGGATCTCCGCCCTTGATCCTCCGACGTAAATCTTGCGACGTGCGTTCATGCCGAGCCTCCCTCTGTAGACTTTGTCGACCAGCCCATGTGGTCCAGAGGCCCAAGGCCGCCGCCGACCCGCCATTCGCGCGAGCCGTCCAGCGCCCGAGCCACATATCCCTTGGCGTAAATCACCGCGTCGTCCACCGCGTCCCCAAGCGCCAGCCTGGCCGCGATGGCCGACGAGAACGCGCAACCGGTGCCGTGAGTGTTGCCCGTCGTGACGCGCGGCAGCGGGAGCAACCGAGCCCCGTTCTCGGTCCACAGCGCGTCCACTGACTCGCCGCCGTCTGATGGGTCGCAATCGGTCACGTCGCCGCCGGTCACCACCACGCACCGCGGGCCGCGCGATGCGAGCTCCGCTGCCGCGGCGGCCATGTCACCGGGCGTGCTGACCCGCCAGCCCAGCAGGGCCGAAGCCTCGTCGCGGTTGGGCGTGACAACGGTGGCGTACGGCAACAGCACCTCGACCGCCTCCACCGTGCCCAACTGCGTGCCGCTAGAGGAGACGAGCACCGGGTCCAGCACGAGGTTGGGCAGCCGCCGCGCCTTTGCCCGTGCCGCCATCGTGTTCGCCGCACCGGCGGTTGCGAGCATTCCGACTTTGGTGGCCGCCGCCGGCAGGTCGTCAAGCACCGCGTCGAGCTGCACCGTGATCACCTCGCTCGGCAGGGGGTGCACCCAGCGGACGCCGCGGGTGTTCTGTGCCGTGACCGCGGTCAACACCGACGCGCCGTACACACCGAGCGCGGCGAAGACCTTGAGATCGGCCTGAATTCCCGCGCCGCCGGAGGAGTCCGAGCCGGCAATCGTCAGCGCGATCGGTGGCATCATCGCCGCTCCAGGGCACCGAGCAGGCCGGCGACCACCGCTGCGGGATCGTCGGCACGCATCACCGCGCCCATCACGGCGACACCGGCCGCGCCGGCTTCAAGGCACGCCACCGCCTGCGCCGCCGAACCGACGCCGCCGAGCGCGAAGACCGGCTTGCTGGTACGGGCAACTAGCCGTGCCAGCCCGGGGAGGCCGAGCGGAGGGACGTACCCGGGCTTGGACAGCGTCACGAACACAGGGGACAGAGTCACGTAGTCTTCGGTGGACAAACGAGCCAGCTCGGTCTCGTCGTGGCAAGACCGGCCGACGAAAGCAGGCGGAGCCGGCGGCGGGTACGGCCCTACCGCAGGCAGGTGGACCGCATCGGCGTGAGACGACCGATCCTCGCCGAGCGGCGGAGCCGCCGGTCCGCGGAGAGGGTCTGGCCCTGCCACGATGAGGCGCCCCCCGACGTAGGTAACGATCGGGCGTAGCGCCTCGGCCAGCGCGGCACGCTCCGCACGCGGCAGATCCTTCTCGCGCAGTACGATCCAGCGTGCGCCACCATCCACAGTGGCGCCGACGACGTCGACGAGAGGTCGGGCGGCCTGGCGGCGATCGGTGAGGATGAGCAGCGGAGTCACAGTGCGGGCCGCCCATCGTCGGGGGTCGAGGCGAGTGCATGAAAGCGTCGGGGGATGCGCCCCGCCTCGCAGGCCAGCCGGCCGCCGATAACGGCATGACGCATGGCGGCCGCCATCCGGGCCGGGTCGGCGGCACGGGTGACCGCGCTCGCCACCAGCACAGCGTCGCAGCCAAGCTCCATGGCGAGCGCCGCATCCGAGGCGGTGCCGATGCCGGCGTCGAGAATCACCGGCACCTCGACGGCCTGCCGGATGAGTCGGACGTGATGTGGATTCGAGATGCCCAGCCCCGAGCCGATCGGCGAACCCGCCGGCATGACCGCCGCGCAGCCGACGTCGGCGAGGCGGCGGGCCAGCACCGGGTCGTCGCTGGTGTACGGCAGAACCGTGAAACCGTCGGCCACGAGCCGCTCGGCGGCAGGAACCAGCTCGACCGCGTCGGGAAGCAGCGTCCGCTCGTCACCGATGACCTCCAGCTTGACCCAGGTCGTGTCGAACGCTTCCTGGCCCAGGTGCGCCACCTTGGCCGCTTCGACCGCTGTGTGGCAGCCTGCGGTGTTGGGCAACACGCCCACGCCACAGCGCTCGAGGATCTCCAGCAGCCCGCCGGCGGCCCGACCTCCGACCGGGTCGACGCGGCGGAGCGCCACGGTGACCAGTTCGGTACCTGAGGCGCGAATCGCCTGCTCCAGCGCGTGGAGGCTGGTCGCGCCCCCGGTACCGAGGATGAGCCGCGACCCCAGCGTCACGCCGGCGAGAGTGAGGTCATCCACCGGGCTCACCCGCCCTGCGCCGCAGTCAGGACTTCGATCCGGTCGCCATCGGCCAGCGCGGTGGTCGCCCAACCTGCCTGGGGGACGACCTCGCTGTTGACCGCCACGGCGACACCGCGCGTTCGCGTGGTCAGTGACGCCACCGCATCCGCAACGGTGGCTCCGTCGAGCATCGACTGGCGAATCCCGTTGAGCATCAGCTCCATGCCACCGTGCCCTCCCTTTGCCTCGAGAACCGCCCCGGGTTGAAGGGGGCGAGGTCGGCCGGGTCGACCCTGGTCCGCACCATCTCGGCGATCGCGTCGGCGGTCACGGGCGTGAGCACGATGCCGTGCCGGTAGTGGCCGGTGGCCACCACCACGCCCGGCCGACCCGGCAGCTGCCCCAGAATCGGAGCGTTATCCGGCGTACCCGGTCGGTGGCCCACGCCGACCTCGGCCAGCTCATACTCGGCGAGTCCCGGCACAAGGTCGACGGCGTCGCGCATAAGCTCCATCACCGCGCCGGCGGTGACCGTTGAATCGCTGCGCTCCTCCACCGTGGCGCCCACGACGACCTCCCCGTGGCTGCGGGGGACGAGGTAGACCTGGCGCCCGCCGACGTATCCCCGGATCACATGCCGGAACTCGGGCGGAGCGCCCCCGGGGGCCTTCAGGCGCAGGGTCTGGCCCTTGACGGGCCTCACCGGTAGTCCGGTCAGTACGGCGGACCCGCAGCCGGCAGCGACGACCATGATATCGGCATCCACTGTGGATGGATCAGCAACGTGCTCCGCAACCGTCTCCACCCCGGCCCGCGCCGTGGCCACCTGTAGCGCGGCGACAAGTCGGCGAGGGTCCACCTGGTGGTCGGCCGGGGCGAGCGCACCGCCGCGTAACCGCGGCGTCATCGTAGGCTCGCGCTCTCGCAGCTCGCTGGCGCGCAACGCGCTGATCGGTAGGCCGAGGCTCTGCTGGTACGCCATCAGCCGTTCCACCTCGACGAGGTCATCACTGGTCAGCGCCACTACGAGCGTCCCCTCGGAGCGGTAGCCGAGGTCGTGCCCGGTTAGCGAGGTCAGCTCGGCGGCAAATGCCGGCCAGCGCGCGGCCGATCGGACCAGCAGCGCCGTCAGCTCACCCTCGCCGAAGTTGGCCTCGGCCACTGGCGCCAGCATGCCCGCGGACGCCCACCAAGCGCCCTCGCCCGCTGCCGACTGATGTACCGAGACCCGTTGCCCCTGCTGGGCACAGCGCCAGGCGATGGCCAGACCTACTGGTCCGCCACCGATCACCGCGACATCCACGCGAGCGCCCATCACGGCCCGGTACCGGTGGGACAGACATGTGAGTCGTCGCCGGGCATGCGGCTCTCCAGCGCGAGCAGCAGCTCAGCGGCGGCACGGGCCGGGTCGGCGGCCGCCGCGAGCGCGCCGACGACGGCCACCCCGTAGGCGCCGGCAGCCAGTAGGTCCGGCACTCGTGCCGCAGTCACGCCACCGACGGCGATGATTGGGAACCGCGGCAGTGCGGCCGCCACGGCCGCGATCCCGGATGGCCCGAGTGGGGCCGTCAGGCCGTCTTTTGTGGAGGTAGGGAAGGCGGGGCCGACGCCGAGGTACGACGCACCGGCCGCCACCGCGGCCCGTGCGGAGACGGGCTCGCGGACGGTCGCCCCGAGCACGGCGGCCGAGCCGAGCACTCGGCGGGCGGCGTCCACCGGCAGGTCTTGAGCGCCGACGTGCCCGCCGGCGGCGCCGACCGCGAGCGCGATGTGCAGGCGGTCGTTGACGAGGCAGATCGAGCCATGCTGGGCGCACAGCGCGGCGATCCTGGCAGCGAGGTCGTAGGCCTCACGGTCGGTGACGCGGTCCTCGATGCGTACCTGCACGGCGGCCGCTCCCGGCCGCGCTACGGACAGCGCTGCGCGCACCACCGCGAGCGCGTCGCGTCCGGGGCGGGCATCCGTGATCAGGTGCAGCCGACCTAAGGGTGGGGGTGACACATCGTTCTCGCTCCCTTCGCCGGCATTACCCGGATCAGGTTCGACGGTCGGGGGCTGCAGCCCCCCTCTCAGCCCGGTCCACCCGGGCTCCCGTGGGTTGTGTGAGTCACGTTACCGCATCACGGTCAGTCGACGCGGTCGGGCTACCCTGACTCCGCACGGCGCAGGCCGCACCTGCGCCACCCAGCGAAGGTCGCGACCATGGCCATGACGAAGACTAGGCCCGCCACATTGCCCAGGGCCCTCCCGCTCGTCGGGCATGCGCTCCGGTTCAGGCGCGCGCCGCTTGAGTTCATCGAATCGCTGCGCTCGTTCGGAGATGTCGTGATGATCCGGCTCGGCCCGAGACCGGTCTACATCGTGGACAGTCCCAATCTCATCCGCCGTGTCCTCGTCACGGAGGCCCGGTCATTCGGGGCTGTAGGTCTCATCCTGGAGAAGGTCAGGCCGTTCATCGGCGACGGGCTGATCACCTTGCGTGGAGCAGATCACCGGCGGCACCGTCGTATGCTGCAGCCCGCGTTTTACCGCAGCAGCGTCGCCCGCTATGTGGACGTGATGCACCACCTGGCCGCGGAACGGGCCGGCTCGTGGCGCGACGGCCAGCAGATCGTGGCCGACGTGGAGATGATGGAGCTGGCCACGGCTGTGGTGGGGAAGACGCTGTTCTCCCTGGACCTCGAGCAGAGCTCGGTCGACGAGGTCGCCGACTCCATGCCGGTCCTGCTCGATGGGATCCGTAAACGACTGCTGGCACCGACCGAGCTGCTGGAATAGCTGCCCACCGCTAGAAACCGGCGCTTCAACGCCGCGATACACAGGGTGCACCAGGTCGTGGACCGAATGATCGCAGCGGGGCGGCGCCGGCTGGTGCCACGGACCGCAGGAGAAATTTACGGTCAGCTCGCTGGGCGAACGCCTAATGCAACAGTGCCCGCCAGTCGAAGTAGCACAGCAAGGCATCCTCACGGTCGAGCGTCACCGAACACGACCAGCATGGGCGTCGCCACGGACACAAGATGTCGTCGTAGCCGCCAAGCCGCTGTGACCAGGGCGGACGTCATTGTCGGCACCCGCAGGTCCGCATCTTCGGCCGGACCCAATCGGAGAGCTGGTTTGCGAGATGCGGCCGACAGCCGATCCAGTCCGACCAAGAGCATAAGCACCGTGTCTTGGGGGTTGTAGAGGGCTCGGAGCTGGAAGAAGTGATCCGTCGCTTAATAGGCTAAAAGGTCAACTTTCCAGTTTCCGTTCTGTCGTATGAAATGGTCCTCTCCAATGAGAGGTTTACCGGCGACTCTTCCGGTGGTGGAAACCACTGCGCGCGGACCAGTCACAGAGATGACCTTGAACTCGTCGATGGTAATGCCGCCGAATTGCTGCAGCGCCTGGAAGTTGGCCTCGCAGTCGGTGACAAGCGCTCCACGCCCGAGACCGAGCGCCGCCAGTGATTCGGCGCTGAAAGAGTCGATCAGCGCGTTGCAATCTCGGTCATGCACAGCCCTCGTGAGCCCACGCAAGGTCTTTTCCAGCGCGGCGGTGTCCGCTGGCGTAGCCGTAGGCCCCGGGCCTGTAGGGCTCGTAAACCCCGGTTTGGTTACGCTGCCGGGAATATTCGTTGATCAGTCCGCCGAGGATCGGTCGTCGGATGATTCGGGCGTTGGACAAGTCGACGACTGCTCGTGGCGGTCCGACGGGTGAGCGTTGATCAAGAGATCGGTGTGGGCGATGCCCGTTGAAATGACGGGTGTAGTCGTCGAGAACGGCGGCCAGGTGACGCTCACCGACGATGAGCATCCTGTCGGTGCACTCGCGGCGTACGCTGCCGACCCAGCGCTCCGCCACCGCGTTCGCCCTCGGTGCCCGCGTCGGCGTCTTGATCACCTCGATGCCCTCGGCGCTGAATACGGTGTCGAAGCTGGCGGTGAACTTGGCATCACGGTCGCGAAGCAGGAACCGCAGGCTCGCCACACGTTGGTCCAGCCTCATCAGTAGATTCCTGGCCTGCTGGGTCACCCAGGCGCCGGTGGGATGGGCGGTCACGCCGAGGACGTGGACCTGTCGGGTGGCCAGTTCGACGAAGAAGAGCACGTAGATTCGTTTGAGGAGCACGGTGTCGACGGTGAAGAAGTCGCAGGCCAGGATCGTGTGGGCCTGGCAGGTGAGGAACTGGCGCCAGGTCGGCCCGGCCCGTCGTGGCGCCGGATCGACACCGGCCTGGTTGAGGATCTTCCACACGGTGCTGGAGGCGACTCGGTAGCCCAGGCCGACCAGTTCTCCCTGGATGCGGCGATGGCCCCAGGTCGGGTTCTCGGCGGCCAGCCGCAGGACCAGGTCGCGGATCTGTTGGGACACGGGTGGCCGGCCGGG
>JAHRHA010000178.1 GCA_020027875.1 Micromonosporaceae bacterium | reverse complement strand
ATGGCTTGTTGGGTTGCGCGTTCTACGGCGCCTTCGCCGCCAAAGTTATTGTGGTGCAAAGCAAACGACTGCCGGGGTGGGCGCTCCCGGCCGCAGGTGGGCTACTTCTGACCACGGTGGTGGGCGCCGGCCTGACCAGCACTATCTGGTACCTCGCGACGATTGGCACGCCGACGTAGATCGGATACTGATCGCGTGATCCTGAGCCTGGCATGGATGTCGACGTTGGCCTGACGGCCGTGCCGGTATGGATCGCCGATGACGTTAGCCTCGGTCAAGAGCCGACCTGCGCCACCTGAGAAGGCCGCCCGTGGAGGAACTCGGCGTTGACCGGCGACACCGCCGGGTCTCGCGCGGCGTCGATGATCTGCACCAGCGTCCATGTGCGCGCTGCAACATCAAGCCTGGACTCGAGGGCAGTTCGGAAGCAGCGTCGCAGCGAGGCGGCTGGACACCAACAGCGCGGGCGAGCAGGTGGTAGAGGGTGTCCCTCTCGTCGGTGCTGAGGGCACTGAGCAGGTCGTCCTCGATACGCCTGGATTGAGCGTAGGCGAGACTGAGTTCGCTGTGCAGCGTGGCCTGGGACATCGGCCCGCTGATCATCTTTCGGGTCTTGCAGGGGCTCGTCGGCGGCATGCTGATGCCGCTGGGTCCGACCATGATGACCCGGGCCGCGGGGCCTCACCGGATCGCCCGGGTGATGGCGGTGCTCGGAGTCCCGATGCTGCTCGGCCCGATCGGCGGCCCGATCCTCGGCGGCTGGCTCATCCAAGCGACCACGTGGCACTGGATCTTCCTGATCAACCTGCCGATCGGGCTCATCGCCGTCGTCGCCGCGCTACGCGTGCTCCCGAAGGACCGACCGCAGCCATCGGAATACGACATGGCGTGATCGTGCGATGCCGAGGGCGGATGCGTGTGGAGGCTGATCACACAGTCGCCCGAGGGCGGCTGGGGCATAGCCACGCTCACCACGGTGCCATCGATCGGGCAGATCAGCACTCCGCGCCAGAACCTTCTGCCGACCACTGTGGACAGTGCCGCGACAGAATATGCAGACAGTGGAGTTCCCTTTTGAGTGGTCGTCTTGTGAGGACAAACCTCTCCACCAGGGCACTCCGCTGCCTGACATAACCGGCATACTGGACGCCCGCCGGGGACCGTACTGACCGGGTTTGGCTTAGCCCGCTGCGACCCGCCGATATCCGCCGCTGACCCAATCGACGACTAGGCGGCCGTATTCCTCCGCTGCTTGCTCCCACGCGAAGTGACCTGCGTCGAGAGGATGGCTCTCGCTGTTCGGAAGAAGATCGTCGAGGTACTGATTGTTCGACCACGGGACGAGGTCATCGTTACGCCCGGCGACGATCTGGGTCGGCGTGGTGATCTTCGGGAGAAGGTCACGCAACAGCGGGTTCTGCTCGGGGTAATGCCGTACGAACCGGGCCGACTCGGCGAACCGCCCGAGATCATAGGCGCTGACATAGTCTTCGTGGACTTCGGGCTCGCTGTTGCGCGCCGCAGCGGCCTCGACCGCTTGGCCGATGTTGGTCCTGGCATCCAGCCCGCGTACGACGTCCAGACTGGGCGCCTCGATGATGTCCTTGAGCGCACCGCCCGCGTCGATCGGGAAGCGGACTGCTCCGCCGCCGATGGTCAAGCTCGTAACGCGCTCTGGCGACCTTGCGGCAAGGAAGAGCGCCGCGGCCGTGCCGACATCAGGGCCGACGATATGCGGAGCTCCGAGGCCCCACTCGTCGATCAGGCGGGCCAAGAACGCTCCGGAGGCGTCCGGAGCGATCAGTTCCGGGCGACCGTCCGAGTGGCCGAATCCCGGCATGTCGATGGCGACCACCCGCCCGACTGCCGCGACGCGTTGCCAGATGCGACGGAAGGCCCAAAGGCTTTCGGGCCACGGTGCTAGCAGCAGCAAGGTGGTGTCCGAGTCTGCCTTGGCATCGGCGAACCTCACGCGCGCCCTGTCGCAGACTCGGAAGTAGGTGGTGATTGGCGAAACTGCGCCCAACTGACTGTCTCCTTCCTTCAGTCGATGATCGGCCTGGTCGTAACAGGGCGCCGGGGCTTCGGCCACAGCGACTCCGGTCGGCTATCCCTTCCACTGTCGGGGGGCGAGTGCTGTAACCACATCGCACGAACCTGCGATTTCAATTGCGTTCGCGCGGGCTACCCAGCCCGATGGCATCAGCTCAGATGAGCGATCGCTGCACCCACGTCGACCAGGTCGGGTGCGCGTGCGACCCCTTCGTCGACGATAGCGAAGAGTGCCTGCGCGACGTCGGACGGGAGGCTGAACCAGGACGTCTTGAGCAGACTGCCAGACGACGAGCTCATGGCGGAGCTCACCGTCATTCCTGGCATAGGCCCCTGGACCGTGCAGGGCGCCCTCATCATCGCGCTCCAGCGAGAAGACGTCGTGCTGCCTGGCGACCTCGCGCTCCGTAAGGCCATCCAGGTCGCCTATCGCCTCGACCCACGTCCCCACCCAACAGGAGGTCGTCGTCATCGCCGAGAAATGGCGACCGTGCCGTAGCCTGGCCACGAGCTACCTCTTCTCCGCCGTGTTCGATCGGGCCGAGCGGCCAGCGGTCGCCCCGGCACCACGATCTTCCACAAGGGACAGACCTGGTACGGGCTGGCCGAACAGGCCGACCGGCTCGCGGCCGGCGGCGCACCCGTCATCGTCGAGGGACCCCTTGACGTCATCGCGGTCTGGCTCGCCCACCCAGCCGACGCCGGCCTGCCCCGCGTCGCGCTAGCCGCCTGGCATCACCACCGCCTACGACCCCGACCCGGCCGGCATCGCCGCCACCGAACGTGCCTGGAGCCTGCTGCACACCCACCGCATCGTGAACCTGCGCGCCGCTGTACTCCCCGGTGGCAACGACCCGGCCGACCTGCTCACCCGCCTCGACGGCATCCCCGCGCTGCGGGAAGGGCTCAGCCACCGGTCCCGGCCCCTCGTCGAGGCCGTCATCGACCACCGCCTGCACCAGTTCATCGACCGCCACGCCGACCGGCCCGACAGCCCCGAACTGCGCGTCGCCGCCGTACACAACGTCGCCGACCTGCTCACCCACATACCCGCCGAGCAATCCCGACGCGTCATCGAACACGTCGCCGACCTCACCGGCACCACCTTCGATGTCGTCGCGTCCGCCGTCATCGCCGCGTTCGACCGCGAGCACGGCGAGGACGGCATTCCCGCGCCGCAGCCCACCGCCCAACCACCACCCCAACGCTCCACCGCCGCGCTCGCGTTCCCACCACCAGACACCAGCCAGCCGCCGCCGGCCGGTCGAGCAGGCCACGCCGTCAACCCCACCACCCTGCGCCGTCGCCGGCCCGGCCGCCGGTAGACCGGTCCGCCACAACAGAGGCACCACAATGGACAGCCAAAGCAGCGCTATGACCCTCATCGACGGCCCGCTCGCCGGGTGGGACATCGCCATTACCCACATCCCGCACGGCGTCGACGCCATGGACGACCTCTACACCCTCGACCTGTGGCCGCCCGGCGCTGGCCAGGCCGCCCACGGTTTCCAGACCTACCGGTACGCCTACGGCTGGGCCGTAATCCGGGCCGCCGTGCTCGGCGGCGACGCGCAGATGCAGGCCGCGCTGGACTGGTGGATCGCCAACAACGACGGCCCGGCATACGCCATCCACCGCATCCTCGTCGCCATCGACGAGACAACCTGGGCCACCCGCGACGAAATAGCCGAACGCCTCGGCCTGACGGTCGACGACCTCGACCAGGCAAAGCCCTACGGCCATGCCGTCGCCACCGCCAAACAACACCAGTTCGTCACCTGGCGCGACCAGCGTGCGACGGCCCTTGCCGCCCTCACCCCAACCGGCTACGACCTCATCCACCCCGACAAGCAACAAACCGTCGTCAGCCAGCAGCAATTCCTCGACGCGGTCAACGCCAGCGCCAATGCGGGTCAGGAGCAGACATCGCCGGAGGTTGCGGCACCACCCGCGTCGACCGCAGCAAGAGCCTTCCGTCAGCTCCGTCACGTCAGCCCACAGGTCACCACACCAATCTCCGTATTGCCGCCGGCCGGCCCAGACCGCTCTACACGATCGACGCGATGAGCAAAGCTGCGCCGTGCGCGGGATTTACCACGACGGCAATATCGCCGCCTCGGCTCGTGTCGGCGAGGCGTGTGCTGCGATGCCGGATGTACGTTGCTGCGGTGTCAGTCGTACGCGGAACGGCTCGGCCACGCACCCCAGCGGCGCGCGGTGAGGCCCGCGTGACCGCCGCGTCGTCTGCCCAGACCGAGCGCGTCGGCGTCGCCATTGTCGCTGAAGCGTTCAGTCTGATGGGTTGGGCATTCCGGGAGCAGGCTGTGGCTTGTTGAGGGCGACTCGGCCGGCGGTTCGGCGGACCACGGGATCGATGCACTGGTCGAGGTCGACGGGCTGACAGCAGCGCCGACTGGGCGATACGTCGCTGTCCAGATCAAGTGTGGACATTCCTACTTCAACCGGAAGTCCCGCGGTGGCTGGCGGTTCGCCGGGGAGCAACGGCATCTCAACTATTGGCTCGCCCACCTGATGCCCGTGGTGCTCGCCATCGTCGATCCAGAGACCCGGCTCGCGTACTGGGTGCAGGTCACTCACGCCGCGGTTCGCTACACGAAGCGGGCGTGGTCGATCGACATCCTAGAGGCGAACGTCCTCGACGCCCGGTCACAAGAGAACCTGCGCGGGATCGCGTTCGCTGTCACTCCGGCCAACGCGGACCCGGTCGATGAAGCGTTGCCGCTTCTGCCGCCGTCCGCGGTGGAGATGCTGTCCGCCCTTCGCCAGCGCGACCGGGACGGCGCCCTGCGCCTTGCGAAGTTTCTGAGCGAGGGACGCGAACAGCCCCGACAGACCGTGGAGACCCTGCTCGACGCGAGCCGGGTTTGGACTCACGCGACGGCTCTGCGCCTCGCCACGCTCGGTGCTTTCGCCAACGAGCACGGTCACCAGGACCTGGCGATGACCGCGTTCGCCTTGGCGGCCGACCGGGACCCGAGCAACCGCGCAAGGCTGAGCGCCATCGCAGGGTTGATGGCCATGGCAGCAGGTGACCGAGTCCGGGCTGCGGCACTGCTTCGCCCCGCACGGGAGCACGCAGGTACCAATGTGCTCGCAGATGTCGCGGTGTGCGTCTTCGACGCAGACGAGACAGGCCGGGACGACGCGCTGGAGACGATGCTTCGCGGCGTACCCGACGACGAACTCGCGGCGGAGCGAACCTGCCTGCTCTTCCTCGCCGAGCGCGCCGTTCGATGTGGAGACCTTGAGGGCGCCCTCACTCTGTACGAACGTGCCTGTGGACGCCATCCGCGCATCGTCGGCGGCCGGCTGGGCAAGGCTCGTGTGCTCATCGAGCGGATCGTCTGCGGACGCTCGGCCCTACCGGCCCGCGACCAGCAGGAGGCGGTCGAGCTGGCCACATCCGTCAGGGACGATATGAGGCGGTGGGCCGGGCCGAGCGAGAACGCGCATCGCCTAGTCGTGCACGAACGGATGCTCGTCGGCGCGTTCAACGAGGTCATCGCGCTGGCCACGCCGACACAGTTCGGTGGCCGGGCCAACGACCGGGAGGCGACCGACCCCACGGTCGCTGTTCTCGGTGCGCAGGCTTGCGTCGCCCTTGGTGATCGCACGCGAGCCGGTCGGTTCGGTGACGCGGTGCGCGGCACACCCGCCGAGGCGCTGATCCGCGCCCTTGCCGCGGACCCGGGCCAACCCGAAGCGATCACGGTCGGCATGTGGCGGATCGCGTTCGACAAGGTCGACAACCCGGTGGCGGCCCGGATATGCCTGCACCAGCTTGCCTTACGAGGCGCACTCGACCCTGCTGACCTGGTCCGAGGCGGCGCATTAGCCAACCTCGACGACCACGACAGGTCCCTGTTCACCGCTCGTAACGCCGCCGCCATCGGCGACCTTGAAGTGGCGACGGAGCTGTTGCGGTTGCAGCGTTCGCCCGCGGCGGGAGAAATGCTGATCGAAGTACTCCGCCAGGCCGGCCGACACGACGAGGCACTCGCGATATGCGATGAGACCTGGGAGACCTACGGGGCGCTGAAGGCACTCCAGGATAAGATCAACATTCTGGGGTTCCTCGGCGACCATGACGCCGCCGAAGCCTGCGCTGCGGAGTTGCTCGCCTCCGGAGAGCTCCCAACCGAACAACGAAGTCAACTGCACCGCCGACTTGTTGGCCTGCGGATGGTGCAAGGCGACTGGGCCGGCGCCGAAGCCCGGTGCCGGGCCGCGCTCAAGGACCAGCCCGGCGATCCCAACCACGCCTGGGGTCTTATCACCGCCCAGCTCAACCAGAACCGGTCGGACGCGGCGTGGGCGTCGTACCGGCAACTGGCACCCGAGGTTCACGTCCCAGACATCGTTCCCGCGTGGATCGATCTGCACGTCCGTTACGGAGTCACGCAGGAGACCCGCGCTACCGCCGCGGTGTTGCTCGACCGGTTTGGCGACGACCCACACATCCGTGCGCACATCGCGAGGCTCAACGATCTTCTCTGAACAGGGTCGGAGGATTTACCCACGTGCCATGGGTCAAGTCCTCGTCGCTGCGCCGCAGTCACAGGCGTTCCCCTGAACACGCTGACGGCGCCGCAGAATACTGGCGGAGTACAGGATTCGCAGGCCGCAATATTCGTCGATCATGAGTCGATCGCTCGTCCACCGTTGGCTGCTGAGGTTCGGACGCGCGCCGTGCGGCACAACAGTCCTGTTGACCATGGGCCTATAACATTGAGCCTTTTCCAACCTCCCACGTCACAAACAGCGCTCCCTGCCCCGCCGGCTACGGCGTGGCAGCCTCCAGCAGGCGTAGGTGTCAGGGCTCGGCTGCGAGCGCGTCCTGGCGCGGCTTGAGCCTGACGTCGACCCGAGAGAGGGTCAGATCCCGGCTCAAGCCGCCGCGCAGGAGCCGAATCCACGTGGGAGGCGCGCGACGGCGGGGTCGGCCAGAGTGAACCCGACCGGGGTACCCGGTGCGCCCCAACCGAAGCGGATGGCGTTTGGTCTTCACCCCGCAAGGTGCCCTGCGCTTCTTCGCACACGCGACTCGGCTTTCGAATTGACCAAGAAAAGGAACCTGGAATGGAGGGTGGCAGCACCGGGGGGCCACGTTAGTGCGCTCGCGCACGCCCTTGCGCCGCGCGTTGTCCCGTTGCGGGGTCGTCAATCGGTCCGGGTGCGGAGGCTCCGCGCCAGGGTGGGGATCATCACCGCCGCAGCGACGAGGTGTAGCCCGAGGAGGGCGGTGGTGGTGGCGGTGTTTGCCCCGGAGAGGAGGGGCGGGACCAACGAGATCGCGGTCAGCGACACTGCCGTCCACACGAATCGCACGGCGGGGCGAGCGCTCCAACGAAGAAGAGCGACGGCAATGACGATGCCCACGACCGAGAAGAAGCCGGTCACCACGGCGAACCCGGACAACGGGATCGTCTCGCCACCATCGGGGACCTCGAAGTCGACGCCAACGGCCTGGGCAAGCGCAGCGGCGAGGGTGGTGGCCACCATCGCTGCGAGCGTGGCAATGAAGCCGGTGCCGGCGAGCCCGCGGAGTCGGTGGGGGTGGCTGGTCTGGCCCGATGCCGGCCCTGCGACGACCCCGGTGTCATTCATACTGTTCATGTCGTTCCTCCATCATTCGGTAACTGGGGTACGGGGTGTGTTGACTGGCATGTGACGGTCCTGGCCCTGGGGGTGACGATGCGCACCGTCGCCGTGCGACGGCCGGGGTTCCGCAGGGCGCGGACGCCGGTGCCGCCGAGCCAGAACCCGGCGTCGCGTCCGAGGACCGGCCCGGGCTCGCCGTCGCGCAGCTCCAGCTGCACCCGCCCGCGGGTGACGACGCCGAACGCGTCGCACCACTCCGCCGCGACCACCGCGACACGCGCGCCACCGCGCAGCGCGAGCGTCCGCACCGGGACTACTCCGTGCCGTCCGCCGGCAGGCGCTCCGGAAGCCCGAGTCGCGGGAACTGGTCGTTGTGGAATGTGACGATCTCGGTGATCACCCCGCCGGTGACGCGCAGGACGTCGATCGTCAGCGGCAGGTACGCGCCCTCCCGCTTCCGCCAGAGGTAGAAGGCGACGGCGGGCTGCCGGTTCACGGAGGTGAGGACGGCGCGCAGGTGCTTCATGCCCTCGAAGCCGTCCTCGACCCAGCTGTTCACCACCGTGTCGCGGCCGACGTACAGGCCCGGCGTGGGCGGCATCGAGCAGCGGACGTCGTCCCCCAGCAGTGCGGCGATCGCGGCGACGTCCGTGGCCACGCTGGCGTCGGTGTAGCGGCGTACCAGCTCGCGCGTCCCGGCGTCCTCTTCGCCGCCGGTCCAGTCCTGCCGCTCGGCGGGCAGGTGCTCCCGCATGCCGGCGCGGGCCCGCTGCAGCGCGCTGTTCACGGAGTTGACGGAATCCCCGAGGAGCTCCGCGACGTCCTTCGCCGGCCAGCCGAGCACGTCCCGCAGGATCAGCACGGCCCGCGGGCGCGGCGCGAGGTGCTGGACTGCGACCAGGTACGCCAGCTCGATCGTCTCCCGCGCGACGGCGACGGTCTCCGGCTCGTCCGCGTCG
>JAHRHA010000015.1 GCA_020027875.1 Micromonosporaceae bacterium | reverse complement strand
ATCCCACTAAGGAACGCCTGTGGCCACCGAACGCAAGCGCCCGGTGATCAGCGATGGTTTGCCGAGCCAGCTGCCGGACACCGATCCCGAGGAGACGCTCGAGTGGATCGAATCGCTCGACGGGGTCATCGACGAGCGGGGCCGGCAGCGGGCCCGTTACGTAATGCTCCGGTTGTTGGAGCGTGCCCGGGAACGCCAGGTCGGCGTACCGCCGCTGACCACCACCGACTACATCAACACAATCCCGCCCGAGCGTGAGCCGTGGTTCCCCGGTGACGAGCACGTTGAGCGGCGCATCCGTGCCTACATCCGCTGGAACGCGGCGATCATGGTGCATCGCGCACAGCGGCCAGGCATCGGCGCCGGTGGACACATCTCCACCTACGCCAGCTCGGCGAGCCTTTATGAGGTGGCCTTCAACCACTTCTTCCGCGGCAGGAACCATCCCGGTGGCGGCGACCAGATCTTCTTCCAGGGCCACGCCTCGCCCGGCATGTACGCTCGGGCCTTCATGGAAGGTCGCCTGACCGAGGCACAGCTCGACGGATTCCGCCAGGAACTCTCCCATGCCGGCCAGGGTGGCGGCCTACCCTCGTACCCGCACCCGCGCCTCATGCCGAACTTCTGGGAGTTCCCGACTGTCTCCATGGGACTGGGCGGCATCAACGCCATCTACCAGGCTCGGTTCAACCGCTATCTGCAGCACCGAGGCATCAAGGACACGAGCGACCAGCACGTGTGGGCATTCCTCGGCGACGGAGAGATGGACGAGCCCGAGTCGGTGAGCGCCCTCGGCCTCGCCGCCCGCGAGGAGTTGGACAACCTCACCTTTGTCATCAACTGCAACCTGCAGCGCCTCGACGGCCCGGTACGCGGCAACGGCAAGGTGATCCAGGAGCTGGAGGCCTTCTTCCGCGGTGCCGGCTGGAACGTCATCAAGGTGATCTGGGGTCGCGAGTGGGACCCGCTGCTCGCCGCCGACACCGACGGCGCGCTCGTGAACCTCATGAACACCACGCCCGACGGCGACTACCAGACCTACAAGGCCGAGTCCGGCGCGTATGTGCGCGAACACTTCTTCGGCCGCGATCCGCGCACACGCAAGATGGTCGAGCACATGACCGATGAGGAGATCTGGAACCTCAAGCGGGGCGGACACGACTACCGCAAGCTCTACGCCGCGTACAAGGCCGCGACCGAGCACACTGGACAGCCGACAGTCATCCTGGCCAAGACAATCAAGGGCTGGACGCTGGGCTCGAGCTTCGAGGGACGCAACGCGACCCACCAGATGAAGAAGCTGACGCTCAACGACCTCAAGGCGTTCCGGGACCGGCTCTACCTCGACATCCCGGACTCCGCACTCGAGGCCGACCCGTACCAGCCGCCGTACTTCCACCCTGGTGAGAAGTCGGACGAGATGCAGTACATGATGGAGCGTCGCGAGGCGCTCGGCGGCTCCGTGCCGTCGCGCCGGACGACTGGCGCAACGCTGCAGATCCCGCCCACCGAGACCTTCGGGGACATCAAGCGTGGCTCGGGCAAGCAGAAGGTCGCCACCACGATGGCGTTCGTCCGGCTGCTCAAGGACCTGATGAAGGACAAGAACATCGGGCGCCGCTGGGTGCCAATCATCCCGGATGAGGCGCGCACGTTCGGCATGGACTCGCTCTTCCCGACCGCGAAGATCTACTCACCGCACGGGCAGCAGTACACCCCGGTCGACCGGGAGCTCTTCCTGTCCTACCGAGAGGCGACGACCGGGCAGATCCTGCACGAGGGCATCAACGAGGCGGGCTCGGTCGCGTCGTTCACCGCGGCCGGCAGCGCATACGCGACGCACGGTGAGCCCATGATCCCGCTCTACATCTTCTACTCGATGTTCGGGTTCCAGCGCACCGCAGACGGGCTGTGGGCGGCCGCCGACCAGATGACCCGCGGGTTCCTGCTCGGCGCCACCGCCGGCCGGACCACCCTCAACGGTGAGGGCCTGCAACACGAGGACGGTCACTCGCTGCTCATCGCCGCGACGAACCCGGCCGTCGTCTCGTACGACGCGGCGTTCGCGTTCGAGCTGGCGTACATCACCGAGGACGCGCTACATCGCATGTACGGCGAGAAGCCGGAGGACATCTTCTACTACCTCACTGTCTACAATGAACCGATCCTTCAGCCGGCAGAGCCGGAGAACCTCGACGTCGACGGTCTGCTCCGAGGCCTCTACGTCTACTCTCCGGCACCCGCCGTGGAGCCCATCGGGTTCGCGCCGAAGGCACAACTTCTCGCATCGGGTACGGGCATGCAGTGGGCCCTCAAGGCACAGCACCTGCTCGCGCAGGACTGGGGTGTCGCCGCTGACCTCTGGTCGGCGACCTCGTGGACCGAGCTACGGCGCGACGCGGTCGCAGCCGAGGAGTGGAACCTCCTGCACCCCGACCAACCGCCGCGGGTGCCGTACGTGACGCGGGCCCTCCGGGACACCCAGGGACCGGTCGTGGCGGTGTCGGACTTCATGCGCGCCGTGCCCGACCTGATCTCGCGGTGGGTGCCGGGCGACTACACCTCGCTGGGCACGGACGGGTTCGGCATGTCCGACACCCGCCATGCCCTGCGCCGCCATTTCCACGTCGACGCGGAGACGATCGTGGTCGCCACGCTCAGCCAGCTCGCGCTGCGCGGACAACTGCCTGTGAAGGTGGCAGCGGACGCGGCCCGCAAATACGCGATCGACGACGTCAACGCCGCACCGGTGGGCGAAACGGGCGGTGACACCTGACCGCACTCGCCTCTCTGCCCGCCTCCGTTCCCGCCGATCAAGGGCGTAGTCGCGTGATTGGTGATCCACTCACGCGACCTGGCCCTAGATCGCGGGAACAGGCGTCAGGCGTGGCCGCGGACCGGGTGCGGCTGGTATGGCTGCTCGAGCAGCTTCATCTCGTCCGGTGACAACGCGACGTCCACGGCGGCTACGGCATCATCCAGGTGGGCCAGCCGGGTCGCGCCGAGGATCGGGGCGGTCACGCCGGGCTTGTGGAGCAGCCAGGCCAGCGCGACCTGGGCCGGCGGCAGCCCGCGCCCGCGAGCCATCTCGGTGAGTTGGTCGACCACGTCGAAGTCCGCGTCGGTGTACAGCTCGTCGGCGAATGGATCACTCGCGGCTCGTACGGTGTGCCGCTGGCCGTCGCGGGTGCGGTTGCCAGCGAGAAACCCGCGCGCCAGCGGGCTCCACGGGATGACCCCGACACCCTGGTCGACGCAGAGGGGCACCATCTCGCGCTCCTCCTCCCGGTAGACCAGGTTGTAGTGGTTCTGCATCGAGACGAACCGGGTGTAGCCGTATCGATCGGCCACGTGCTGGGCCTTGGCGAACTGCCAGGCGTACATGCTGGACGCGCCGATGTAGCGGGCCTTGCCAGACCGCACCACGTCGTGGAGCGCACCCATCGTCTCCTCGATCGGGGTCTCGGCATCCCAGCGATGGATCTGGTAAAGGTCAACGTGGTCCACACCAAGGCGGCCCAGCGAAGCATCGATGCTGGCCAGGATGTGCTTGCGCGACAACCCGCCGTCGTTCGGGCCGGGCCCCATCCGCTGGTATACCTTCGTGGCCAGTACGTAGTCCTCCCGGGCGGGGAATATCCGACCCAGCAACCGACCCGTCACCTCCTCGCTGACCCCTACCGAGTAGATGTCCGCAGTGTCGAAGAAGGTGATCCCCGCGTCGGCCGCGCGGCGCACGATCGGCTCGGCGGCCTCCTCGTCGAGCACCCATTCTCGCCAGTTGGGGTCGCCATAGCTCATCATGCCGAGGCAGATCCGGGAAACCTTCAGCCCCGTGCCACCCAGTCGCACGTAATCCACGGGCCCCCCCTTCGTCGCATGGGGCGATCGCCCCCTTTGATCCTAGGCAGCGCGCCGCTTCGTGTCGCGCCGCTGACGTCCACGCGCCGCTAGGATCGGTGGACTTGGCCCCACACCGCGGGAGGCGAGCGTGCCCGATCCCCTACCGCCCGACTTCAGGTGGGGTGTGGCCACGTCGGCGTACCAGATCGAGGGCGCCACCACAGCGGACGGACGCGGACCGTCCATCTGGGACACCTTTACCCACGACGGCGATCACGTCGCGGACGGCACAACCGGGGACGTGGCGTGCGACCACTACCGGCGCTACCGCGAGGACGTCGCCCTCCTGGCGGACCTCGGCGTCAACGCTTACCGCTTCTCCCTCGCCTGGCCCCGGATCCAGCCATCCGGCACTGGGGTGGGAAATCCGGACGGTCTCGCCTTCTACGACCGGCTCGTGGACTCGCTGCTTGAGCGCGGCATCGACCCGGTCGCGACCCTCTACCACTGGGATCTGCCGCTTACCCTGCAGGCGGCCGGAGGATGGACCGCACGCGAGACCGCATACCGGTTCGCCGACTACGCCGCCATCGTGTCGGCCGCGCTCGGCGACCGGGTGCGGCTGTGGATCACGCTCAACGAGCCGGCTATCCATACGATCTACGGCCACTTCTGGGGGATGCACGCCCCCGGACTTCAGCTCTTCGACGACCCGTTCCCGGTCGCGCACCACCAGTTGCTCGGCCACGGGTTGGCCGTGGCGGCTCTGCGCGCCGACAGCGCCGCCCCCGTCGCCATCGCCAACAACTACTCCCCCGCGTGGGCGGTCGGCCCGGACGGCGAACGCGGCAGCGCCACGGACGAGGACCGCGCCGCCGCCGACGCGTACGACGCCTTTCACAACCGCCTCTACACCGACCCGCTCCTGCTGTGCCGCTACCCCGACGGGCTGCACGGATTCTCCGGCGCTGACCGCCTGGCCGGGGAGAACGACCTGGTACGCCCAGGCGACCTCGCCACGATCTCGACGTGGCTGGACGCGCTTGGGGTCAACTACTACAACCCGGCCGGGATCGGCGCACCATCCTGGCCGGGGCCGCTGCCGTACGACATGCGCCTGATCGAGGGATTCCCGACCACCTATTTCGGGTGGCCCGTCGTGCCGGACGGCCTGCGCGACCTGCTGGTGTCACTGCGCCAGCGGTACGCGCATGTGCTCCCCGACATGTACGTCACGGAGAGCGGGTGTTCGTACGAGGACGTCCCGGGCCCCGACGGCATTTTCGAGGACGAGGACCGGATCGCCTACCTGTCCGGTCACGTCGATGCGGTCCGCGCGGCGGTCGCCGCCGGCGTGCCGGTGCGGGGCTACTTCGTCTGGTCGCTGCTCGACAACTTCGAGTGGACGGAAGGCTTCACCAAGCGGTTCGGCCTGGTTCACGTGGACTTCGCCACCCAGCGGCGCACGCCCAAGGCGTCATACGCCTGGTACCGCGCCCTGATCCGCGCCTAACCCGCTAGGAGAGGGCGCTGCCCTTCTGCCACTCTTCCCACGACAGCACCCAGTCGCCGAGGCCGTCGCGCACGTCGAGCTTCACGCTCGTGTTCTTCACGTCCACGATGTCACCGGCACCGAACTGGTCGTAGAACCAGTAGATATACGTGGGCGCGACGTTGATGCACCCATGCGAGGTGTTCGTCTTCCCGTGTGCCCAGATGTTCCAGTCGGCCAGGTGCACGAACTCCCCGCCGCCGGAGATCCGGATCGACTTTCTGATCTTCTCGTCGTAGAAGTTCGGCGACTTCGGATCCGTGATGCCGAAGCTTGCCGACGTCATCCGGTAGACCTCATACTTCTGGGTCACCACGTGCGGCCCGCTGTTTGTGGTGAAGCTGATGACCTGCCCTCGGGGGGTGGTCTCGTAGCCGCCCTTGCCCATGCTGATCGGGATGCCCGCGGTGACATCCTTGCCATTGATCCTGGTGACCAGTGAGCCGTTGATGTAGACCTTCATGCGGTGGGTCTTGGAGTCGGCGATCGCGATCTTCGACTTGCCGATCGTGAAGGTGGCCTTGCGGTCCTCCTGGCCGTAGAGACCACCGCCGAGGTCCCTGCCGTACACGTTCGCCTCGACAGTCACCTTCGTGTGGGCCGGCCAGTACTCCTTGGGACGCCAGTGCACCTCGCGGCTGTCCATCCAGCGCCAGGCGCCCAGCACCGGCGGATCTGTCGTGACGACCAGGTTCTTTTCGGCCGCCGCCTTGTCCGTGATGGCCTCGTCGAACCAGACCACGATGGGCTGGCCCACGCCGAACGTGCCGCCATCGAGGAGAGCGCCCACGTTGGCGCGCAGGTAGGGCAGCGTGAAGTTCTTGGGCTTGACCGTGGTGAACGTGCGGGTGTCCTCGTGACGCTGCCCGTCGGCGCCGGCACCGACGACCATGAGCGTGTACGTCTTGTTGTAGCCAAGCTCCTCAGAGCTATTCCAGATCCGCCTCTCGGCATCGAAATCTCCCTTGACGGCCTTGCCCTGGGAGTTGGTGAGAGTGACGGTCTCCAGCTTGCCACCGGTGAGCTCAACCGTGACCGGGTCCGCCGGCGACACGTTTGTGGCATTGGCCGCGTGGCTGAGCAGGAGCGCAGACGCCACCGGCGCCGGCGTGGCCTGTGTGCCATCGGCGCCCGGAGCCCGCCATTGCGCCCCAACACCGCCGCCACAGGCGCTAGTCGCGCTCAGCGCCAACACACCGGCGAGCACGCCGATCAGACGCCAGCGCCCCCGTGCGTACCGCTGTGCCTGCCGCAGTGGCCGGACCATCGTGTCCCCTCCCCGTACCAAACCGCTGCCCGGATCCCCGTTCCCGGACCCGTTGCCTCCGCCGTCCCCGCGCGTTAGCGACTGTTGACCGCTCAAGTATGCCGAGGTCTGATCCACAGTAGCGGGTGACCCCGACAAGGCGCTCTCCACTGACAGGTGGACAACAGTTAGTCGACCGGCTCATGGCAGTTAGCGGCTTTTGTACACGGCCGGCAAACCTGGTTGCGGCAAGCGCGGTGAGTCACCCTACGCTGTACGCCGTGACAGTACGCGTACGGTTTGCGCCCTCTCCCACGGGAATGTTCCACGTCGGCGGGGCGCGCTCGGCCCTACAGAACTGGATCTTCGCTAAGCAGCACGGCGGGACCTTCGTGCTCCGGATCGAGGACACCGACGCCTCCCGCAACCGGCTGGAGTGGATCGAGGGCATCCTCTCCGCCCTCGACTGGATCGGCATCGAACGGGGCTCCTACGAGGGACCCCTGTTCCAGTCCGCCTACGCCGAGGCGCACTCGGCCGCCGCGGCGGAGCTGTTCGCGAAGGGCAGGGCGTACTACTGCGACTGCACCCGCGATGACATCGCCCTGCGCACCCAGGGCCAGGTACGGGGGTACGACGGCTTCTGTCGCGACCGCGGTTTGGGACCTGGCGCGAAGCGAGCGCTGCGATTCCGTACTCCTGATGAGGGTTTGACCCGCGTTGTCGACCTCATCCGAGGTGAGCCGACGTTCGAAAACAAGCTCATCGAGGACTTCGTCATCGCCCGAGCCGACGGATCGGCGGTGTTCCTGCTCGCGAACGTCGTGGACGACATCACAATGAAGATCACTCACGTGATCCGCGCCGAGGAGCACCTGCCCAACACCCCGAAGCAGCAGATGCTCTGGGAGGCGCTCCGTCAGACACCGCCGATCTGGGCGCATGTGCCAGTCGTCGTCAACGAGAAGCGCCAGAAGCTGTCCAAGCGCCGCGACAAGGTGGCCCTGGAGGCCTACCGCGAGGAGGGTTACCTGGCCGACGCCATGCGCAACTATCTGATGTTATTGGGTTGGGCGCCCAGCCGCGATCGGGAGATCGTGCCGTGGACGGTGATCGAAGAGGATTTCCGCCTCGAGCAGGTCAACCCGTCACCGGCGTACTTCGACGAGAAGAAACTGCGGGCCTTCAACGGTGAGTACATCCGGGCGCTCGATGTCGACGCGTTCATCGAGGCCTGCCAGCCGTGGCTTACCGGCGAGGTCGGCGGCGTCCGGGTGGCACCGTGGCGCGCCGAGGACTACGACCCCGCGGCCTTCGCCGCAGTCGCGCCGCTGGCGCAGACCCGCGTCGCGGTGTTGTCGGAGATCGTGGCCAACGTGGACTTCCTGTTCCTGCCCGAGCCGGCCGTGGATCCCGCCGCGTGGGAGAAGGCGATGACAGGTGCCGCGTTGATCGCCTCCAGCGAAGGTGCCGCGGCGGACCTGCTGACGGCGGCCGTGACAGCGTTCGAGGCCGCGCCGTCGTGGGACGCGGAGACGCTGAAAGCCACCCTCGAGGCCGTCGGCGCCGAGCGTGGCCTCAAGCTGGGCAAGGCACAAGCGCCGGTACGGGTCGCGGTCACCGGACGAGGCGTCGGGCTCCCGTTGTTCGAGTCGCTCGAGGTACTCGGACGCGATCGCACGCTCCCGCGTATCAACGCGGCCCTGGCCAGACTCTGACGGCAGGTCGTCAACAAACCGGGGGTTCAACACGTTGAAGCGGTGCAACTCGGGAGGGCGAGATGAGTCACGACGAGTTCACCGGCCAGCGCCTCGGCACTGCACACCGGCAGCGGCGTGCGCTGCTCACCGCCGGCGTAGTCGGCGCTGCCATGATGGCGGCTGGGGTTCCTGCCGCGCTGTGGCTACGCAGGGGTACGGGTGAGCGGCCACCCGATCTGGGAAACCTCCCGCCACCGTCGCCGCAGCCGCCCGCCGTGGGCGGGAATCTCCGCGTCCCGATGCGGCTTCGCCCAACCTGGCTGCCGGAGGGGCTCGCCGAGGCGTGGCGCGAGGTGCAGATCGGCGATTCGGTGTCCCAGGGTCGACTCTGGGCGTCCGCCGAGTTCATTCGGGCGTCCATCGAGGGTTCCCTCGAGCGTGCTGGGCAAGCCCCGCGCATCTCCCTCGAACTTCGCCGGCCGGTGGCACCGGTCTGGCCGTCGCCGTGGCCGTCCGAGTCACCGCCGCCGACCGAGCCATTCAATCCCCTCGGCGGACGTGCCAATGTCACGATCGGAGATCGGCCGGGACGGCTGGAGGGTCCGCCCGGCGCTCCGATCAAGCTCGACTGGCTACTCGATGATGGGTTCGTCGCGACCGTGAATTCGGCAGCCACGCCGGACTCGGTCGATATTGCGCTGCGGGTGGCCCGTTCGGTCGTGCCGGACACCACAGCGGCGTGCGAAACATCGCTCAGATTTGGCTGGCTTCCGGCTGGCGCGCGCCCTGGCGAGATGCGTGTCACTGTCTACGGCTGGGTCGGGCAATGGTCGCAGACGATTGACGTCAGCAACGTCGAGCTGGGAATGCCTGGCGTCCGGGCGATGTTTGGCACGCGTATCGACCTCGTGGGCGGTCCCGGCGAAGGACAGCCGGCCACCCTTCGCGGACGGCCCGGCAGGATCCGGTCCACGGGTTCATATGGCGAGGCCGTCGTCGACCTTCACGGAGGACGCTGGCTGCGGGTGTTGGCGTACACCTCCCGCGATCCGGCCGAGCTTGCGGCGACCGCTCTCCACGTCGCCGACGACCTTCACATCGGCCCGGATCCCTACCTCGGCTGGATCGGCCATCGCTGAGGTTCGCCGGACGAGGGACTCGCATATGACGGAGCATTCTCCCCCCGCCGAGGGGGAGGATGCTCCGTCATCGCGCGAATCCGTCGTCGAGGAAACAGGTCAGGCGTCGCGCTTGGCCTGCACCGAGATCTCGATCTTGACCTTCTTGCCGACGAGCACGCCGCCGCTCTCTAACGCCGCGTTCCAGGTGATACCGAACTCCTCGCGGTCGATCTCGGTCGTCGCGGTGAAGCCGATGACTTCCTGACCCCACGGGTTGCGGACCACGCCGTCGAACTCGACCTCAAGCTCGACCTCGCGGGTCACCCCACGGATCGTCAGCTCCCCGGCCAGCGCGAAGGTGCTGCGTTGATCGCCTCCGGCGAAGTTTGCGCCGGAGTGACGTTCGACACGCAGGCTGCGGAACGTGAGGTTCGGGTAGGACTCGACATTGAGGAAGTCGGCGCTGCGCAGGTGACCGTCACGGTCCGGCGCACCGGTGTTGATGCTCGCCGCTCCGATCATCGCCTCGACAGATGACGCCAGCGGGTCCTCGCCGACCGTGATCGAGCCGCTGACCTCGCTAAACGAGCCGCGCACCTTACTCACCATGAGGTGTCGCGCAACGAATCCGACCGCAGTGTGAGCCGGGTCGATGACGAAGGTGCCGGGCTGGGGAATGGTGACGCCGTGGTAGGTCCGGGTAGCGAGTGTGGGCGTTGTCATGCTTACTCCTGTTTGGTGGACGGTTAATAGTTGCGTCAACAACTATACGCACAGCAATTATTTCCGCGTCAAGTATGCATACAATGGGTGTGTGACAGCACACGCCCGCTCCCCGCGAGCCGCGCCGGACGGCCCGGGCGGCCCGGATGAAACGCGGCCGGCCCGCTCACGCCTGACCGACCCCCGGATCACCGCGGTCGGCCTGCTCATCGAGACGGTCGGCGGGCTCAGCGCCCGGCTGGCCACCCAGTACGCCGAGCACGACCTGTCCCCAGCCGAGTTCGAGGTCCTGGTCCGACTCGCCCGCACGCCCGGCCAGAAGCTGCGGATGAGCGATCTCGCCGCACAGACCCAGCTCACTACGAGTGGCATCACGCGGGTAGTGGACCGCCTCGAACGCGACCGGCTGGTCGAACGCCGAGCGTGCCCGACCGACCGGCGTGGCTCGTTCGCCGCCATTACCAAGGCTGGCCTGACCCGCCTCGACGCGGTCCTCCCGGGTCACCTCGATCTGGTTGAGAAGTGGTTCACGAGCCAACTCTCGCCAGCCGAACTCGACGCGCTCCTGCGCAGCCTGCGTACCGTTCGCGGCGCTGTCCGCCCCGAGGCCACCGCCGGCGCAGGGTCGTGAACGAGGCGCGGTCGTGAACGACGCCGACCTGGTCTTCATCGGAGGGCACGTCCACACCGGCGATGCCGCTCGTCCCCGTACCGGTGGCGTTGCCGTGCGCGACGGCCGGATCGTTGCCATCGGCGAGCCCGACGCACGCGCCCTCACCGGTCGGCGCACCGAGGTGGTCGATCTTCGCGGTCGGCTGCTCATCCCGGGCTTCCAGGACGCGCACGTGCACCCCGTCCAGGGCGGGTTGGAGCTGGGTACATGCGACCTCTCCCAGGCCAACACGGCGGATGAGTACCTGCGGTCGATCCGGGTGTACGCGGATGCACATCCCGACGCGGAATGGATCACCGGCGGCGGCTGGGCGATGGAGGCTTTCCCCGGGGGCATCCCGACCCGTGAACCACTCGACGCCGTCGTAGGCGACCGTCCGGTGTTTCTGCCCAATCGGGACCACCACGGCGCGTGGGTGAATTCTCGTGCTCTTGAACTCGCCGGAATTACCGCGGCAACACCTGACCCACGCGACGGGCGGATCGAGCGTGATGCGCAGGGGGAGCCCGCCGGCATGCTCCAGGAGGGCGCCGCCGACCTGGTGGAGCGGCTGGTGCCGATCCCGTCTCCAGACGACCTCCGCCAGGCACTGCTTCGGGCGCAGGCGCTGCTGCATTCGTACGGCATCACCGCGTGGCAGGACGCCATCGTCGGGGGCGGGCTCGGCATGCTCGACGCGTTCGACACCTACCTCGACACGGCTGCCTCCGGGGAGCTGACCGCCCGGGTCCGTGGCGCGCTGTGGTGGCGGCGCTCGCGCGGCCTGGAGCAGCTCGACTATCTGCTCGACCGCCGCGCCCGGAGTGCGGTCGGGCGGTTCCATGCGACCACCGTGAAGGTCATGCTCGACGGGGTTCCCGAGAACCACACCGCCGCGATGCTCGCGCCCTATCTGGACGGTTGCGGGGCGCCGTCGTGCGGGCACGACGACCCGGCACATGTGCTGGAGACGAGCGGGCTCAGCTTCATCGATCCGGCCGCGTTGAAGGAGTACGTCACCGCATTGGACCGGGCAGGATTCCAGGTCCACTTCCACGCACTGGGAGATCGGGCCGTCCGCGAGGCGCTGGACGCGATCGCCGCCGCCCGGGGAGCCAATGGCAGGTCCGGCCACCGGCACCACCTGGCTCATCTGCAGGTCGTACACCCCGACGATGTACCCCGCTTCCGGGAACTGGGCGCGGGTGCGAACCTACAGCCGCTGTGGGCCGCGCACGAACCGCAGATGGACATGTTGAACATCCCGTTCCTCGGCGCCCAGCGGGCGAGCTGGCAGTATCCCTTCGGTGACCTGCTGCGCGCCGGGGCAACCCTCGTCGCCGGCAGCGACTGGCCGGTCACCAGCGCGGACCCGATTCAGGGCATCCACGTCGCCGTCAACCGGATGCTGCCGGGATCCACTGAGGACGTATTCCTCCCGGAACAGCGGCTCGACCTCGGCAGCGCGTTCGCGGCGTACACGGCCGGGTCGGCGTGGGCCAACGGCCTCGACGACACCGGGGTGATTCGGGTCGGTGCCCTCGCCGACCTCGCCGTGCTCGACCGCGACCCGTTCGCGGCGCCACCCGACGAGATCGCGGCCACCCGAGTGCTACAGACCTTTGTGGACGGTACCCGCGTCTACGCGGCGCAGAACGCCTGAGGCCACGGCATACGCGGCGCCGGGGCGCCGCGGCGTTACGCGGTGGCGTTAGGCGGCGTGGCGCGGCGGCGTCCGCCTCGGCCGTACCCGGGATCGGTCGATCTGCGGGCGCGATGACGACTTTCCCGGACGAAGTCGATCCACATGCGACTGTGGCACCTGTCCCAACGCCGCGATCTTCGCGCTGGGCATGCCCTTAGTGAGGAGATGGTTCATCGCCTCGTCCTGCATCTCGCCGAGCGTGTAGGCACGACCGGCCAATGCGTCGAGCACGTCGGCGACCTCGACCACGTTGCCGGGATCGGCGTACGAGACCAGCTGCCCCGGAACCGCATCGCGCGCCGCGGTGACCTTCGACGGGGAGGTTCGCGCCAGCGCGGCCACCTCCGGGACCGGCCAGCCGGCGTTTTCGACCAGGGAGGCCGCAGCGAGGTTGCGCGCCGCCGTCAGGGCGACCTGATAGGAGTCGATCAGCCGCACCTGCTCCGCGATGGCCCGTACTCGCTGAGCCGGGTCAGCGGGCAGTCCTAGGTCGGGCCAGCCACCGCCGGGATCGGCACGACCGCTGATGTGCGCCTCGGCAAGGCGTCGGGTATTAGTCAAGAGCGCCCGCAGTTCCAGCACCTCCGCCTGAGCGCGGTGGAGGTCGGCCTGTGCGCTCGCCGCTTCCGCTACCGGCGTCGGAAACCCATCCGGCGGCGTGACGCTCTCGACCGCGCGGTGGACCCGGTGCGCGTGCGCGCCGTCGCCGTGAATCACCCGGGCGAGCGCGAAGTAGGACCAGTCGTGCTCGGCGTGCAGGCGCGCTGCCGCGACGTCGCGGGAGAGCAGCGCCGCCCGGTATGCATCGGTCACATCCATCGCGAGCATGCCGGCCGCGAGCGCGTGGTCCACCGGCCCGGTCGCGCGGATCGCCTCCATCCGCCGCCGCAGGCCGTCCAGCGTGTGGCGGGCCCGGGCGGTCGGCGTCTCCTCCGCAGTTCCCATGAAACGACCCTAGCCACGCAGGCCGGCCATCGTCCGCAAAAGCTCGCGTACCCGGGCCGATCGCTTTCGGCGCCAACGTGCGAGGCTGAAGGTCGGCGAGTGGCGGAGCGAACGGGTGGGAGGGACGGCGAGGCGTTGACTCAGCGGCCTTCCGATGAGGGAGCGCTTGATGCGAGCGTACGGGCGATCGAGCGCGCCGCCGGTGCGCTGGCAACCGCGAGCGTGGCTCGGATGGACGAGGTGCTGCCCTGGTTCCGCGGACTGCCGGCGGACCAACGCTCATGGGTGATGCTGGTCGCACAGGCCGGGGTGCGGTCATTCGTTGAATGGTTGCGACAGGCGGGCGACCACGGCCCACACGAGCTCTCCGATGAAATCTTCGATGCGGCGCCCCGCACGCTGGCTCGCTCGATCAGCCTGCAGCACACAGTACAGCTGATCAAGGTGACGATCGACGTGGTCGAGGAACAGGTACCCCGCCTGGCCGCACCGGGCGAGGGCCGGGCCGTCGCCGACGCGGTGCTGCGCTTCTCCCGGGAGGTCGCGTTCAGCGCGGCCCGCGTCTATGCCCGCGCGGCCGAGTCGCGCGGCACGTGGGACGCCCGCCTGCAGGCGCTGCTCGTCGACGCTCTGCTGCGGGGCGATACACCGGACGAGATCGCCAGCCGGGCGGCGGCGCTCGGCTGGGACGACCGGTCGCCGGTCGCGGTCGCGGTCGGCCGGTCCCCCGGCGGTGAGGCCGCCGCCGTACTGCTCACCGTCCATCGTCTGGCCCGCCGCATGGGCGTGGATGTGCTCGGCGGGGTCCATGGCAACCGGCTGGTGTTGGTGCTCGGCGGGGCGGAGGATCCACTCGCGGCGACCGAGAAGCTGCTCGCCGGCTTCGGCGACGGGCCGGTGGTGGTCGGCCCTGGCGTACCGACGCTGGACGACGCGACGGAGTCGGCCCGGGCCGCGCTCGCAGGCTTTCGGGCGGCGCCGGCCTGGCCGACGGCGCCGCGTCCGGTACCGGCGGCCGACCTCCTGCCCGAGCGGGCGCTGGCCGGCGACGCCGAGGCGCGCCGGATCCTGCGGCAGGAGGTCTTCGGGTCACTGGCCCGGGCGGGCGGCGAACTGCTGGAGACGCTGGAAGGCTTCTTCGCCGTGGGGGGCGTCCTCGAGAGCGCCGCTCGGGCGCTCTACGTGCATCCGAACACGGTGCGTTACCGGCTGCGTCGTGTGGGCGAGGTCACCGGCCTCTCGCCGCTGCTGCCGCGTGACGCGTTCGCCCTACGGATCGCGCTCGCGGTGGGCCGTCTGGACCCGTCGGCACCGCCGGTCGTACCCCATCACACCTAGCTTGACCAGGACAAACATCCCGGCACAGACTCGGAATTCGCCACCACCGCCATGGCCATCGCCGAGCAGGCAAAAGTGACTCGCATCTACCTCTTGTAGGAACCCGACAACATTTGTCGGAGGGTTTGGTCGAGGACGACCGCGAAATGATCGGTCATCATCCGGGACAGTCGTATGCGTGCTCGCAGTTCTCGCCCCAGGCCAAGGCGCCCAGAAACCCGGCTTCCTCACCCCCTGGCTCGACCTCCCCGGCTCTGAATCCCGACTCCGCTGGTGGTCGGCGCTGGCCGGGGTCGATCTCGTCCGCCTCGGCACCACCGCCGACGCCGACGAGATCCGTGACACTGCGGTGACCCAGCCCCTGCTCGTCGCCGCCGCGCTGGTCGCCGTGGAGCATATGCGGCTCAACGACCGCGGCGTCGTCGCCGGCCATAGCGTCGGCGAGATCAGCGCGGCCGCCCTGGCCGGTGTTCTCTCGCCGGAGGTCGCGGTGACCTTCGCCGCTGTGCGCGGCCGGGAAATGGCGGCGGCCTGCGCACTCGAGCCGACCGGCATGAGCGCCGTTCTCGGCGGGGACACCGATGAGGTCGTCGCCGCGATCGACGCCGCCGGGCTGTATCCAGCCAACCGCAACGGCGCCGGCCAGATTGTCGCCGCCGGGTCGCTCGCCGGGTTGGAGAAGTTCACCTCGGCGCCGCCTTCGAAAGCCCGCGTTATCGCCCTGCAGGTCGCTGGGGCGTTCCACACTCCCTACATGGCTCCGGCGGAGAAGGCGCTCGCGGCGGTCGCCGGCGGCATCACGCCATCCACCCCGAGCCGCATCCTCCTGTCCAACGCCGATGGTGCGGGCATCAACGACGGCGCCACGATGCTCGCGCGCCTGGTCGCCCAGGTGACCGCACCGGTGCGGTGGGACCTGTGCATGCGTACCCTCTCCGACCTCGGCGTCACGGGGATCATTGAGCTGCCCCCGGCCGGAACCCTGGCCGGCCTGATCAAGCGGGAGCTCAAGGGCTCGGGAGCGCCGGAGATCATCACCCTCAACACCCCGGACGACCTCAAGGCCGCCAAGGACCTCGTCTCCCGCCACGAAGACGCCCCGAGCCACGAACCCACGATGGCGTTTGTGCTCGCCGTCGCGACCGTGGCCGGCACGTTCCAGCGGCTACCCGGCCTCAACGAGGGCACACAGATCAAGGCCGGCCAGGTGCTCGGCCACATCGTCAACCGCCAGGGCAACGCCGAGGTGACCGCCCACGACTCCGGCGTCATCGTCGAATGGATCGCCCACCACGACGACCCGGTCGGCTCGGGTCAACCCCTCGCCCGCATCGGAGGCCACAACTAATGCCCGGCTCGCGCATCATCAGCCTCGGCCACTACCAGCCGTCGCGGGTGCTCACCAACGACGACCTCGCCCAGATTGTCGAGACCAACGACGCCTGGATCCGCGACCGGGTCGGCATCGCCACTCGACGGATCGCGTCGGGTGAGGAGACGGTCGCGGACATGGCCTCTGCCGCGGCGGAGAAGGCACTCGCCGGCTCGGGACTCACCGCGGGCGACATCGACTTCGTCGTCGTGGCCACCTGCTCCTCTGTGGACCGTTGCCCGAATGTGGCCACCCGGGTGGCGAACCGGCTCGGTATCACTGCGCCGGGAGCCCTCGACGTCAATACCGCGTGCTCTGGTTTCTCCTACGCGCTAGCCACGGCTGACCACGCCGTGCGGGCCGGTGCGTCACGGAACGCCCTCGTGATCGGGGCGGAGAAGCTGTCGGACTTCACCGACTGGACCGACCGCTCCACCGCCATAATCTTCGGCGACGGCGCCGGCGCGGCGGTGGTCACAGCCACCGCCGACGACGAACCCACGGGTATCGGGCCGGTCGTCTGGGGATCCGCGCCTGAGAAGGGTGACGCGGTACGCATCGAGGGCTGGCGCCCCTACATCCAGCAAGAGGGCCAGGCGGTCTTCCGCTGGGCGACCACGGCCATCGCGCCGCTCGCCCTGCAGGCCTGCGAGCGTGCCGGGGTGGCCACGAGCGACATCGCGGCCTTCGTTTCCCACCAGGCCAACGCCCGCATCATCGACGGCATCGCCAAGCGGCTCAAACTGGCCAACGCTGTTATCGCCAAGGACATCGTGGAGTCGGGCAACACGTCCGCCGCGAGCGTCCCACTGGCCCTGTCCAAGCTCGTCGAGCGGCGCGAGGTGCCCTCGGGCGCACCGGTCCTGCTCTTCGGCTTCGGCGGTGGCCTCACCTACGCCGGGCAGGTAGTTCGCTGCCCGTAACTGCGGCGAAATGTCGCCGCCGTTGAATGCATCCCTAACCCGAGAAAGGAACCTGTACATGAGCAGCCGTGAGGAGATCACCGCCGGCCTCGCCGAGATCCTCGAGGAGGTCGCCGGTGTGAACCCGGACGACGTCGCCGAGGAGAAGAATTTCACCGAGGACCTTGACGTCGACTCGCTGTCCATGGTCGAGGTCGTCGTTGCGGCCGAGGAGAAGTTTGGCGTGAAGATCCCGGACGACGAGGTGCAGAACCTCAAGACCGTGGGCGATGCCGTCTCGTTCATCGTCAAGAGCTCCTAACGCATCGGGTGTGACAGTGACGCGTCCAGAAGTAGTCGTCACCGGGCTTGGCGCGACGACCCCGCTTGGCGGGGACGTCGCGTCGACCTGGGACGCCATGCTCGCCGGCAGGTCCGGGGTGACCCCCCTGACGCAGGAGTGGGCAGCACAATTACCCGTCCGCATCGCCGCCCAGCTCATGGTCGATCCGGGCGACGTGCTCGACCGGGTGAAGCTGCGCCGGCTCGACCGCTCCGAGGCGACCGCACTCATCGCTGCCCACCAGGCGTGGGCCGACGCCGGCCTGGCCGAATCCGGTCTCGACCTCGAGCGGCTCGCGGTCAGCGTCGGCTCGGGCATCGGTGGGGCTCAAACACTGCTGGCCCAGGACGACATCCTTGAGGCCAGCGGCCCGCGGCGGGTCTCGCCGCACACGGTGCCGATGCTCATGCCCAACGGCCCCGCCGCGTGGGTAGGCCTGGAACTCGGCGCGAAGGCCGGCGTGCACTGTGTTGCGAGCGCGTGCGCGACCGGGGCCGAGGCGATCTCGCTCGGACTCGACATCATTCGCTCCGGCCGCGCCGACGTGGTGGTGGCCGGCGGCACCGAGGCGGTCATCCACCCGCTGCCGATCGCCGGCTTCGCCTCCATGCGGGCCATGTCGACCCGCAACGAGGAGCCCGAGAGGGCCTCCCGGCCATGGGACAAGGGCCGCGATGGTTTCGTCCTCGGCGAGGGCGCCGCGGTGGTCATCCTGGAGCGGGCCGACCATGCCGCGGCGCGCGGCGCGCGCATCTACGCTCGCCTTGCCGGCGCCGGTATCACCTCGGACGGCTACGACATCGTGCAGCCACACCCGCAGGGCGCCGGCTTCGTCCGGGCGGTGCAGAAGGCGCTCGACGACGCGGGCGTGTCGGGCGCCGATATCGTGCACGTCAACGCGCACGCCACCTCAACGCCGGTCGGCGACATGGCCGAGGTCTCGGGCCTGCGGCTTGTCCTCGGGGATCACCCGGTGCTCACCGCGACCAAGTCGATGACCGGCCATCTGCTCGGCGCGGCCGGCGCGCTGGAGTCGATCGCGACGATTCTCGCCATCCACGAGGGTGTGGTGCCGCCCACCATCAACCTCGACGATCCCGAGGACGGGCTCCTCGATGTGGTCACCAACAAGCCTCGCCACATGGAGATCCCGGCCGCTTTGAACAACTCGTTCGGCTTCGGCGGCCACAACGTGGCCTTGATCTTCACGAGACACTCGTGAAGCAAGCCCAGCTCTGCAAAGGTCTGACCCATCACCCCGGAGGACTGCCGTGACCATAACTTCCGACGTCACCGACGAGGCCGCGGTCGACCACCGCGACCCGGATGTTCGCCTGCGCGCCCTCTTCGACCGCGGCTCGCTTCGGACGATCTCCGGCCGCGACGACTCGGGCGTGATGAGCGCGCGCGGGCAGATCGACGGCACGCCGGTCATCGCCTTCGCCACGGACGCCACCCGCATGGGCGGCGCCATGGGCACCGAAGGCTGCCGGCACATCGTCGAGTCGATCGACCTCGCGGTCCGGGAGCGGGTTCCCGTGGTCGGGCTGTGGCATTCAGGCGGGGCGCGGCTGGCCGAGGGCGTTGTCGCGCTGGACGCGGTCGGCCAGGTCTTCGCCGCGATGGTACGGGCATCGGGGCGCGTGCCGCAGATTTCGGTTGTCCTGGGCCCGGCGGCCGGTGGAGCCGCGTACGGACCGGCCCTCACTGACATCGTCATCATGAGCGGCGCCGGTCGCATCTTCGTCACGGGGCCCGAGGTCGTGCGCAGCGTGACCGGCGAGCAGGTCGACATGGAGCGCCTCGGTGGTCCCGAGCCGCATGGTCGCCGCTCCGGCGTGGTCCACGTGACCACAAAGGACGACGATGGAGCCCTCACGACCGCGCGCAGCCTCGCCTCGATGCTCGGCCACCAGGGGCGGATCACGCCGGCCGACACGGTGAACGAGTCTGGCGAGGGTCGCGACCTGGCCGCACTCATGCCGGCCGAGGCGAACCGAGCGTACGACGTCAAGCCGGTGGTCAACGCGCTCCTCGACGAGCCCGGCGTGGAGCTGCATGCCAAGTGGGCCCCCAATGTCGTCACGACGCTGGGCCGCTTCGCCGGACGCACGGTCGGCGTCATCGCCAACAACCCGCTGCGGCTGGGTGGCTGCCTGGACTCCTCGTCGGCGGAGAAGGCCGCACGCTTCGTGCGGATGTGCGACTCGCTCGGTGTGCCGCTGGTCGTCCTCGTTGACGTCCCCGGCTACCTGCCCGGGCTCGGGCAGGAGTGGGACGGCGTCGTGCGCCGCGGAGCCAAGCTGCTACACGCGTTCTCCGAGGCTGTGGTGCCACGGGTGACGCTGGTGACCCGCAAGGCCTACGGCGGGGCGTACATCGCGATGAACTCCCGCTCGCTCGGCGCCACCGCCGTCTTCGCTTGGCCCAACGCAGAGGTCGCGGTCATGGGCGCGAGTGCCGCCGTGAACATCCTGCACCGCAAGAAGCTCGCCGCGGCCCCGTCGGAGTCGCGGGAGGAGCTGCGCGCCAAGCTCATCGAGGAGCAGATGCACATCGCGGGTGGGGTCAACCGCGCTCTGGAGATCGGCGTCGTCGACGACGTCATCACCCCCGTCGACACCCGTCGCCGTATCGCCGAAGCGCTCGCGGCTGCCCCGGCCGCCCGCGGTGCCCACGGCAACATCCCCCTGTAGCCACACCGTCCGATGTGGCTGCGATCGCTCGAGGTCGGCACCGCGAACGGTTGCACTCGGTGACGACGAGCCTCGACCTCGACAACTAGCCCTGGCCGCCGTTTGCTCTGCTTCCATGGAGGCAACACCGCGCTGAGCTGCCCATTCGCAGATGCGTCGATTACATCGCCCAATGTTGATGTTACACAGGGCTACCCCTCGTATTCCATGACAGCGAGACGACGGTTGGTCCGGCGTCACCCGGAACGACGCCAGCGCTCGACGGTTACGCCGTGCTCCCTCCCGCCGGCCATCATGACTCGACTCTGGCAACGGAGATCTGCGCGGCGAGGCTGCGGCGTGCCTTCATCAGATTCGTGCGCACGGCTTCCGGAGTCATGATCAATTCCTTCGCGATCTCGGTTGGGGCGTAGCCGTCCAGTGTCCAGGCCATGACCTGCCGTTGGCGGGACGGAAGGGACGCGAGCATGCCGAGAACGTCGTGGCGTTGATCCCACGCCGCGACGTCGGTCTCGGCTGGCAGCAATGGTGAGCAGATCGCAACGCTCGGCACAAGATCTTCGATGCTTGCCAGGCGTCTGGTGTAGGCGCGCGACGCCACCCGCCGAGTCCATGCCTGCGGATGGCAGATGGACGGCCAGTGCTGGTACGCCTGAATCATGGCTTCTTGAGCGACATCGGCTGCGTCTGCGAGCGACGCTCCCTGCCAGACGAGGAACGCCACCAGAGTCGGCGTGAAGCTGCGGTAGAAGGCATTGAAGCTCGCATCACCCACCAGCCACTCAGATGTGCGTACGGGTGCCGCTCTGCCGGGTGACCGCCGGGGCAGACACGGTCGGGGTCGGAATGTTCGATCCGATCGTCCACAGCAAGCCCCAATCGTCTGGGCGCTCACGATCATCGATGTGATGGTTCCAGTCTGAATGGGTGCACATGTGGTAGAGGCACCGTAGGGCGCTTAGCGTGAACTTCGCTCGATGAAACGAAACTGGTTCGTGACTAACAGGAGATCGCATTTGCCTCGGCTGGTGAGTACTCAAGGTTGCCGTGTGTAACATCTATAGTGGTCGATGCAATCTACCCCTACGTGAACAGGCAGCTCAGCGTGGTGTTGCCTATAGGGGAGCAAAGCAAAGCGGCGCGAGGGCTTGTAGTGGACATGGCGGGCCTTCGTCACTCAACGCAACAATGCCTCCGCCGAGCGCGGTCAGCGCAACTGGTAGACAGCCAAGCGGCCGTTGTCGTAGCGACGATCGGAGAGTGTTGCGAGCAGAGGCGACTCTGCGCCGACCGTGCGGTCGACGATGAGCCACCGCACCCCGTACCGATTCCGCAGCTCCTGCAACCCGGCTGGCGTCGGCGCCGTGAACGCCTGGTCGTTGAGGGAGAGCTTCCCCGGGTCCCAGAATGGCGCTACACCGGTCACGGCGTGGCGTGGCGCGAATGCCCAGCCCTCAACGAGCACGCTGCGCTCGGCGTAGGCGGAGAGCCAGAACGAGCGCGCGTCACACAGGTTGCCCCAGTAGCCGAGGCAATGCACGTTCGTGGCGATCACGTCGTCGGGAGAGCTGTGGTCGCGTACCCATCGTGCGGCGTCCACTCGCGACTTCGGTAGCGGGACGTTGGCATAGGCGCCGCCGTTGGGAGACTGCACCGACTTGTACTCGTCCATGACCAGGCCCGGAGCCCCGGCGACAAGCACTGCGGTCAACGCCACGACGGCACCCCGGCCCCGAAGCGACGGCCACCTCAGGCCGGCTACCCACCAGACCAGTCCGGCGACGACACAAACCACGCCCAACAGCAGAGCCCACCGCAGCATCGGTTCGAGTGGACTCAGCGACTCCCCCGCGGGCGGCGACTTCGCGTACGTCAACTGCGCCCACACAAGGACCGCGGCGAACGCCACTGTCCCGACGCCGAGGGCCAGCTTGGCCCGGTACGACAACCGGGCCCGCTCGAACACCAGGACATAGCCCCAAGCGGACAGCAGGATGCCGAACGTGAACCCGGCGCGGATGAAGTACTGATTGCCGCTCGACGGTTGGCTGAAGAGCAGATAGATGGCGGGCCCGGCGACCGCTCCGGCGAGCAGGAACCACTGCACCGGCCCCAGTCGCGCCCGCTCGACCCAGACGAGCGGAATGATCCCGGCCGTCCGCAGAAGCATGTTCAACCCGAACGCGACCCACACCGCAGCGACCACGACCAGCTCCGGAGAGCCCAACGGGTCGGCCCAGTACGGTTTGAGCCCTTGTAGCGGGCCGAGCTGCACCCCGTACGTCTGGAATCGGTAGAGCACCGCCGTGGCGAACAACTGCGCGGCACCCGTGATGAGGCCGGCCAGGACGACGCCCCACGGGATGCGTCGATTCGCGACCAGAAGCACCACGGCGGTTGCCGCGAGCGCGAGCGCCACCACCGGCAGCGAGCTGGCCTTGGCCCCGCTGGATGCGAACAGGAGTAGCGCGGCGACGACGAAGGCACCCCTGCCCATGTCAGACACCCGGCCGTTCCGGCGACCAATGATGTCAGCGAGCGGGGCGATGACGGCAATGAGCAGCACCCAGCTGTAGATCATCGACATGCCGTGCCAGATGACGAATGTCACCTGAGTGCCAAACGGAATCGTCACCGGGTGGGTGAAGTTGAACTCGCCCACCACGAAGAACAACGCGGCGGCGACGGCTCCGACGTATGGGCGGCCGCTCACCCGCCATCCGACGACCGCGGTCAGGACGATCGCCGCGGCGCACAGCGCAGGGATGGCCAGCCGGAGCGCGACCACCGGAAGGTCGATGTGGCCGACCAGGCTCGTCATCGCCATGTGGCCGTATGCGAACCAGTGGTAGTACAGCGGCTCGCCGGCCACCTGGGGCAGGTCGACCGGGAAGTTGTGCTTGGCCTCACCGGCGAGCGAGAGCTGGTAGGCGAGGTCGAGGTACTGCCGGGTGTTCTCCGATGGGGGCAGGATCGGGTTTCGATCGAGGAACACCATGGCGAGGTACGTGGTGAAAAAGCACACGACGCCGGCGACCGCCCATGACCACCCCACTGGCACCGGGGTATATCCCCGCACCCGCCAATGCCGGCGCAGCCGCGGCACGGCCGCGAAAGGAATAGCCACCAGCGCCGGCCACAGCCATACGATGCCCCGTAGATCCAGCACCGAGAAGGCTGCCCAGGCGGCGATCTCCAGCGCCAGCCCGACGGCCGCGCCGATGGCGAGATCCTCGACCAGCGTGTGCGGTCTTCGCCGCAGCGCGCGGTAGACCAGAGTGCCGGGGAGCACTACAGCCAGGCAGACGTACGCGGCGTAACGCACTAGATCCACCGGAGCGGTCCCGGCCCGCATGAGGATCAACGCGGCGAAAGCGACCGTGAAGCCCAACGGCGCCCAGCGCGTGAGGGCAGGCTGCGCCCGGTGCTCCATTGGTTGCGAACCTAGCCGGCGCAGGCGGAGCGTGGCAGCCCCGTGACGGCGACCGGCGACCGGCCCTCGGCCTTGGCCTTGCCCGCGATGACGGCGGCGAGCGCGGTCATAGAGGCCTGCGTCGAGGAGTAGGTGGAGATCCGCACCGCCGACGTGGCCGACCGCAACACGTATGGGGTGTCCATGGCGACCGTCACAGCGGCGCCACTGGCGAGATCGCCGGAGCCGTCCCCGTACCCGACCAGGTGCACCACCTGCCCGCCCGAGGACACGACGCGAATCCCTTGCGCCGCCAGGGCATCGGAGAGCCACCGGGTCTGTTGACCGCGGCCCTCCGAGGCGGTGACGCGTACCGCTCCCTGGACGACGGCCCCGGCGCACGGGCCACGAAGAACGGTGACGGCGGCGGCCGCCGCGGCGAGGGCAGCTTCCCTATTGGCGGCGACATCCACGGTGGACAGATCCGGTCGGGGAAACGCGGCGAGGCGGAGTTTGAGTGTCAGCACCCGCGTAACGGCCTCGACCAGGCGTTGGCGAGGCAACTGGCCGCTGGCGAGGGCTGCAAGCAGCCCCTTGTGTGCCGCGTCCAAGTCGGGCGGCATGAGCAGCAGGTCGTTGCCCGCGAGGAGCGCCCGCACGGCGGCCTCTCCGGGTGCCCACCGGTCCGTGACGGGCTTCATTCTGAGCGAGTCTGTTACGACCACGCCTTGGAAGCCCATCTGGGTGCGAAGCAGGTCCACAAGAACCTTGCGTGAGAAACTTGCCGGCACACCTGGGTCGATCGCTTGAATCGCGAGGTGCCCGGACATGACCAGCCAGGTGCCGGCGCTGATGCCGGCCTGGAACGGCGGAAGGTCGCTGGCAGCGAGCTTGGCCCGGGTCTGGCCAATAATCGGCAGTCGCTCGTGGCTGTCCACCGGTGTACTGCCGTGGCCCGGGAAGTGCTTGAGCGTCGCGGCGACGCCAGCCGACTGCAGTCCGCGCACTGCCGCGGCGACCTGTGCCGACACGGCCTTGGGATCGGAGCCGTACGAGCGGGAGCCGATCGTGTAGTTGCCGGAGGTGGTCAGCACGTCGGCGACGGGGGCGAAGTCGACGTTGAGGCCGGCCGCGGCGAGCTCCTCGCCCGCGCCAGCCCAGGCGGCTTCGGTTAAATCGGGGCGCGCTGCCGCGCCGAGGGCCAGGGCGCTGGGGAGCTGCACCACGCCAGACTGGATTCTAGTAACGAAGCCGTATTCCTGATCCATCCCCATCAGCAGGTCGACCTTGACCCCGGCGGCGGCACCGACGTCCTGCGCCGCTGCCCGGACTTCGTCGGTCAGCTCGCGCACTTGGGAGGCGTTGACCGCGGGCTCCGGGTTCTCGATGATGACCGAGCCCACGCGGTACTTCGCCACGATCCCGGCCGACACGGCGGTCGGATCGTGGGTGTTCATCGACGGCATGAGCACCTGACCGACGAGGTCGGCGTCGCTGAGGGACTTGACCAGGTCGGCAGCGTGGGCAGCCGGATCCGCGGTCGGCTGGGCAGACTGGGAAGCCCGTCCGGACGGGGTCGCCGTCACGGACGGGCCTTGCGGGGAGGAACATCCCACGGATACCGCCGCAAGGAGCAGCGAGGCAGCCGCGAAACGAGCGACTTGCCGGGGTACGGCGCGCACCGCTCCACAATCACATATGCACGCTCGTCCGCCCAGCAACAGGGCAAACTGGTTCGCTCCGCACTGGGCAAACTGGTTCGCTCCGCACTGGGCAAACTGGTTCGCTCCGCGAACGTGTCAACTGACCTGCGTGAGCCACGTCGCTGGGGCGCCCTCGCCGGCGTGGCGGTAGGGCTCGAGTTCGGCGTCCCATGCGGTGCCGAGCAACCTGTCGAGGGCGTGCGCGATGGCCTCACTACCGCGGGAGATGGTGAGCACACTTCGAACCTGATCCTCAGTGATCATGAGGTCGCCATTGACGCTCACCGCAGCCCGGAACACGCCCCGACCGGGCACGTGCATGAACCGTTCGCCGTCGTAACCAGGGCTCGGCTCCTCGGTGACCTCGAAGCGAAGCATGGGCCAACCGCGCAGGGCGGCGGCGAATTCCGCACCGGTGCCGGGCTTGCCCGACCAGGAGCACTCGGCGCGGCGGGTCGTCGGGTCGGCCGGCTGGAGTGACCACTCCAGACGCACCGGTGATCCGAGGACGCGCGCGATGGCCCACTCGACGTGGGGTGCCACGGCGAGCGGGGCCGAGTGCACATATACGACACCACGGCTTGGCACGGCCTACCTCCCGGAGATGAGGTGCGTCTTCCCCTACGACCTCGGCACTACGGGTGTGACCGCCAATTCAGTTTGAGGGCTCGCTCTATTCGAACGAAACGCTCTATTCGAACGAAACAACGCCTCCTGCTCGGAAAGGATGCGCAGATTTCCACCCTGATGGGTCACATGATGCCTTGTGGGGGGCCTGATGCGCCACCTCCGGTCGGAGGTAATGACCGGCAGTCGGCTAAACTCGTCGGGCCGGCTGTGTGTCCGGCATCCTCCCGTTAGTCCACAGCAAGGAGTCACTCACGTGGCGAGCAACACATCAAAGACCGCGCGCGCGTCAGTTCGCGCCGGCCAGGCCACGGGCGGCGCCCTCAGCGTGCTCGGCGAATTCAAGTACGTCCTCCCGCTCAACGGCGGCAAGCACGCCTACGTGCGAAACCTGACCAACGGCAAGACCAATCACCTGCGCACCGACTCCGACGCCTTCGCCGAGGAGATCCGGATCCTGGTGGGGGCTGGCCACGGCACCAAGATCCGTGCGGAGTTCGTGGCGCTCGCGGCCGCGCACCCGACCCACGGCTGGGACGCCACCGAGAAGCGCCTGATCGACGCAGGCGTCTTCGAAGCCTCCTGACCCACTCCGGCTCGACCACCCCGGCTCGACCACCCCCTCTCGTCGATCAAGGGCGCAGTCGCATGGTTTGATCACTAACCACGCGACTACGCCCGAGGTCGGTTCGTTGTGTAAGAACAGTGTCACCGACGCCTGGATCACGTGAATGCGGTGCTACCGTCGCGGTCGCACGTGGACGGATCAGCGCAGGTCAGGGGCCAGGGGAGGTTTGCATGCTTGGCGTGGAGCATTGGCTGGGCGAGCTGTCGCCCATGCTGATTTACGTCCTCGTCGGCGGCATCATCCTGCTGGAGAGCATGGGCATCCCGCTGCCCGGCGAGATCACTCTGGTGAGCGCCTCGTTGCTCGCCGCGACCGGCTCCCTCAACGTCTGGGCCATCGCGGTGGCCGCCTCGGTGGGGGCGATCGTCGGAGACTCGATCGGGTACGGGATCGGCCGCCGGGGCGGACGGACCATGCTCGTACGGTTCAGCCGCCGCTTTCCCAAGCACTTCGGACCAACCCATCTGGTCCGCGCGGAGAAGACATTCGAAAAGTGGGGCGTCTGGGCGGTCTTCTTCGGTCGCTTCGTGGCTCTCCTGCGCATTCTCGCCGGGCCGCTCGCGGGAGCACTGCGCGTGCCGTACCGCAGGTTTCTCCTCGCCAACGCCACCGGTGGCATCGTCTGGGCGTTCGGCACTTCATTCGTGATCTTCTCCGCTGGCAAGGCGGCCGAGAAGTACCTCAAGGGGTTCTCCTGGGTGGCCCTGGTGGCCGCGCTCCTGTTCGGTATCGGCACCACCATCTATCTCAAGCGTCGGGCGCGGAAGGCTGACGCGCTGCTCAGCGATGGCGACGCAACGACCAACCCGTCACCGGTAGACGCGGTCGCGGTCGTCGCCGTCGAGGCCGCCCACGACAGCGTGGTCGAGGCCGTCGCCTCCGTCACCCACAAGCCGCGCCCCCAGCCGCGCCCCCAGCCCCGCCCCCAGGCCCGCCGATCATGACCTGGAGGTCATGATCGACGCTGTTCGGCGACGGTCGGCTCATGATCACCGCGATCTTGAGGGTGAGCGCTCAGGGCCAGGGTCGGCTCGTCCGGACGGGGCGCGGCGGGAAACTCGACCGAGAAGGTGGCGCCACCGGAGTCGTTGTTCGCGGCGATAACGCTGCCGCCGTGCTCCCGGACGATCCAGCCGGCGATCGCCAGCCCCAGGCCGGCGCCGGCGCCACTGCGAGACGGGTCGGCGCGGAAGAACCGGTCGAAGATCCGCTGCTCCGCGCCCGCAGGGATGCCAACGCCGTCGTCGGCCACGGTGAGCTGGACCACCGAGCCGCGCTGCGTAACGGCCACCCAGATCTTGCCAAAGTCGGAGGTGAACTTCACCGCGTTGTCGAGCAGGATCCAGACAAGCTGGCACAGCATGTCCTCGTCACCGGCGACCGCGCGCGCCGGCGTACCCGCGAAGCTGATCTCTTGAGTCGGATGCAGCGCCGAAGCCTGCCGGCACACCGAGTCCGCGACCGAAGCCACGTCGACCGGCTGCCGCTGAAGCTGGACGCCTCCGTCAGCGCGTGCCAACGTCAGCAGGTTCTCGATGAGGCGGCTCATCCGAACCGACTCTCCCGCGATGTCCCGCAGTGCCTCGGCGCGGTCCTCCTCCCGCGCGGTGGGGTGCTGCAACAGGAACTCCGCGTTGTTGCGGATCGTCGTCAACGGCGTGCGCAGCTCATGCGACGCGTCCGCGGTGAACCGCTGCTGCGCCGCGAGCGCCGTCGCCACCCGCGCGTACGCCTCCTGCAGCCGATCCATCATCGCGTTGAAGCTCGTCGTCAGCCGGCCCACCGCGTCCCGCGTGCCTACCGCGGGCAGCCGCCGGCCGAGATCCTGTGACCGGCCAACCTCATCCGCCATCACCGCGGTCTGCCGCAATGGTCGCAATGCCCGCCCCGTGGCGACCCACACCGCGACCGTCGCCGCCACGAAGGTGATGAACCCCGACACCGCGAAGAGCACCACGAGTCCGGCCCGATCCTGCGACACCCGCCGGCTCGTCTGGGCGGCGACCGCGTACCCGGTGAGCCCGAGATCCGAACGGGTCCACGGGCGCACCTGTACCCGTACCGACTCGCCCTCCTCGCCGCCGGCCACCGGGATTGACGCGGCCGCCCTGCCGTCCCTATGTGTCGCGGCAAGAACCTCCGCGGGTACGGGCAGCGGGGCCCCCGCCACCTCCCCGGTGGCCAACAGCACGCGGCCGTCGTCGGCGAGCACCATCACGAAGATGTCCACACTGGAGCGTGGGTCGATCGGCGCCAGCGCCCGGGTGGGCGTGAAGTCCTGCCGCGACGCCACCGCCAGGCTCGCGACGACCTCGTCCGCGCGGGCGGCGAGCTGCTGGTCCCGATCTGTGTCGAGGCCGCGGGAAATGAGCGCGAACAGCGACGACGACAGGCAGCAGATGACGAGGGTGACGATGCCGACGCCGACAAGCGTGATACGGGTGCGAATCGACATCACGCCGCCCGCAGGACGTAACCCACGCCACGCACCGTGTGGATGAGCCGAGGCTCTCCGGCCGCCTCCAGCTTGGCGCGCAGGTAGCCGACGTAGACGTCCACGACATTGCTGGCCGTCGCCACTGGCAGTCCCCACACGGCGTCGAGCAACTGCGACCGGCTCAGCACCTGCCGTGGATGGATGAGGAAATGGCGCAGCAGGTCGAACTCCTGCGCGGTGAGGTCGATCAGCCGATCCCCCCGATGGACCTCGTGCGCGGTCGGGTCGAGCACGATGTCGGCGAAGGCCAGTCGCTCGTCGTGCGCCGAGCCGAGCCGGCGTCGCAGCAGTGCCCGTACCCGCGCCAGCAGCTCCTCGTACGCGAACGGCTTGACCAGATAGTCGTCGGCGCCGGCGTCCAGACCCCGGACCCGGTCGGCCATGGCGTCGCGGGCGGTGAGCATGAGCACGAGAGTGCCGGCGCGTTCGGCCCGCAGGCGCTTGCAGACCGCAATCCCATCGAGGCCCGGCAGCATGAGGTCGAGCACGACGACATCCGGTGCATGCCGGCGGGCGACCTCGAGCGCCGCGTAGCCATCGCGCGCCACACTCACCCGCATCCCCTCATACTCCAGTGCCCGGCGCAACGCGGCCGCGATTGGTTCGTCGTCGTCTACGACGAGGACATGCGGGGGTACGTCATGGGGAGCCATCGGGCGCCAGCGTAGCCGCCGGCGTCGTCTACGGGAGGGTCCGCGGTCAGGTGCGCGTGATGCGATGCACCGTCGGCTGGGCGTGGTCCAGCTGGAGTGTGGTGTGGGTTAGGCCGTAGCGCTCCCGAAGCATCGCCTCGAGGTCCTGCCGGAGGCGGTGACAGTCGAGGGACGGTGCGGCGATGATGTGTGCCGAGAGCGCCGGCGACCCGGACGTGATCTCCCACACGTGCAGGTCGTGAACCTCCACTACGCCGGAGTATCCGACCATGTCGCGGCCAATGCGAGCTGGATCCAGCCCCACCGGCGCCGCCTCGAGCAGGATCCGGCCGCTGTCGCGGACGAGCCCGACGCCGGCGCGAACCATGAGCGCGACGACCACGAGGGAGGCAATGGAATCGGCCTGGCGGAATCCGGTCACGAGGATGATGACGCCGGCGATCGCGGTCGCGACAAACGCGAGGAGGTCGGTGAGGATGTGCTGGTAGGCGCCCTCGATGTTGAGACTGCGCCGATCCGCGCGGCGGACCAGCCAGGCAGCGGCGAGGTTGACCGCGATCCCGACCGCGGCCGTGACGAGGACGGCTAGGCCCGCGACGTCCTCCGGCCGGACAAGGCGACGTACCGCCTCGTACGCCAGCCACGCCGCCAGCAGCAACAGCGTGATGCCGTTGGCCTGGGCCGAGAGGATCTCTGCCCGTTTGAGCCCGTAGGTGTATCCCCCTCGCGGTGGCCGGCTGGCCAGGCGCAGGGCCACGAGGGCCAGGGCGAGGGCGCCGGCGTCGGTGAGCATATGCGCGGCGTCGGAGAGGAGCGCGAGTGAGTTGACCGCGAGGCCGACCACGACCTCCGCGACCATGAACGACGTGATCAGAACGAGGGCGGCCGCGAGCCAGCGCCGATCGGTGTCGGCGGTTCCGCCGGGTCCGCTCCCGTGGCCGGCTGCGGGTCCAATCCCGTGGCCGGCTGCGGGTCCGCTCCCGTGGCCGGCTGCGGGTCCGCTCCCGTGGCCGGCTTCGTCGTGGTGAGCTCCCATTACGGCAAAACTATGCTGACATCGCTATGTATGCAAGTTGAAAATGGGTCCCGGTACCGGAACCAGCGGCCCCGATCGGCCGACTGATGTCACGATGACCGCTGGGCACGATGGCCGCTGGGCACGATGGCCGCTGTACACGGTGACCGCTGTACACGATGACCGCTGGGCACGATGCCCGTTATGCACGCTGGGCGTTATGGACGCTCAGAGAGGGATGGACACGACATGGGCAGATGGGCTGGTCGGCTCGGGGCGGTATTGGCTGGGGTCGTGGTCGCGCTCGCGATGACCGGGGTCGCGTACGCACACGTCGAGGTCGAGGCCGATCCGGCGGAGGCGGGTTCGACCAACGCCGTCGTGACGTTCTCGGCCGAGGCGGAGTCGTCGACGGCGGGCATCGCATCGGTCCGGGTCGTTCTGCCGGCCGGGATCGCCCCCGCCGATGTGACGCTCAAGGCGGCGCCGTCGGGCTGGACGCTCACGACCAATGCGGACGGTTACACGGTGGGCGGCAAGGCGCTAGCCAAGGGCAAGCAGGCGGTTCACTCGGTCACGGTGGCCCGACTGCCGGACTCGACCTCGCTCGTGTTCAAGACGCTGGTCAACTACTCCGACGGCACAGTGGACCGGTGGATCGAGGAGCCCACGACAGCGAACCCCAACCCGGAGAACCCCGCCCCCGTGCTCAAGCTCAAGCCCGGTACGCAGCCGGCACCGACCACTGCGGCGCCAACGACCGCGGCTCCCTCCCCGGCAGCCACCACGGCGCCCGCGGTGACCGCCGCGGTGTCGCCCGCAGGCGGCGGAAGCGATGGCGAAAACTCCTGGGTGTGGTGGGTCGTCGGTGCCCTCGTTGTCGCGGCCGCCGTCGCCGTCGGCCTCGTCATTCGTCAGCGCTCGACCACCCAGGGCACGCCCGGCGAGCGGTAGAAATTGACCCCGAGCGCCGCCCACCGTGGCGCCTGCGCTCCGAGTCGGCCGCTGAACCGATCCCAGTCGCGCGTCGACGCCGGCGACCAGGCCAGCTCGGCGGTCGCCGCCAGTCTGGGAAAGGCTAGATACTCGATGTCGTCGATGGTGCGTACGGTCTCTGTCCACAGCGGACTCTCCAGACCGAGGACGGCGGCGGGGTCCAGCCCAGTGAGGTAGCCCAGCGGGTCCCAGTCATAGGCATAGGGGACGCTGATGTTTCCCGCCCAGGTCAGGCCGATTGGGCTCGTACTGTCGTATTTCATATCGAGGTAGGCGCGATTGGCGGGCGACATGATGATCCTGTTCCCCCGCGCCGCCGCCGCGAGCACCTCAGGTGCCTCGGGCGTCACCCCCCAGAACTGAACCACAGTGGAGGGTGTGAGCTTGGCCCCCGCTACCTCGTGCCAGCCCACCACGGTCTTCCCGTGCGTGCCCACGATCTCCTGCGCGCGGTTGACTATCTCCGCATAGTCGTCCGCGGTGAGCGTCTTCGCCTCGTCGCCGCCGATATGCAGGTATGGACCCGGTGTGATCTCCGCGAGCTCGCCGAACACATCGTCAAGGAAGCGGTAGGTCACCTCCTTTTCAACGCAGAGCGAGCTGAAGCCAACATCGACGCCGGTGTATCGCGCTGGCGCCTGTCCGTCGCAGTTGAGCTCGGGATAGGAGGCGAGCGCCGCGTTGGTGTGGCCCGGCAAGTCGACCTCGGGGACGACCGTCATGAAGTGGTGGCTGGCGTACGACACGATCTCGCGATAGTCGTCCTTTGTGTAGTGACCACCGGGACCTCCACCGACCTCGCTGCCACCCCCGAAACTCGCCAGGCGTGGCCAGGCGTCGACGGCGATCCGCCAACCCTGGTCATCGGTGAGGTGCAGGTGGAGATAGTTGATCTTGTAGAGGGCGGCCAGTTCGATAACCCGCTTGACGTCCGAGACAGCAAAGAAATGGCGGGCGACGTCGAGCATGATGCCCCGGTAGGAGAATCGTGGCTGGTCGACGATCCTCCCGCCCGGCACGGTCCACGGTCCGGGTTGGACGGTCCCGCTTTCAAGGTCTGCGGGTAGCAGTTGTCGCAACGTCTGTACGCCCCGGAACAGCCCCGCTCCCGCGTTGGCTCGCAAGCTGATCGCGCCGGCCGTCACGTCGAGGACATAGCCCTCCTCCCCCAGGTCCTTCTCGGCGCCGGTCAGGGCGAGCGCGATGTTCCCGCCCGTCCCACCCTCGGCCGGCAGTGTTGCGGACCCGGTGGTGCTCGGACGGATGGGCAGAAGATAGGCGGTGACGGGTCGGAGCAGTCCGGCCAGGTACTCCGCTATCTCGCCCACCTCCGCGGCCGCGCTGGCCGACCCGGCGGTCGTGCGGATCTCCGACTTGTCGGTGAGCGTGAACGTCACCCCGTCCGCGGGCTCGACGGACGCGGGGACCGGGACCACATCATGGATCGTGGTCTCCCGCTCGATCTCGGTCGGCTTCTCGTCCCGCACGGCCCCCATTCTTTACTGTAAAGAGTCTTAACACAAGCCTCCTGCCTCGTCGATCTAGGGGTTAGCGACGTCATTGGAGATCCACTCACGTCGCTAAGCCCTAGATCGACGAGAACGGGGGGGCTAGGATCCTCGCAGGCTAAGGAGGCGCTGCATGGTCCGGCCCCGCCAACCGATCCTGACCCGAGCCCGCATCGTTCACGTCGCGACGACCATCATCGACGCGGAGGGCCTGGACGCGCTGTCGATGCGACGCCTGGCTACGGAGCTCGAGGTGCGGGCACCGTCGCTCTACAACCACTTCGCGACGAAGGAGGAGATCCTCGACGCGGTGGGCGACGCGATCATCGCCGAGGTCGACCTCTCGATGTTCGGCCGCGACGAGTGGCCGGACGCGCTGCGCGCGTGGGCACGGGCCTACCGCGCGGCACTATCGGCGCACCCCAACATCGTGCCGTTTCTCGCCCGAGGCCCGGGACGGCGGCCCGCCGCGCTGCGGCTGGCTGATGCCGTCTATGGATGCCTCGTCGACGCGGGCTGGCCACCGGGTTACGCCACCCGCATCGGGGCGCTCATGCGCTACCTCGTGGCCGGGTCGACGCTGGGGTCGTTCTCGCTAGGTTTCGTGGACGATCCGGAGTTCTACGCCGCGGCGTACCCGCATCTCGCCGACGCGCACCGGCTGCCCGAGCACCGCCAGCAGGTCGACGAGGGCGCGTTTGAACTTGGCCTGGATACGCTGGTGGCGGGGCTGACGGTTCGATTCGACGAACTGGCCCGGTCCCGGACGGGCACCCTGTCGTGATTCTCCTCTCACCGGAGGCCGCTATCGCGAGCAGCGCACGCGACCAGGGCTTACCGTCAGGTTGACACTAAGGGGATCTGCGGGCGGAGCGAGAAGATGGCGGATATCAAGCTTGATCACCCAAATGGCCAACTTTTTATGCCTGTGCACCAAGCCGTCGAGGGTCCGTCCGGAGTTGATGTCGGCTCGCTGCTGAAGGAGACGGGGTACGTCACCTACGATCCCGGCTTCGTTAACACCGCGTCATGCATGTCGGCGATTACCTATATCGACGGAGACGCCGGGATTCTGCGCTACCGCGGTTACCCGATCGGCCAACTCGCCGAGAAGTCGTCGTTCCTTGAGGTGTCCTATCTGCTCATCTACGGGGAGCTACCGACCACCGCGGAGCTGACCGACTTCCGGGAAAAGGTTAGCGTCCATACGCTGCTCCACGAGGACCTGCGGCGCTTCTTCGACGGCTTCCCGCGAGACGCGCATCCGATGCCGGTGCTGTCGTCGGCGGTGAATGCACTCTCGACCTTCTACCAGGACAGCCTCGACCCGTTCGATGTCGACCAGGTGGAGATCTCCACGATCCGGTTGCTGGCGAAGCTGCCAACAATCGCCTCGTACGCGTACAAGAAGTCGATCGGGCAGCCATTCCTCTACCCGAATAACGCCCAGGGTTACGTGGAGAACTTTCTGCGTATGACGTTCGGCGTGCCAGCCACGGCGTACGAGGTTGACCCGGTCGTCGCCAAGGCGCTCGACATGCTCTTCGTGCTGCACGCCGACCACGAGCAGAACTGCTCCGCGGCCACCGTACGCGTGGTGGGCTCGGCCCAGGCCAACCTATTCGCCTCCGTGGCCGCCGGCATCAACGCGCTCTCCGGTCCGCTACACGGCGGTGCCAACGAGGCCGTGCTGGCGATGCTCGGCCACATCAAGGCCGAAGGTGGGGACGTGCAGTCCTTCGTCCGCCGGGTCAAGAACAAGGAACAGGGCGTGAAGCTCATGGGCTTCGGCCATCGGGTCTACAAGAACTACGACCCGCGGGCAGCCATTGTGAAGCGGGCGGCGCAGGACGTGCTCGCCCGGATGCACAAGCCCGACCCGCTGCTCGATCTGGCCATGCAGTTGGAAGAGATCGCGCTCGCCGACGACTTCTTCGTGTCGCGCCAGCTCTACCCGAATGTGGATTTCTACACCGGACTCATCTACAAGGCGATGGGATTCCCGACCAGGATGTTCACTGTGCTGTTCGCGCTCGGCCGGCTGCCCGGCTGGATCGCGCAGTGGCGCGAGATGTTGGGCGACCCGGCCAATAAGCTCGGCCGACCGCGGCAGGTCTACACCGGCGCGCCCGAGCGCGGCTTCATACCAATCGACCTCAGATAGTGCCCGTCGCGGCGTGCGTGCCGCGCCCCGCGCGCTTGCCCGGGAGGCGCTCGCCTGCATACGCTGCCGGCGGCGGTTGACGCGACGCCGCGCCGCCGGATGGATGACAGTGTGGAGGGGACGGCACCGTGAAGGTCTTCGATTCTCTGGATACGTTGCGCGCCGCAGTGGGCGAGCACCTCGGCCACAGCGACTGGCACACGGTGACCCAGGAGCAGGTAAACGCCTTCGCCGACGCGACCGGGGATCACCAGTGGATCCACGTGGACGAGCAGGCGGCCGCGCACGGTCCGTTCGGGACGACGATCGCGCACGGGTTCCTGATGCTCTCCCTCATTCCGATGCTCGCCGCGAGCGTGTCCCGCGTGGACGGCGTTCGCATGGGCATCAACTACGGACTCAACAAGGTCCGGTTCCCGGCCGCGCTGCCCACCGGAAGCTCGATCCGGGCGGGCGTGCGCCTTATCTCCATTGAGGACATACCAGGCGGCGTTCATGTGGTGAACGAGGTCACCATCGAGCGTGACGGCGGCGACAAGCCGTGTTGCGTCGCCGAGTCCGTGGTGCGCTACTACACCTGAAATCAGGCCCGCGGACCACCCGCGACATAGATGACCTGTCCGGACACGAAACCGGCTCCCTCGCTCACCAGGAACGAGACGACGTTGGCGATGTCCTCGGGCTGGCCCACCCGGCGTACCGGGATCTCGGCCGCAGCCGCCTGCTGGAAGGTATCAAAGTCCATGCCGAGCCGCGCGGCCGTCGCCGCGGTCATCTCGGTCGCGATGAAGCCGGGCGCGATCGCGTTCACGGTGACCCCGAACGGACCGAGCTCTATCGCGAGCGTCTTGGTGAAGCCCTGCAGACCCGCCTTCGCGGTCGCATAGTTGGCCTGTCCCCGATTACCGAGCGCCGACGTCGACGAGAGGTTGACGATCCGGCCCCACTTCTGCTCGGTCATGTACTTCTGGGTGGCCTTGCTCATCAGGAAGGCACCCCGCAGGTGCACGCCCATGACCGCGTCCCAGTCGACCTCGGTCATCTTGAACAGCAGATTGTCCCGGGTGACCCCGGCGTTGTTCACCAGCACCGTTGGCGGTCCCAGCTCCGTGGCGACCCGATCCACCGCAGCCTGCACGGCGGCGGCGTCGGAGACGTCGGCACCGAGCGCGACGGCTCGCCCGCCGGCACCGGTGATGCGCTCCACGGTGCCCTTGCCCGCGCTCTCCTCCAGGTCCACCACGGCGACGGCAAACCCGTCCGCGGCAAGCTTCGCGGCAGTGGCGGCCCCGATGCCCCGCGCCGCGCCCGTGACCACAGCAACCTTCTCCGACATGCGCCTCTCCTCTTTGTTCATCAGATGCTCGACGCGGACCTTAACCGACCGCGTCATGCTTCTCTGCGGGTGTCCAGGTCGGCGCGCAGCCGCCGCATGCCGGCCAGCCAACGGTCCCGGTCGCCCGCGCGGCGCCGCTCGTATTCGGCGACCTCAGGGTGCGGCAGGATCAGGAATCGACCCTCGGCGAGCGCCGCCATGACGGCGTTGGCAACCTCCGTCGGCTCGATGAGCCCGCCCGCGGCGAGGGTGGCCGAGTCGGCGCCGAAACCGGCCGTCATCGGCGTCCGCACGGCCTGCGGGCACAGGCAGGAGAAGCCGACGCCGGACGAGCCATGCCGGATCGCGAGCCACTCGGCCAAGGCCACCGAGCCGTGCTTGGTCACGCTGTACGGCGCGGTGTCCATCTCGGTGAGCAAGCCGGCCGCCGAGGCCGTCACCATAAAGTGACCGCGTCCCCGCTCGACCATCCGGGGCAGTACGTGTCGCGCTGCGTACACGTGCGCCATCACATGCACCCGCCACGCGAGATCCCAGTCGGAGTCCTCGCCGAGCCCGGCTCCGGTGGGAACCCCGGCGTTGGAGCACCACAGGTCGATCTCGCCGATTTCGGACTCGACCCGGTCCACTGCCGCTCGTACGGCGTCGGAATCGGTCACGTCCAGCGCGAGCCCGAGCCTCACCTCGCACGCCAACCCGTCCGCCACCGCCGCGGCGCGGGCGCCATCACGATCGGCCACAACGACCCCACGGGCGCCCTCGGCCGCGAAGCGCTCGGCCAGAGCCCGCCCGATGCCGCTTGCTCCGCCGGTGATGACCGCCACCGAACCCGCCAGCACAGCACCAGGCATGCCGCTCCCCTCACTCGACCGAGCGTTACTACACCGGCCGGTAATATGCACCTGGGGTGCAATATACGTGGGCCATCGAGGGCCGGGGAAGGGTCCGCCGGCGCTGGCCGAGGGCGGGCGGCCGTGGGTCGGCCCGGCGGCGATGGGCCGGCGCGTGGTTGCGCTGACCCACCGCTGCTCCACAGTGGACACTCCCTGGCCAAAGTCGAGTGCCCAGTGGTCCTGCCGAGATGCTCGGCGTCACCGTCTACTGTGCCGTGATGTGGGGGATTGTCTCGCCGGTGGCGGCCGGGCAAACTTACGGTGGTGGTTACCAAACTAACAGTGGTAGTTATCGAGCGCTAGCCAGCCGAGGAGGTGCCGTGGACCGTGGCGCCGGAGGCGATCAACGCGGCCCTGTCGCCGGTGGCGATCAACGCAACCTTGTCGCCGGAGGCGATCAACGCAACCTTGTCGCCGGAGGCGATCAACGCAACCTTGTCGTCTACGCCGGAGGTGACTGGGTGGCACCGGCGACAGACCAACGCATCGCGGTGGAGAACCCGACCACCGAGGAGGTCGTCGCCGAGGTGCCCGCGGGCGCCGCGGCCGACATCGACCGCGCCGTCATGGCTGCCCGGCAGGCCTTTCCTGCCTGGGCTGGCCTGAGCCGGGCGCAGCGCGCGGACCACCTCGCCGCCCTACACGAAGGACTCGCCGCCCGGCGGGACGAGATGGCCCGAACGATCACGACCGAGATGGGGGCGCCGGCGTCGCTGGCCGAGTCGGTCCAGGTGGGCCTGCCGCTGCGGGTGCTGCGCTCGTACGTAGACCTTTTGCGCACCGACGAGGAGCCGGAGCGGGTTGGCAACTCTTTGATCGTCCAGGAGCCCGTCGGCGTGGTCGGCGCCATCACACCGTGGAACTACCCCCTCCACCAGGCGATAGCGAAGATCGCGGCGGCGCTGGCAGCCGGCTGCACGGTGGTGCACAAGCCTAGCGAGGTTGCGCCCCTCTCCGCGTACCTGCTCGCCCAGATCGCTCACGACGCGGGCCTGCCCGCGGGTGTCTACAACATGGTCACCGGGTACGGCCCGGTCGCCGGCGAGGCTCTCGTGTCGCACCCCGAGGTCGACATGGTCTCCTTCACCGGCTCCACCCAAGCCGGCCGGCGGGTGGGGGCGCTGGCCGCCGAGACGGTCAAGCGGGTGGCGCTGGAACTGGGCGGTAAGTCGGCAAATGTCGTACTAGATGATGCCGATCTCACCGCCGCGGTCAAGGTTGGCGTGGCCAACTGCCTGCTCAACTCCGGACAGACGTGTACCGCGTGGACCCGCTTGCTCGTGCCGGCCGACCGCCAGAGCGACGCACTCGAACTCGCCGTTGCGGCCGCGACGAAGTACCGGCCCGGAGATCCCACCGACCCGGCCACCCGGCTGGGGCCGCTCGTCTCGGCGGCCCAACGCGACCGGGTCCACACCTATATCGCCCGGGGCGTCGCCGAGGGAGCGCGCCTGGTCGTCGACGGACGCAATGGGCAGCCGGAGCGCGGCTACTTCGTCGGCCCCACCATCTTCGCCGACGTGGACCCCGACGCCACCATCGCCCAGGAGGAGATCTTCGGCCCGGTACTCTCAATCATCGCGTACGCCGATGAAGATGCGGCTGTACACATCGCCAACGGCACCGTGTACGGCCTCGCTGGGGCGGTCTGGTCGGCCGACACCGACCGCGCTGTGGCGTTCGCCCGTCGCCTGCGCACCGGTCAGGTCGATATCAACGGCGGCTCGTTCAACCACCTCGCCCCCATCGGCGGCTACAAACAGTCGGGCCACGGGCGCGAGTTGGGCACCCACGGCCTCGCCGAGTTCCGCGAGACCAAGTCGCTGCAGCTGCCGCAGGATCGATGATGACCAATCGGGTACGCGCGGCGGTGCTGCACGAGGTCGGCGGTGTGCCGGAGATTCGCGAGATCGAACTCGCCCCGCCCGCGGTCGGTCAGGTGCGCATCCGGCTCGAAGCGACCGGAGTTTGCCATTCAGATCTATCGCTCGCCAATGGCCGACTCAAGCACGCCATGCCGGTCGTGCTGGGTCATGAATGCGCCGGCCGGGTCGTCGAGACTGGAGTCGGGGTCCGCGAGCTGAGCGTCGGCGACACCGTCGTGCTCAACTGGGCACCGGCCTGCCGCGCCTGTTGGTTCTGCGGCCACGGCGAGCCATACCTGTGCTCCAACGCGGAACGTGGCTGGCACCGCGCGCACGCCCGCCTTCCCGACGGCACGCCGGTCTACCCCGGCCTCGGCGTTGGTGGCTTCGCCGCCGAAACGGTTGTCGACGAGATCGCGTGCATCAAGCTGCCCGCCGACATCCCTCTCGTTGAGGCGGCCCTGCTGGGCTGCGCGGTACTGACCGGGGTTGGTGCGGTGCGCAACGCGGCCGAGGTGCGGCCCGGCGAGTCGGTCGTTGTCTTCGGCCTCGGTGGGGTCGGGCTCTCGGCCGTGCAGGGCGCGCGGATCGCCGGTGCCGGCCGGATCATCGCCGTCGATCCGTCGCCGGAGAAGGCCGAGCTGGCCCGCCGGCTGGGCGCGACCGATGCGCTGGAGCCCGGGCCGGACGTGGCCAAGCGGGTGCGTGCATTGTGTGACGGCCGCGGCGCCGACCACGCGATCGAGTGTGTTGGCCGGGCGGACACTATCCGGTCGGCCTGGTCGTCGACCCGCCGCGGCGGCCACACCACCGTCGTGGGCCTGGGGGCCGCGAGCGATCAACTGAGCTTCAACGCCCTCGAGATCGCCCATTTCGCCCGTACGTTGCGCGGTTGCATGTACGGAAGCTCCGACCCAGCTACCGATATCCCATTGCTGCTGGCGGCGTACCGCGCCGGGGTGCTGGACCTGCGGGCGATGGTCACCAGCGAGATCACGCTCGACGAGGTAGGCGACGCGTTCACGCGGCTCGCCGCGGGCACCGGAGCGCGCAGCGTCGTTTGCTTCGCCGGAGGCGATCAACGGAGCAACGTCGCCGGAGGTGATCAACGGAGCAACGTCGACGGAGGCGATCAACGGGGCGAGGTCGCAGGCGAGGCTAGTTGACACTCTCCGTTACTTCCGCGTACGGACCGTCACGCCACGTGGCATAGACACGGGAGATGTGCCCGGCCGAAATGAACGACACCATCAGCGACCGCTGGTCAAAGCGGGTGTGTACAGGCGCGAATCCGAGTGCCGCCCGCGCCTCGACGACGCGAACCTCGCGCTCGTCGACCCAGAAGGTCACGTCGCCGCCCCGGACCCGAAACAGACGCCGGTACGCCGTACCGCCGCTCCCGTTCGAGACGGCGACCCAGCCGTCGCTCGGCGCCGGTGACGCGCTCGCACCCGGCGTCGGCGTCGAGGTGGGCGTCGGATGTGGCGACAGGCTCGACGTCGGAACAACGGTGGGCGGCGGGGCGGAGGGCACGAACGGCGGTGTGGTCGTCGGCGTCGTCGGCGCCGCACCCCGCAGCTCGGCTGCCGAGAATGGGGTGGTCCGGTGGGGGGCCGCCGCATCGAGAACCGAGCGGATGCCGAGCCAGGAGGCAGCCACGGTGGCCGCCGTGGCGAGGGTCCAGGCAACCACGTAGGCCAGCCGGCGTCGCACGCCTGCCATCCTGCCCGCACTCGCCGCCGTGCGCATGTCCGGTCCGGGCGGTTACGGTGAGCCAATGGCGACGGTGCTCCTCGTCGAGGACGACCATGTTGTGCGTGATGCGCTGCTGCGCTCGCTCACCGACCTGGGGCACACCGTTCACGCGACCGGCACCGCCCTCGACGCGCTGCGGCGGGTGGCCGCGGAGATTCCCGACCTGATCGTGCTGGACCTGGGTCTGCCCGATCTGGATGGGGCGGACGCCCTGCGCATGTTGCGCGGCATCACCGACACCCCGATCATTATCGCAACGGCACGCGACGACGAGGTCGAGATCGTTCGGCTGCTGCGGGCCGGGGCGGATGACTACATGGTGAAACCGTTCAGCAGCGCACATCTGGAGGCGCGCGTGGCGACCGTGCTTCGACGGACCGGGCGGGCCAGCCGCGTCGAGCCGGAGGTCATCGACACCGGAAGCCTTCGGGTCGATCCGGGTGAACGACAGGCCTATCTGGACGGAACGGCGCTCGCCCTGACCCGCAAGGAATTCGACCTGCTCGCCTACCTCGCGGCCCGGCCCGGCCGCGTGGTGTCACGGCGTGAACTGTTGGAGGAGGTATGGCGACAGCCATCGATCGGCGAGGACCAGACGATCGACGTGCACCTATACTGGCTGCGCCGGAAGCTGGGCGAGAGCGCGGCGGAACCGAGATTCCTGCACACCGTGCGGGGGGTAGGGATCAGGTTCGCGGCACCGGCCTGAGAGCAGCGCTGGCTCGGGTGAACGTCGCGGTGACCTCAATGGTCGTACTCGCGTTCCTCGTGCCGCTTGCTCTGGTGGTGGCGCACCTCGCCCGCGAACGGGCCCTGGCCGATGCCGAGCGGCAGGCGGCCGTCGTCATCGCGGTGCTCGCGGTCACCACCGACCCGGTGGCCGTGGACCGTGCGATCACGGTCGCGGGCGGGGCCCGGGCCGACCGGGTCGGCGTGCACGGGCTGGGTGCCGGGTCCGTTGGTACGGCCCACGCCCCCGCGGAGGAGATCGAGCGGGCCGCCGGCCGAGCCGGCGTCGTGGCTGTCCCGGGTGGGGTCGCCTACCTCGAGCCGGTCACGATTGACGACGGCGGGACGGCCGTCGTCGAGGTCTTCGTTCCCCATGAAGAGATGTCCCGGGGGGTCACCGAGGCATGGTGGGCGCTCGCCGTCGTGGCAGTCTTTCTCATGCTCGTTTCGGTGCTGGCGAGCGACCGCCTCGCGGCGCGCGTCGTGCGCTCGGCCCGCGGGCTGGCGGCCGCGGCCCGTACCCTTGGCGAGGGCGACCTGGCGGTTCGGGTGCCGCCGAGGGGTCCGCGCGAGCTCGCGGAGGCGGCCTCGGCATTCAACGCGATGGCGGATCGGGTCGCTAAGCTTCGCGCCGCCGAGCGGGAGCTCATCGCCGACCTGTCGCACCGGCTGCGTACCCCCCTCACCGCGGTGCGGCTGGAGGCGGAGCGTGTGCGCGCGGCGAGCGGCGGGGGCTTGCACCGCGACACTGCGGGGCATCGTCTGGTCGAGGCGGTGGAGGCGATGGAGCGCGAGGTCGATCATCTGATCCAGACCGCACGACGCCCGGCCGAGCCGCAGGAGCCCGAGCCGGAACAGTGCGACGCCGCGGAGGTGATCCGGGAACGGATCACGTTCTGGGCGGCGGTGGCCGACGACCAGAGCCGCCCGTTTCGGGTCTCCGGCACCGAACGCCGGGTACCCGTGCCGCTGCCGCGCAGCGAACTCGCGGCTGCCCTGGACGCGTTGCTGGGCAACGTCTTCCGCTACACACCACAAGGGACACCATTCGAGGTCGCGCTCACTCGTCGCGACGGTTATGTCGCGGTGCGGGTCGACGATGCCGGCGCCGGGATCGACAACCCGGACCGGGCGCTACGCCGAGGGGCGAGCGACGGCGGCTCGACCGGGCTCGGCCTCGACATTGTCCGCCGCGCTGCGCTAGCGGGGCGCGGTGCGGTCGACGTCGACCGGGCAAGTCTGGGCGGTACGAGTGTTGTGGTGCTCCTCGCCGACGCTGAGCCCGCCTCGCCCGGTGGCCGGCAGCGGTTGGGCTTCGTGGGTCGGCTCTCGGCTGAGCCGGACGAGTACCGCTGGGGCCGCCGCGCACGGGCGGCGCGCTCGTCTCACCCGTAGACCGCCGCTCGGTAACTTTGGGTTGATGCAAGTCTTCCTTAGGTCTGGCTTAAGTGGTCTTCGCCGGCTTCCCCGGCGCCGTCGTGCGCGGCTAGCGTCAACGACGGCCCCTGCGGCCGCGCCGGCTCGCCCCCCTGCTCCGCGTCGCCGGCGCGAGACACCAGTCGGGCCCGGCTTGTCGGCCAGCAGCCGGGCCCGCTGCGTTGCCATCAGATTTCGTCGATCTAGGGATTAGTCGCGTGAGTTGATGTCTAATCGCGCGACTACGCCCTAGATCGACGAGCGTTCCCGCGAGGTCCGATCACGCACGGTCCCGTCAGGCGAGCTCCCGAAGGTCGAGGACGTGCCAGACCAGGGCCTCGTTGTCGCCCGTCGACCACCATAGATAGGCGCCCCGGCTGCCAACGCTGGCGTTGGCCGTCTCATCCAGGATGACTACTCGATCCGTCGTGAGGTCATGCAGCCACAGGCGCTGTGCGTAGCCGGCCGCGTTCGCCGATGCGACCGAGGCGAGCACCTCGAACCGGTCGAGCAGCGCGACATCGATGTTGAGCGGGGTAAGTGCGGTGTCGCCGATCCGGCGACGGTCGCGGCCATCGACGTGCTCGACCTCGTAGGTCAGGCTCTGGCCCTGATTGACCAGCGTCGTCACGCGGCACCAGGTCGGGCTGCACGTGAGGATCTCGTTTGGACCGGCGTCGACGGTCCTGCGCTCGCCGGTGGTCAAGTTCAACAGCTCGACGTCGCCGGGTTGACTGTTCGCAGAGGTGGTCGCCCACGGCCAGGCCGTAAGCCCGTAAAGCCGGTCGAGCCGGCGCACGCTGACAGATCCACCGTTGACCGGAACCGAGCGGATCTCGCCACCTGACCCGCCACCGGTGGCCAGCGCGGCCCACCGCACCTGCCCGTCGGCGATCTGCAGGTCGTACTCGGAGTCGAAGTAGAGCACGTCGCTGGCGTCGGTGGCCAGGCGTCGGGCCTGCCCAGTGGATAGGTCGGCGCGCCAGACGTTGGTCTCGCGAGCGCCGTGGTTCCCCTCACCCGTCTCTAACCAGAACAGCTGGTCGCCGGCCATGGACACCGCAGCGACGGTTGGGCGCTGCTGGCCTCGCAGCACACGCAGATCCCGGGGCGCCGCGTCACCGGAGCGCAGCACGATACGGGCCGTAAGGAGATCCGGGCTGGTTGCGAGCCCCACGGACGTGGCCGCGTCGAGCACCAGCAGGGGCTGGTACAAATACCCGTCGGCCAAGACGGACGGCAGCGTGATGGCCTGGGCCGACGGCCATACGTCGCCCAGGCGCGGCGGTCCTTGATCCGGGGCTGGCGAGTCCGGCCGGGGTAGAGGCAACGCGAGCGCGACCGCCACCACGATGAGTGCCAAGACGAGTCCCGCGGGCAGGCGCGACGCCCGGTGCCGGTGGCGCTGCGACGGTGCGTCCGTCACGACTCGTACTGGCGCTCGGGGGCCGCGATGGTGCGTACCGTCGCAACCTGGACGAACGGGATGACGTCCTCGTTGACGGGGTCGCGGTCGGCGCGATCCGTGTAGCTGCCCTCTACCTCGATCCACTGGTCCGGGACGAGGTCCGCGGGCACGTCGCCCGCCAGCCCGACCTTGATTGGCCGGGCGTCCGCGGCGCAGCAGCTGACGATCATCCTGGCGAGGTACGGCTGGCCATCCGGCCCGGCGATGACAAATCCGCTCAGCATCACGCGCCTACCGGCGAGCGACCGACCCTGGTCGAACACGGCGCGCGAGGCGTAGTCGAGCACGGAGATGCGCACCGGGTCACCGTCGGGCAGCGGCGCGAAGTCCGAGTTCGCCTGCGACGACAGCGCGGTGCCGTTGCGGCTCGCCTGGTACGACCCGAGTGCGGGTGGGGCGAAGAGCAACAGGGCCAGGGCGGGTACGAGCAGAAGCCAGCCGACCCGAGGCTCCTGGTGACCGTGCCCGTCCTCGTCCAACTGGGGATCGTCTGCATCGGCCCGGTGGCTCGCTTCGTGTTCCACCGCGGCGCCGATCTTCTTGGGCGTGCGAATGACCTGCCAGAGGGTGACCCCGGCGACCGCGATGAGCACGACACCCGCGATCAGGAGCAGCGGCAACAGACCCGGCTTGACGTATCTGACATACGTGCCGGCAAAGCTGATCTTGAGAAGTGTTCCGCCGACGAGGAGCAGCAGAACCGCCTGGGCGTCTTTGCGCATCAGAACATCAACCACCCGACAGCCACGGACACCAGCACCGCGACGACGAACGTCGTCGGGGCGAACCGGATCGCGAAGCGCGGCCCGAACCAGCCGACCTGCATGGCGAAGAGCTTGAGGTCGACCATCGGCCCGACGACCAGGAAGGCCAGGCGCGCGGTCAGCGAGAACTGGCTGAGCGAGGCGGCCACAAACGCGTCCGCCTCCGAGCAGATCGACAGCAGCACGGCGAGCAGGGCGAGAGCGATCACCGAGAAGACCGGGTTGGCGGCGACCGCCCCCAGCCAGGCCGGCGGCACCGTGACGTTCAGGGTCGCGGCGGCGAATGCTCCAACCACGAGGAACCCGCCGGCCTGGACGACGTCACTACGACACGAGGACCAGAACGCAGGCCAGCCACGGTCAGTGTGCGGGTCGACGACCCGCATCGGTCGCAGCCAACCGGGCTGGCCGAGCCGCAGCCAGAGCCAACCCATGATTACTGCCGCGACGAGGCTCGCCGTGAAGCGCGCCGCCACCATCTGCGGCTGCCCAGGGAATGCCACTGCGGTGGCGATCAAGACCACCGGGTTGATCGCCGGGGAGGCGAGCAGAAACGCGAACGCCGCCGCCGGGGCAACACCGCGCCGGATCAGGGCCCCAGCAACCGGTACAGAACCGCACTCGCAGGCGGGCAGGACCGCTCCTGCCACCCCCGCCACAGGGACCGCCGCCGCGGGCCGGCTCGGCAGCGCACGCTCGAAGAACCGCGTGGGAACGAAGGCTGTGATCGCGGCCGACAACATGGTCCCGAGGACGAGGAAGGGCAGCGCCTGCACCATGATCGAGACAAATATGGTGATGAGGGTCATCGCCTTTGGCGACTCGATGAGGCTCAGCAGCCGCCCACGCCCGATCAGCACAATCACGACGACGACCGCGAGCCCCTCGACCGACCCGAGCCGGCCCCAGCGGCTGGGTGGGCGGGGCGGCTCCTCGACGTGGGGCCGCCGGACCGCTTCGGTATCGAGCACGGTCACGCTGTCCCCTTCCACGTCGGTTCGCGGGCGGCCTCAGGCTACCGCCTCGCCACGCGGAGCGGCGGAGCGCCGCCAAGCCCCCGCACCGCCCGCCGCGCTCCGAATCAGCCTCGTGGCAGGTGGTCAGACGATGGCGAGGGCGGCGGCAGCTCGCTCCTCGCTGATCCGGGCCTCGTCGACCAGGTCGGCGAGCCCCGCGAAGGCGGCACGTTGCGCCTCTCCGTCGGTTAGGGCGCCATGGCTTGCGGCCGTCGAAGCCATACGGGACCAGACCACACCCGATTCGCGGAACAACTCCGCCGCCGTTCGCAGGGCATCCGCGCCGGACGGGTCGAGCAGGGCCGCAGCCTCATCCAGGAATTCGGCATAGATCGGACGAGTCGCCCCCGCCGCGGTGTACTCGCGCTCCAGGCATTCCTCCAGCCGGCGCATCGCGAGAGCGAACGTTTCGGCGGTGCCGAAACGCCTGGCCCAACCGGTCTTCGTCCGCTCGTCCCGTAGTTGCGTAGCGAGCCTGACCATGCCCGTGAAGCCGAAGTTCGCGTCGAAGCTGTTTCCCAGCACCGGTCCGGTGAGGTGGGCGACGGTAAGGCGTACCGCCGCTTCAATCGAGGCCGTGAGGTCGACCGGCACATCGGCCGCGTCGCCGATCACCAGTGAATGGTGGCGGCCCTTCGCGTAGCCCGACCAGGCCGAGGCGAAGGTGTCGAGCGAGAGCTCCCGCGGCGCCGGAGAGTCGTCGTCCAGCCAGACAAGCTCGGGTCCGGCGCCAACCACGACCACGCCGTACGGATCGGTATGCAGTCCGGAGCAACCCGCGTGCCATGCCAGCCGTGTCCGGTCGACCGTGCAGTACACGGCCCGGCTGTTCACCACGTCCCGCAGCTCGGCGAGAGCCTTGGCCTGACTGGTCGCACGCCGCTCGCGGTACGGAAGACCGAGGTTGTCCAGCGCCGTCGGCAACCATGGCTGCGGATGGTGTTGGGCGACAATCGTCAGCATTGGCGCATGACCTGCGTACTCAAAAACGCTGTACAGGAAGCCAATGCCCCCTGCCATGCCGGTGAGCATCGCCTCCGAGTAGGGCTTCGCCGTATCCGGAGCGGTGACGCCGGCCTGCGTCAACAGGTGGGCCAGCAACGCGCTGTCGTGGTGGGCGCGCGTGCCGAAGCCCGGGTAGCCGGGCACGATCCACTCCGGAATCGTCGGCGCATCCGTTGGCGCGACCCGCCGACGGGCGGTGGTGTAGGACTCACCGGTGCGAGCGGACCGCTCGCGCACCAGTTTCTTGAGCTTCCTCTGCTCGGTCATCGCCGATCCTCGTCCGGCCACGATCGGCGGGCCAACCCACGCCGGCGCACGCCGATCGCCGCCTTCGAAGTTCGCGTGACACGGCGTGATCGTCGATTGCTCGCGACGGCATGGTGACCACCTTCGCCTCCGCATTGCCGGCGGGCGTGGGCCACCGGTCTGGAGGTACGGCGCGCGAGTGGCGCCGGGTCACAGAATAGCTGCCCGATCAGGGCGGCGCGAGTCCGCGATCGGCGTGCCCGCTCCGCCGAACTCCTTCGCCATGAGTGGTTTGGGGGAGGCCACATCGGGGCAATGGAGAGGTGTTTCCAGGTGGCAGGAGGAGATCATGTTTGGCAAGCAGGAGTCCCGCGCGCATAGGGCCGAACGGATTGCGGGACAGGCGTGGGAGAACCTCGTCTCGGCGGTCGACTCGGCCGGGGCCTCCACCCGGTCGGCTAGCAAGAGGGCGGCCGGGTACCTCGATGACACGACCAACCGGGTCGGATCGGGCACAAAGGAAGCCCGCGCGAGGGCGAGCGCTGCCTTCGACGCGCTGGCCGGTCGCCGACAGTCGCGGCCGTGGGGCTGGCTGGCGGCGGCCACTCTCGTTGGCGCGGCGCTGGGTTGGGCGGCCACCACATTTGGGCGCAAGGCGATGTCCCGCCAAGACCCGCTCGAGGTGCCCAACTCCCTGGCCGATGACGCCCTCGCCGGTGACCCGCTGCTCAACCCCTCCCGCCGATAACCCCCCCCCCGTCGATAACCCCCCCGTCGATCATGACCTGGAGGTCATGATCGACGCTGTTTCGCGACGGCCAGCTCATGATCACCGCGATCTTGAAGTGGGCGAACCGATGCGCGGGCCTCGTCAGCGAGCACCTGAGATGTAGTTGGTCAATGCAGACCTCTCGCTCTCGAGCTCATCGATGCGCTTCTTCACGACATCGCCGATGCTGACGATGCCCCGCAAGGCGCCGTCTACCACTACCGGCAAGTGCCTGATCCGGTGTTCGGTCATGATGCGCATGAGGTCCTCGAGCTGGGTGTCGAGGTCGACCGTGTGCACTTCGGCGGTGTAGATGGCCGTGACCGGCTCAGACATGACCGCGGCGCCTCGCTCGGCCATAGCCCGGACTATGTCTCGCTCACTAGCGATTCCGTCGACCGAGATTCCGTCCCGAGAGACGACGACGGCGCCGATTCGGTGCTCTGCGAGCACGTTGAGAAGGTCCCGCACTTCGGTGTCGGGAGTGACTGTGACGACCTCGCCACCCTTGACGCGGAGTACGTCGCTGATGCGCATCTGGCCTCCCGAAACGCCCTCTGACAGAAATGGTCCACCCTCATCAGCATCCCAGCCTAATACCGCGGCCATAGATTGTCCGGGAGAAGATCCAAGTGCAGGACTTGGACCAAGGAAGCGGCACGGGATCCTCACGGCTCGGAACCTACGGGTGCCCACCACGACTCGGCCTCTGTGTCATGGCAATCGGGTCGCATGAACGCGATTACCTGAGGAGGTTCGGTGGCAGGTGAGATTGCGGAGCAGATCCCCGATCCGGAGATAGTGCAGAGGTACGGCCGAGCCGGTCGCTGGTTCCACGCGGGCATCTACACGACGGTGCTGGTAATGCTCGCCACCGGATGGTGGTTCGTGGTCGCCGGCTACGGCACCGGTAGCCCACTCGCGCGGCTGACCGGCATGCGCGATGAAGCCATCCACGAACTCGCCGGCTACGCGTCGATATGCGTACTCCTCGTCTGGCTTCCGTTCGGGGTACGCGGCATCCGCTCGTTCGCCCGTGAAACCATGCGCTTCACATCCAGCGATGGACGCTGGCTGACGACCTGGCCGCGCGCGGTTTTCACCGGCCGGTTCGGCAGTCATGACGGTCACTTCGACCCTGGTCAACGCCTTGCGAACATGATCATTGTGCTGACGCTGGTCGTCCTGACGCTCAGCGGGCTCGGAATGCTGTTCCTCCCGATAGGTCCGGTCAGCCTGCTTGCCATCCACCGATGGACGACGTTCCTGTTGACTCCGTTGCTGCTCGGTCACATCGTCGTGGCTGCCGGTGTACTGCCGGGCTATCGCGGCGTCTGGCGATCAATGCATCTCGGCGGAAGGCTACCGGCCGAGGTGGCGCGACGAATCTGGCCCGGCTGGCTCGACGCCAAGCAGCGCGGACCCTCAGACCCGAGCCGGTCCTGACGACACAGTCGCTATGCGCCGAACGGGGTGGGCAGGTTCCCGGAGATCAGCAAGCAGTCGGCGGCTCCGAGGCATTCACGTGAGCAGCCGGTCGATCGCTGGGATGCGTTCGACCAGGGATGCAAGCGACCTGCGGGATCGGCCGGGTTCACCGGCGGTCAGGAGGTTCGCCATGCCCTGGTCGCCGGCCGCTGCCGCCACCGGAATGCCGTCGAGCATGATCTGGATCCGCCTGGGGACGGCGTGCAGGATCTGGCGGGGCGTGAATTCGCCGTAGGTCGCCGCGATCAACGTCAACCGTTGAGCGGCGAGTTCGGCGCCGATGTCGCGCCACAACGGCACGCAGTTCCAGGCGATGAACGCCAACTCAAACAGCGGTGTCGAGGGACCCGACATGTCCCAGTCGAAAATGCCCACGAGGTCGTCGCCGTCGAAGCACACGTTGTACGGCGCGATGTCGTTGTGTCCAATCAGTGTCGGGCCGGCGATCGGGAAATATCGCCAGGGCCCGGGATGGGAGAAGTCCCCGACCGCGTGGTGGAAGGCAAGGGTCCACCGCGCGACGGAAGCGATCTGCTCGAGGGTGAGCATCTCGGTATCGGTATCGGTGTCGATGACACGACCGGGAAGGTACGCCAGGACCTCGCGACCCAGATCGTCGATTCCGAAGACCCTGGGGGTGTGCGGCACGCGCGTCGCGAGGTGGTTGAGGAGCGCGTGTACCGCCGGCGTCCACGGTCCGGTCCGGCGCCGGACGGTATCGCCGATGCGCACCGCGCCCGCGACGTTCCCTCCCGGGAGCCGCTCCTCATCGTCATTGGTCACGTCTGTTCAACCACCCTGGGAGCGTCGAGGTCAGTCGACTCCGCGCCGAGTCGACCGTGGGCCACGGCCACCGTACGCGCCGGTGGCCTTGCCCGCTGCACGCCACACCTGCACGGCTGGACCGGCGTGATATGCGAGTGGACTCTGGGCCGATGACCGGCGCTCAGGTCCCTCCCGACAGTTCGGCCTGGACACCTGCCGTTCGCTCGCTGCTGAGCGACGGTCATCTCCGGGGTGGCGGGCGTGCTCGGCGACGGCCTCGTCGGCCTTTACCTATACGGATCGATGGTCACGGGCGACTTCGACGACCACATCAGCGATGTCGACCTGCTCGCCGTTATTACGGCACCCCTCAACGAGGACGAGTTCCGTCGCCTCGACGCCGTGCACCGGTCAGTCGAGCAGCACCATCCGGAGTGGTCGGACCGCATCGAGATCGCCTATCCGAGCAAGGAAGCGCTGGCGACTCTGAAGCAGGCGCGGTCATCGATCACGCCCTCCAGCTCCGCAGGCTCGGCGGACGGGTCGGCGAGGCCGATCACGCTGAGACCGTTCGCTTCGTGAATGCACTGGTGGACCGGATCAACCCGCCGGCGGCCAGCGCCTGCTGAGGATTAGGCAGGCGTCGCGACGATGAGGTGGCATTCGAACGGGAAGACCACCCCCGACGCCGTCGCATAGGGCGCGATCGCCGCCCGACAATCGGCCAGGATCCGCTCTCGTGCGCCCTGGTCCAGGCGGTCACCCAAGGGCGTGCTGTCGATCTCGACGTTGACAGCCTCGTCGATGGAACCGTACCGGCTCTCACCGGTCGGGCAGCTGGTGGCGGTGACCCGTAGCGCCGCCTCATTGAACAACCCGACCAGCCGATCCAAGTCGCCCAGGGAAAAGTAGGTGGTCACCAGGTTGCGCGCATCTGGACCGGCGTGCCGGCTGACAATATCTACGAACGACTGGTACGGCGGATTCCACGCCAACCCGCTGGGAATCAGCACACCCACTGTGCCCGCCGGACGAAGCACCCGTCGCATTTCGCGCAACGCCTCGATCGGGTCAGGAAAGAACATCAGCGCCATCTGGCTCAGCACGATATCGAACTCGGCGTCGCCGAACGGCAGCGCCGCCGCATCCCCCTGGCGCCACTCGATCTCCGGTTGGATTCGGCGCGCGACCGCCAGCATCGCGTTGTTGAGGTCCAGCCCCACCACGGAGCCGGTGGGTCCGACGCGGTCGGCGGCGCTACGAGCGACGATGCCAGTGCCGGTCGCCACGTCCAGAACGCGCTGTCCCGCAGAGACACCGGTTGCGTCAAGAAGGTGCGGCGCCCACTGGGAAAAGAATGCTGGCACGAACTGCGCCTCGTACGCCTCCGCCATCTCGGCGGACAGTTGGAACGTCTCCTGCGTGGTATTACTCATCGTGCTGCTCCTTCCGCTCACCTCGAGGGTGTGGCTCATGTCAACGGCGGGCATCGGGCAACTGACCCATTCGTGCGTCGCCATCGCGATCGCACTGAGGGCAGAGCTGCGTCCCTGGCGGGGGTGATAATGCAGGCATGGCGGTGGATCAGCTCGTCGCGGGCGGCAGTGCGGCCCTAGCCGCCGGGCGTTGGGGCGACGCCCGGACCGCGTTCGAGGCGGCTCTCGCCCACGGCCCGAACGCCGAGGCTCTCGACGGACTGGGGGAGGTCCTGTGGTGGCTCGGCGATCCACGCCGCAGCCTCGAGTGCCGCGAGCGGGCGTACGCACAATTCCGGCGGACCGGCGACGTTATGCGGGCAATCGGCGCGGCATTGGGGATCGCAATCACCTACGAGGCCAACTTCGACAATAGGGCCGCCGCCAACGGATGGGTCGGCCGAGCGCGGCGGATGCTCACTGGCGACGACGATCCGGCCGCCGGTTGGGTGTGGGTGACTGGCGCGTACGTCACCCCCGATCTCGATGTCGCCGTGAGCCTCTGCGAGCGGGCGCTCACCGCGGCGCGCCAGAGTGGCGACCTTGACTTGGAGCTGTGCTCGCTATCCGGGCTGGGCGAGAAGCTCGTTATGCTTGGCCAGGTCGACAAGGGACTGTCGCTCATTGACGAAGCCATGGCCGGAACTCTTGGCGGGGAGTGCTTGCGTCTGGACACTGTGGTCTTCGCCAGCTGCGACATGCTCGTCGCCTGCGACCTGGCAGCTGACTTGGAGCGGGCGCGCCAATGGTGCCAGGTGGCAGACCGATTCATTGCCGACTATGGCTGCCCCTTCCTGTATGCGCGCTGTCGCACGCTCTATGGCGGTGTCCTCGTCGCGACCGGACACTGGGCCGACGGCGAGAAGGAACTTCTCCGCGCCATCGAGATGAGTGTGGGCGCTGGGTCGGCGGTGGCGGGTGAAGCGTACGCCCGGCTCGCCGACCTCCGGCTTCGACAGGGCCGAATCGAGGAGGCGACAAAGCTGCTGCACGGCCGCGAGGACGAGCTGCGCGTCAGCGTGGCCGCCGCGGCGCTGCGGCTCGCCCGAGGCGACGCGGGGGGTGCCGTGGCGCTGTTGCAGCGCAAGCTCGCCCACACCGCGGAGGGCCACCTCGCGTCGGCGCCCGCGTTGGCCTTGCTTGTTCGGGCCCAGCTCGCTCGGGGCGCCGTCGACGAAGCACAACAGGCCGCAACGCTGCTGGCTGGGCTGGCGGAGCGGCAACACTTTCCCTACACCGAGGCGCTCGCGGCCGCGTCCGCTGCGCACGTGTCAGCCGTGGCGCCAGGACTGCACGACGGTGTCGAACGGTTGGAGACGGCCCTGCGTCTGTTCGCTAAGCTCGGTATGCCGTACGAGGTGGCGCGGGCTCGGCTCGACATGGCGAAGGCGCTCGCGGCGACCCGGCCGGAGGCCGCCGTGGTCGAGGCCGAGGCGGCGTTCGACGCGTTCGAACGGTTCGGCGCCGCGATCGACGCCGATGTGGCTGCCGCCCTGCTGCGAGCTCTCGGCGTGACGCCTCGCACCGGGCGGCGCACCGCGGGCGAGCTGACCGAGCGCGAGCGCCAGGTGCTGCGCCTTGTCAGCGTAGGGTTGTCCAACCCAGAGATAGCCGCGCGCCTGCACATCAGCCGCAAAACGACCGCGCACCACGTCAGCAACGTGCTCGCCAAACTCGGCGCGCGCAACCGGACTGAGGCAGTCGCCAGGGCAGCTGACTCTGGCGTTGACGTGATTCTCCATCCACAATAGATGTTGCCCGGACCTTGCTCATTCGTTCGGGATCGAAATCTTATGCAGCGCTGTGATCCCGTCAACTGGAGATCAAGTAGGCGCGCGGCCTCCGCCTGCAGTGACCACTTCTACGTCGCTAGGCTGGAGTTGCAATAGCCGGAGGAGGTGACCGTGCAATGAGCGATCACGTTTCTCTGGCGGCGGCGTTGGACGACCGCCCGGTTGTGCTCGACGGCGGCCTGGCCACTCAGCTCGCCACAGCCGGACACGACCTCTCCGACGAGCTATGGTCGGCCCGGCTCCTGCACGACGATCCCGAGGCTGTCATCGACGCGCACCTCGCGTTCCTTCGCGCCGGCGCCAGCGTCATCACTACGGCGAGCTACCAGGCCACCATCGAGGGATTCGAGGGCCGCGGCCATGACCGGGCGCGGGCCATCGAACTACTGCAGCGCAGCGTGACCCTCGCCCGACAGGCGTGTGAGCGGGCGAACGACGACGGCATCGACCGACCACTGTGGATTGCCGCCTCCGTCGGCCCCTACGGGGCCATGCTCGCGGACGGCTCGGAGTACCGCGGCAATTACGGGCTGACGGTGGCGGAGCTGGTGCGTTTCCACCGTCCACGCATGCAGATCCTGGCCGACGCCGAACCCGACGTGATGGCGCTGGAGACCGTGCCGGATACCCGCGAGGCGGAGGCCATGCTGACCGCGCTCGAAGGGCTCGGGGTGCCTGCGTGGCTGTCGTACACCATAGACGGTCGGCGCACCCGCGCCGGGCAGGCTCTGGCGGATGCTTTCCACCTCGCGGCGGGCGTGGACGCGGTCATTGCCGTGGGCGTCAACTGCAGCGCCCCGGCCGACGTGACTCACGCCGTCGAGCAGGCCGCCCGCATCAGTGGTAAACCAGGGATCGCGTACCCGAACAGCGGCGAAGTGTGGGACGCGGCCGCTCGGAGCTGGACGGGTCAGGCCGGCGCCAGCGACCTCCCCGTAACTGACTGGATCGAGGCGGGAGCCCGCCTCGTGGGCGGATGCTGTCGGGTCACGCCAGCACACATCGCGTCCATCGCCGGCCGGATCAGCGCATAGCACCTCATCGACGCAGCACGTCGGCCGCGACCGCGTCCAGCACCGCCTCGTCGCCCGCGTACCAGCCCGACTCGCGGGGCCAGTGGGTCACCACGTCGGTGAAGCCGAGCGCAGCCGCCCGGCCCACCGCCTCGGAGAAGGCAGACAAGCTGGCGAGTGAGAAGACCGGCGCTGCATCCAGCGAGAGATAACGGTCCACGGAGGCCGGATCGCGGCCAACGGCGCCGAGCGCCTCCTCGAACCGAGCCACCATGCCGGCCACCAACCGCCACCACTGGTTGAGATCATCGGCGGCACGGCCGGTCGTGACCCAGCCCCGCCCGTAAAGCGCGGCGAGCCTCATCGTGCGCGGACCGTTGGCAGCGATGACGAAGGGCACGCGCGGCGATTGCACACACCCGGGCGTGCTGCGCGCGTCCTCGGCGGCGTAATAGTCACCTCGCCACGTCACCCGATCCTCGCGCAACAAGAGGTCGAGCAGCTCCGCAAATTCGCCGAAACGGTCGGCCCTCGCTCGGGGGGACAGTTCGGCGGCGCCGAGGACGCGGGCGTCGAATCCGGTGCCACCGGCACCCACGCCAAGGATGATCCGCCCGCCGCTGATGTCGTCCAGCGCGGTTACCTCGCGGACGAAGTGCACCGGGTGCCGAAAGTTCGGCGAGGCGACGAACGTACCCAGACGGATCCGCGAGGTGACCGTCGCCGCGGCGGTCAGTGTCGGTACGGCATCGAACCAGGGCCCGTCGACGAGCTCTCGCCAGCCAAGATGGTCGTACGTCCAGGCGTGATCGAACCCATACTCCTCAGCACGCCGCCATCGCTGCCGCGCGTCCTGCCAGCGCTGGTCCGGCAGGATGATGATGCCCACTCGCATGATCGACAGGTTACGCGGCCGCACCGCGGCGGTGTCGTGCCGAGCCGAAGCCCGCCGCACCGGTTACAGTCGACGGGCCGCGCGTCGACTAAGACCCGCTCCCCCCGAACGACCCTCCCCCGAGGTTTGACCAGTGCCGCACGACGAACGCCAGCCCGTGAGACCGGGCCCGAATCGCCCCGTACGTACGACTTCGATACCCCACCAGCCCGGGCCTTCCCGCGCGTCTGGACCGTCCCAGCGGCTCGCCGGGCGCGGCCGCCGTCGGGCGCCACGGTCCGGTTCGATGGTGGCCTGGCAGGCGGTCGCGGCGATCTCACTCGCAGCGATCATCGTCGGGGCGGCTCGCCTCGTTCCCGGCTCGCCCTTCGCAACACGCCCCGCGACGGGCGCCCAGGCTGCGCCGGCGCCAACGGGCCAACACGTGATCTCGGCCACCCCGACGCCGATTCCCTCGCCGTCGCCCTCCCCGCCTGGGCTCGCACCGCTGCAGTTCCGGTCGACCAAGCTCTCGGTGAAGACGGAGGGCTTCTTCAGCTGGGCCCTCATGGACCGGCGTACCGGGGAGATCTGGGGTTCGACGAACATGAACGCCACGACCTGGCCCGCTTCGATGATCAAGGCCTGGCTCGTGGCGGATGACCTGCGTCGACTGACCGAGTCCCACAAGACTCCGAGCGCGGCCCGGCTGCGCGAGCTTGAGTCCGTCATCCGTGACAGCGACAACAATCTGGCCGAGGCGACCTACGTACGCAACGGCCGCAGCGCCTCGATCAACCGACTGATCAGCCGGTGCAACCTCACCGACACCAAGGCGAGTTCCGCGGGCTGGAGCTTCACCAACATCTCTGCGCGGGACACCGTTCGCATGGCGGACTGCATCGGTGACGGGACGGCGGCAGGGCCGACCTGGACCGCCTGGGTGCTGGACAAGATGCGCCGGGTCCGGGTCGGCGACTTCGGCATCCGCAAGGCGCTCCCGGTGGCTGAGGCGGCGAAGGTCTCCGTCAAGAACGGATGGCTCTACTACTACGACGACCGCAACTGGCATATCAACTGCATGGCCGTCACCGAATCGTGGGCCATGTCGGTGCTCCAGCGCTACCCGGGCCACGGCAAGTGGAACAGCGACTACGCGTACGGCCAGAACGTCTGTCGCGAGGTCGCGAAGCAACTGATCAACCCGGACTACCCGTCGGGTGGCTGAGGAGGCGACAGTGCCCCGAGCTGGCCCACGTCGGTCACGCGCACGACCGCGACGCCCGCGGCGTCGGACGCGGCCAGGTCCACCTCGGCGCTGATGCCCCAGTCGTGATCCCCAGCGGGATCGTCGAGAATCTGGCGCATGGTCCAGCGATCGTGCCCGGCCTCGATGAGCAGCATGCCGGACCCGCGGGCGTTCGGGCCCGTACCGATCTCGTCGTGCTGGTCGAAGTACGGCGAGAGCGCGGCGGCCCAGGCGTCAGCGTCCCAGCCGGCCACGGCGTCGAGTTCGCCGAGTTCCTCGTAGCGCTCCAGCGAAGCCAGCGTGACCCGGCGGAAGATGGCGTTGCGCACCAGTACCCGGAAGGCCCGCGCGTTGCCGGTGACCGCGGGCGGGCGCTCGTCGAGCGCGGCGGCCGGCGCCTCGGTCGGATTCCTCAGTCGCTCCCACTCGTCGATCAGGCTCGAGTCCACCTGCCGGACCAGCTCGCCGAGCCACTCGATGAGGTCGATGAGATCCTCGGTCTTCGCGTCCTCGGGGACCGTTTGCCGCAGTGCCTTGTACGCGTCCGCGAGGTAGCGCAGGACCAACCCTTCCGATCGGGCGAGCGAGTAGAAGGCAACGTACTCTACGAAGGTCATCGCCCGCTCGTACATGTCGCGGACCACCGACTTCGGTGCGAGCTGATGGTCGGCGACCCACGGGTGACCCCGCCGGTACAGGTCGTACGCGGCATCGAGAAGCTCGGCGAGCGGCTTCGGGTGGGTAACCGAGTCCAGGAGGTCCATCCGGGCCTCGTATTCGATGCCGTCGGCCTTCATCTGCGCGACGGCCTCGCCGCGTGCCTTAAACTGCTGCGCGGAGAGGACCTGGCGTGGATCGTCCAAAGTGGCCTCGATGACGGATAGCACGTCCAACGCGTACGATGGCGACTCCCGATCCAGGAGTTCGATGGCGGCCAGGGCGAGCGGCGACAACGGCTGGTTGAGCGCGAAGTCGAGCTGGAGGTCCACGGTGAGTCGCACCGAGCGGCCCTCGCCGTCGGGTTCGGCCAGACGCTCCACCACGCCACCGGCGAGCAGCGCCCGGTAGATGGCGATCGACCGCCGGATGTGGCGGCGCTGGGCCGGACGGTCCTCGTGGTTGTCGGTCAGCAGATGCCGCATGGCGGCGAACGCGTCGCCAGGCCGACCGAACACGTTGAGCAGCATCGCGTGGCTGACCGTGAAACTGGACTTCAACGGCTCCGGCTCGGCACTGACGAGACGCTCGAACGTCGGCTTACCCCAGCCGATCGATCCCTCGGGTGGCTTCTTGCGGACCACGCGACGCCGCTTCTTCTCGTCGTCGCCTGCCTTGGCCAACGCGCGCTCGTTGTCGATGACATGCTCCGGCGCCTGGACGACGACCATGCCTATGGTGTCGAAGCCGGCTCGCCCAGCCCGGCCGGCAATCTGATGAAACTCCCGCGCCTGCAGGAGGCGAGTCCTGACTCCGTCGTATTTGGACAGTCCGGTGAACAGCACAGTGCGGATCGGGACGTTGATGCCAACGCCGAGCGTATCTGTGCCACAGATGACCTTGAGTAGACCGGCCTGGGCGAGCGTCTCGACGAGCCGGCGGTACTTGGGCAACATTCCTGCGTGGTGCACTCCGATGCCGTGGCGAACAAGGCGCGACAGCGTCCGTCCGAAGCCGGCCGTGAATCGGAAGTTGCCGATCAACTCGGCGATCGCGTCCTTCTCCGCTCGGGTGCACACGTTGACGCTCATCAGTGCTTGGGCGCGCTCGAGCGCCGACGCCTGGGTGAAATGAACGACGTAGACCGGCGCCTGGCGGGTGCTGAGCAGCTCTTCGAGGGTCTCGTGCAGCGGCGTGAGCGCATACGAGAAGTGCAGTGGCACCGGGCGCTCCACAGAATGGACCACTGCGGTCGGGCGTCCGGTGCGGCGGGCCAGGTCCTCGTCGAAACGCGTGACGTCGCCGAGGGTCGCCGACATGAGAAGGAACTGCGCGTGCGGCAATTCGATCAGCGGCACCTGCCACGCCCAGCCGCGCTCCGGCTCGGCATAGAAATGAAACTCGTCCATCACGACCTGACCGACGTCGGCCGAGGCACCGTCGCGCAAGGCAATGTTGGCCAGGATCTCCGCCGTACAACAGATGATCGGGGCGTCCGCGTTGACGCTGGCATCGCCCGTCATCATGCCCACGTTGGCCGCGCCGAACATGTCACACAGGGCGAAGAACTTCTCCGAGACGAGCGCCTTGATCGGGGCGGTGTAGAACGTGCGCCGTTTCTGCGCCAGGGCCGTGAAGTGCGCCCCGGCCGCCACGAGGCTCTTGCCAGACCCGGTCGGGGTGCTAAGGATGACGTTGGCACCCGACACGATCTCGATCAGCGCCTCCTCCTGGTGCGGATAGAGGGTGAGCCCGTGCCGCGTCGCCCAACCGGAGAACGCGTCGAAGATGTCGTCGGGTTCGGCGACGTCCGGCAACCTGTCGGTGAGTGTCATCGCCGCAGGAACACCAGGTCAAAGACGGACCAGCCGGCGTCGATGCCACGTTGTTCGAACTTCGTCCGCGGCCGGTACGGGGGCCGCGGAGCGAACCGGTCGAACGCGTTGATCAGCTGGCGGCTGGCGGTGAGCGTCCGCAACATGTGCTCGGCGTACGCAGCCGAATCCGTGGCGCAGTGCACGGCTCCACCGGGCACCAGCCGTGAGTTCAACAGGTCGACGTGTCCCGGCTGGATCAGGCGCCGCTTGTGGTGGCGGAGCTTGGGCCAGGGATCCGGGAAGAAGACGTGGACCGCGTCGAGGCTCGCCGGTTCGACGCGGTGCCGGAGCAGTTCGATCGCGTCGCCGCGGGCGACCCGCACGTTGGTCAGTCCGCGCGCCTCGGCCAGGGCGAGCAGGTTGGCGATTCCGGGCGTATGCACCTCCACGGCGAGATAGTCGCGCGCCGGATCTTCCGCTGCCATGTCGGCGGTCGCATCCCCCATGCCTGATCCGATCTCCAGCACGCGCGGCGCCTGCCGGCCGAAGAGCACGGAAAGGTCGATCGGTACGCCGTACCCGTCCTCGATCGTCACGCCGAAGGCCGGCCACAGCCGGTCCAACGCGTCGTGATGACGCCCGCTCAGCCGGCCCCGGCGCGGATGGAAAGTTCGGATAGAGGTGGTCACAGGCGGGTAAGACTACGCGGCCCGCTCGCCTCCCCGCCGAGGGCTCGCCTTTCCCGCCGGGGCGGGCACAGGGGGCGGCGCGCGTGCATAGACTGCGGTGATGCCAGTTCCGATGCCAGGGACAGCCGCGGGAGTGGCCGGGATCGCGGCGATCATGGACGATCCAGACAGCGCGGCACTGGTGTTCGACTATGACGGCGTACTGTCGCCCATCGTCGACAACCCGGAGCTGGCGCGGCCTCATCCCCGCGCGGTCCCGGCGCTTGCCCGGCTGGCGCCGCACGTGGGCTCGATCGCGATCATCACCGGTCGACCGGCGGCCGTGGTGGTCTCCTTCGGCACGTTCGCCGACGAGCCGGCCCTCGCTGGCCTCGTGGTCTTTGGTCACTACGGCCGCGAGCGGTGGGATGCCAGCACCGGCGAGGTGGTGGCACCTCCACCGAGCCCTGGAGTCGCCGCTGCCCGCGACGAATTGCCACGTGTCCTCGCGAGATTCAACGCACCACCCGACGTCTGGGTCGAAGACAAGGGAAGCGCGCTGGCCGTACACACCCGGCGGACCACCAACCCAGAGGGTACGTTCGCATTGCTGCACGACCCGGTGGCCGAGTTGGCGGCCCGCCACGGCCTGATCCTCGAACCGGGTCGACTCGTCCTTGAGCTACGGCCGGCTGGCGTTGACAAAGGGCAGGCGCTGCGCGCCCACGTCGCGGACCGGGCCGCCAGATCGGTCGCCTACGCCGGAGACGATCTCGGCGACCTCAGCGCCTTCGCGGCTGTGGACGCGTTGCGTGACGAAGGGATTGCCGGTCTCAAGATCTGCAGTGGCTCGGCTGAGGTCGTCGAACTCGCCCGCCGCGCGGACCTCGTCGTCGATGGACCCGAGGGTGTCGTCGAGTTCATCGACGGACTTGCGGACGCGCTCGGAGCCCGTCGGCTCGCGTAGGGCTTGCCGCCGGTGCAGAATGGCGGACCGATGCCGACCATGACGCCTTTCGTGGACCGTGATCCCCAGCGCCCAGCCCCGAGGCACAGGCGCGGCCCGCCCCGCCGCACATCCCTCCGCGAGCCCGCGGGGCGGGCCGGTGCGGCCCTCACGCACCTAGCGCCGACAGGCTCCGCGGCGACAAGTGATGACCCCCACCCACCCGGTGGGGGTCATTACGTCCGCGCTACGAGGCGTCAAGGCCGCGGATGGGTCGCGACGAACTCGGCAACGTACTCGTCGAGCTGGCGCGTGGGCTCCCAGCCGATGTCATGCGCCTTGGATGTGTCGGCCCGGCCGCGTACGCGCTCACCCGGCAGCGCCGGCACCAGGACGTGCTCCGTCCCGAAGAGTTTCGCGACCTCGATGATCGGCCACTCTCGGCCGGTGCCCAGCAGGTATCCGTCCCCGGACCCCTTCTCGGCGCAGAGCACGACACCGGCGACAACGTCTTCGATGTGCGTGAAGTCGCGGGTCTGTGTCCCGGGCGCGACCACGGTCAGCGGCTTACCCGATTCATACTGGCGCTCAAAGATGCCAATGACGGTTGCATACTTACCGCGCCGGATATGCCCTGGGCCGTAGACGTTATAAAAGTACGTGACTACATAGTCAAGGCCGTACCAGGTCGAGAAATTTCGAATGTATTCGACATTCTTTGCCTTGGTCCAAGCGTACGGATTGAGGTTCTCATCTTCACCGTCATTGCCGAATTTCGAGCTCGATCCGGCGTACACCAATTTTGCCTGGTGCTCGCGAGCGAATTTAACAACCTCCTTGGTGCCTCGGAGGTTGTACTCCCACGTGAGGTCGCAATCCTCGAACGATTGTACGATCCTGGAGTATTCACCGAGCTGAAAGAACGTGTGAGGGGCCGGAAGGCTATTCTCGTGCCAAACCTTCTGGATATCGACCGTACTCGCATCAATGTACTGAACGCGGGGATCGGCGATGTGATTGTCCGTCGTGCCAGTGAAGTAGTTGTCCACCGAGATGACTGACGCGGTTGGGTACTCGCTCACCAAGAGCCGAATCAGATTGCTGCCGACGAAGCCAGCACCGCCGGTGACCAGAATTGTTGACTTCACTCTTCGCCATTCTCTCGCGGTTCATCGGCGCCCAACTCTACTCCAGGCCGTGGGCGGGCAAGGGACCTGCCCTGGATAGACCGGACGCGATCCTCCGGATGTGGCGGCCGCTGGCGCGAGGCACGTCGTGCGAAGACGGTGCAAGGGGTTTCTATTCGTGTCGCAAGCCGTACCGGGTGAGAACTAGGGGTCTTGAGCGGGCGAAGCCCGCAAGATGAGTCAAGTCTGGTTGATCATGCGGTCCTTTGCGTGCTGTTGTCCGTTGACGCTTGCCCGGTCAG
>JAHRHA010000326.1 GCA_020027875.1 Micromonosporaceae bacterium | reverse complement strand
CCCACGACCCATTGCCCCCCGGCAACGATCATGACAGTCCAACCTCGGCAGAGTCCAGGTGGATACATCGCATCACCCCGTCATGATCCGTCCCTTTAGGACTTCACAGTCTGGCGGCCCACCTCGTGCGGCCGCCGGATGGCCGCTATGCAGGTCGTCGTCGGTCAGCGGCCGTACCGGCAACGGGCTCGGACCTTGCCGAGCGGGCCGCAGGCCATCCACCACGATGGCCAGCACCCGGCGGTAGATGTCCGGCCGGGCCGCCGCCGCCGACAGGTTCAGCGTCGCCTGCACCGACATGGTCAGCACCAGCATGTCACTGGGTTCGATATCCGCCCGTAGCGCGCCGGCCGCCTGCGATCGGCGGACCAGCCGCGTGTGATGCTCGCGCATCGTCGTCTCCGTCTGCGCGAAAAGCGCATACAGCCGATCGGGGGCGCTGCCCCGGGCCCAGCCGGCACTGGCCGTGTACGCGCCGAGGACGAGCTCCCGGAAGCCCCGGTCGCGTACGAGAGCGTCGGTCGACTCCTCGAAGTAGCGCACGAACCCGTCCCATGGGTCGGCCGCGTCGGCTGCCTCGCGGGCCAATTGCTCCCAGTGCGCGAATCGTTCGGCGAACAGCGCCAGGATCAGGTCGTCTTTGTTCGCGAATCGCCGGTAGACGCTGGCCACGCCGACGCTCGCGCGGGCGGCCACATCGGCCAGGGTCGCCTCCAGGCCGCGTTCGGCGAACACCTCGCCGGCGGCGGCGAGGATGCGCTGTGACGTGTCCGGGGGCACGTCTGCCATCTTAACCTCTTGCGGAATAGCTATTCCGGGATAGGCTCACATGAGAACGGAATAGCTATTCCGCAGGCGCCAGGAGGCCCCGGTGAACCTGAAAATCATGCGCCTGGTGCCGGGCATGCGGTACTCGAAGATCCCAGCCGCACCCTCCGGGCAGCTCGCCGGCGTCCCGCTGACCGTGGAACGGTTGCCGCAGATCCCGCGCCGCTCGCCCGGCAGCCGGCTGCGCGGGGGACTAATCTACCGCGACGGGCTGCGCCTGGACCTACACCTGCCGGTCACGGCAGGTGCGCATCCGCTGGTGGTGTACGTGCCCGGCGGCGGGTTCGTGATCGCACCCCGGCGGATGGCCCGCCGCCAGCGCGCATACCTCGCCGCGGCCGGGTACGCCGTCGCCAGCGTCGAATACCGCACCACCCGCCAGCAGGCTACCTACACCGACGGCATCGCCGACATCCAGACCGCCATCACCTACCTGACCGACCACGCCGACGAGTTCGCCATCGACCCCGGCCGGATTGGCATCTGGGGCGAGTCCGCCGGCGGCTACCTCGCCAGCCTGGTCGGGCTCACCGATCAGCGCATCCAGGCGGTCGTCGACCAGTTCGGCGCCTCGGACCTGTCCCACGTCGCCGACGGATTCGACCCGCGCATGCACGACACGGTCGCCGACCCCCGCCACCCGATCCACCGCTACGGCGCCATGCGCGCCAACCCCGCCGACCTCGCCCACCCGGCCGCCCCACCATTCCTGCTGCTCCACGGCGACGACGACCGCATCATCACCCCCGCCCAAACCGAACTGCTGCACCAGGCGCTGCTCGCCGCCGGCGCCGACAGCACCCGCTACCTGCTGACCGGAGCCGGACACGGCCAGCTGTCGCTGACCGGCCGCCAAGCACAGCAGTGGACCTCCACCCAGGTCATGACCATCATCAAAGACTTCCTCGACGAGCATCTGCGGAGCTGACCACGCTTCGTCACGGTGACGTGGGCTCGAGCTCGACAGCGTAGGAGGTGATCGTGGTGAGCTTGTCGGCGTCGAATTCGTAGATGTCGCATGATGAAACGACTGAGATCTTTTGCTCAGAGTCGGTGTATCGGCTGACCGTGTCGACCGCGACCGCGTCGGTGCCTACAATGGACCGGAAGCGGACAAACTCCGTGCTGACTTGGGCCAGATCGGTGCTGCTCTGGTCACAGGATGCGATAACGGCGTCGCGACCCTCTAGTATGGACTCACCCACTGAGACCCACCGCACGTCGGCGGCGAGGTGGGCGTAGGTGTCACTGAACTGGTGATGGGAGAAGGCTTCGGCGATCTGCTGGATGGATGGCACTGGGATTCCTTTCGGTCGACGACTGTGGTGCCGGCGTGGTTGTGGTGATTGCGAGTTTGTGTTCACGCGGTGGCGTCATGGTTGACGGCGTAGCGGTGGATGACGCAGCCCCCTTCGAACGATGTGGTGGACAGTGTCCGCAGGGCGAGCGCGCGGGTGAGGCCGTCAAACATTCTGGGACCGTCGGCGAGGACGGCCGGGTGGACTACCACGAGGTACTCGTCGATGAGCCCTGGAGCGTCGGCCAGCGGACCCGGGGTGTTTGGCCCGGCGGCCAGCAGGATGGTTCCGCCCGCTTGCCGCTTGAGTTCGGCCAGGTGTGCTACCAGGTCGCCACTGATCACGGTGAGGTTTGGGCCTGCGATCATGTGGTGGGAGAACACCACTTTCGGCATCGCGTGTTGGATGGCGGCGAATTCGGCGTAGGCCCGACTCGCGGGTGGCGCGTCGTCGGGAAGCTCCCCTCTCGCGACGGCGTCCCACCAGGGCACGATGGCGTCATAGACAACCCGGCTGAGGACGAGGGTGTCGGCCGCGCGGAACTCGTCATTGATGTACGCCTGCTCCTGCTTCCCCCAGGGGAACGGCTCCCAGAACATGCCGGCGCCGTTGGCGATCCGGTTGTCCAGCGTGGTCTGCATATGTACGACGATCTTCCTCATGCTGCTACTCCTAGCTCGACCGTGCCACGGCCGGCGTTCGCCGACGGTGGGATGTTGTGGTTGTGGTGGAACGTATTCTGGGGGTCGTAGGCATCTTTGATCGCTGTGAGTCGTGCCAGTTTGTCGGGCGAGTAGGCGCGCCGAACGGCCGATGGCCCCTCCTCGCCGAGTGCGTTCACGTACGCCCCGCGAGCGAACGGGGCGAGTAGCGCCGCGGCGGCGCGAGCGACGCCAATCCGGTCCTG
>JAHRHA010000325.1 GCA_020027875.1 Micromonosporaceae bacterium | reverse complement strand
CGGATGCCGCGTTTGCGGCACTCGCCGACGATGCGCAGGTATCCCCAGCGGGTTTCTCCCTGGCCAGCCGAACCACGACCTCGACCACGTCCGGACGCAGAGCGCGTGGTGGACGCCGGCCGGTATGGGGATAGGTCCACCGGCGCCGCACCAGCTCCCGATGCAGCGCAGCAAGGTAGAGGGCGTGACGAGGAAGATCGGCCAGCGGTGCCGAGGCAATACCTTCGCCAGGGCCCGCGAGCACTGTGCGGTCGGCCGGTGTGTACCGGGGCCGGGCCACCCGCCTGCGTAACACCAGTAACTGGTGGCGCAGCACCGCGATCTCCACGTCCTTGTCGTCCGACGATGGGCCGAGGCCGACCAGCCCGACGACCCGTTGCACGACCACGAAAGCCAGCGTTCGCACCACCACGGGCTCATCCTGACAGGCAACATCGTGCCTGGTCACAACCCTGACGCTGAGGTTGCACCCTTCACGGTCGTCGGGTGTCCGCTGAGGCCGTTGCCGGCGGGTTCGAGTGCGCGGTGCGGACCGCTACGGGGGGCGTGGTCGACCATTTCGTCGCCGACGCCGATGTGGCGAGCGTCAAGGTTGCGGTAACGACGGCAGCGGCGACAGCGCCCGCGCGATCACCGGGTATGGAGCCAGTGGATGCGGTGGGCGATCCCGCGTATCCGTTCGGCGGTGCTGGCCACCCGGCCGCTTCGCCCGTACGCGCACCAGGACGACGCCGTGTTCGGGGCCATGCTGCCCCAGCCGCGGCTGCGGTTCCTGCTCGCCGATGAGCCCGGCACCGGCAAGAAGCTGATGAGCGGTATGCACCTGGCCGAAGGCCGCAGGCTAGGGCTGGTGCCGGGCAAGACAGTCATCGTGGTGCCCACGCATCTGGGGGTCAAGGGGTCGTGGGTTCAAATCCCGCCGTCCCGACAGAGAAACAGCAGGTCAACGCCATGATTGCAAACTGTCAAACACCAGATAGTCGATCGCTGACGGTCGTTTGACCGTGGGACGGGCCATCACGCGGTGGCATCGACGGACATTGGGCCGGGGCCAACGGACATCGGCTCGGGCCATTGTTGGCGAGTTGAACACGTTGAAGATCGACGTCGGGATGCCCGCGGAGTCCGAAGAAATGCAGGCCCGGAGTTGATCAGTTGATGCGTGTCCGAGAGGCTCGGCGAGCGGGGCGGAACACGTCGACGAAGTGCTCGGGTCCATCGGGGGAGACGGCGGCGTAGAGCTCGGCCAGCATCGGCGGCAGATGCTCGACGCCCAGACCGCCGAGCATCGCCCTGAACGCGGGGCGCAGGCCATCGACGGTCAGATTCTGTCCAATATAGACGAGCCTTCGCAGGAGGTCGGGTCGCCGCCAAGCAACCAGCATGGCGATCGCGGCACCGTCGCTCCATCCGACGAGGTCGACGGGGCCGACATCGATCGCCTCCAGGAAAGCGATGGTATCGGCGCCATGATGTTCGTAGGTCAACGGCCCGGGCACGTCCGGGGTGCGGCCGTGGCCCCGCCGCTCGGGCACGTACACCCCGTAGTGCTCGGCCAATGCCGCAGTCTGCGCGTCGAACGTTTCGGCTGTGCACATGCCCCCGTGCAGGAGGACGATCGGCTCGCCGGTACGGTGACCTCGTAGTAGGTACGGACGTCGCCGGCGTGGATGAACGCTCCATTGGCTCCCAATGCGCCCGACGCTACGAGCGGTCGTGGCATCGCACATGGGGTGGATACCCATCTATGACAACCGCCCAGAAGCGCGATCATGGAGTCAGTCAGGGTGGCCTCGCCTGCGGCGACCCTGTCGTATGCGGCCGATCTGGTTGGGTCAGCCGCTGTCGCAAGGCCTGCGCCAGCTGGTGATGCGTTGCGGTTGGCGGACCTGGCCGGCGCGCCGGCCGAGGACAGGGCGGCCACGAACTACACCGGACTGTTGATGAATACGTACTGCCATGCTGACGCAACCGAGCAGGCGCGCTGGTTCGGCGATGACATCACCTTCAAGGGCGACATGTTCGGCCTCCCGGCAAACAGACGACATACATGATCGCGTTCCTTCTGCGCCGGCTCGCCGGCCACGGCACTGCGGTCGGCCGGGCCAGGCGGCTGGCCACGGTTCGTGTCGGCTACCGTGAGACAATGGGTGTCCCGAGGACACATTCGACGCTGACTTCCCAATTCGCGGCGCGGATCAGTCTCGGCGATCGCGTTGCCGGCTCGGTGTCGGACACCTATGAACAGTGGGATGGCAAAGGCGAGCCGAACCGCCTGCGGGGTGACGACATCAGCCTGCCCGCGCGCCTTGCCCAGTTCGCCGGTCCGGTCGAGGTGTTCGCGCGTCAACACGGGGTGGCCGCCGCGATCGCGGCCGCGCGTAAGGAGTCCGGCACGCTGTTCGCCCCCGACGTTGTCGACCCGTTCTGTACCAACGCGACGGCCGTCCTCGATGGTTTGGACAACGCGGCGAGCTGGGACGCGATCGTCGCCGCCGAGCCGAGCCGGGCCCGCACGGTCGGCGGCGATGACCTGGACGGTGTGCTCGAAGCCATGGCCGACCTCGTGGATCTGAAGTCTCCCTACCTGGCCGGGCACTCGCGGGACGTTGCCAACCTGGCCACGGCCGCCGCCGAGCCGCAGGGCTACCGTCGGCCACCGCGCGACTGCTGCGCCGGGCAGTACCTGCACGACCTCGGCCGGCTCGGAGTGTCCAATGTGATCTGGAACAAGACCGGACCGTTGTCCCACGCCGAACGCGAGCGGGTTCGGCTCCATCCATACCTGACCGAGCGGATGTTGGCCGACCTTTCGGCGCTCGCTGTGGCGCGGCAGATCGCCGCGCGCCACCACGAGCGCCTAGATGGGTTCCGGCGATCCGTACGGGCTCACCGGCAGCACGCTGACTGCCGAGGACCGCCTCCTTGCAGCGGCGGACGTGTACCACGCGCTCGTCGAGCCCAAACCCGACCGGCCCGAGCAGCCGGCCGCGGTGGCGGCCGGCATGCTACGTCAGGAGGCGCGGGCCGGCCGGCT
>JAHRHA010000081.1 GCA_020027875.1 Micromonosporaceae bacterium | reverse complement strand
CCGCGCCGACGTGTACGAGGTCGCCGCCGCGGTCGCAGCGCTCACCGGCGAACCCCATCCGTTGGCCCCATGCGGACGGCCCTAATCGACCTCCTCAAACGCCCACCAGCGCCGGCCCTCGCCGAGTGGTGGAACCCCACTATCGATGATCTGGCTTGATGGCCTACCGCCCCCTGCCGCGGTACCCGTGGTCAGCAACGTGATCCTGTCGAGGAACGCACCCATCTGCTGCGGGGTCCACACGATGACGGGGCCGGGGGTCTTGCCGGTGTTCTTCCAAGTGGCGACCCTTTCGGCGGTCCACTCCATGGATCTGGGCGCCTTGGCGGCGGGACTTCCACCCTCAGCGCCGGGTTGGTGTCGATGCTCCGGTAGCGGCGGATGGCGTCGTTGAGCGCCATGCGCGGGGTGGCGTGGGTGCGGTGCCGGGTGGTGGCGCCGACCACCCGCCCTTGACGTTGGGCCCGCTTGGCCGTGTCGGGGCTGGCGCGCATTATGACGGTCCTGGTGTTGCGTTCGTCGATGCCGTCGTGGATGGCCTCGATGTGCCCGGTCGGAGCCGGTCGATGCGGACCTACCATGAGGAGGAGCGCGAGAACGCACCCTGCGCGCAATCCCGTGGGCACACTCGCCGGCCAACGGCAACGCCGACAGCCTGGCGAGTCGCTTGACCACCGGCCATAAAGCCAACTAGCGTCGGCCACATGAACCCCTGCCTTGCGCAGGGATGCCACGAAAATGTGTCGGAGGGGGGACTTGAACCCCCACGCCCGCTAAGGGCACTAGCACCTCAAGCTAGCGCGTCTGCCATTCCGCCACTCCGACGTGACGACCCATCGTACCGGTTTCGGCCAGCACGACACCGGCCGCCCAGCCTCCGGGCAACGAGCCAACACTGTACACGCCCGCGCCGTACGCAAACGAGCGGGTTAGACCGGGTGTTCCGGCAGGTTATCCACAGAACCGTGAGCGCGGCTAGCGCGACGCGGCGCCAACCGGCAGCATGACGGACATGTCTGCCACGGCCGCGCAGAGCCACAGCGCCACGCCAGGCCAGAGCGCCCCGCAAGGCGAGGCCGCCGGACCGGGGCCGGACGAGGCGCTCGCGTCAGCGCACGCCGTGGCCCGCCAGCGCGCCGAAGCCGGTGACCTGACCGGCGCCCGCACCCTGCTCGAGGATGCGGTCACCACCGGTGAGCTGCGGCTTGGCCGCGATCATCCGCGGCTGGTCCCGCTCATGGTCGACCTCGCCACGATCGCCCGCAACCTGGGCAACCTCACCGAAGCCCAGGCTCAGTTGCGCCGCGCGTACGCGATCATCGTCATCTCGGGTGGTCCGGAGCACGCCACCTCGCTCTCCGTCGAGGGTCGCCTAGCCGCGATCACCTACCGTCTCGGCGAGCCGACGGAGGCGTACGACTGGCATCTCGCCGATGTTGGATCTCGTGTTCTCGGCGACGACCACCCCGCCGTCCGCGGCGCGCAGCAGCGCCTGTCCGGCGCTCCATCCGCCGCGCCCGAGCCGGAGCCGGACGGCCCTCCAGTCGAGGCGGGCCGAGTGCCCGTACCCGCGCCTCCTCCCGACTTCACAGAGCACGGATTCGGGTCGACCTATGCGCCCGCTCCGAACGCGCCGGGTGTCTACCAACGGCAGTCGCAGGCACAGAACTTCCACGTGGCCGAGCCGCCGCCGCGCGATTTCCAGGACGTCGAGGTGTGGCAGGAGCCGCCACGATCGGCGCGCGCACCTGCACCCGCGCCCGCACGCCGGCGCACGCGCGGCAACCGAAGCAACCGCGGCGGGATCGCCCTCGTCGCATCGCTCGGCGTCGCGGCGTTTGTCGCGGCCGCGATCGTCGGCGCCCAACTGTTCCTGCCGAGGCGGGGTCCGGCAACGAACGCCAGCGTGCCGCCGGTCACAACCGCACCAGCACAAACGACCACCGCATCCCCCGTGCCGCCGCCGACCGGTGTGACCTTAGAGGACGAAGGCGGTTCGATCACTTTGACGTGGCTCGATCCGGGTGATGGACAGGTGCCGTTCATCGTCGCTGGCGCCCGCGTGGGAGCGCTCTCGGCTCCATTGGAGACGGTGCCCGCAGGGCGTACCACCTCGACCATCTACGGGCTCAACGACCGGTACGACTACTGCTTCACCGTCGCCGCCGTCTGGTCCTCTGACATGATCGTGCCCAGCATGCGGACGTGCACACACCGGTTATCCACAGGGGACGCGTCGTAGGTAGCAACGCGGCGAATCGACAGCCTATGATGAGCGACGCCTCGCGGGCCTAGCTCGGAGGTGGCCCAGGGGAGGACGCCGAACGCGAGGGGCTTTCTGGATGAGCAACATCGGGCAGGACGATCCGGACCTGATCGACGTAGGGAACAGTATCGAACCCGAGTACACCATCGAGGCGGAACCCAGCAAGCCGTTGAGCGGTCGGGGCAGCATCATCACCCTGACGACGGTCGTCGGGCTATTGCTCGCTACCGGGCTCACCATCCTCGGCGTGGGTGCCGCCGACACCGCGGTTGCCAACTTCGACGCGAACTCGTGGCTGTGGAGCTCCACCCGTGGCGAGGTTGACCGGGTCAACGGCGTGACCGCGCGGGTGGACACCCGGACCAAGCTCAAGGACGCGCAGAACCACGAGATTCAGATCACCCAGACCGATACGTACCTCATCCTGCGCGACCTCGACACCGGCCAGGTCACCGCGCTCGACCTGACGACGCTGCAGGTGAGCGCCGTCATGCCCACGACGCCCGGCCTCGGCGTCAGCGTCGCGCTGCACGGCGAGACCGCCTTCGTGATCGACAGTGTGCAGGGCCAGGTCCGCCAGCTCGACCCGCGTAGCCTCGCCCCGACCGGAGACGCCATCTCGCTGCCCAACGGCATCACGCCGGGTGGATTCGACGGCAAGGGCGCGTTGTGGGTTGCGGTGCCGACCGAGGGCACGGTCGTGGCCATCATGGCCGGTACGAACGGAGCCAGCCCGACGGTGCTGCGTACGGTCACCGTCACCGCACCCGGGCACGACCTCGTCCTATCGACCCTGGACGACGGCGTCGCGGTGCTTGACAACACGGACCAGGCATTGATGACCGTACGCGATGACAGGGTCGAAGCCACCGCGGTCCCGCTGGATAAGCCTGCACTTCTGCCCGCCCGCAGTCAGGGCTCCACGGTGCCCGTCACGGTCGCCGAGGATCGCCGCGTGGTCGTGGTCGACGGCAAGAAGCTGCGCGAATTCACCGTGCCCGGATCTGGGCCGCTGTCCCCGGCCGTCGTCTTCGCAGGCCACGTGTACTGCGCCGACCCGGCCGCGGGGGTGGTCTACGAGTTCGACGCGAATGGCACGCTGGTGAACCACATCCGTATCGCCAGCGCCGGCGGCCCCGTTGAGCTCGAGGTCCGTGAGGACCACCTGTTCATCAACGCTCCGGACGGCTCAACGGCCCGCGTAGTCGACGAGAAGCATGTCGTCAAGGAGGTCAACAAGTACGAGGACGGCGTGGTCGGCGGGGATCCGCCACCCCCACCACGGCCGACGGAGGAGCCCAAGCCCACCAAGACCGTCCCGAGCCGGCCACAACAGGTTCAGGCCGCCGCCGGCGACGCCTCCGCGCGCATCACCTGGCGCAAGGCGAGCGACAACGGCTCGGCCATCACCAAGTACGTGGTCCAGGGCGCCGGCCAGTCCATTACCGTCGGTGCGAAGCAGCGATCGATCGAGGTGAAGGGCCTGGTCAACGCCAAGGCCTACCGCTTCACCGTGCACGCGGTCAACGCCATCGGCGCCGGACCGAAGGCGACCAGTCCACCCGTCACGCCGACCGCCGACGTACCCGACGCTCCCGTGTCCGTGACCGCAGTGGCAAAGCCCGACGGCACGGTAGCGGTGACCTGGCCGGCCGCAAACGGGCAGGGACGAAAGATCAGGTCCTACACGGTGACGTCCGTGAGCGGCGGCGTACAGGCCCCGGTCGGCTCGGTCACCACGACCCGGATGACCATCGCCAAGGGTTCGCTGACGTACGGCACGCAGTACGCGTTCACGGTCGTCGCCGTCAACGACAAGAACGCCGGGAGTCAGCCCTCGCCGCTGAGCAACACGGTCGTCCCGTTCGCTCCTCCCGGCCAGCCGCGCAGCATCACCGCCACGACCGCGGCCAGCCAGCGCGGCGCCGTCCAGGTCAGCTGGCAGGCCGCAGACGACAACGGTCGCCCGGTCACCAAGTACGTCGTCGACGCCGGCGCCGGCCCGCTCGACGTCACCGCTACGTCGGTCACCGTGACCGGTTTCGGCGACGACACCGCCGTCCAGGTGACGGTGCACGCGGTCAACGAGGCGGGCGACGGCCCGGACGCCCGAGCCACGGCGCGCACGATCGGCGTACCCGCATTGACGCTGACCGGCAACAACTCGGGCTACAACTCCGTCAGCGTCACCCTCACCCCGAACAACAGGGGCGGCGCGGCGGTCTGCCGGGTCCAGATCGCCGGCGCGGGCGCGGCACAGGCCCCCTGCACCACCGCGCCGGTGACGCTCACCGTCAACCGGTTGTGGCCGAACAATTCCTACAGCTACACCGTCACGGTGACCACGCCCGCCGGTGCGGCCACGGCCACGGGCTCGCGGGCCACGTCGCAGCTTCGAGCGACCGTCCTCTGTGGTGACACGAACTACTGCGGCAGCGGCATCTACATCTACTCGGTGCCGAGCCAGGCCAACCCGGGCAACGCGGTCGGACGCTACCGCGCGGGCAACCAGTTCACTCCACAGTGCCATGTCGCGTCGGACAACGTCGACGCGCGTCCGTGGGGTGGCCGGAACAGCAACCAGTGGCTTCGCGTGACCTACCAGGGCAACACGGCCTACTTCCCGTTCGCCTGGGCCAATACCGACGGCGGCAACAATGTCGGCCTCCTCCCCGCCTGCTAGCCCTCCCGCTCTGACGCCCGCTCCGACTGATCCCCCTTGCTCGTCGATCTAGGGATTAGCGACGTGATTGGAGATCGACTCACGTCGCTAATCCCTAGATCGACGAGGGTGGCGGGGCGGCGACGGCGGGCGGGCGCGGGGTGGGGAGGGGGTCAGGCGTTGATGTCCACCCGGCGCATCTCGCTGTGCTGCTGCAGGTATGCCCGAATGGCGATGAGCGCGGCGATGCCCTCGCCGACCGCGGAACCCAACTGTTTTGTCGAGCCGACGCGCACGTCGCCCGCCGCGAATACACCCGGTACTGAGGTGGCGAAGGCGTTGTCGGTTCGGATAAAGCCCCACTGGTCCAGCTCCACAGAGCCATCCAGCCAGGCCGTGTTCGGGTCGAGTCCAATGAAGACGAACGCGGCCGCCGGGTGCCACACGTACGCTTCACCCGTCAGCCGCTCGCGGGCGTGCACCTCGCTCACTCGCCCGCCGCTGCCCGCCAGCGACTCAACGTCGGTGTTGAGGTGCACGGTGAAGTTCGGGTTCTCGGCAATCTTGTCCTGCAATAGGCGTGACGCCTTCAGCGTCGGGCCATGCTCGACGATGCGAATCCGCTGCGAGAACTGGCCGAGGAAGAGCGCCTCCTCAAGGCCCGAGTTGCCGCCCCCGATGACGAGGATCTCGTCGGCCCCCCGATAGAACGGCCCATCGCAGGTGGCGCAGAAGTGCACCCCGGCGCCGATCAGGTCGTCCTCGCCTGGCACGCCGAGCCGGCGGTACGTGGAGCCCGTGGCCAACAGGACCGCGTATGCAGCCACCTCCTGGCCCGTACCGAAGCGCACCCTGAGTTCGCGGCCGGCCGGCTCGATCCCGTCCACCTGAACTGCCGAGAGCAGCTCCACGCCGTACCGTCGAGCCTGGGCGATGAACCGATCCGCCAGTTCGCCGCCGGCGATGCCGTCGGGGAAGCCCGGGTAGTTGTCGATACGTCCCGTGACGCCCGCCTGCCCGCCGAGCCCGCCGGAGTCGACGACGAGCGCGTCGATGCCCTCACGGGCGGCGTAGATCGCCGCGGCGAGCCCGGCCGGCCCGCCACCGACGATGACCAGGTCGTAGAAGTGCTCCTCGGCCTCCATCCGCAGACCGAGCTTTCGCGCGAGTTCGGCGTCGCCCGGTTCGAGCAGGCGTGAGCCGTCCGGGAAGACGATCATCGGGATGGTCCGGCCGCCGTTCTGTTCACGCTCCACATAGGCCAGATCCTCGGCGTCCTCGTCGATGTCTATCCAGTCGAAGGTCACCCGGTGCTCGGCCAGAAACTTCTTGCTCCGCTTGCAGTCGGGGCACCACGGTGCTCCGTACACCTTGATTTCGGCCACGCCGTCGACTGTGCCACACGAGGGGCGGGCGGTCGTCTAACGGACCAATGACGGCTCCGGGCAAACTATCCCGGATGTAGGCGACACGACACCACCGAAACCACGACGGTGCTCGCTTGTCGACTGCCGCGCGGAGACACTCAGCCTTGAACCCAGGGAGGGGTTGAGTGACATGATGGGTCCATCTCACGCACTCTCCGGCGCGGCCGTGTGGCTCGCCGGGTCGTGGGCGTTGGACTTCTTCGACGTCTACCAGCAAACGCCGCTGGAGCTCGCGGTCGGTACCGCGGTCTGCGCGGGCGGGGCTCTCCTGCCCGACCTGGACCTGTCCGGCCGGGTCACGTCCGGTGACGGCGGGGCCACGGTGGCGAACACGTTCGGGCGGGTCTCGCTCTTCATCGCCGAGGTCCTGGAGAAATTCTCGCTCGTGATCTACTCGCTGACCCGCATGCGACACGACCCGGACCGCGCCAATGGCCACCGGACGCTGACCCATACACTTCCGTTCACCGTCGGGGTCGGTCTGCTCACCACCTGGGCGTGTGGCGCGGGCGGTAAGTGGGCCGTGATCGGCATTCTCTTCTTCATGCTCGGCTTGGCCCTACGCGGCCTCTTCCACAAATGGGCCGAACGCAGGGGGTGGGTCCTCATCACTGCCCTGTCCGCCGGCGCCGCGTACGCCACGTTCCTTTATCTTCCGGCCGGCCGCGGCTACCCGATGCTGGGCGTGGCCGTCGGCGTAGGTTGCTTCGTGCACCTGCTCGGCGACCTCATTACCAGCGCCGGCGTTCCCATTCTCTGGCCGATCCCCACCGGACGGCGCATGTGGCGCATGATTGGCGTACCCAACGTCCTCGCAGTCTCCGTCGGCGGCAAGGTCGAGACGATCCTCCTGCGGGGAGCGTTCGCCCTCGTCGCCATAGCCGCCACCCTCGCCCTCGTCGCCCCCACCGTCCTGGAGAAGTTCGACATTCACATATGACCGGCCCCACGAGCGATGCCGAGGTCCCCGCATTCTGGCGGGGCCTCGGCCTGCCCGGGTTGGCGGACATCCACGTGCATTTCCTGCCTCCGCGCATGCTCCGTCGGGTGTGGGCTCACCTCGACGAGGGTGGGCCGCTCGTCGGCGCTACCTGGCCGATCATCTACAAATGGTCGGACGAGGAGCGCGTCGAGCATCTTCTGGCGCTGGGAGTACGGGCATACACCGCACTGGCGTACGCGCACAAGCCCGGCATGGCCGCCGACCTGAACGCGTGGACCCTGGACTTCGCCGCGCATACGCCCGGATGCCTACCCAGCGCCACGTTCTATCCCGAACCGGGCGTCGACCGCTACACCCGTGCGGCAATCGACGCCGGCACACGAGTCTTCAAGGCGCACCTGCAGGTCGGCGACTTCAACCCCGCACACGAGCTGCTCGACCCGATCTGGGGCCTGCTCGCCGAGGCCGGGATACCGGTCGTGGTGCACGCGGGCTCCGGCCCCGTCCCCAACGTCCACACAGGACCGGAGGTCTTCGGTGCGGTGCTGCGCCGCCACCCCGGGCTCACCGCGATCGTCGCCCATCTCGGCGCGCCGGAGTACGTGGGCTTCCTCGATCTGGCGGAGAAGTACGACCGGGTGTGCGTGGACACGACGATGGCGTTCACCCGGTTCTTCGAGTCAATGGCGCCCTTCCCCAGGGTGCACCTGCCGCGCCTCGCCGACCTCGGCATGGCCGGCAAGGTATTGCTGGGCAGCGACTTTCCGAACCTGCCTTACCCGTACGCGGAGCAACTCGCCGCCTTGGCCACGCTCGACCTGGGTGACGAGTGGCTACGCAAGGTCTGCTGGCACAACGCCGCCACTCTGCTCAACCTCTCCGCGCCACCCGCGCCATCCACCACCCCGCCCTCGTCGATCTAGGGCTTAGCGACGTGATTGGTGATCGACTCACGTCGCTAAGCCCTAGATCGACGAGGAAGGCGGAGGGAGGAAGGCAACGGGGCGGGGTCAGCGGACGATAAGCCACACCACCAGGGCGACCACGACGAGCGCCACCACGATGAGGACCGGGGCGGCCCTTCGTACCATGCCCTTGGCCCCGCTGATGGCGAGGAGGTCGATCGGCTCCCTCTCGGCCCGCGCCGGCTGTGAGGGCTTAGCCGCCGCCGGCTGCGCGGCCCCGGGCGCAGGCTGCGCTGGTGTCGGCTCGGCGAGCAGCGGCTCCGGCTCCTGCAGGGCCAGCGGGTGATACTCCGGCTCTGGAGTCGGCGCCGGCGGCGAAACCTCGGCGACCTGCGGCGACGGGATGGCCTCGACCGGCTCAGCAGCAGCCGAAGCGGCAGCCGGCGCGCCGGCGGCCGCAGCCGGTGCGGCCCCTGCACCGATCGTCTCGGCGAGGCAGTCGGCGAACTGCTTCACGAGCTTTCCGCTGACATCGGCGATCATGCCACGGCCGAACTGCGCCGCTCGTCCTGCGATGTCCAGGTCCGCGACGACGTCGACCTGTGTGGTCGCGCCTCCGTTGGCGCTCTGCAGGACGGCGGTGACCTTCGCAGACGCGCCGCCGGCACCGCGACTGTCCTGACCGGAGGCTGAGATGACGACCCGCCGGGCAGCCTCGTCGCGCTCCACAAAACTTCCGCGGCCCTTGTAGGAAAGGCTTACCGGGCCCAGTTTCACCTTCACCAGCCCGGTGAACGCCGTCCCGTCGAACCCGGTGAGAGTCGCCCCGGGCATGCACGGCGCGATCCGCTCGACATCGAGCAGAACGCTCCACGCCTGGGAGACGGGAACCGGCACCTCGAAGCTCTGCTCCAACCGCATGCGAACTCCAATCTGCCTATGCTCTGGCGGGTGTCAATAGGGGCACCCTCGGATACACAAACCAGGGTGCCCCTCCTTCCACGCTAGAAACCGGCGGCCGACGCCACCGCCCGCGCGGTGAGCACTCCGGCGAGGTGCCGGCGGTACTCGGCCGAGCCGGAAATGTCCGTCGGTGGCGACGTCCCCTCGCCGGCGTGCGCCGCTGCGGCCTTCACCGCACCGAGATCAGCGGCGCCGACTAATGCCGCCTCCACAGAGGAGGCTCGCACCGGCGTCGGACCCATGTTGGTAAATGCCACCCGAGCCTCGGCGATTGATCCATTCTCCTTCCTGACGGCCGCGGCGACGCCCACGAGAGCCCACGCCTGAAGTGTGCGGTGGAACTTCTCGTACCCGCCGGTCCACCCCGACATACGCGGGAACCGCACCTCGACCAGCACCTCAGCCGGCCCAAGAGCCGTGGTGAAGATGTCGGTGAAGAAATCGCGCGCGGCCACAGTGCGCCGCCCGGACGGGCCGGCCAGCACCATGTCGGCGTCCAGCGCGACCGCGACCGCCGGCAGATCGCCGGCGGGGTCCGCGTGCGCGAGAGAACCGCCCAGCGTGCCCAAATGGCGGACCTGACGGTCACCGACGTGCGCTGCCGCGGTGGCGACAAGCGGCGCCTCGGCTCGCACCAGCGCCGATGAGGCGACCTCGGCATGGGTGGTCATGGCCCCGATAACGAGCGCGCCGCTGTCGAAGCGAGCGCCCCGCAGCGAGCCCACGCCGCCCAGGTCGACAAGTAGGGCAGGCGCGGCTAGCCGCAGGCGGAGCACGGGCAACAGGCTCTGCCCACCGGCGAGAATCTTCGCCTCGTCGCCGCCAGCGGCGACGGCGGCTACCGCGTCCTCCACTGTGGATGGCCGTACGTAGTCGAACGCCACGGGAATCATGACGAACCCCTTCCAGAACCATCCTGGGCCGCCCGCCACACCCGTTCCGGGGTGCACGGCATCATCACATCGTGGACGCCACGCGGACGTAACGCATCGACAATCGCGTTGACCACCGCCGGTGTCGCGGCGATCGTGCCGGCCTCACCGACACCCTTGGCACCCAGCGGATGCGTGGTGGCCGGGGTCTCCGTCCGGTCGGCCTCGAGCGTCGGCAGATCGGCGGCACTCGGCAACAGGTATTCGGCGAAGGAGCCGGTGATCAGGTTGCCGCTCTCGTCGTACACGGCGTCCTCGAACAGCGCCTGGGCGATCCCCTGCGCCACTCCACCGTGCACCTGACCCTCGACAATGAGCGGATTGATCACCTTGCCGACGTCGTCGACGCAGACATATCGACGGATCTTCACCTGGCCGGTCTCCGTGTCAACCTCGGTCGCACACAGGTGAGTGCCGTGCGGGAAGGAGAACGTTGACGGATCGAAGGTGGCCTCCGAGTCCAGCTGAGGCTCGATCCCGTCCGGCAGGTTGTGCGCGGTGAAGACCGCGAGCGCCACGTCCGCCAGCGTCTTTGCCGCCTCCGGGTTGCCCCGGACACGGAAGGCCCCGTCGGTGAACTCGAGGTCGTCGGCCGAGCATTCGAGCATATGGGCGGCGACCACTTTGGCCTTGTCGCGGACCTTCTCGCACGCGTTGACGAGAGCGATCCCACCGACGGCGAGCGAGCGCGACCCGTACGTGTCCATGCCTTTGTTCGCGACCCTGGTGTCGCCGTAGAGCACGCTGATGTCGTCGAACGGCACTCCTAGTTGGTCGGCGACGATCTGGCTCCACGCGGTCACGTGCCCCTGGCCATGGGGCGTGGTACCGGTGATCACCTCGACCTTGCCGGTGGCCAGCACGCGTATGGTGGCGGACTCCCAACCACCCGCCCCGTAGCGCAGCGCGCCGAGGATCCGCGACGGCGCAAGCCCGCACATCTCAGTGTAGGTCGAGACGCCGATGCCAAGCTGTACCGGGTCGTTCGAGGCCCGCCGGGCCGCCTGTTCGGCCCGCAGGTCGTCATAACCGAGCAGAGACAGAGCCTTCTCCGTCGCCGCCTCGTAGTTGCCCGAGTCGTAGACGAGACCGCACACCGTCGTGAACGGGAACTCCTCGTGGGTGATCCAGTTGCGCCGCCGTATCTCTACCGGGTCCAGACCCAGTTCGGCCGCCAACTCGTCCATTGCGCGCTCGATGGCGTACGTGGCCTCGGGTCGACCGGCGCCGCGGTAGGCATCCGTCTTCGTGGTGTTGGTGAAGACCCCCGTGCATTCGAACCGGTACGCCGGCACCTTGTAGATGGCGTTGTACATGAACGCGCCGAGAAGCGGCACGCCCGGCCCAACCACGCCGAGGTATGCGCCCATGTTGGCGATGAGCTTCACGGACACACCCGTGAGCGTGCCGTCGCGACGAGCGGAGAGCGTGATGTCCTGGATGACGTCACGCCCGTGGTGGGCGGAGACCATCGACTCGGCGCGTGACTCGGTGTACTTCACCGGCCGGCCGACCCGGTTCGCCGCCGTGAAAGCGATCCACTCCTCCGGCGTGACCCCGATCTTGCCGCCGAAGCCGCCCCCGACGTCCGGTGCGATCACTCGGATCTTGTGTTCCGGTGTGCCGGTCGTCGCGGAGAGCAGGAATCGAACGATGTGCGGGATCTGGGTGGCCGAGTACATGGTCCACTCCCCCCCGCTGGGGTCGACGATCACGCTGCGCGGCTCCATGGACGACGGGATGAGCCGCTGCTGCACGTACCGCCGCTTGATGACGACCTCCGCGTCCGCCTCGGCCTGGACGGCGTTGCCGCCGGTGCCGGCCTCGGCCGAGTCGAAGATCCAGGTGTAGCACTTGTTCGTGCCCTTGTCGGAGTGGACCAGCGGCGATCCCTCCGCGAGCGCCTCCTCCAGTCCGAGCACGACCGGCAGCGGCTCGTAGTCGACCTCGATCGCCTCGAGCGCGTCGACCGCGCTGGCCCGATCCCGGGCTACCACGACCGCGACCGGCTCGCCGACGTGGCGGACCTCGGTGACGGCGAGCGGGGTGTAGGTCGGCGCCACCATGTCCTCGGTGACGGGCCACGCACAGGCCAGTACGCCCTGCGTCTCGGCCACGTCGGCACCGCTGAACGCGGCTATGACATTCGGTCGGTCGAGTGCGGGGGCGGTGTTGACGCTGGTGATGCGGGCATGCGCGTACGGGCTGCGCAGGATCGCCAAGTGCAGCATCCCCGGCAGAGTGATGTTCTCGGTCCACCGGGTGCGCCCGGTGACCAGGCGCGCGTCCTCCTTGCGCAGGCGGGCGCGGCCGACTTCGGGCTGGGCGATCGTCGCGGTCATGACGTCACCGCCGGGCTGTGCGCCACGGGCCGCGCCGCGCTCTCTACCGACGCGCTCTCTGCCGACGCGCTCTCTACCGGCGCGCTGTGCGCGGCGCTGGGTGCCGCGCCGCCGTTGGCGGCTTGCTGGACCGCCCGGACGATGTTCTGGTATCCGGTGCAGCGGCACAGGTTGCCCGAGATTCCCTCTCGGATCTCAGCCTCGGTCGGGTGTGGATTCTCCCTGAGGAGATCGACCGTTGCCATGATCATGCCCGGCGTGCAGAACCCGCACTGCAGGGCGTGCTGCTCATGGAATGCGCGCTGCACCGGGTGCAGCGTGCCATCGGAGTCGGCCAGCCCCTCCACGGTAGTCACGGCGCAGCCGTCGGCCTGGATCGCGAGCACGGAGCAGCTCTTCACGCTCCGGGCGACGTGGTCTGGCCCCGACATGAGGACGGTACAGGCGCCGCAGTTGCCGGTGTCGCAACCCACGACGGTGCCGACCTTACCGATCTGGTCGCGCAGGTAATGGACTAGGAGCGTTCGAGGTTCCACCTCGTCGACGTAGCGTGTGCCGTCGACGGTAACGCTGACGCGAGCCATCGCGCCTCCCGTCTGGGACGTAGGGCCGGGCAGCCTCGCGAGCGGACGCACGCGGGCCGCTGGGGCTAAGCCAACTCCGCCTCGCGGCGATCCACAAGACCCCGTACGCCTACTGCACGATCTTTCTTTTGGCCAACTCCGGCATGGCCGGCAGTCAGGCCCCGGCCTCGTGGTGGATGCGGCCATCGGTCTCGGTCAGGCGGGCACCACCACCGCCCCACCGGGCGGCGATGATCTCAGCCGCGATGCTGACGGCGGTCTCTTCCGGGGTTCGGGCACCAAGATCCAGACCGATGGGCGAGGCCAACTGGGCCAGCGCCGCCTCGTCAACCCCGGCCTCACGCAGGCGCTTCACCCGGTCGTCGTGGGTGCGCCGGGAGCCCATGGCACCGACGTAGGCGAAGGGCTCGCGCAGCGCGACCTCGAGAACGGGCACGTCGAACTTGGGGTCGTGGGTGAGTACACAGACGACGGTCCGCTCGTCCAGCCGGCCCGCGTCGACCTCGCCCCGCAGGTAGCGGTGCGGCCAGTCCACGACGACCTCGTCGGCATCGGGAAAGCGCTTCGTGGTGGCGAAGACGCCCCGGGCGTCGCACACGGTCACCCGGTAGCCCAGGAAGGATCCGACCCGGGCGACCGCGGCGGCGAAGTCGATGGCGCCGAAGACGAGCATGCGCGGGCGCGGGGCGTGGCTCGCGACGAAGACGGCGAGATCATCGCCTCGGCGCTCACCGTCGTATCCGTAATGCAGGATCCCGGTGCGCCCGCCGGCGAGCAGCCCGCGTCCATCGTCGGTGACGGCGTCGTCGAGCCGCTCGGAGCCCAGCGAGCCCGACCGGCGGTCCGGCCACAGGATGAGTCGCTTGCCGAGCCGGTCTGGCGGGCCCTCGATGCAGGTCACCACGGCGACGGGCTCGCCGGAGCTCATCGACCCCGCGACCTCGTCCAGCTCCGGGAAGCTCGCCTGGTCCACTCTTTCGACGAACAGGTCGATGATCCCGCCGCAGGTCAGGCCCACCGAGAAAGCGTCGTCGTCGCTGATCCCGTAGCGCTGCAGCACCGGATCGCCGGTCTCGATGGCCCTCGTGCACAACTCGTACACAGCGCCCTCGACGCAGCCGCCCGAGACGCTGCCGACGGCGGTGCCGTCCGCGCCGACCAGCATTGTCGCGCCAGCCGGGCGGGGGGCGCTGCGCCAAGTCCCGACCACGGTCGCCATCCCCACGGGTTTGCCCTCGCGCCACCAGGTCGTCGGCGGTGCCGGCTATGTCGCCGGTTTGGTGCTGCCCCAGCTCACCCGGCAGCATGAGGTTCGCGTCCTGGACCTCCGTCCTCCGCCCGACGGGGCTGAGCACGTCGTCGGAAGTGCCACAGAATATGCCGATCTGCGCGGCGCGGCGGAGGGCATCGACGCGGTCGTGCACTGCGCGATGGGCAGCCACCAGTGGACGACGCCCGATGGCATGGCCGACGCCTTCGATGTGAACGTCAAGTCCGTCCATCTCACGCTGCTGGCGGCGCACGACGCGCGCGTGCCGCATGCCGTCCATATCAGCAGCATGTCGGTCTACCAGAACCTCACCCGGCGCCGGCTGGACGAGGCGGAGCCGCCGGACGCCACCGACATCTACGGACTCACCAAGCGCCTCGGGGAAGAGGTGTGTCTGGCGGCCACCGTGGAGTGGGGCCTCTCGGTCAACGTGCTACGCCTGGTCTGGCCGACCCCGGACGACGTCTGGCCGGCGTGGGGCCCATGGACGACGCCGAAGGTGCTGCACACCGGCGACGGCACGCCCATTCACTCGACCGCCGCGAGCGACCTGGGTCGTGCCCTCTTAGCGGCGTTGGACCATCGTGACGGTTTCCAGCTCTTCACGATCTCCGGCGACGAGTCGGCGCGGTTGTGGAGCACCGCCAAGGCTCGCCGCGAGCTTGGCTGGGAGCCGACGTTCACGGTGGCGCCCGTTACTTAGTGATGCCACCCGTGAGGCCGGCCTGGACTTGACGCTGGAAGACCAGGTACACGATGAGGACCGGCAGCATCGCCATGGTCACCCCGGCGAACAGGCCGGACCAGTCTGACTTGTAGCCTTGGTTGACCGAGAGCTCGATCAGCCCCTGCGCGATGACCTGTTTCTTGGCCTCGCCGCCGGCGGGTTGCATGAGCAGGACCGGCAGGTACCACTGGTTCCACTGGCCCAGGACATTGAAGATCCCGATGCTGATCAGGCCCGGCTTGGCCATCGGCAGCATGACCCGGAAGAACAATGTCGTATGCGAGGCACCGTCCACCATCGCCGCCTCGGCCACCGTCTGGGGCAGCGTCTTGAAGAACGAATGCATGAAGAAGATCGTGAACGACAGCGACCACCCCACGTACACCAGTATCAGCATCACGTAGCTGTTCGTGCCCAGGAGCGGGAACTGCTGCCCTAACTTCGAGGTACCCACGAAGAGCGGCACCGCGGCGAGGTAGACCGGCAGTGTCAGTCCGGCCAGGAAGAGGTAGTAGATCACTCGGTTGCCGGGGAAGTCATAGCGCGCCAACACGTAGGCAGCCATGGAACCCAGAAGCATGGTGAGGAAGACACCACCGCCCACGATAATGACGGTGTTAAAGAAGAACGCGCCGATGTGGCCCTCTCCCCAGGCGCGGGAGAAGTTGCCCCAGTGCAGCGAGTCTGGGATCAGCGATAGCGGTTCCTTAAGGATCTGCGCGTCGTCTTTGAATGACGACAGCACCACCCATAGCAGCGGAAAGACCACCATCGCGCCCCACACGAGCAGGAAGAGATGGGAGAAGCCGCTGAAGACGGAGTCCGTAGTGGGATTGCCTAGCCTCCTCGACGGCCGGCTTACGGGGCCCGCACCCGCGTCGGCGGCGGGGACGTCCTTCTCGATCTTCACAGTGCTCATGTCTCGCCGCCTCAGAACTCGAGCCGCTCGCGGCGGGTGATCCGCAATTGCACCGCGGCGAGAATCATGGTGAAGATGCCTAGTGCGACACCCATCGCGCAGGCGTAGCCGTAACGGCCGCTCCTGCTGCTGTTAAAAGCGGTGAAGTTGATGACCGACGCGAAGATCTCACTCGCGTGGTTGGGGCCGCCCTGGCTCGGCGTCATGACGAAGACCAGGGCGTACATGTCCAAGGCGATGAAACCCAGGTATACCCACGCGATCGAGACGGTGTCGCGCAGTAGCGGAAGAGTGACCCGAGTGAACGAGTTGACCCGGTTGGCGCCGTCGAGCAGCGCGGCTTCGTAGATGTCCTTCGGAATCGACTGCATGGCCGCTGAGAACAGCACCAGGTAGAAGCCGACACCACCCCAGATCGCGATGAACAGGATCCACCACAGCACGGCAGGAACGCCGAGGAACGGTGTCGGGTCGGCGACGAACCCGACTGGGTTGCTCTGGTCGACCAGGCCAACCTTGATGAGCAGGCCGTTGAGCAGACCCTGGTCGTCACCGCGGTAGATCGCCTGCCACATGATGGCGATCAGGACCAGCGAGAGCACCTGCGGGAAGAAGAAGATGATCTTGTACACACCGGAGCCCCACACGCCCCGGATGCCGGCCCTGTTCCCGCGTCCGCCGACATTCAGCAGGAACGCGAAGAACAGGGCCAGCGCGATGGTGATAAGCGGCACGGTGATCAGGAAGAAGACATTGTGCCAGAAGGCCAACCCGATCAACTCGTCCTTGAACAACCGGGCGTAGTTGGCGAATCCGATGAAATGCTGCTCGTCGGAGTAGCCACCCCAGTCCGTGAACGAGTACCCGATCGACTGCGCAAAGGGCCATACGACATACCAGACGTACAACGCCAGAGGCAGCGCCAGGAAGCCCGCGATGAAACGGGCCTTACCGTGCTGCATCGCCGATCACCTTCGATCCGTTAGGGCACAGCCGCGTCAGGCGCGCGTCTGCTTCTTGATGCTGCTGTCCGCGGCGACCTTGTCCGCCGCCACCTGCATCGTGTCAGCGAACTTGGCGGCCGTCATGCGGCCGGCCATCAGCTCGCCGATCGCGTTCTGGCTCCCCTTGTCCAGGTCGCCATACCAGTCCGGGAACTTGAACGACACCAGCTCGCCGGCGGCCTTCATCAGCGAGTTGGCCGACGTGAGCGCGGTCGAGTCGGTGACGTTGTCGCCCGAACCCTTCGTCGATGTCAACGAGTGCGTCAGCGAGGCGAACTTCGCGGCGCCCTCCTTGGACAGCATCCCGCGAAGGAACTCCATGCCGCCCGCGGCGTTCGCTGCCTTCTTCGGCACGATCCAGCCTTCGCCGGAGCCGGCGAAGACCGCGTTGGCCGCCTTGTCCCCGGAGGCGACGCCCCAGAAGTTCGAGATCGTCATCTTGAAGTCGGCGGGGATGGTCGCCTTCATCTCGTTCTCGAGCCAGGTACCAACCGGCAGGAAGGCGGCTTTGCCGTCCAGCCAGGCCTGCTGGGACTCGGTGTGGCTCAGGGTGGCGCTACCCGTCAGGGCATGGCCATCCTTGATCAGCTTCTCGGTAGCGCCGAGAGCCGCCATGACCTCGGGTGTCTTCCACGCGCCGGCCTTGAGGTTGTCGATGTCGACCACCGCCTGCCTGCCACCCGACTTCCAGATCCAGCTCATGATGGCCCACCGCATGTAGTACGGGTACTTGCCCGCGAACGCGAACGGTGCGACGCCCGCCGCCTTGATCTTCGGCGCCAAGGTGAAGAACTCGTCGAACGTGTTCGGGGCCGTCCAGCCATTCTTGTCGAACAGGGCCTTGTTGTACCAGATGCCAAAGACCGTGTACGCGTAGTTGAGCACGTAGAACTTGCCGCTGAAGGTGCCGTCATCGACGGTTCCGGGCAGCAGCGTATCGCGAACCTTGACGTCCTTGTTGTCCCAGCTCGGCGCATCCAGCAGTGGCCCAAGGTCGGTAAGTGCACCGTCGTTGATCAGCGCGTCCAACGCCATCGAGTCGGCGCCCGAGTTGTTGATCAGGTCGGCCGGGGTGGTGCTGAACCTCGGCTGCTGCTCAGTCTTGATCTTCTGAGTGGAGCTGAGGTTGACCGTGACCTTGCCGTGCTTCCCGGTGAATAGCGTTTGGTCGAACTTGGCGTACTCGTCGCCGAGACCGCCGTTGAACACTATGACGTCGACCTTGCTGTTGTCGGCCACGCCGAACGGGTTGTCGGGCGACGCGGCGCCGGTGGCGCCGTTGTTGTCGGTGCTGCTGCCGGCACAGGCCGCGAGCAGGCCACCGGCGGGCGTGACGATCAGGCCGGCCAATGCGGCCCGTTGGAGGAAGCTTCGCCGCGACAGTGGTGAGAGTGAAGCGAAGTTACTGCGGGTGTCTGACATTGTCTCTCCTCGGTACGGTGTCTCTCCTCGGTACGGTGTCTCTCCTCGGTACGCCGTCAGGCGGTGCGCCGGACGCGACTGGCATACCTCATCTCGAGGTGTGCGTTATCTCGGTGCTCGTCCACGGGGGGACGTATGCGAACGGGGTTCCCGCCCGCAGTCTGTGTGCGTCGCACGACCTCGACACCACGAGGCGCGCAATTCGCGCGTTGGAGGCCGGCGAAGGTGCCACGTTGATCGCCTCCGGCGAAGGTGCCACGTTGATCGCCTCCGGCGAAGGTGCCACGTTGATCGCCTCCGGCGAAGGTGCCACGTTGATCGCCTCCGGCGAAGTCGGGCAGACCGTGCCGCCGCCTTGCGGCGCCGGCGGTGTCATGTCTTCCAGACCGTGAGGCCATCGCGGACACGTCTGCGAAGAGCCGGTTGGCACCCTCGCGTTCGCGCTCACGCCTCCGGTGGTGCGGGTTACGTTGGTCGTGGGGGTTCCCGTGCGTGACCGCGACGCGATCGACAACCGGCATGGACGGTGAAGCGTAAACGGTTGCCGACGTGGTCATGAGTTTGCCTCCTTTCCGAACGGTGCGCGGTGACCGGCCACGGCCTGGGCCGTGACCTTGAACGCGGCGTGGGCGCGCTCGAAGGTGCGTTGTGCGACCGCGATGTACAGCAGGTCCAGGACGACCAGCTGCGGGTGACGCGCGGACAACGCGTCGGGTCGGAACGTCGTCGCCTGCGTCGCCGTGAGCAGGGTGATGTCGGCGACCTCGGCTAATGGGGAGCGTGGGAAGCTGGTCAGCGCGATCGTGGTCACGCCATGGCTGCCGGCCTCGGCGAGCATCTCAATCGTTTCGCGGGTCTGCCCGCTGTGCGAAATGCCGAGGGCCACGTCTCCCGGCCTAAGCAGCGCGGAGCTGGCGAGCCCATTGTGGACATCGGCCCAGGCCCAGGCCGCAATGCCGATGCGGTGCAGGCAAAACTGCATCTCCGCACCGACCAGGGCGCTGCCGCTGGCGCCGTAGATGTCGACGCGCGGCGCCCGGGCGATCACGTCGGCGGCACGCTCGACCTCGCGGAGGTCCAGCAGCGAGGCTGTGGCGTGCATGGCGCGAGTATCGGCGGCCATGATCTGGCCGAGGACGCGCTCGAGAGGGTCGGCCGGCTGGATCTCGCGGCCGATGTCCATCGTCCAGCCGCCGGTGCGGGCGGCCCGCCCGGTCTCCCCGGCGATGCCCAGCCGCATGTCGGCGTAGCCATCGAAGCCCAACGCCCGACAGAAACGGGTCACGGTCGCCGGCGAGGTCCCGCTCCGCTCGGCCAATTCGACGATCGTGGACCGGGCGGCCCCGGCAGGGTCGGTGAGAATCCATTCGGCGACGCGTTGCAGCGCGCCGGAGAACTCGGGCAGTCCGGCCCGAATGCGGGCCAGCAGGCTCTCTCCGGAGGCGCCGTCGCGAGAGTTGGGCTCCTCGACCGGCGCAACCGTGAACGGAGTTGTGTAAGCAAATTGAGCCGGCAAGGAGGCGTCCGCGACGTCGGTACCGACCGCCGTCGTGTCGTCCTCGCCCGCGCCCACGCCCCGGCTCCTTTCCGGAAGGTTTCTTTCCTGTAGTGGTAAAATTTCTTACCGCTACACCGCCGTGTCAAGGGTGTGAGCGAAAGTTTTCAAATCGTTAGCAAGCTGGAAGACCGTCTTATCGGCCGAGTTGCCTGGTGGCACGGCCTATCGGGCTACCGCCGACCGCAACGTCATGAGGGCCCACAACGTCATGAGGCCCCGCAACGTCATGAGGGCGATGTCTCCGGTACGTCCATGTCTGTGTCGTCGGAGACGTCGTCGCAGGGGACGGTCTGCACCGACGCCGACCGGGCGGTGAGGTACGCGCGCGCCCCGATGTCGGCGGTCGCGAGCGACGAGACGCCGGACCAGTGGTCTCGCCCGAGCAAGACGGGGTGCCCACGCCGCGGCCCGTACGTCCCCGTGACGAGCGAGTCCCGGCCGGCCTTCTCGGCGACCCTGCGTACCGCCTCGGCCGTCACGCCCGGTGTGTCCACGAGCAGAACCACGACACAGTCAGCGTCGGTCGCGCCCAATGCGTCTAGCCCGACCCGTAGCGACGAGCCCATGCCTGACTTCCATCCATCGTTCTCCACGAAGGTCACTCCGTCGAGCCGGGCCGCCGCGCGCACCTCGGCCGAGGCGGCACCCAACACGACGAAGATCGGCGCGCAGCCCCCCTCGCGGACCGTGGCCACGGCCCGCTCGACCAACAAGCTGCCCTCGTGGCGAACCAATGCCTTCGGTCCGCCGTACCGGCGTCCTCCGCCGGCGGCCAGCACCAGACCCGCGACGCTCAGCTTGGCACTCCGTTCCCGACGCCGTTCCCGACGCCGTTCCCCACGCCGTTCCGCACGCGGTTCCCATGCCGAATCCGACTTCCTGGCACACCGCCAGCACCGATGAGGCTATCCCGATCACCGGCACACCGCGAGAATCCGACCGCACCCGATCGCGGTAGCGTCGGGGCCATGCAGCACGCACACTGCTCGTACTGCGGCACCCGCTATGACGACGGCCTGCCGTGGCCGCGCACCTGTGCCGGGTGTGGCGAGACGACCTGGAGCAATCCGTTGCCCGTCGCGGTCGTGCTGCTGCCCGTCACCTACCGGGACGGCCGCACCGGGATTGTCGTGGTCCGGCGCGACATCGAACCCTTCCGCGGGGAGATCGCCTTGCCGGGCGGATTCATTGAAACGGGCGAGTCTTGGCGAGATGCTGCTGTACGGGAACTAAGGGAGGAAACGGGTCTTCTGGCTCAACCCGACGAAGTCCAACTTTTTGATGTACACAGCTCGCACAACGGATACTCGCTCCTGGTCTTCGGCGTCCTCCCGCCGCGCGCCGCCGAGGACCTGCCCCCATCCGCTCCCACCGAGGAGTCCACGGAGTGGTTCGTCCTCATCGAACGCGACACCCTCGCCTTCCCGACCCACACCCAGGCGATGGCCGACTACTTCGACGGCCACCCGCGCGGTGCTCCCCACCCCATACGTCACACTGCGTCGGCGTAACAGCGCACCACCGAAACATCCAGCGGGAACCGCACCGGCGATTCCCCGAAGAGCAGCCGGCCGGCCTGCTCGCCGGCCGCCCGCACCGCGTCCACGATCTCCTCGGCCCGCTCGGCCGGCGTGTGCACGACGACCTCGTCGTGTTGGAAGAAGACCAGTTGTGCTCCGGCCCCGGCGACGCGGCGGCGGAGGTCGGCCAGCAGCGTTAGCGCCAACTCCGCCGCCGTGGCCTGAATGACGAAGTTGCGGGTGAACCGACCCCGCGCCCGGGCCTGCTCCCCCGACATTCGCTCGTCCCCAGCGGGCGGGCAGGTCCGCCCCAGCCAGGACCGCACCAGGCCGCCTCCCTCTCCGGTTCGGGCGGCCCGCTCCACATACTCCCAAGCGATCGGAAACCTCGCCCGCAGCGCGGCCAGCGCCGGCACCGCCGCGCCGCCGGTCTGCCCGTACATCGCGCCAAGCATCGCGACCTTCGCCCGCGCCCGATCTCCGCTGAACGCGTCGGCGGCCAGCGCCGCGTAAAGGTCCCCCGCGCCGGCCGCCTCGGCGAGTCGGGGGTCGCCGGCGACCGCGGCCAGAACACGAGGCTCCAGCTGGCCCGCGTCTGCGACCACGAACGTCCACCCCTCGTCGGCGACGACCGCACGCCGGACCACCTTCGGGATCTGTAAGGCGCCTCCGCCCCGGGTCGCCCACCGCCCCGACACCACGCCGCCTGGGACGTACTCGGGGTGGAAGCGACCGTCTCGCACCCACTGCGATCGCCACGCCCAGCCGTGTGCGGTCCAGACCCGATAGAGCTCCTTGAACTCAATGATCAGGGGCACTGCGGGATGGTCCACGCCCCGCAAGACCCACGCGCGGGTCGACGGAAGGACGATCCCCTCGCGCGAGAAGGCCCTCAGCACCTCGGCGGGTGATTCGGGGTGCACGCGCGCCCCACCGAAAGCCCGCGATATTTCATCGGTCAGCTCAACCAGCCTGCGGGGCGGGCCGCCGCCGGCCGACGGCTCGCCGAGCAACTGGGCCAGCACCTCGTCATGGGCATCGGCACGCCACGGCAGCCCGTCGTGACCCATCTCGGCGGCGATGAGCGCGCCGGCCGACTCGGCCGCGACGAGTAGTCGAAAACGCCCAACGTGTTCGGCCTCGGCAACGCGGGCGAGCTGGTTCGCGTACCCCTCGATGACGGCCTCGAGTGGATCGAAGGCCGTCGTCGTGGGCAGTTCGTCGAAGAGCGCGGCCTGAACCTGGCCGGGTGGATTTGTGTCGGGTGGGGGCGGATCCGCCGGTACGGGCAGGTCATGCAGGCGGGCCCAGATCGCCGGCAGCCCCTTCGGCTGACCCCAGCGCCCATCGTGCGCCAGGAGCAACGCCTCGGTCAGCTCGAGGTCGTGACAGCGAGCGACCCGCACGCCGTGGCGAAGGAGGCCGGCGTAGATCGGCGTCGTCGACGCCCATAGCCACCGCGGCGCGTCGGCTAGCTCCCGAGCCGCCACCGCCCCGGCGAAGTCATGGACCTGTTCGACCGGCCCGACCGGCGACCCGTCGTCGCGCAGGGCCCGTAGGCGCCCACCTCCGGCCTCGCCCGCCGCCACCGCCACCAGCACGGATGCATTCTGCGCCATCGGTACGACACCACCAAGATCATGGCGGTTTAGGGCGATGTCGAGGGCGACCGGCAGAGTTCCCAGAAGGCGACCGCGGCCGCGGCGGCGACGTTGAGTGAGTCGACCTCTCGCCGCATCGGGATCACCACCCGGGTGTCGGCGTGGCGCAGGGCCGACGTCGACAGGCCCGAACCCTCCGCGCCGAGCAGCAGGGCCGGCCGGAGGCGCTGCTCGGCGGAGAGATCCTGGATCGGGATGGCCTCCGGGGCCGGGGTCAGGGCAAGCACCGAGAACCCTGCCTCGTGCACCGAGCGCAGCGCCGCGGGCCAGGGCGACAGGCGGGCGTACGGCACCGCGAACACCTCGCCCATGCTCACCCGCACGCTTCGGCGGTAGAGCGGATCCGCACACGAGGGGGAGAGCAGCACCGCGTCCATGCCGAGCGCCGCGGCACCCCGAAAGACCGCGCCGACGTTGGTGTGGTTGTTCACGTCCTCGAGGATCGCGACCCGCCGCGCGGTGGCGAGCACCTCCGCCGCGGAGGGCAGCGGCCGGCGATGGAACGAGGCCAGCACGCCTCGGTGCACGTGGAAGCCGGTGACCCGCTCCAACAGGTCCTGGCCGGCCGCGTAGATGGGAGCGTCACCGACGTCCGCGTCGCCGATCTGGTCCACCCGCTTCGCGTCCACGAGCACGGAGCGAGCACGGTACCCCGCCCGCAGCGCCCGCCGGAGCACGAGTTCGCCCTCGGCGATGAACAGCCCGTGCGGCGCCTCAAACCTGGTCCGCAGCTCGACGTCGGTCAGCGCCCGGTAGTCCGCCAGCCGTGGGTCACGGGGATCGGTGATCAGGTCCGCGTCACGCACGCGACCGATTGTCGCCCATCACCCAGCCGCGGCGGCGGTCACACGCTACTCAGGTCGCTCACTACGCAGGTCAGTAGTCGTCGGGCGATCGGCCGTCCAGCGTCAGCCGCGAGGCGGACCAGGCAAGACCCAGGCCGGCGGCGAGCAGCAGCATCGATCCGATGACGAAAACGACCTGCCAGGACAGGTAGGCGGCGCCGACCGCGACCGCCACCGCGACGAGCACCAGCCATCCGTCGACCCGGTGGAGTACTCCGGAGGCGATGACGGCGCAGCCCAACGCCAGCCATCCTGCGGCCAGTAGGACGAGACCACCGATCCCGAGCCACCGACCGACCGACCCGTCGAAGAACGCAGCCTCAAGGTTGGTGGCAGCGTCCCGGCTGATCTGACCCGCGATGCTGGTGACCGACGGACGGGCCAGCCCGACGAGTCCCACCACGGGGGCGAAGAACACGGTGCCGGCGGCGACGAAGAGCAGCGCGATGAGCGCCCACCGGCGCCCGGTCGTCGCCGCCAGCAGCGCGGTGAGCGAGACGGCGCCGAGCAGGCCGAACAGGAGTCCGAGCAGCGTCACGACGAGCCAGGTTCCGGCCGACTGACCGGTAGGGCCCTCATCCGGCGTCGGCCAGCCCCACAGCCCGCCCAGGGCGAAGCAGATCGCCGCGGCCGGCACCGCCCATACGGTCGCGCGGGCGAAGCGCCGCATCGACCGCGCCCACGCCGTATGACCTAGCACCCGGCGCGGCGGGCCGATCGCCGCGGTGGGTGCCCGGAGCCCGGCGATCAGCGAGAAGCCCCGATAGTCAGACATGTCAACGCCCGGGTCGTCCGGGTCGTCCGCGTCGCCCGCGTCGCCCGGGTCGTCCGCGTCGCCCGGGTCGAACAGGTCGGCGGGACCGCCCAGGTCGGATGGGCCGGGTGGGTCGGATAGGCCGTATGCGTCGGCTGCCGGAGGCGACAGGGGGTGGTCGACCACCATGGCTCGCGCCACCGACCCGGCCACCGGCTCCGTCTCCTGGTCCACGGCGGAAGCGCCGTGCGTCGCGTCCACGACCGGGTCGGCCGCGGCATCCACGGTTGACCCTGTCGCCAGTACGATCATCCGCGCGTCCGGCTGGACCTTCCCGTTCAGGTTCGTCGGTCCGTCCGCATCCGCCTTCTTGCGAGTACGTGTCATCGTCGCCCCCGTAACGATCACCGCAGAGCCAACCGCCCCGGCTCCCACCACAGATCGTGGCAGGGACCGGGGCGGCTCACGGTGAACTTACGAGATTTGGCTCACGCCCTATCCTTACGGGGCTCGTCGCCCAGCACCTGTCCCGGCGATGCGCCCGGCGAGGCGGGCAGGCCGAGCTTCCCCTCGGTCTCCGCGGCCGCGACCGCAGCCGCCTGCGCTGCGGTGGCAGCGGCCGCCTCGGCAGCAGCGAGCGCCTCGGCGGCAGCCTCGGGGTCCACCGCCGGTACGAACGGTTCGACTCCATCGCCCTCCGCGGCCAGACGGAGCCCGCCGAACGCACCGCTGATTCCCTCGAGCGCCTTGGTCAACTCCGCCGGCACAATCCAGATCTTGTTAGAGGCACCGGCCGCGATCTGCGGCAGCGCCTGCAGGTACTGGTAGGCCATTACCTTCGAGTCGGGATTCGCCGCGTGGATCGCCGAGAAGACGGTGCTGATCGCCTTCGCCTGTCCATCGGCCTGCAGGATCCGGGCCTGCCGGTCACCGTCGGCCCGCAGCACCGTGGCCTGCTTGTCGCCCTCGGCGGTGAGGATCTGCGACTGCTTGACCCCCTCCGCATTGAGGATCGCGGCGCGCCGGTCCCGCTCGGCCCGCATCTGCTTCTCCATCGAGTCGCGGATGCTCGGCGGAGGCTCGATCGCCTTGATCTCGACCCGGGTCACCTTGATGCCCCAGCGTCCGGTCGTCTCATCGAGCACACCGGAGAGGTGGCGGTTGATCTCCTCGCGGCTCGTCAGCGCCTTCTCCAGGTCGAACGAACCGATCACGTTACGCAGGGTCGTCACGGTGAGCTGCTCGATCGCCTGGAGGAAGTTGGCGATCTCGTACGTCGCCCGCACCGGATCGACCACCTTGAAGTAGAGGACGGTGTCGATCGATACGACCAGGTTGTCGGACGTGATCACCGGCTGGGGCGGGAAGCTCACCACCTGCTCACGCATGTCCACTTTGGTGCGTACCGCATCGATGAACGGGACGAGGAGGTTCAGGCCCGGCTTAAGCGTTCGCTGGTACTTGCCGAGCCGCTCCACGACGTCCATCCGCTGCTGCGGTACGACCCGTACGGCTCGCATCATGGTGACGATCACGATGAGCGCAAACCCCGCGACCAGCACCCAAATGAAGATCTCAAGCGGTTCCATCAGACTCCTATTCCTTCCACACCAATGCGGTGGCGCCCTTGACCTCGACGACGCGAACCTGCACACCTTCATCGATGATCTGAGTTGCATCGTACGGGCGCGCACTCCACAGCTCTCCGCCGATCTTGACCATGCCGCGGCCCTCGGCCACCTGCTCCACCACGGTCGCCTCGGACCCCTCGATGGCATCGACGCCCATGACAGCGGGGTCGGCGCCTCTATGGATATGCCGCTTGATCGCGGGCCGGACGGCAAACAGGCCTAGACCTGAAACTACCGTGAAGACGACGACCTGGAGCGGAACCGACACGACGAGGCCGGCGGCAGCGGCGGCGAACGCCCCCACCGCGAGCATGATCAGCACAAAGTCCAGCGTGAAGAGCTCCGCGATGGCGAGGAGCACGCCGGCGATAAGCCAGATGACGGGCACAACACGATCGTGGCACGTCGAGTCGACTACCCGCGACCTGGCAAATGCCGCATAACATCCGCAACCGGGTCGGAGCCCCCCGCCAAGGATGATCCTCCGTTGTTATGGTGCGGGCTCAACCCGCGACGAAGGGAGATCGGGTGGCGCGACCGGAGCCGGGACGTTCCGCCCGCATGGCCTATCGTCCGGTATCCCTGGAGGCCGGTGAACACGACGGTACGGGGACCACGCCGGCCGGGGTGGGAATAGCTTCGCCCCGCGGGATCGTCTACCTCATCCATCCGCCCGCCGTATCGCTAGCGCGACGGCCGGCCGAGCCGAACTGGTGAACTCCGTGGTCCTGTCGTTGCAGACCATCAACCGCGTGGAGGAGATCGTTACGCGGACCCAACTGGAGGGGCGCACACCATCCCTCGTCGCCGCCGTGGTTCGCGACGGGAACATCGCCCAGGTAACTGGCGTGGGCGAGGTTCCGTCGCCCGATCGCGATACGCAGTACCGGATTGGCTCCATCACCAAGAGCCTCACCGCCGCCCTCGTGCTGGGTCTGCGCGACGAGGGTCGGCTGAGCCTCTCCGACCCGCTCGGCGTGCACCTGCCACTCGCCGCGGAGGCCGCCGGGGTCGCAGCGGTGCGGGTACGCGAACTGCTCGCGCACGCCGCCGGCATGCAGCGCGAACCCGACGGCGAATGGTGGGAACGCGCCGCCGGAAGCCCGCTTGCGGAGCTGCTCAAGGGGGTGACCGGCGATAAGCTCGCGTTCTCCCCGTATGGTCGGTTCCACTATTCAAACCTCGCCTACGGTCTGCTGGGGGGGTTGATTGAGCGACTCACCGGCCAGCCGTGGTGGGACGCCGTCTCTGAGCGACTGCTCCACCCGCTGGGTATGACGCGGACCACCTACCAGGCGCAGGAACCGTTCGCCCGCGGCTATGTCGTGCACCCCTGGCATCAGACGCTGCGGGAGGAGCCGCGCCACGACGCCGGCGCGATGGCACCGGCAGGACAGCTGTGGTCCACCGCCGCCGATCTGTCGCGGTGGGCCGCGGTGCTCGCCGCGCCCAACAACCCGGTGCTCCCTGCCACATCCATCGCGGAGATGGTCGCGCCCGCTGCCATCGCGGACCCGGACGCCTGGACCAACGGGTACGGCCTCGGATTACAGCTGTGGCGGCGCGGGGAGCGGGTCTTCGTCGGGCACACCGGCTCCATGCCGGGTTATCTGGCCACCCTGGCCGTCCACCGACCATCCCGTACCGGAGTCGTCGCATTCGTCAACGCGTACTCCATTGTGGGCTCGACCATCGGCCATGTTGGACTGTCCATCTTGGATGCTGTGATTGACGGAGAGCCGGCGCCGACCCCGGCGCCGTGGCGGCCCGGCACACCGCCGCCAGCCGATGTGGAGCCGCTGTGCGGCCGCTGGTGGTGGATGGGCCGGGAATTCGAGTCGAGCTGGGACGCGGACCGGGCCGAGCTGGTCATCCAGGGCACGCGTGCCGGGGCCGAGGCTTGGCGGTTCGGCCGCCAGGGCCCCGACCGGTGGCGCGGTCGTACGGGGGAGAACGCCGGCGAGGTGCTGATCGTGCGCCGCGACAGCACGGGAGGCGTCACGGCGCTTGACATCGCCACGTTTGTCTTCACCCGCGATCCGCTGCCATCCTCCTAAATTGTTTTGGAGCCCTATCCTTGGTTGCATGGCGGTCATGCGAGACATGAGGCGAGTCAAGCCGTACCCTAGCTTCCATGTCCTCCGCACGGACCCTGACCGCCCGCACGCGCCGCTCCGCGCGGTTCGTCACGTGGGCCAGGGCATGGCGCGCGGGCACCGTCTCCTACGACGACGTGGCCGACGAAACCGCGGGGGACGAGGAGCATCTGGTCGCGGACGCACCCGGCACGTGGACCGACATTCCGCTGCGCGAGGCGGTTCGCGCACTCTCGCGCCTGCATCCAGACGAGATCGGCTTGGTGCTCCCGGCTCCGGGCGATCCCCGTGGCCTGCCGGGGCCGGGCCCGTTCACGGCGGCCGCGCTGGAGGCTGGCGAGGGCGTCATGGCGGCCCGGCTGGGTCTGGTGCCACAGGTCCGCACTCACACATCCGGGTCCGGGGACACGTTCGAGATCGTCGTGTGGCAGGCGTATGCGATGCCCGAGGCGTCCCTCTCACTAAGTGAGCCCAGTGCCGCGGAGGCCGAGGCTGAGCTCTCCACCGCGCTGGCCGAGGCGACCGCCACGCTGACCCGGCTGGACGTCGCGGCGTGGCGCCCGGAACTGGCCGGTGCACTGGCCGCGCTGCGTCGTCCCGACAACGGCACCGATCTGCCTCCTGGCTTTTCTCCGCGGGCACGCCGGCTCTTCGCCCGGGCAAGCGTGCTCGACCGGGTCCTCGCCCTCGCCGCCGAGGTGGCCCCCGGCGGTGCCATCAATGGTTTCGAGGCGCAGCAGCGCGACGCCGCGCTGAAGCCCCTCACCGTGGCCTGCCGGCGGGCCCTCGTGGCCGCCTGCAACTCTCCCCTCGAGCCGTAGTCCTCGTCCCGTACCCTCGTCGCGTCCCACGCCCCCGTCGATCTAGGGCGTAGTCGCGTGAGTTGATCTCCAATCGCGCGACTACGCCCTAGATCGACGCGCGGGAAAGGCAGCAGCCGGGCGGGCAGGCATCCCAGACCGGCAGCGTGCCGAGACGAGCTCGCGGCGCCGCTGGGTCGAGCCGCTCCACGACGAGATCGCGCACCATCGCTACGAAACGCGGATCGTTGCCGGGGGTGGCGGCACGGGCGAACCGCAGCCCCAGCCCTTCGGCGGTCGCGGCCGCCTCGGTGTCCAGGTCCCACAGCACTTCCAGATGGTCTGAGATAAACCCGATCGGGCTCGCCACAACTCCCCGTACCCCCGACGCGGCCAACGCGCGAAGATGGTCGTTGATGTCGGGCTCGAGCCAGGGCACCGTGAGCGCGCCGGAACGGGACTGCCACACGAGATCCCATGGCAGACTCAGCCGGGCCTCATCAGCCACGAGCGTCGCGGTCTCGCGCAACTGGGCAGAGTACCGGCCGCCCTCGGGTCCACTCTGAGCCTCCATCGTAGACGGAATCGAGTGCGCGGTGAAGGCGAGCCTGGTCGCCGTAGGATCCACATCAGACAGTGTGGCGAAGGCGGCGCGGACGGCGTCGGAATGCGGTCGGACATATCCCGGGTGGTCGTGGTAGTGCCGGATCTTGTCGACAATGGGCGCGTCGGCGCCGAGGGGGGCACGGACCGCCTCGATGTCGTCCAGGTACTGCCGGCAGGACGAGTACGACCCGAATGGGCTCGTGACGAACGCGAGCGCCCGCTTGACCCCATCGTCTCGCATCGTGCGCAGCGTGTCGGCAAGGTAGGGCTGCCAGTTGCGGTTGCCCCAGTAGAGCGGCAGGCTCACGCCGGCCGCTTCCAGTTCGGTCCGCAGCGCGGCGAGCAGATCGCGGCACTGCGCGTTGATGGGGGAGATTCCGCCGAAGTACTGGTAGTGTTCGGCCACCGCGGCCAGCCGCGCCTCGGGCACTCCGCGACCGCGTACCACGTTGCGGAGGAACGGCAGCACGTCGTCCGGGCCTTCCGGCCCTCCGAACGAGACCAGCACCACGGCGTCGTAACCCATGCCTGACATCCTTCCGTGGCGATCGCGCCCTACCCTGGCAGGGTGACCGTCTTCACGATCTGGCCGGACGACGTGCAGTGGCGCCGGGTCTCGCCCAAGTTGTTCTTCATCGAACTGCTCTCCTATCTCACCGGTCTGGCGGTCGTAGCCGGTATCTGCTGGGCCGTGTGGCTGATCTTCGAATTCGGGCCGGCCCTGTTCGTGGCCGCGGCGGTAGCGGTGCTCACGCTGCTCCGGCTGGCGTTCCTGCCGCGCAGTCTGAGATCCTGGGGGTACGCCGAGCGCGCCGACGACCTGCTCGTCCGCCACGGTCTCCTGTACCGCCGACTGTCTATCGTCCCCTATGGACGGATGCAGTTCGTCGACGTCACGGCCGGGCCGATCGAGCGGCTCTTCGGGCTCGCCACGGTGCAACTACACACCGCGGCCGCCGCCACCGACGCGAAGATCCCCGGCCTGCCGCCGCAGGAGGCCGCCCGACTGCGCGACCGCCTGGCCGCGCTGGGCGAGGCCCGGGCGGAGGGCCTGTGAGCGAGCCAGGCGGTCCGAGGGAGCCAGGCGGTCCGACGGCCGCGGAGGTGGAGCCGCGCCGCCGCCTCCATCCGCTGACGCCCCTCCTGCGGGGCGGCCGGCTCGCCGTCCTGGCCGTCGTGGCGATCTCATGGCAGGGCTACCAGAACCTGGGTACGCAGCGGTGGCTGCTCGCGGTCGGTGCCGTGGCCGTGCTGGTCCTCGCCGGGTCGGTGGTGAGCTGGCTCGTCACCGGCTATCACGTGGTCGGACGGGAGCTACGGATCTATGAAGGCTTGATCTGGCGGCGCACCCGCGCGATCCCGCTGGAACGGCTGCAGTCGGTAGAGCTCGTCCGGGGCGTGCTGGCCCGGCTGTTCGGGCTCGCCGAGCTGCGCCTTGAGGTGGTCGGCGCGTCCAAGACCGAGGCGCCACTGGCATACCTGCCCGTGGACGAGGCGACCGCGCTGCGCGAGCGGCTGCTCGCTCTGGCGCGGTCGCGTCGCACCCCCGCTCCGGACGTCGCTGAGAGCGGCGTCGCTGGCACCGGCGTCGCTCGCACCGGCGCGGCCGGAAGCGTTGTCGCCGAACCGCCCGAGCGGGTCATCCACACCATCGCCAACCGTGATCTAGTGATCTCACAGCTGCTGCGCCCGCAGTGGTGGGCCGTGCCGCTGGCGATCGGGGCGCCGATCTACTTCTTCGCGTCCGAGGCGGAGCTCAACTTCATCGCCGTCGCCAGCATGCTCACCGCGGTGATCGGCGCGGTTCAGGCTCCGGTGCGGGCGATCCTTGGCGACTGGCGCTTCACGATCGGCTTGGCCAGCGACGGCCTACGGGTGCGTCGCGGCCTGCTGGAGACGCGCAGCCAGACCGTGCCTCCCGGCCGGATCCAGTCAGTCGGCGTGCAGTGGCCGCTGCTGTGGCGGGGGCATGGTTGGGTACGCGCCCAGATGCACGTCGCGGGGGTATCGGGTGGCGACGGCAACGAGCAGCGCGCCGGTCTGCTGCCGGTGGGCACCGTACCGACGGCGGAGCGCGTCATCGCCGAGGCGCTGCCGGGCTTCGCCCTCACCTCGGTGGTGGTGCATCCGGTTCCGCGTCGGGCCCGCTGGCTCGTGCCCTTGCGCCGGCGGGTGCTCGGCCACCAGCTCACCGACACGGCGTTCGTCACCCGCGACGGCCTGCTCACCCGGCGACTCGTCATCGTCCCTTACGGCCGGATCCAGAGCGTCCGCGTCCGGCAGGGACCGCTGCAGCGACAGCTGCGGGTGGCCAGTGTTTGGGCCGACACCGCGGGTGGCGGCCTCGAGGCGGTAGCGCTGCACCGCGACGTGGCCGAGGCGAAGGCCCTCGCCGCCGACCTGGCCGATCGCTCCCGCGCCGCCCGCTCGCGCGCCGCCCACCCCAATCCCTCCGCCCACCCCACGATCGCGTCGATCTAGGGGTTACCGACGCTTGTAGAGATCAAAGCACGTCGCTACGCCCTAGATCGACGAGGGCAGCGAGGGCAGCGGGGGTGGCGGGGCGAGGGGAGCTAGGCGCCGACAGCGTGGAAGCCCCCATCGACGTGGACGATCTCGCCGGTCGTGGCCGGGAACCAGTCCGACATCAGCGCGAGGCAGGCCTTGGCGGCCGGCTCTAAGTCGGTGAGGTTCCAGCCGAGTGGCGCCCGGTCCACCCACGCCTCCTCGAACGCCTCAAACCCCGGGATCGACTTCGCCGCCATCGTGCGCAGCGGCCCGGCCGAGACCAGGTTGACCCGGATGCCCTTCGGGCCCAAATAACGGGCGAGGTACCGGTTCGCCGACTCGAGCCCGGCCTTGGCCACGCCCATCCAGTCATAGACCGGCCACGCCAGGGTGGCGTCGAAAGTGAGCCCCACCAGCGAACCGCCTTTATCCATCAGGGGCTCGGTCGCCACCGCAAGGGCCTTGTATGAGTACGTCGACGCGTGCAGGGCGACGGCGACGTCCTCCCACGGCGCGGTCATGAACCCGCCGCCGAGTGTGCTCTGCGGCCCGAATGCGATCGCGTGGAGGACACCGTCGAGGCCGTCGACGTGTTCGCGTACCCGGTCGGCCAGCGAGCCCAGGTGTTCGGCGTTCGTGACGTCGAGTTCTAGCACGGGCGCGTCCTCGGGCAGCCGCTTGGCGATGCGCTCGACGAGGGACTGCCGCCCATACCAGGTCAACACGACCGTCGCGCCCTGTTCCTGAGCCAGTCTCGCGACCGAGAAGGCGATCGACTGGTCGGTGATGACGCCCGTGATGAGCAGCCGCTTACCGGCCATCAGTCCGGACACGAATCCCTCCTAGTTCGGGTCGATCATGAGCTTGCCGTCGTGAAACCTGGTCGATCATGACCTCCAGGTCATGATCGACCGGAAGGTGGTTAGTGGCCCATGCCGAGGCCGCCGTCGACCGGGATGACCGCGCCGCTGATGTACCCGGCGGCGTCCCCGGCCAGCCAGGTCACCACCGCGGCCACCTCGTCCGTCGTGGCGAAGCGTCCGGCCGGAATCGCCTTGAGGTACTCCGATCTGCGCTCCTCGGGCAGCGCCGCGGTCATGTCGGTCTCAATGAACCCCGGCGCCACGACGTTGGCTGTGACGTTGCGGGTACCCAACTCCCGGGTGATCGAGCGGGCCATGCCGACCAGTCCGGCCTTGCTCGCCGCGTAGTTCACCTGTCCCGCACCGCCATACAGGGCAACCACCGACGAGATGAAGACCATCCGTCCCCAACGCCCGCGCACCATCTTCGTGGCCGCCCGCCGTGCGCACCGCCAGGCCCCGGTGAGGTTCGTGTCCAGCACGTTGGTGAACTGCTCCTCGCTCATCCGCATGAGCAGCGTGTCGTGGGTGACGCCGGCGTTCGCGACCAGCACCTCCACCGGGCCGAGGTCGGCCTCCACCGCGGTGAAGGCGGCATCGACCGCTACTGCGTCGGTGATGTCGCAGGTGACGCCGTAGAGACCCTCCGGCGCGCCGGTGCCCCGATGGGTGATCGCCACCCGGTCGCCCTGCTTGGCGAATGCCTGCGCGATCGCCAGCCCGATCCCCCGATTACCTCCGGTGACCAACACCGTACGCGCCATGCCTCCGCCTCCAACCCTCGCTCGGAGATCCCTCGCTGACATTAGGCGATACCGCCAGGTAGGCCACAACGCGGGTACGCGCTTCGCCACCACACGATGCGCTTCGAGGCATCCAAAGATCACCAAAAGGATGATCCGAAACGATGCCAACGGCCGACCTCCACCGTCTCGGTGGAGCCGTATGATGCATGACGATAGGTCTGTGCCGATGTCGACCGTTGGAGGTGATCGCTGTGCGAAATAGCGATCCTCCCAGTCGTGGCCGGGCCTCTCGTCAGCGCAGCTGAACAACGATCCCCCGCTAAGCGCCGCCCCTGACCACGGTGGCGCGCGAGCCGCGCTGGCACAGCCTCGTCACGACCAACCCGATAGCCGTTGCCCCCCGGCGCGGCGGGGAAACCCGCGCGCCGTCGATCACGCCGGGAGCCGTCGATGAGCCGTTACGCAGCCCCTCTGGGGTTCACCCTGATCGCCATCTGGATCGCCGTCGTCTTCGTCCTCGCCGGCATCTAGGGCAGTCGCGACGTCCACAGCAGACTCATGCCCGCCGCGCCGAGCGCCAATAGCAGGCCGATGCCGACGAACCACTGGCCGATCTCCTTGGCCCTGGTCCGGAAGCCGATCGAGCTGCCCATGTCCTCATACACCTGCCTGAGTGCGTCGGCCGTGGCCGCCTCGTAAAAGAACCCGCGAGTGGTCTCGGCCAGCTGTTCCAGCGCGGCTCGGTCCACCGGCACCCGCTGGAGACTGCCGTTGATCTCGACCGTGCCCTTATCGGTGCCGAAGGCGATCGTGGAGACCGGCACATTCGCGGTCGACGCCGCCGCGGCGGCCTCGTCGATGCCGCGGCCGAACGTGCGGTACCCATCGGAGAGCAGGACAATCCGCGCCGGCGGCGGACCCTCCGCGCCGTCGGGTGGCACGGCGGCGATCGCGTCGAGGCAGGTGAACACCGCCTCGCCGGTCGCGGTGGCTTCGGCAAGTTGCAGCCCGTCGATCGCCGATACGACTGCGGAGTGCTCCTTCGTCGGAGACACCAGCACATTCGCCGCCTTTGAGAAGACAACGAGGCCGACGTTGAACTGCTCGGGCAGATGGCCGACGAAGTCCTTCGCCGCCTGCTGCGCGGCGACGATCCGGGACGGCTCGACGTCCTCGGCCTGCATCGACAGCGAAACGTCCAGGGCCAGCATCACGGTGGCGCGCTCCAGCGGTTCCTTCGCGTCTATCGACGGGCGGGCGAGCGCGAGGCTGAGCACCAGCAGGCTCAGCAGCAGCGCCACGGCCGGCGCGTGTCGGCGTACGTTCCCAATGCCACCCGGCGCCACGGCCCGGATCAGGTCGACGTTGGAGAAGCGGACCGCGAACGCCCGCCGCCTGCGCTGCCGCCACACGTAGGCACCCGCGAGCGCGAGCACCGGCAGCACGGCTAGCAGCCACCACGGCGAGAGGAACCTGATCATCTGGTGGTCCCCCTCGTGCGAGCGTGTCGCGCGGCCGCCACGAATCTCACGATATCCAGGAGCCAGTCCGAGTCCGTACGCAGGCGCAGGTGCGACGCTCCGGCGGCCCGAATCGCCGCGGCGACCGCGCTGCGTTGCACTGCCGCCGCGGCCGCATAGCGCTCGCGCAACCGCCGGTCCGACGTCTGGATCTCGTGTACTGCCCCGGTCTCCGCGTCCGCCAGAGCGAGAACGCCTACATCGGGGAGTTCGAGCTCGCGCGGGTCGAGGATCTCGATCGCCAGCACGTCATGGCGCACGGCGAGCTTGCGCAGCGGCCTCGCCCACTCCAGCGGCGGGACCAGGAAGTCGGAGATCACCGCGGCGAGGCCGCGCCGACGCGGCGGCCGGTTGAGCGCGTCGATGAGGGCGCCGAGATTCGCGCGGCCGGGGACCGATGGGGTACGGGCGATGGCGCGTAGCAGGCCCTGCGCCTCCTTCCGGCCCGGGCGCGCCGGCATGCGTACCAGGGCCCCTTTATCGCCGTTCTCGGCACCAGTGCCACCGTAATTCCGCTCGGCACCAGTGCCACCGTAATTCCGCTCGGCACCAGTGCCGACGACCGCGCCGATCCGGTTGCCGCCGCGCATGGTGAGGTAGCCGACGGCGGCCGCCGCGGCGATCGCCAGGTCGCGCTTGAGACACGTGCTGGTGCCGAAGTCGAGGCTGGCCGAGAGGTCAACGGCGAGCCAGGTCTCCAGTTCCCGGTCGGCGATCGTCTGGCGTACGTGTGCCACGGTCGTACGGGCGGTGACCGGCCAGTCCATCCGGCGTACGTCGTCGCCGGGCCGGTACTCACGCGACTCCCCCGGTTCGCTGCCTGGCCCGGGCAGCAGGCCCAGGTAGTCGCCCTGCAGCAGGCCGTCCAGCTTGCGGGTGATCACGAGCTGCAGGCGGGCCAGCGTGGCGTCTGCCCGCTCCGCTCGCAGCGGCAACCCGCTGGGGGGCATGTCAGCTCCTCGGCCAGGCCGGCAACGGCGCAGCCGTCCCTGTGGGCAGTGGGGCCGGCGGGAGGACGAAGTCGGTGGTCGCGGCGGGCATCGCGCTCTGGCGGGGGGCCACCGTCGGCAGCGGTACGGCCTGCAGCACCCGGTCCACGATCGCGTCGGCCGGGATGTCGTCGGCGAGCGCGTCATAGCTCAGGACCAGTCGGTGTCGCAGGATGTCCGGCGCGATGTCGGCGAGGTCCTGCGGCAGCGCGTAATCACGGCCCCGCATGAGCGCCAGTGCACGCGCGGCCCGGACGATGCCGAGCGAGGCGCGCGGGCTCGCGCCGTACTGGATCAGCGGGGCGACGTCGGGAACGCCGTACTTGGTGGGCTCGCGGGTCGCGAACACGAGGCGGACGGCGTAGTCGACGAGGGCGTTGTGGACAAAGACGGCGTCCGCCTTCTCCTGCATCTGGGCCAGCTGTGGCGGGTCGAGTACGCGGCTGGCCTGCGGAATTCGCACGCCCACGCGGTAGACGATCTCGCGCTCCTCGATATCCGTCGGGTAGCCCACGAGGATCTTGAAGAGGAACCGGTCGCGCTGCGCCTCCGGCAGAGGGTAGACGCCCTCCTGCTCGATCGGGTTCTGGGTGGCCATGACGAGGAACGGCGTCGGAACCTGGTACGTCACGCCGCCGATCGACACCTGCTGCTCCGACATCACCTCGAGCAACGCCGACTGGACCTTCGCCGGCGCCCGGTTGATTTCGTCGGCGAGCAGGAAGTTCACGAACACTGGGCCCAGTTCGACATCAAACTGCTCCCGCGTGGCTCGATAGATGCGGGTACCGACGATGTCGGCCGGCACCAGATCCGGAGTGAACTGGATGCGCGCGAAGCTGCCACCGACGACCGTCGCCAGTGTCTCCACGGCGAGGGTCTTCGCCACGCCCGGCACGCCCTCCAGCAGGCAGTGCCCCCGGGCGAGCACGGCGACGAGCATCCGCTCGATCATCTTGTCCTGGCCGACGATGACCTTCTTGACCTCGAAGAGGGTGCGTTCCAGCAGCGTCGCGTCCTGGGCCGGCGTGCTCGGCGGGCTCTCCGCTGGCGGCGTGCTCGCCGTTGGCGGCGTGCTGTCCGCGGCCTGTTGCCACTGGGGCTGAGGGGCGGGTACGGGCTCCGACACTTCTCTCCTCCAGACGACATCGCGGCCACGACCACAACAGCGTCGCACGCTCCAGCCACGCCCGTGCCGGCAACGCGGACTTAACCTAGCGACCTCTCAGGAGGTGGTCGGCGATGGACACTGCCCGGTTTATAGGCATTGATCGGCCTGGTGCGCCCCCGGGCGCGCCGGACCGAGGCACGATCGACCCAAACGGCCACGGGACGGGGTAGCACGCACGCTGAGTTCGTGGTTACCATGTGTCCCGTCGCCGGGCGACTTCCCCCGTGGTCGCCCGGCGCACCATACACGGAGCCTGCGACACCCAAATGCCGCGACGCGTTGGCAGCCTGCGACACTTCGGCAGTGGTGGCCGGCGGAAGCGACGCTCTGACGTGCTCCGCGAAGGGCTGTCGGGAGCGGGCCACCTGGGCACTGCGATGGAACAACCCGAAGTTGCACCCGCCCGAGCGCCGCAAGACATGGCTCGCCTGCGAGGCGCACCGGGCGCACCTGTCGGAATTCCTCGACACCCGCGGCTTTCTGCGGGAGACCGAGCCGCTCCATCCTTCCTGATCCAGGCACGTAGCGTTCGATCTTGGGTCGCGTCAGACGCGGCCGAGGACGACGTCGGCCAGTGCCGGCAGGACCACACCAATCGGTTCACGCAGGACCGCGTGCGCCTCGTCGTCGTACGGCGTCGGCTCGGCGTTGACGACGACCACGGTGGCCCCGGCGCCGAGAGCGATGTCGACCAGGCCGGCGACCGGGTGCACCTGTAGCGACGTGCCGATGGTCAGCAACACATCCGACTCGGCCACGCTGGACACGGCCCGGCGCAGGGTGGCCGGGTCGAGCGACTGTCCAAACGAGATTGTGGCGGACTTGAGGATCCCGCCGCAGATTAGGCACGCCGGGTCATCCTCGCCGGCGGCGACTCGGTGCAGCACGTCCTTCATCGGTGTCCGGTCATCGCAGGTGAGGCACACGACCTCGAAGACGGTGCCGTGCACCTCAATCACCCGCTCGGGGTCATTGCCGGCGCGTTGATGAAGGCCGTCGATGTTCTGGGTGACGATAGTGTGCAGCCGACCCGCCAGTTCCAGGTCGACGAGCGCTCGGTGGCCGGCGTTGGGCTGGGCGGCCCAGGCCGGATGGTCGCGCCGGGTGAGCCAGGCCCGACGCCGTACGTCCGGGTCGGCGACGTAGGTGTCGAGGGTGAACAACCGTGCCGCCTCGGGGTCGCGGGTCCACACGCCGTTGGGCCCGCGGAAGTCGGGAATGCCGGAGTCGGTGGAGATCCCCGCGCCGGTGAGCGCGGTGACGCGGTGTGCGGCCACCAACCATGCGCCAACCTCCGCCGCGGATGAGGTTCCTGCGGTCATGGTCGCGACGCTAACCCAACCCGTAGGCTGCCAGCTATGGACTTGTCCGCCGGTCTATCCGCACGGGTCGAGCTGACCGTCACGGACGCTGACACCGCCCAGTCCCACGGCTCCGGTGACGTCCCGGTGCTCGCCACGCCGCGGGTGGTGGCTCTCGTCGAGGCGGCGACGGTGGCCGCGACCACCACTCGGCTCGATCCCGGATTCACCACGGTCGGCACCCGGGTGGAGCTGAACCACCTGGCCGCCAGTCCGGTCGGGCGCACCGTCGTCGCCGAGGCGGAGCTGATCGGAGTTGAGGGGCGCCGGCTCGCTTTTGAGGTCGCCGTCCGGGACGGGGAGACGCTGGTCGCGGAGGGCCTGATCGAGCGCGTGCTGGTGGACCGGCATCGCTTTGTCGAGAAGGCGTTCGGAGGTTGACATGCCCGGCGCACCGTTGAGCGAGGTCGCGCCCGAGGTCTACGTCCTGCGCTACCCGGTGCTCGACGTCAACGCGACGCTCATCGTGGGCGGCGAGGTCGCCGCGATCGTGGACACCCTGTCCACGGACGCTCAGGCCCGCGAGCTACTAGCGGCGGTCCGGGCGGTCACCGCGCTGCCTCTCGTCGTTATCAACACCCACCACCACTTCGACCACTGCTACGGAAACGGCGTGGTCGCGGCTGCGTCGCCAGGGTGCGCCATCTGGGCACACGAGGCGGCCGCGGCCGAACTGCGCATCCATGGCGGGCTCTGGCAGCGCGAATTGTACGAGAAGTGGTTGCCGACGCACCCGGAGCTGGCCGAAGGCCTGGCCGCCGTCGAGCCTCGTCCGCCGGATCGGACCATCTCGACTGAGTCCACGATGGACATTGGTGGGCGCACACTAGAGCTCCGCCACTTCGGCCGCGGCCACACGGACGGCGATGTCATCGTGGCGGTACCCGACGCCGCGGCGCTGCTCGCCGGTGATCTCGTGGAGCAGGGCGCCCCACCGTCCTTCAGCGACTCATTCCCGGTCGATTGGCCGGACACGGTCGCGGCCCTGCTGGACCTCACCACGCCCAGCACAGTCGTGCTCCCCGGCCACGGCAGCACGGTCGACGCCGACTTCGTCCGGGCACAGCATGCCGAGTTGACGCAGCTGGCCTCATTGATCCGCGAGGGGCACAGCGACGGCACGCCGCCCGACGTCATAGCGGCGAAGGCGCCCTTCGGACACGACGCTGCCCTGACCGCGGTCACGCGGGGATACGCCCAGCTAGCTGGCCGGCGCTAACCCGCTGACGCGGCCCGCCTCTTCCGCGATCTAGGGCTTACGGACGTGGTTTGATCTCCGATCCAGGACGCTAAGCCCTAGATCGGCGAATCCACAGTGGAACTGTCCGAAAATCTCGTCGAAGATGCCTGCTCTGACGTGGCAATGCGATAGGCTTACAACATGTGTACGACCAGCGAGGCGGACCCGTTGCAGCTGTTGCGGGCCGGCCTGTCCGGTCTGGTCGACACCGACCCGGTCGGCATGTCCGACGCCGCGGTGACCGCCGAACTGC
>JAHRHA010000177.1 GCA_020027875.1 Micromonosporaceae bacterium | reverse complement strand
GCAGCCTAACGTGCATTAAAGCCTTTTGTCCAATCGGCGTGCCGAAGAAACCGCACCTCAAGCGACGTGCGGCTCACACGCTTCCGGAGGTCTGAGGCTAGGGTACTGTCTTGCCCAGCGCTTGAATAGTCGCACCGTCGGTTTATATGAGTCACGAATTGCAGCCTGCTTCTTGACTCCATTGCTGTAGTGGGTTCGCGGAAAGTTTTCCCGTTCCTCCCATGCCTTCCGCGAATACCTCGACGGGATCGTGTTCGACCAGTTGAAACCCAGGAGCTGGCCCTGTCGGCTCCGCACATGATTGAAGGTTTTACGACCTCACCCTGCCTGCCATCCGCCGGGCACGCTGAAGGCTATGCGGTACGGCATTGCCCGGAGATCGTGCTGGCTAACTGCAACCCCGGCTTCGCGCAAACGTTGCTCGAAGCGTTGCCACTCATGCTCCTCGCCTGTCTCCTCGGCGTCGTCGGGCAAGACCGCGTTATAGACGTTGCGCACGACGTGGGCGAGCGAGACTTCGCCAAGTGGCGCCGAGGACGTCCACCCCCGGTCATCCAAGAGCGTGATCTCACGCCCGTCGGACAGCAGCGCGAACTCACGCACGTTGCAAGATGTCCCGCCGCTTGAGCCCTCGCTGACGTCGCCCCAAGCCCCGAGACTCACGACAGTTGCCGGGCTGGCGTTCGTAGGCTTCATCGCCAGCATCATCTCCATGCCAACCGGATTTGCCCGGTCCGAAGACCGAATCATATGTCATCAGGCAACCCAGTTCAGCCGCAAGCCAGATTTCGGGCAGGCGTGTAGGCCGAGGCTCCGGTGCCGGGGCTATGAATGCTTATCAAACTGCGCCAGCCCGCGGTTCCATATGGCGGTACACCGCATACCCAGCGAGCGTTAGCCCAGTTTGCGCTGCCGCCGCCGGGCCAAACATATGCCGACCCCTGGCTCTTATAGTGCCAGGTGTTGTCCGAGTAGAACTCGTATAGGTAGATGGTCACTGTGGTTTTCTGGTTCGGGCAGTTGTTCCGGTACCACCAGCCGTGCCCCGAAGCGCTCCCTGACGAGACGTGCACGTAGTCGCCAGCAACGTATGGCGTGCAGGTGGCCAAGGCGGCCGTCCCTGCACTCGCGACGGGTCCCCGGGCCGATAATCGCCAGACCGATGTCTATCGCGTGGTGAACGACACAGCATCGACGGGTCAGAATGGTGGCGGGTCGTCGTCGAGGTCGTCGAGGTCTGGCGCGTCGTCGTCGAGCATGGCGAGCCGGGCGAGGATGTCGGCGTGGTGCGCGGCGGCGTCGAGCAGGATAGGGCCGCGAGTGGATTTCTCCAGGCGCGCGACGGTTGCTGGCGGTAGCTGCCAGCGGCGGTCGTTGGGGTCTCGTGTCTCTACTGTGGGCGGTCCCGACCGACGGCGTTTCGGATTGCTCATCGCGAATCCCACCGTGCACGGGCGGCGCGCTGAGCGCGTTCGATCGGCGAGCCGTGCGCGGCCGGCGGGCGTAGCTTCGCGAGGATGGCGGCGGCGGCCGTGCGGGCGAGCCGTGATTCCACAGTGGCGGGATGGACGACTACCTGCCCGACACTGCCCGTCGTGACGTAGCCGGCATCGGCGGCCACGGCGTCGAGGGCGTCGGCGGCGGACTCCAGCGCGCACGCATGATAGAGCGCGGCTAGTTCGGCGGCGGATAGGTCCGGGCGTTCATCGGTGACGGCCTCGAATGTGTCGCGAGCGCCTTGTGACCACGCGGGCGGTAGGTCGGGGGTGTCCTCCGTGGACATGTAGGCTCGTGGTGATGATGTGGAACATGATCGAGAAGACCAGCAGGTTATGCGTGCAGGCAGTCGGTCAAGCCATGCCGTCCGATACACTGACCTGGGGCACCTCGGGAGTACCCGCCAGGGGCCTTGCCAGGGCTTCGCGGTGGCCACATTGGACACCAATACTCATTCGGTTCAATCAATCCTGGACGACGCATCGGTGCTCGATTAGATTGATACTTCGCTTTCTTTGCGGTCACACCTTCACGCGAAGACTTCGATGCATGGCACTGCTTACATATGGCACGGAGGTTGTCAACATGGTGGTTATCACCAGCCACTACATGGTCCACCTCAGCAGCAGGTCGTCCACATAGGATGCCTGTTGCTGTACGTGCCATGCACCTGTACCCACCCTCCGCAGGACCCTCAGGGTAGGGGTGAGGGGGTGGCTAGTCGGGCGGCCTTGTGCCGTTCGGATCTCTTGTGCTGCGCCCATGCCACGCTGAATCGGCTGTGGCACATGTTGCACAAACGGGAATCGCCGTCCACTGTGTAGGCAGCGGCGTCACCCTCCGGTGGGGTGTCCTCTGCAATCGGGGCGGGCTCGCCACCACGCAGCGCGACAGCCAACGGCACGCCGTCGGCCCACAACCGGAACCAGCGCGGGGGCTGGTTCGTAGGCTGCGATGGTCGCTTGTGGGCGGTGTCCTCATTGGCTGCGCGCTTCCGACGGATCACGGGGTCGTTCCGACGGGCACTCACAGCTTGCCTCCCATTCCACGGTAGACATCGATCAGCCAGTCGGCCTCTGCGTAGAACGCTTCCGCGAGGTCGAGGTCCGGGCAGGCGTCGGCGATGTGGTAGATCGCGAGCGCGACGGTGTACGTCTGGGCGCGGGTCATGGTGTCTCCTCTTTGGAGCGGTTGTAGGCGTTCTTGCAGCGGCGGCAGTACAGCGTGCGGGCGGCCGGATCGCGCTCGGCCATGCGCACGGTGGATGGCGCGGCGATCGCCGGGGTGATCCGACGGTGGCAGGCGGGACAGGTGGGCTTGTCGTTGACCCATGGCGGACGGCGGTGGGCGACCATCACCAGGCACCTCCGTCGCTGAATGTCGAGCCGGTCGACGGAGTGGCACACTCTCCACATGCGACACGGCCATCGGCGACGACGTACGACGCGCGCTTACTACAGTCATCGATTTGGCAACGCCAGTCGGCAGCCGCCATCGCAGCGTGCCGACGTTCGGGCGATCGGCGCACGGCGGCCAGCGGGGTCACGGCGTGTCCTTGCGGCGGCCGGTCACTTCGACGCGAATGGCGGCGGTAATCCGTCCATTGACGACGGTGAGGTAAACGCCGAGGATCGCGGCGAGCGCGGCGAGGGCGAGTAGTACGGCGGCGAGCGCGGTCATGGGGTGTCTCCTGTCCCGCGAGCAGGCGCCTTCGGCGCAACTCGCGTGCGGGCAATCTCGGCGGCGGCCAGGTCGCGCGCATAGTGTGGTGTGGTCGCGGGCCCGGTCGCTGCCAGCGTCGGGTGGTGTTGGTTGGCAGGAACCTCGCGCACCGTGCGGCATGGTTCGCCGGGGTTGGCGGCGCAGAATGCACAATGCACGGTGAGCGGATGCGGGATGATGCTCGGGATGATGCTCGGAATCATGGCCGGCTCCACATCGGACGATCGCCCGGACGCAACGGCGTGCGGTCGCGAAGCGGTGCATAGGTACGGCCGTCCTGGGCGAGGATGGGGCCACCGCGCCACAGGCCAACGCCCATCCATCCGCGTTGGCCGTGCACGATGGACTCCATGAGATAGAGCCGGGCGGTACGGTAGAACACGCGCTGGCCGGCGGGCACCAGCCTGCCGGCGGTCGGACCGCGTAGAGCGGTCGCGCGGCCCGCGTAGGCGCCTCGGTCGTCATCGGAGCGGACGGGCGGGTACGGGGTGAAGTTCGCGCGGGCTGGGTCCACTGTGGGCAGGCGACGCAGATAGGCCGCGAATAGTTCGGCGCGGCTTGTCCATCGCGACGCGAGGTGCCGTAGCGTCGGCTCGTCGCAGAGCCATTCTTCGATGACCCAGGCGGCGGAGCGTTCGGCGGGCGTGTAGTCTTCGGTCCAAATCCAGGTATCCACGGGGGTCAACTCCTTTCGATCTTTGGGCATAACAGAACGCCCCGGTCGCTGCGGCAGGTCACATCTGCCACAGCGCCGGGGCGCTGGTCTATTGGTGGTGCTGGCCGCGCCGTGCGTATGTGACACGCGCGGAGCGGGAAGGTCGGGTTAGCGGCGACCGCGAGGGCGTAGCTCGGCGTCGAGTTTCGCGACTAGCGAGGTGAACCGAGCCGTAGCGGCATCGGTCTTCGGGCGGGCCATCGTCGCGGTTGGACGGTCGAGAGTGGCGAGCATGTGGGCGGGCTCCAATCGGGACGGTGGTGGCGGGGCATGAAGTTGTGCTCCAACAGCAGAGCCCCGGCAGCGTCCTGTCGGGGGCTCCACTCTGGAGGGTTTGGTTACGCGAGGACGCGGACCACGAAGTTGACGTTGGCGCCTTCGACGTTGGCCGTCATCAGCGCGGTGCCACCAAAGGTGTTCACCAGCGAGATGTGCTGACCGGTCGTGTGGTCGAACGCCTGCACGACGCGCACGGGCACGCCCTGGTCGGCCTTCGCGTTGACGCTCGTGGCGGCGCCCTCGGCGGCGGCCGGAGCCTTCATCGCCAGGGTGATCGCGGATCACCTTGCCGGAGGCCATGTCGCCTACGCCCTGGTCGAAACTTGCCGATCCGACAGCCTTGAGCAGCGCGGCGTACGCATCGACGGACAGCGCGATGTTCAGGCCGTCTTCCGGGGCGCCGAGCGAGCGCAGCTTTGCGCGGATGTCAACCAAGAAATCCATGATCTTGGTCTTGTCGCTCGGGTCGTACGCAGTGTCCAAAGTGGCGTCCTCGACCACGGTCTGGAGCTTGGCGATGACGGCGCCTTCGATGGCGATAGCGATGGCGCGGGTCTGCGGGTGCAGTACCTGCTTGACGTAGTCCTCGACCGACAGCGTCAGGTCCGAGTCCGCAATAGCGGTCCGGCTGTAGTAGTCCAGGGTCAGCGCGACGGCTTGGGTCGCCTCGGTCAGGTCCGAGGTCGAGTACGCGGCGACCGAACCGACCGCGCGGTTTTGCGCGGCCAGCGAGGCCGGGATGCGGACGTTCATGGACGCGCCGCGCTTGCCGTCGAAGTCGGCGGAGAACGCCTGGTTGACCAGCGAGGCGACCTTGAGGTCCTTCGCGATGAGTACGGACGCGACAGCAGCCAGGTTGAAGCTGTTGTCCTTGAAAGTGTTAGGCATTTCGGTGTTTCCAATCGGAAGGTAGGAACGGACGGCCGGACGGCCTGTCCGTTACTGCACTTCCGCGTCTAGCGGTGTGGCTGTGTCCACCTGGGACACTCAACCGAGGTTGTGTCCACGTTGGACGGTGCCGAGCCTGCTCGGCAGGGTCCGGTGGACGGGGGGTGGTGCGTGCGCGGTTTCGCGATCCGCGCGGCCCGACCGTCGCGAACGGTCGGAAGTCTGTTGTGGAGGGTCAGCCCCCGGCCGGCACCTGCGCGCTGACGCGAGTTCGCGCGCAGGGGCAGGGGGAGATCCCCGGCCGGGAGCCTTCGACCCCATCCCACCGGATGGTCGCGCTCGACGACCGGAAAGGAGGACGGTCGGAGCGCGTTCCCGCTGGACAAACAGCGGCGAGTCGAAACGCAGAAGCCCCCTACCGGCACGGGGCGAGGTGCTGCTGCTCCACATCGGACAGCAGGTAGAACGGCGCGTTGCCAATGATCCGGGCTGGCAGAGCCAGGCGGCCCGACCACTGGCGATTGCTGAGGGTCTTCGGGGCGATGCCGAGCCGGCGGGCTGCCTCGGCGTGCGTGACGTACGCGGTGCCGTCAACGACGATCATGGTTTCCTCCATTGGCTAATCGTGGGCGGAGAGTCAGGTCCAAGACACCGTCCGATGGACGAGCGTTGGGCGCTTGGCTTGCGAGATCAGTGCGCGGCAGCTGGCACGGCGTTCTTCTTCAAGCAGTGGGGTGGACGTCACGCCAAGACAGGTGGGCGCGAGCTGGATGGCCGTACCTGGAACGACATGCCTGACCGGCAGTCGACTCGCGCGCTGGAGCCGATCTAGTATTCGCTGAGGTGGGCTACCGCTAGGGGAATACGCGTTCGGCCCGATTCGTGCTGCCGTCCGGGTGCACCGAACGGCGGGGGATCCCACGCCAACGAGGGAGTGGGGCCTGCAGGTTACCGATCGCCCACTTACCGAGCCAAGGTAGTTGTTGGACTCTCGCTTAGGAAATCGCCATGAGCTTTCTCCATCCACCCGCCCTTCCCCGTCTGTAGCTTCCAGGCGGGATCTTGTGAGTCGGCATCTGCGATAGCCATTTTCGACATCAGCGTGCTTGCAATGATTGGAAGCGATGGGTCGAATTCGAGCTCTTCGTGGACTCTGCCGGACAGTGGGCTGTAGGGCGCGACACTTATACCGCAACCGCGAATAAAGGCTTCCCAGCCGTAGGCAGTGGGGGCAAGCAGGATGCCGGGCCCAGGAATTCTGAAGAAGTCCCAATGCCACGCACTACCGGCAACGCGATAGATGCCTGGTGTATCGAAAAGCTCACGGAGGCCGAGTAGTCCCTCCCGGTCCAGGCCCCGCGCGCTCGACGCTATCGCGGCAGCGTCGTCCAAGAAAGGGCTCGCGCCAGTTAGGTCATCTTGAGCCATCCAGGCCGGGCCATTCGACGGCGTGTCATGACCTTGAGACTGACAGCAAACTGATCTGTAGAAGGCATAGTGCAAAGAGAGTTGCTTGCTCGACAGCCGTCCGATCAGAGCAAGCCATGGCACGCCCGAGTCGTCGTTTGATCGATGGGCTGCCAAAATGCCGCCAAGGCCCGCCTGGGCGACGACGCAGACGTCTTTGAGGCGATCCAATCTGGCAACCTCGCCCACACCAACGACGCGATCCTCGTAGCGACGGCGCTGATCGAGGGCTGCCCGATCGTCATAGCAGACGGCTCCATGACTAAGCGGGCCTTACGTCGCGGAATCCAAGTCATCTCCCCGACAGAGCTACTCGCGCGTTTCGGCTTCGTCGTCAGGTTTCCCTAGCGCGTTCGGCGGTGAGTGTCCCCCCGTCGCCCGCCCTCCCCTGCCGCACCCCCACGCCTCCGGGCGTTCTGCGGTGTGCGGCGCTGGCCTTCCCGTCACGCAGGTCCTCCCCGACCGGGCCGTCCCTCCCCGGTCAAGGTGGAGCGCCCCACGTCCGAACGACCTTGACCGGGGAGGGGCGGTCTGGTGGCCTTCGGTGCGTGACGGGGACGGCGCCGCGAGCGGTGTGCGGCCATCCCAGAGCCGCCCGGGTCCAGGGCCGGAGGTCCTGGCCGCCGGAGGCGGTCTTTCCGGTCTTTGCGGGTCCAGGGCCGGAGGCCCGGCCGCCGGAGGCGACTTGGGTTCCAGGGCGATGCCCTGGCCGCCGGAGGCACCGTCCGTGCGGCCACCACCGTGACTGCAAAGAGGGCGACCCACGCGCGTTCGCCGTCGGCCTGGTCCTCACCGCAGTTTGGGTTGCCGGCCGGCTGGGGCGACGTGTAGGGCTTCCCGACGATCCGCACACCTAACTAACCCTGTTCTCGCCCCGCCACGCCACCTCGCTCGAGCTGCAATAGAATGGTCGCTCGCCCGGTTAGGGCAGGGCTAACGGACTGGAGCGCAAACTTCAAAATCGCGCCCATTGTACCTATGGCCTTCGCGAGAAGGTCGCCCGGGACAAGGAGTTGGGCTGCGGCAAACTTGAGACCAATCGCCTCCATACGAGAGGTCTTAAACCGCTGAGCCAGGGTGGAGGATCTGGAGATCTCCCTTTGAATAGCCACGACAAGGTCTTTAACGGCTTCGGTAGCTAATTGTTGCGCCTCGTTCAGATCGAGATTTGCCGGAAGATACCTACCCGATACCAAACCCCCTAACGCTTCCCGCCATTCTCCAAATACACGCTCCGACCTACGAATACTGACAATCGTGTCTATCCTTTCTTCATCAATCGTGGGCAGCAGAACGTCGTCTAGGGCGTGAATCAAAAGAGCGTCACGCAATTGACGGTTCATTGCCTGCCCCTGCTGCAGCTTCTGTACGAACAGTGCATAATCTGAGTCGGCACTAGGCAAGAAGCGCGCACCTACAGCCGCAGCGGTCGACATCGTTCCGTTGAAATAGAGCGCCGGTCCTTCGACCTGTGCCTTGGCGACATCTTTGGGATGCCAGCCACCCTCTGGCACGATTTGAAGACCCCGCACAGAATCGGAAGTCGCCGGAGGGTGCACGTATTTCTCAGTCAATAATTGTTGGAAGGATGGTCCGCGACGTCCCGCCTAACCTGTGCCCAAATCGGCTCCTCGTTCTTCTTCCAAGTACGCCGACGCGATATTGGGAGGAGCCACCCAGCACGGATGGCGGGCTCGTACGTAGCTAGCGCGGCCATGGCTTGCCTCATACCCTGGCGACGCTTATCGTGATCAGATTCCCAGAATCCTGCCTCATTCATCCAATTGGGCGTGTGGGTGCCCAAAACCTGGGTTCGGCTACGCGGCCTGCCGATACTCGTTGATCAGCCCGCCGAGAACTTTATGTCGGTGAACGGTGCCTGCGGGGGTCGGCACGGCGGTGAGCCGCGCGGGCGGCTGTTTGTGCAAGGACCGGTGCGGCCGATGCCGGTTGTAATGATTTACGTACTGATCCAGGACGTGGCGCAGGTGCCGTTCGTTGACGATCAGCAGCCGATCCAGGCACTCCCGCCGGGCCGTGCCCACCCACCTTTCCGCGAACGCGTTCGCACGCGGCGCCCTCGGTGGGGTG
>JAHRHA010000176.1 GCA_020027875.1 Micromonosporaceae bacterium | reverse complement strand
CGGGCGAGACGTATCCATCGTCGCCGGCGCGCCGGAGCGCCCGGACCACGCGATAACCGCCGCCGACCCAGACCTACACGCGCTACTCACCGGCCGGATGACCCCGGATGCCGCGATCACGTCCGGCGCCTGCACGGTCAGCGACGCGGCCGCCTTGCCGGACCTGCTGGCGCTGTTCGCTTTCCCACCGCTGTGAGGACCGGCGCAGATCGAGATTCGAGCTCGCCCTCGACCTCAACATGTCGAGGGTCGACGATGTTGGCCAGCCCCCTGGGCGGGGCCTAAACCTTGATCTTGGGCAAACCACACAGCCTCGGTCGGGCTATCCGAGCGTCAGCGACTCCTCCAGCGATGTGGACCGAACGTTCCTCCTCGCTGGAGCGTGCTTCCTTCTGGTGCTACTCCCGCCAGGGAGTCGAACCGTGTGCGGTGCCCACTGCCCTACGTTCGAGGTTCGTGCGCCCGGAGGCGCACATCCCGAATTTACGACCACAGCGGAGACTAGCTCGCCTCGAAGGGTCACCCTGCCTCACTCAAGGTTGCCACGGAGGGGCTCTGCGGTGCTCCGGTGCCGCGCTCGCGGACGGCTATCTGCCGGGCCGCGGACGGCCGCGCGCGTGCCGGCAAGCCCACCGCGGCGGTGGTTCGGGACATTCCAGGACCACCGCCCGGACCCCAAGCAGCTGGTGTGGATCCTGACCGCGTCGCGGACTGGCGGTGCCGATGGCGTACCGGCTCGCCGACGGTGACACTTCCGACGAGCGGCCTGCCCGGATACTCCAGCCAAGCTGGTCGCGTCCGGTGACGGCAGTTCGCAAGGCGTGTGTCCATAGTGGGCGGTCGGAGGTTGATGCGTGGACGCCGAGCAGATTCGATCACGGCAAACCGAAGCCTGCCGAGCGTGAGCGACACTCACGCGGCGTTTCCGCGGGCGCTCATGAGTGGGTGGCGTGCGAGCCTACATAGCACGCCGAGCAGTGGGCAGGATGTTCGCGGGAACGTGGACGAACCGCTTGGGGCGTCGCTCCAGCGCAGCCCGACCTCCTGCCGTCCCACAGCGAAGCGAACTCTCCACTGTCGCGCAACAGGCTCGCCACGAGGCGGGCGGCCTGCGACCGAGGTCCTTCCCTGGTGGCAGCCGCGCGCAGGATTGCGACGTTCACGCGGCTGTTGAGGTCGTGGTCGTGGAGGGCGCAGCTCACCCAGCAGTTAAGCGTTGCGGTCGGAGTACTGGATCGTCACCGGGCTGTTGGATGGATACAGCGTCCGCCAGGACATCGCGGTGAGCCGGAAGACCTGTTCCACGAGGTACTCGAGATTGCTGTACGTGGACTCACGGTGCAACCTGACGAGGAGCGGGCTAGCTGCTCTGTGCGAGACGACCCTGATATCTCGGGGCCCGCGCACCGACACGAGGACCTCAGCTCGGCGCAGCCGGCCGGGAGTCGGGCCACCCGCTGGCGTACCACCTCCCGTACGGCGGTGGGGATCTCCGTCGCGCCGCGACCGGCTGCGAGCAAGCACACCTCGCGGGCGAGGAACGGATGGCCGCCGCTGCGCTCGACGACGGGGATCCAGTCCGGCCGCGTCGCCGATCCGCCTATCGCGGTCACCAGCTCGGCCACTTCGCCCGCCGCCAGCGCGCGGAACGCGATCGGCTCCGCCACGGAAGCCAGCTCCGCGACCCCAACCGCAACGGCGGGATCGAGCTCATGTGGCCGGTACGCGCCGACGAGCAGCACCGGCGCCCCGCCCAGCCGGATCAGGAAACGGACGAGGTCCACGGTCGACGGATCAGCCCAGTGGAGGTCGTAAGCACAACGACTACCGGGGTCCGTCTGGCTGACCGCGCGAGCAACCGGTCGACGGCGTCGAACACGCGGACCCGTCCAGCGTCCCCGTCCGGCGCCGCCGGTCCGAGCTCCGGCAGTATCGCAGCCAACTCGGCCGGAGCGTCCCGTGGCGCGCCGCCCCGGCCGACCAGGGCCCGGAGCGCCCGCGTCCACGGCAACCACGCCGGGCCTGTCCGTCCCAGGCCGACCCCCACTGCCCGATCCTGAGCACCCAGACGATGCAGTCACCCAGAACTCCGGCAACGTCTTGGATGACACCGGCCGCCCGGTCCCTACGCCGCGGAGGCACGACTGACTCAGGCCAAGCCCAAGGTTGTGGCGCCGCGTCGGAACTGACGAGCGACGAATCGCATCCGACGCAAGTGGCCTTCGATGTCGCGATGGAAAGGAGTCCACCCCGCCGGGCGGCGCGGGCGACGGCGGGAGCACGCGACAGGGTGCCCCGCGCTAGGCCGCCGCTGATGCGTTCGGCGGAATAGCGGTGCACGATGGCATTACTTGCTAGAAGTCGACCATGAGCAGTGGCCATTCGGCCGATCGTGGCCGTCGACCATCGTGGCGGCGGGAGCTGACCATCTGGCTCATCCTTGTCGCCTTCTATTTCGTCATGACGGCCGTGGACTGGGCTGGGCGGCATCGCGCTGCTGTGACGAACAGCCGGTGGCTCTTTGATCTGGAGCACGCCGTCCACGTCGACATCGAGCTTGGCCTCAACCGTTGGTTGGTACCCCGGGATGGGCTTCGCGTCGTCGCCAACTATGAGTACGCCCTCACGTACATCATCAGCTCGTTCGGCGTGTTGGTGTGGCTCTACCTTCGGCAGCCGGTGACGTACCGCAGGGCTCGCATGTCTTTCATGCTTCTCAACGTCGTCAGCCTCGTATGCTTCAAGCTCTATCCCGTCGCTCCCCCACGGTTGGTCCCCGACCTCGGATTCGTCGACACCGTCGTGCTCGATCGCACGTGTGGATCGTGGGGCTCACCGTGGGCTTCCCGCGTCAACCAGCTCGCGGCCATGCCGTCGCTGCACATAGGGTGGGCCCTATGGGTCAGCCTGATCCTCTTTAGTACCGCGAGTGGCAGGTTGACTCAGGCGGTCGGCGGAGTGCACGTACTGGTGACCCTGGTGGTCATCATGGCGACGGCCAACCACTACCTGGTCGATGCGATCGGCGGCGCTCTTCTGGCGGTTGCGTGCGTCGCCGTTACACGACCCCGGGCAACGAACCGCGGCACTCACGGGAGCATGGGTGGCAGTACCTGTCCTCCCATCAATTCGGCCGGGGCGCGGACGACGGCCCCGCACCCGGCGCGGGCTGACAACCACCCGACCAGAGCGGCGAAGTCGGCCAATATGATCGAGTACGGGTGGCATTGATTCGCACGTCATGAATGACGGTCTGCACCCAGCCGCCACCATACACCGCTGACGGGTATCGCCTGCCGACCGAAGCTGCGTGGAAGTACGCGTGCCGTGCCGGTACGGCCGGTCCGCACCTGGACCGCGGTGGCAAGCTGCGCTGCTCGGTAACGTCTGGGATTGGTGCTGGCGTCGCACGGTCTACCGCGCGATGATCACCCGCGCCGTGCAGACTCCGCTTGCATTCCCGCGCCTACTTCTTGACCCGGTAGCGCAGGTGCGTGACGCCGGGCGCGGCGGGCGACCAGCGCGACAGTGAGTCCGCCGCGGGCCAGGCGCTGTGCGGTTGCCGCGCCGATTCCACTCGATGCGCCGGTGACGACTGCGATGCGGCTCGTGCTGCGCTCGTTTGCGGGGCTGGGGGTCAGCGGGCCGGCTGTCGCGGCGTTTCATCGGTGTCTCCAAGGGGGTGTCAGGCGGTCAGGTGGAGGTGCGTGTCAAGGGCGGGGTCACGGTGCTCCGTGAGGGCTCCGGCCACCGTCTTGCGAGGAGAATCCGAAAGAGTCTGGGAAATCGCTGCTGGCGCGTAGCAGCACATGAACATCGATGCTGCACCTGGGGACTTCCGCATGCGAATTTCCGGGATCATCTGCAGCTCCTGAGACTTGCAGATGATCTCGGGAGTGGTCACTCGCAGAAGACGTGGAGGGTGGAGTCGGCTTCCTCGACGTCGATCGTCATCTCGTCGAGGTGGTCGATCAACTCCTCGATCTGCTCGGGCTTGAGCTTGGACAGGTCGATTCCGACGCCCGCGCGCTCAAGCTCATCGTTGGCCCGGTCGATCGCGCGCGGCGGCACCAGGGTCGCCAGGCGTACGCCCGCACGGAGTAACTGGATCGGTACCCGGACGTTGACCTTGCTCGGCTCCCCGTCGCTGCGGTCGTCAACGACAACGCGCAGATACTTGGGCGTACCCTTGCGCTGCGTCGGTGCCGGCGCCTCCCGGTCGCGCTCCAGTGCGGCGATGAGCCGCTCCGCCTCATCCGCGTTGATCTTTCCTTCGGCGAGCATCTCGAGGATCTGCCGGCGCTGTTCGTTCATGCTGGTTCCCCCTATGTGACAGTGATAAGGACCGTGGACCGGCCCTCATTGATCTCGATGTGCAGGCCGCGCAGCGCCGTGTAGAGACGGTAGGTGCGGGCGAATGCGGCGAACGGGTTGATCCGCAGCACCAGACAGGCCACCGCGAGCACGAGTGCGGCGAGGACCAGGATCGGCGACAACACGATCAGGACGGGGATCAACGGAACCCAGATGCGGAACGGCTTCCCGTCGTCGGTGACCTTGACGGTCACGACCTGAGGCATCATGGCTGCCCCTCCAGTTCTGCGATCGCCTCGGCTGCGCTGATGTCGCCCCGGTGCAACCGCTCGATGACGTCGGACTGTGTCTGTCGTGGTGGCTCGGCTACTGTCTCCACGAAGTCGAGACCCTGGCCGATCCGGTTCAGCCGCGACTTGATCGTCGGGTAGCTGACCCCGAAAATCCGCTCCATCTCCTTGATGGAGCCGTGGCAGCGGACGAATGCCGCGACGAAGACCTGGTCCTCGGCGCTCAGCTGCGCGAGCGCGGGCACCTCGAACACGCCCTCGATCGCGACACCACTGGCGAGCCGCACCCGTTCGACGACAAAGCGCTGCCCGCGGGTGACGTTCGTGAGTTCCTGCCAGTCCATCCCCTGCCCGACCTTCTTGACTTTCTTAAATCTAGACTTGAGTTTCTTAAAGGTCAAGAGGGGTTGAAACGAATTTCGGTATGCGTTGCCCGCTGCCGTCTTCGCCCTCGGGCAAGCCGGTCCTGATGTAGTCGCTCTCAGCGCCGTCGATCTGGGCCTCGACGCCGATCGACCGGGCGGTGTACCGCAGCGGCGAGGAGGAGGCCAACTGGCTGGCAGGCATGCTCCTGGTGCCGAACGAGGCCTCGTGGGACACCGACCGGTGCCTCATCTCACTGCACAAGGCTCAAGATCACTATGGCGTCAGTCCAGAGATGCTGATTTGGGGATCAATACGAGCGGGGCGAGGAGGTCTACGACAGGGATGGCGGATCGACCGTTACGCCCTCAAGATCCTGTCCATCGACTTGCCCTTTGCAAGTTCGTCAACCAACTTATCCATGTAGCGAATCTTCTGCATCAACGGATCGTCGATGTTTTCGACGCGCACCCCGCACACCACGCCCGTGATCAACGACGCATACGGGTTGAGGCATGCGTCGGCGAAGAAGTCCTCGAATGTCGTGCCCGTGGCCAGGTGGCCCCTCAACGCTGACTCGTCGAAGCCGGTCAGCCACTGGATCACCTGGTCCAGTTCGGCCTTCGTGCGCCCCTTCTTCTCTACCTTCGTCACGTAGTGGGGATAGACCGAAGCGAAACTGGTCGTGAAGATTCTGCTCATCCTCTTGAGCGTAGTCCTTCGTTCAGGGCAACCCGGAGCGCGTCATTTCGCCGCGAGAAGGTGTCAAGCATTCAAAGCCATGACAGGTGAGGGCGGCCGTGAAGACCAGACCCGGCCAAGCGCTCGAGGGATTCGCGGTCTGTCACGTCGAGCGCATGCGCCTAGCGGTGGCCCACCGATGAGGCGAACCCGGTCGGCACGCCTCGGGTTGCGTGTCAGCCCCGCCGACAGCGGCCTCACGATGGCTGCGGCCAAGTGTGTGACCGGCGTGTGACCGCTCCTCAGATGAGCGGACACGACATTCCTGGTCAGGCGGGCTCGATCGTGATCCGCATGACGCAGTTGAACTCGCCCTTGCTGCGCACGAACTCGAACCCCGCCTTCTCGAACTGGCTGCGGGTGCCGTTGTACAGGTGCGACGCGGACAGCTTCTTGCCCTGCGTGTCCCGCGGGTACGCCTCGACGACGCCGCCGCCTTGCGCGATCAGGTCGAGCGCCCCGCGGAGCGCGGCCGAGGACACGCCCCGGCGGCGGCAGTCGCGGTCGATGAAGAAGCACGTCAGCCGGTAGTCGGGCCAGGTCCCGCTCCTGCTCGTACTGCGCCCGGTGGTAGATGCTCGGCAGCTCCTCCGGAGTGCCGTACTCGCACCACCCGACCCGCATTGGCTGCGCCGGCCCCGGTGCGGCGCCGAGAGCATTAGTGGTAGGCGCCGCGCCGGTGCCGGCGCTCGCGGCCCGCTCTGCGGGCCGCCTTGATGCAGAACAGAAAGTCCTCACGGTCGGCGGGCAGTTGGGGAGGCATCGTGTCCGGCATCGTGTCCGGCATCGTGTCCGGCATCGTGTCCGGCATCGTGAAGGCAGGCATCGAAGCCGGCAGGTGAAGCCGGCAGGGGCACCAGGTAGACATGCTGGTGGAATAGAGCTCAAGCGACATCCCGAGCAGTGACACGCTGCTTCGCCCGCAGGCGCGGTGCGGGGACGTCGGTGGTGACCGACCAGAAAGGCAGTGTCATGTCCAGTGCGCAGTTGTACGACACCATCGGAGGCACGTACAACGTGACACGGCGCACTGAGCCGCGCATCGCTGCGCAGGTCTGGGCTGCGCTCGGCGATGCCCGGACCATATTGAACGTCGGGGCGGGCACCGGGTCCTACGAGCCCCCCGACCGCCACGTCCTCGCGGTGGAACCGTCGGCGCTCATGCGTTCGCAGCGCCTCCCGGACGCGGCGCCGTGCCTGATTGGATCTGCCGAGAACCTGCCGTTCGAGGATCAGTCCTTCGACGCAGCGATGGCTGTTGCCACCGTTCATCACTGGCAGGACCCGATCGCCGGCCTGCGCGAGATGCGGCGCGTTGCACGCCGCGTGGTGGTGTTCACGCACGACACCAGTGACACCGGATGGCGTCGTCGGTTCTGGCTTACTCGCGACTACCTGCCTGAGGTCGCGGACCTCCTTGTCGGCCGGCCTTCGCTGACCGAGCTGGCCCGCGCGATCGGAGCCCGGATGGAACTGGTGCTCATTCCGTGGGACTGCGCTGACGGCTTCTTCGAGGCCTACTGGCGCCGGCCCGAGGCATACCTGGACGAGAATGTCCGTCGCGGAGTATCGGTGTGGGCCAGAGTCGGGCTGGACGCCGAGCAGCGGGCAGTGCACAGCCTCCGTGATGACCTCGCCTCAGGTCGGTGGGCCGAACGCAACCGCGACCTCGTCGATCTCGACGCGGCAGAGCTCGGCCTTCGCCTGCTTATCGCCTGAACCCGCCACATCTGGGTACGACTTCGCTGCCCGAAGCCAGGGGCGTTCCAGGCCCCGGCTCGCACCGGGTCGACGGTCAGCTTCAAACCATCACTCCAATGGTCGAGGTGGCTGGTGCCGCGGCCAAGCCGTTCGAAGGAGGTCCGCGAACAGATGGTGGTAGCGAAACCACGTGCGTTCTGCGTTCAGGGACACGACGAACGCGTTCGCGTCCTCGAGCTCCAAGAAGGTCCGTTCCGAGCCGGGGCGGCCGGTCAACAGATCCGCCAGTTCGCCGTTGACCCGATCGAGTAGGCACGTCCGCAGAAGCAGTTGCTGAACGTCGGCCGGCTGCCGCTCCAGCATTTCGGCGATCAGATACTCGGCGACCGTGCGGTAGCTTCCGGAGAACTCCACGACGAAACGCTCCGGGTCAGGGTGATCGGCAAGCGCGATCGCCGCGAGCCGCAGGCCCGCTGCCCACCCCTCCGTTCGTTGGTGCAGCAGCGCCGCACCGGCCTCGGACAGCTTGATTCCTGCGGCATCGAGAAGTCGCGTGTCTCGCGCTCGGTAAAGCGCAGGTCGGCCGCGCGGATCTCGTCCAGCCCGCCGGCCAGTCGCAGACGATGCAGGTGCAGTTGGAGATCGCGACGCGTTGCCAGGACCGCGTGAACGTGCGGTGGAAGGTTCGTCAACAGGCGAGTGAGTTGGCCGAGAGCCTCGGGATTGAGCTCGTGCAGGTCGTCAATCACCAACGCGATGTCGTTGCGAGCATCGGCGAGCTCGGACAGCACTCGGTCAACCATCGCCTCGGCGTTGAAGTCAGGCGTCGCGGCTGGCGGTTCCGTACCGCCGGTGGCGCCCGCGGCCTGACGGACCGCGCCGAGCAGGTCAAGCCAGAAAGTCTGTGCGTCCTGCCGATCGCGTTGCACCTGGACGACGGCGAGCCGCTGCGCCTGTCCGGTACGGTCAGCCCAGGCGCGCGAGAGCGACGTCTTGCCGCTCCCGGCTGGCGCCGAGATGATCGCGACCTTCCTCGCCGTCGCGCGATCGAGAGCGGCGAGAAGGTCAACCCGGTCGACCAGCCCGGGGTTCGCGCTATCCACCGTCACGGGCCCGCCTCAGCGCCAGCGCCTGACACCCCCACCTGCCGTCAACTCAGTCCCTTCCCTAACCGGCTAGGGGTCTTGAGCGGGCGAAGCCCGCAAGATGAGTCAAGTCTGGTTGATCATGCGGTCCTTTGCGTGCTGTTGTCCGTTGACGCTTGCCCGGTCAG
>JAHRHA010000080.1 GCA_020027875.1 Micromonosporaceae bacterium | reverse complement strand
GGTGCCGCCGGAGCGGAGTACGGCGCAGCCGAGTACGGCGCCACCGCAGGCGGGCCCGCGGCGGGGTGGCTGAGGTGGCGCGCTGGTGGCGGGGGCGACCCGGCGTGGGCGAGGCCTGTCGCTTCGGGCTCGGCGGCGCCTGACGGCCCGGGCTCGGCGGCGCCTGACGGCCCGGGCTCGGCGGCGCCTGACGGCTGGGGCTGGCCGGAGACTGACGGTTGGGGCTGGGTGGGGCTGGGCGGTTCGGTGCGGCGGGCCATGCCGGTGGAGCGGGACCGCCGCCGACCCCGTGGCGAGGCGGAGCGTGCTGCGGGGCAGCGGGCTGTGGCGCGGCGATTCGGGTGCCGCCGGAGCGGAGTACGGCGCAGCCGAGTACGGCGCCACCGCAGGCGGGCCCGCGGCGGGGTGGCTGAGGTGGCGCGCTGGTGGCGGGGGCGACGGGAAGCGCCAGGTCGGCACGTGTCGGTCCGTAGGCGGTTCCGGGCGCGCCGCGTACGGTCCGGCGCCGTACGGCTGCTGCTGCGCCGATTGAGGATACTGCCCGTACTGGGGCTGCGGCCCCTGGCCTGCGGGCGGATAGCCATGCGGCTGGCCAGGCTGCGCATATCCGGGCGGCGGGTAGGCCGACCGAGGATGCGGCGACTGCGGATGTGGTGACTGAGGATGCGGCGACTGCGGAGGTGCCGGCGCGGGATACCCAGGTTGCGGCCGGCCCGAGCCCGGATCCGAGCCGAAACGGCTGTACGGAGATCCGGCCGGCTGCTGCTGCGGCCCATGCGACGCGGGCGGCGGAGAACTGCTAGTACGGCGCCTTCTTCGTGATGCGTCCGGGTCGTCCTCGGAGCCGCCTGATGGCTGCCACTCGCGTGGCGGCGGCCCGTACCCGTGCGTCATGGGCACAGGCTACCCAACGCGTACAGCGATCGCGTACGGCCGTCCGTCCGCAACTTCTGCGGCGGACAATACCGGGTCGGGCCAGAATCGTGGCGTGACTGCCGACCACTACTTCTCCACCCGGCCGCAGGCGCCGGCGAAACCGACCGATGTCGAGTTCGTCGCGGCTGGGCGAACCTTTCGACTCAGCGCCGCTGCTGGTGTCTTCTCGGCGGGGCGGCTGGACCCCGGCACGGCGGTGTTGCTGCGGAAGGCGAACCTTCCATCGCCGACCGCCGGCGGCGCTCTGCTCGACCTCGGTTGCGGGTATGGGCCGATCTCGTGCGTGCTGGCCACGGTCGCGCCGGCGGCCTCGGTCTACGCGGTCGACGTGAACGCAAGGGCGCTGGCTCTCACCCGTACCAACGCCCAGGCGCTCGGCGTCGGTGAGCGAGTCGTGGCGGCCACACCCGACGAGGTGCCCCCGGACATCCGGTTTGATCAGATCTGGTCCAATCCTCCCATCCGCATTGGTAAGGGGGAGTTGCATGCGCTCCTCGACCGATGGCTGCCCCGCCTTGAGCCAGACGGCATCGCATGGCTCGTCGTCGCCCGTCATCTGGGCGCTGACTCCCTGGCCGAGTGGCTCTCGCGACAGGGCTGGTTCGTCGACCGCCATGCGAGCCAGCAGGGGTTCCGCGTGCTTCGCATCACCTCACCCAACAAATCAGAGGACGCGGGACCGCTGGGTGCGGAGAATGCTTGACCCGTGGGGTACATCGACTTAGCCGGCCTTCAGCACACCCTCGCCGACGGGCGGGTCCTCTTCTCCGACGTCTCCTTTCGGGTCGGTGAGGGCACCAAGGTGGCACTCGTCGGGCCCAATGGCGCGGGCAAGACCACGCTGCTACGGATGATCTCAGGCGACCTGCCTGTGCACGTGGGCACGATCGCGCGAGCCGGCGGACTCGGCGTGATGCGCCAGTTCATCGGCACCATCGCGGATGAGACGACGTTGAATGATCTTGCATTGGTGCTCGCGGCCCCCACCATCCGGGCGGCCGGCGAGCGACTCGCGTTGGCCGAGACGGCATTGCACGACGCCGAGGTGCGCGGCCGGTTCAGCACGTCGGCGCAGAAGGCCCAGATGCGGTACGCGGATGCGCTCGTCCTGTGGGGAGAGGCCGGCGGCTACGAGGCCGAGGTACTCTTCGACACCGCCAGCGTCTCCGCCCTTGATCTACCGTGGGAGTCGTCGAAGACGCGGCCGGTCCGGACGTTGTCCGGCGGACAGCAGAAGCGGTTCGCACTCGAGTTGCTGCTGCGCGGATCCGACGAGGTGCTCCTGCTCGACGAGCCGGACAACTTCCTCGATGTACTGGCCAAGCGTTGGCTTGAGGCCAGGCTGCGCGAGTCGGACAAGTCGGTGCTCTATGTGTCCCACGACCGTGAGCTTTTGGCCCAGACGGCCAGCCGGGTCGTCACCGTCGAAGGCGGATCGGCGTGGGTTCACCCGGGCGGCTTCGCCTCCTGGCACGAGGCCCGGGAGGCGCGTTATGAGCGCCTCGACGAGCTGCGCCGCCGATGGGACGAGGAGCACCAGAAGCTCAAGGACCTCGTCGTGATGTACAAGCAGAAGGCCTCGTACAACGACAGCATGGCGTCACGCCTGCAGGCGGCGAGGACACGGCTGGAGCGGTTCGAGGAGGCCGGCCCGCCGGAACTTCGACCCAAGGATCAGGACATCCGCATGCGCCTGGCGGGCGGGCGAACCGGCAAGCGCGCGGTGATCTGCGACAAGCTGGAGCTGGAGAACCTGACCTTCCCGTTCGACCTTGAGGTCTGGTACGGCGATCGGGTGGCCGTACTGGGGGCCAACGGCACCGGGAAGTCTCATTTCCTTCGGCTGCTCGCACGGGGTGGTTCGGACCCCGGTGGAGAGCACACGCCCGTTGACGGCGCACCGCTGGCTCGGGTGTCGCACGGCGGGGTGGCCCGGCTCGGGGCTCGGGTCCGCCCAGGGCATTTCTCGCAGACCCATGACCGCCCGGACCTGGTCGACAAGACGTTGGTGGAGATTCTCTGGCGTGGCGATGACCATCGCACCGGCCTGCCTCGACACGACGCGATGAAGGTGCTGTCGCGCTACGAGCTGGCCGCCCAGGGCGATCAGCGCTTCGGCACCCTCTCTGGGGGTCAGCAGGCGAGGTTGCTGGTGCTGCTGCTGGAGCTGTCCGGGGCGACCCTGCTGTTGCTGGACGAGCCGACGGACAACCTGGACCTCGCCTCAGCCGAGGCGCTCGAGGATGGATTGAAGGGCTTCTCCGGTACGGTGATCGCGGTTACCCATGACCGGTGGTTCACCCGATCGTTCGACCGTTTCGTGCTCTTCCGCAGCGACGGCGAGGTGGTCGAGACTGACCAACCCGTCTGGGACGTCCGCTGACGCCAGCGATGGCCTGCCTTTGCGATGCGCCGCTGGAGGCTCAGCGGGCTTGGCGCTCACCGTTCGGGGGTGCTCCGGGCACATGGCTGAGCTCGCGCAGCCAGTCGGAGTAGTCCTGCTCGAACGATCTCGTCGGTTGGCCCATGACGCCTTGGCGGGCCGCTGGCGGTACGTCCATGATCTCGCCGATGATGGGCTCGTCGCCCATGGAGTCATCGGCGAGGTGGGCGTTGTCCTGTGCCGGTGTCCATAGTGTGTTGGTCTCTCCTCGCCGGCCCGGAATGGCGACCAGCATGGACGCGCATAGCCCCACACCGAGCGCGATCAGGCTGGCGTTGTACGGCTCGAGATGGTTCGAACGATCGCTTCCAGAGCCGGGTCCGGCGATGAGGTAGGCGGCGGCGACCACTGCCGGCCCGGTGACACCGGACAGCGCCATCCCAATGCGGTGCGCACCGCCCCCGCGTGCCACGCCAGCCACGGTGAACCCGAGGATCGCCGCGACGCCGATCATGGGGTTGGGCCCAGACCACCACTGAGTGGGAACCAGGGATGGTGCGTCGATGACGGCGAGTCGCGGTGGACCAAACGGCTCGTGCGTCACGATGCCAGCCACCGCCGAGGCAGTGCCGACGAGCCAGATCCAGGCCACGGTGGCCCGCACACCTCCCGCGGCCGGGCGGGCGGACATTGCCACCAAGGCGACCAGGATGCCGACGATGATGCCGGCCCCGGCCGTCATGGCCACGACGAGCTCGGGATCGATGTTGACGGGCGGCTTCGCCGCCCGCGCTGGCAGCCAGGCGATCGCCACCGCCGCAGCCGCACCCAGGCCGGCCGCCAGCGCCGCGATGATGCGGGCGGCCATCCCGTCCGGCCGGCCAGGCCTTCGGACGGCTCGCCGTCCGACCGCCGCGCCGCCGAGCACCGCGACCGCGTAGATGAAGCCGACCCAGGTCAGCATGGCGTTCCAGTCACTCGGGTGGCTGGCGTCGAAGGACTCACCCCACCGGAGGATGCCGAGTGCCTGCGCAATGCCCAGCTGGGCGGCGGCAGCAACAACCGCCACCCCGAGTGAGTTCCAGATCAGCTTCACCCACGCACGGACCACGGCCGAAGCCTACGAGTAAGCCGATGCGGCCGCGACCTGTACCCGGCCGAGCCCGGCCGGACAGCAAGTTCACAGGCAGCCCGCAGCCTACTCACAGACGAGCGGCACACTGTTGAGGTGACGGCTCGATCGGGCCCCACCCCATCTGGAGGCAGTCATGTCTGAGCAGCAGCCGGCTCCACCCCCACCGAATGACGACGACGGCGAAGCCGTGACGCCACCTCCGGTGGAGCCGCCAGCGACCAACCCACCTCCGCCCCCGCCCGCGGCGGCCGCGCCCGCGGGGTCGGCGGCGTTCTCATCCGGGTGGATCGCGCCGCTCGCGACCGGGTTGATCGGTCTCTTTCTCGGCATCATGATCGGCGCAGTGGGATTCGGTTTGGTCAGCGCCGTCTGGCACCACAGCTCTCATGACCGTGACGACGATCGTGGCCAGCATTGGCAGGACGACCGCTCTCGGCCGGACCGCGGCCCCGTCTACCGCTAACCGTCCCTCCCCCGGACGAGAACCTCCCCGACCATGACCTGGAGGTGCCTCGCCGATCATGACCTGGAGGTGCCTCGCCGATCATGACCTGGAGGTGCCTGGCCGATCATGACCTGGAGGTCATGATCGGCGCTATTTCGCGACGGTGACATCATGATCGTGGCGATCTTGGAAGGAGATTGTCCGAGTCTCGTCTACCACGGCGTACCCGAGTTTCTCGTAGAGGCCAATCGCCGTCGTGTTGTGCCCGATCACGTTCAGCCCGAGCAGAGAGTTGCCGCCGGCCAGAGTCTTCTGCTCGCCCACGAGCATCGCGGCGCGACCGTAACCGCGGCCTCGATGCTCTGGGCGCACCTCGACGGAGTTGACCCAGCCGATGCCCGACCAGTCCAACCCCAAGAAGATGTCCGCCACGTTCTCCCCGCGGGCGTCCACCATCCGCCACGAGTAACCAGGTGTGGCCAGACCATGGGGGGAGCATCTGGGCGTACGCGCGCTCGGCGATCTCGATCGCCTTGGTCGGGCTATACGAGCCGGAGTGGGTCATGTCTGCGGCGAAGCCCTCGATCTCGTTCGCCAGCCACCGCGGGTACTCCGACTCGGCCATGGCGCGCGCGGTCACGCCCTCCGGAAGGGCACCGGCCTGGTCCCGCAGGCGTTTGACCATTCTCTGGTGTCTTCGCGGATACTCTGCGTAGAGAGCTGCCGTCGCAGGGTCGTCGGTCCAGCGGCGCACGCCGATGACGCTAGCCCGGGGGTGGCCACTCCTCGGCGAAGGCGCGGGCCACGCGACCGTACCCCCGGCCGCGGTGGCTGGGCTCGACCCACACATCGTGGACGACGGCGACTCGAGACTGTTCGTCCGGGTGGATCGCGACGGGCAGGTGACCCTGCACTGCCGCCTCTCCCATCACCGTGAAGACGCCTCGCTCGTCTGTGCCGTCCCAGGCGGCGAGTCGGCCGGCCGCCCATCCGGGCACACCGTGACCGCCCTACCAACGCTCCATGCGGACCTGCCAGTCCGCGCGCCAGCGCTGTGCCTCCTCGGCGCTTGCACCGCGTATCTCGACCACCGGGGCACGGTAGCGGGCCTGGCCAGCAAGATCGCGGTGATCACGGCCAGACCGTTGCGAAACGGCGTCGATCATGACCTCCAGGTCATGATCGACGGGGGCAGGAGGATAGGGGGAGGGCGTTTTGACCGGCGTGATTTGCGCCGGCTATGCTTATGCGCTGTTGTGCGAGAGCTGAGGCGTCCCTTGATCGGGTACGCTGTGTAGTCGTGCGCTGCCGATGTAGCGTCCATAACGCTCTCAAGGAGCCACGAACAACCCAACGAACGAGACAAGGTAGACCTGTGCGTACGTACAACCCGAAGCCGGGTGAGATCGAGCGTCATTGGCACGTCATCGACGCGTCTGACGTCGTGCTGGGCCGCCTGGCGACCCATGCCGCCACGTTGCTGCGTGGCAAGCACAAGCCGGTCTTCGCGCCGCACGTCGACACCGGCGACTTCGTGATCATCATCAACGCCGGCAAGGTCGCCCTCACCGGCAACAAGCGCCAGACCAAGGTTGCCTACCGTCACTCGGGTTACCCGGGTGGCCTCAAGCAGGTGGGTTACGACGAGCTGCTGACGAAGCGCCCGGAGCGGGCGGTCGAGCTGGCCGTCAAGGGCATGCTCCCGCACAACCGGCTCGGCCGTCAGCTGATCAGGAAGCTGAAGGTGTATCCGGGTGCCGAGCACCCGCACGCCGCGCAGCAGCCGGTCCCGTTCGAGATCAAGCAGATCGCGCAGTGAGCGCAGGCGAAGGGCAAACAGTGACCGAGAGCATCGTTGAACCCGAGGCAGTTGAGGTCGAGGTCGTCGTCGAGACGACCCCGCCGGCGCCCGTAGCCGCACCAAAGGCGCCGCGGAGTCTGCCCCGGACGGAGCGTCCCATCCAGACCGTGGGTCGCCGCAAGGAGGCCATCGTCCGAGTGCGGATCGTGCCCGGCAGCGGCAACTTCACGCTGAACGGCCGCACCCTCGAGGCCTACTTCCCGAGCAAGGTGCACCAGCAGGTCGTGCGGGAGCCGCTCGCTGTCGCTGAGCGCGCCGACACGCTTGACGTCATCGCGAACCTGCGTGGCGGCGGCGTCACCGGCCAAGCGGGCGCGCTGCGACTGGGGATCGCCCGGGCGCTCATCGAGCTCGACGTAGACGACCGCCCCGCGCTCAAGAAGGCAGGCTTTCTCACCCGGGATGCCCGCGTGAAGGAGAGCAAGAAGTACGGCCTCAAGAAGGCCCGCAAGGCTCCGCAGTACTCGAAGCGGTAATGCCGGAAAGCTTGCGAGCGGAACCAACCAACGTACGCTGACCAGTGTCATCGGCCGGGCCGCCCGACGAGGGCGGACCCGGCCGCTGCGTTCAGCAGAATCCGCAGATGCGGCAATCGCACCATTCAGAAAGGACTCAGGTGGGGCGACTCTTCGGCACCGACGGCATCCGCGGGCTGGCCAACGCAGACCTCAGCCCCGAGCTGGCGCTCTCCGTGGCGGTGGCCGCGGCTCACGTGCTCGCCGAGGCCGACCGTTCCCACGCGCCGCTCGCTGTCGTCGGCCGCGACCCGCGGGCGAGCGGCGAGATGCTCGAGGCCGCAGTCGTCGCCGGACTGTCGAGCGCTGGGGCGACCGTGATCCGTGTGGGTATCTTGCCGACCCCCGGGGTCGCATTCCTCGCCGCGGAGGCGACCGCCGACCTGGGTGTTGTCATCTCTGCCTCGCACAATCCCATGCCAGACAACGGCATCAAGCTCTTCGCCGGCGGAGGGCACAAACTCACCGATGAGGTCGAGTCACGGATCGAGGCCGCGGTAGCCGAGCCGAGCGCGTGGCGTCGACCGACCGGCGCTGGCGTCGGGCGCGTCCATGACCTTCTTGACGGGGCTGAGCATTATGTGAAGCACCTCGTTGAGTCGACGCCCCACCTGTTGGCAGGCGTGAAGGTCGTCGTTGACTGCGCCAATGGCGCCGCCTCCGACGTGGCGCCGGCGGCGTACCGGCAGGCCGGTGCGGACGTCATCGTCATCAACGCGGACCCGGACGGGCACAACATCAACGACGGTTGTGGTTCGGAACATCTCGATGGGGTGCGTACGGCCGTGCTGGAGCACGGCGCTCACCTCGGCATCGCCCACGATGGCGATGCCGACCGGTGCGTGGCCGTTGACGCCACGGGCCAGGTCGTCGACGGCGACCAGATCATGGCGGTCCTCGCACTGGCCATGCGCGATGCCGGCACGCTGACGCAGAACACCCTCGTCACCACGGTGATGAGTAACCTCGGCCTGCGTCTCGCGATGCAGCGAGAGGGGATCACGCTGGTGGAGACCGCGGTCGGGGACCGGTACGTGTTGGAGGCGCTGCGGACGGACGGGCTGGCGATCGGCGGTGAGCAGAGCGGGCACGTGGTCCTCCCCGCGCACGCCACCACAGGCGACGGCATTCTGACTGCTCTGCACCTCATGGCCCGGATGGCCGAGACCGGGCAGTCGCTGGCCGACCTGGCCGCGGTGATGACGAAGCTGCCGCAGGTGCTGATCAATGTGCCCGTGGTCGACCGCAAGGGTGCGTGCGAGGCGGGACCGGTCCTGGCCGCGGTCGCGGCAGCCGAGGCGTCGCTCGGCGAGACGGGACGGGTGCTGCTTCGTCCGTCGGGTACGGAGCCGCTCGTTCGAGTCATGGTCGAGGCTCCGACGGCCGAGCTCGCGGAGTCGGTTGCCGGTCGTATCGCCGCGGAGGTCCGCGCCGCCAGCCCTTCGTAAACCGTCTCCCGATCCGCCAGCACGATGACCACGGGCCCGCCCGGCAAGCATGGCACCCCCGACGACTGGGACGACGCGTTCATCATCAGCCGGACAAGCGTCTGGGAGAAGGGCTCATTCCCGATCGCCTCGGATGAGGTCATGTTCTGCGACTTTCTCGTCGAGCACATTTCCTGACCCGGGGTATGAGGCACCCGCCCGATCGAACGGATTCTCGCTCCCGTCGGTCGGGCGGGTGCCTCTGCCAAAGTAGGTTGAGCTCAGAGCCGGCGGATTCTTTCGACGGCCTCGGCGAGCACCTCGGGCCGCTTGCAGAAGGCGAATCGGACGATGTGCCGGCCGGCATCGGCGTCGTCGTAGAAGACCTGCGTCGGCACGGCCACGACCCCGCACCGTTCGGGCAGCGCGAGGCAGAACTCGACCCCGTCGCGTCCGCCGAGCGCCGTGATGTCGGCCGTCACGAAGTAAGTCCCCTCCGGAGGAAGCACCGAGAACCCCGCCTCGACCAGCCCGGCGCTCAGCAGGTCGCGCTTGGCCTGAAGTTCGACCCGGAACGTGTCGTAGTACTCGTCCGACAGTCCCAGGGCGACCGCGACGGCTGGTTGGAACGGCGCGCCGTTGACGAAGGTCAGGAACTGCTTGACTCGCAGCACCGCGGAGACCAGCGGGCGGGGACCGCTGATCCAACCGATCTTCCAACCGGTGCAGGAGAACGTCTTGCCCGCCGAGGAGATGCGCAGGGTCCGCGCACGCATGCCGGGCAGGGTCGCGAGCGGCACATGTGGGCCCGAAGCGTCGGAGTAGACCAGGTGCTCGTACACCTCGTCGGTGACCGCGACGGCGTTGTACTCCTTACACAGCTCGGCGATCAGCGTCAGCTCCTCGCGGCCGAACACCTTGCCGGTGGGGTTGTGGGGAGAGTTGAGCAGCACCACCCGTGTGCGTGGGGAGAATGCGGCCCGGAGCGCCTCGTGGTCGAAACCGTATCGACCATTGTCGTCCGGGCGCAGCGTCACCGGACGGCGCGTCGCATGGGCCAGCGCGACGCAGGCTGCGTACGAGTCGTAGTACGGCTCGAAGCAGACAACCTCGTCGCCGGGCTCACACAGCGCGAGAATCGCCGCCGCGATCGCCTCGGTCGCGCCCGCCGTGATGAGCACCTCGCCGTCGGGGTCGTACTCCACGCCCCAGAACCGCCGTTGGTGGGCCGCGACGGCGCCGCGTAGTTCAGGGATTCCGGGGCCGGGTGGGTACTGGTTGCGCCCGGCCCGCAGGGCGGCCACGGCAGCGTCCAGCATCTCCGGTGGGCCGTCGGTGTCGGGGAAGCCCTGGCCGAGATTCACCGCGCCGGTGCGCGCCGCGAGAGCCGACATCTCGGCGAAGATCGTCGTACCGAACGGGCGCATTCGATCGACCAGCGGGTCGGTCGCGGGCATCGCTGGGGTCATGACGCCATTCTCGTCGGTTGTCGCGCCGACGGGTTGCTCGGCATAGATGGACACGGTTAACGTGCGGTGACCGTGCCAGCCCTAGCCCGGTCACGGGGAGGATCGCCGTGAAGAACACGTATCGGGCCGGGCTCGGTGTTGTTCTGCTGTTGGGGTTCTATCTGCTCGGCGCCGTCGTGGTCGCTGGGTCGCTCCTGCTAGCGTTTGTAGCCGCGTCCTTCGTCCCGGGGCTCGGGATCGGCATCGGCGTGGCCGGCGTGTTGGTGGCCGGTGCCTTCGTCGCCGCGCTCTGGCGGGTGGCCCGGCAGCGCCACACGCCGGCCGAAGGCACGCTGGTCGGCCCTGATCAGGCACCGCAACTGTGGGCCATGGTGCGCAGCCTCGCCGAGGCGGTCGGTACCCGAGCACCGGACGAGATCCGCCTGGTGCCCGAGGTCGCTGCCGCCGTCACCGAGGACGTGCGCTGGCTCGGCCTCAAGGGCGGGCGGCGGTGCCTCTTTCTTGGTCTGCCATTGGTCTACGGCATCACGATCGACCATCTCGCATCGATCGTGGCGCATGAACTCGGTCATTTCAGTCACCGCCACCTCAGATTCGGTGCCATCGGGCATCGCGGGAAGGCGGCGGTGCTCGCCACTGTTGGGCGCCTGGACCCGCGGAGCCTCCCGGGCCTCATCTTCCGCTGGTACGCCATGGTCTATCTGCGGTCGCAGATGTCGGTGAGCCGGCTACGTGAGATCGAGGCGGACCGCACTGCGGTCCAGCTCATCGGGTCAGAGGCGGCGGAGCAGGCGTTGCGCCGAACGCCGGCCGTCGGCGCGGCATGGCAGTTCTATTTCGATCGATACGTGTACCGAGGCTGGCAGCTCGGTTACGCACCGGTCGAGCTCTTCGCCAGTTTCGCCCGCCTGCTCGCTGCACGTACGGACGAGATCGCCCAGATCATCGCCGATGAACCAACCGCCGAGCGGTCGCCGTGGGACAGCCACCCGCCGGACGCGGAGCGGATCGCTCTATTCCGCAGCATGCAGGTGGTGCCGGCGCGGGCTGATGGCCGGCCGGCCACCGACCTCTTCGTGAGCTTTGATGCTCTCGCGGCCTGGGTCGAGGCCAACTTCGTAGAGGTGGGCCTGCGGCGCGTCGTGTCGTGGGATGACTTCACGGCAGTCTCCCGCGCCGCGGAGTTGCGATTGCAGGCGGAGCCGATCCTGGCCGAGGCGGCCCGGATTCTCGACCGCCCGCAGGCCAGCGTCGGCATGGTGCTCGCCATGATCGGCACGCCACAGGGCGACCAGCTGGGCGAGGCGCTGTTCCCCCTCGCCACCCGCCGAGAACTGCGGACCGAGTTAGCCAGCCCGCTGGGTCTGTTGCTCGCCCTCTGCGCTGTCGAATCCGGCGTGGCCCGCTTCCGACATGCCTGGGTGGGCCCGGTGAGCCTAGACGGTCCGCCGAATCTCGACCTGGACGGGATTGCGGCCCTCGCAGCGGACCCGGACACCGTCGACAGGGCGCGGGCACGACTGGCGGAGCTGGGCATCGCGCTCGAGTCATCGGCCGAGGTCGCCCTCGTCGAGCAGCGGGAACGCGCCGCCGTCGAGGCCAACGCCGAGGCGCGGACGGCCATCGTGAACATGGTCGTGGACCGGGTACGCAGCGACGTCGTCGTCTACGACGTCGGGCTGCTGGTGCTGCCGGGCTCACCCAGGACGCAGATGCGACGAGCGAAACAACGGCTGTGGAGCCTGGCGTTCGACCGTCCCCTGCCGCACCTCATTGCAAACGAACAGGGTCGGCTGTTGCCGTACGCGGAGGTGGAGGGCGTCCGCCGGCTGCGTCGGCTGCGACTTAGCTATGAGATCCGACTCACCGAAGGTCGTGTGGTTCGGCTTCGCTGGGGCGGGGAGTCGGAGGCGCTCCACAGCGACGGCGCGAAGATCCTCAAGGAATCGCTCGGCGCGGTGACGCAGCCGGCCTGATCAAGCGATGCGGCGGGTAGGCTTCGCTCGGCGGTTTCGATCAAATTGGCTGCGCGAATGTCGGCATACTGCGCAGCCAAGATGAGCGGACGTCGGCTACGCTGTCGGCCATGTGCGGCATCGTGGGATACGTGGGCGCCCGACCGGCGCTCAGCATCGTTCTGGACGGGCTGCGTCGGCTTGAGTACCGCGGCTACGACTCGGCCGGCGTGGCCATGATCGGCGATGGGGCGTTGTTGACCTGCAAGCGTGCGGGCAAGCTCGGCAATCTCGAGAAGGCCCTCACCGAGGGCGCGGCCGACGACGTCACCGCGGGGATCGCGTTGGGCACGACCGGCATCGGCCACACCCGGTGGGCGACCCACGGTGGCCCCACGGACCGCAACGCCCACCCGCATCGATCCACGAACGGCCGAGTGGCGGTGATCCACAACGGCATCATCGAGAACTTCGCCCGGCTGCGCGCCGAGCTCGAGGCCGCCGGGGTCGAGTTCGTCAGCGATACCGACACGGAGTGCGCCGCCCACCTGCTCGAACACGAGCTTGCGAGTGTTCGAGCGGAGGAAACAGCGCGAAGCGCGTCGCCCTCGGGGGGGGCGCGGGGGGCGGAGCCCTCCGCGGGTCTCGCGGCGGCCATGCGTCGGGTCTGCCAGCGCCTAGAAGGCGCGTTCACGCTGCTCGCGGTCGACGTGGACACCCCGGACGTGGTGGTCGGCGCCCGGCGCAATTCGCCACTGGTGGTCGGACGTGGACAGGGCGAGAACTACCTCGCCAGCGACGTGTCGGCGTTCATCGAGCACACCCGCGACGCGGTGGAGCTCGGTCAGGACCAGGTCGTACTCATCACGCCCGACCGGATCGAGATCACCGATTTCGACGGCAACGAGGCGATCGGCAAGGACTTCCACGTCGACTGGGACGCCTCAGCCGCCGAGAAGGGCGGGTACGACTACTTCATGCTGAAGGAGATCGCCGAGCAGCCCCGCGCGGTCGCCGACACGCTGCGTGGTCGCCTCGGGGAGGCGGGCGAGCTGATGCTCGACGAGATGCGCATCACCGAGCAGGACCTGCGGGACGTAGACAAGATCTTCATTGTGGCGTGCGGCACCGCCTATCACGCCGGGCTGGTCGCGAAGTACGCCATCGAACACTGGACCCGTATCCCGTGTGAGGTCGAGCTCGCCAGCGAGTTCCGCTACCGCGACCCGGTGCTCGACCGGTCCACGCTGGTGGTGGCCATCTCCCAATCGGGCGAGACCATGGACACATTGATGGCCCTGCGCCATGCCAAGGAGCAGAAGGCCCGAGTACTGGCAATCTGCAACACCAACGGCTCGACGATTCCCCGCGAGTCAGACGCCGTGCTCTACACCCACGCCGGACCGGAGGTCGCCGTCGCGTCCACCAAGGCGTTCCTGACCCAGCTCGTCGCCTGCTACCTGGTCGGCCTGCACCTGGCACAGGTCCGCGGAGTCAAGTACGCCGACGAGGTCGGAGCGGTGCTCACCCAGCTGCAGGCCATGCCGGCGGCGATCGAGCAGGTGCTGGAGACGATGGAGCCCGTCCGGGAGCTCGGCCGCGAGCTGGCCAGGGCCCGCTCCGTCCTCTTCATCGGCCGCCACGTCGGCTACCCGGTGGCTTTGGAAGGCGCGCTCAAGCTGAAGGAGCTCGCCTACATGCACGCGGAAGGATTCGCGGCGGGCGAGCTCAAACACGGACCGATTGCGCTCATCGACGAGGGCTGCCCGGTCATCTGCGTGGTGCCCTCGCCCGTGGGTCGAGCCGTCCTCCACGACAAGGTGATGTCGAACATTCAGGAGGTACGGGCACGGGGTGCGCGGACCATCGTGATCGCGGAGCGGGGGGATGAGGCGGTACGTCCGTACGCGGATCACTTGATCGAGGTCCCGCCGACGCCCACGTTGCTCACCCCGTTGGTTACCACCGTGCCGCTACAGGTGCTGGCCTGTGAGATCGCGACCGCCCGTGGCCACGACGTCGACCAGCCCCGAAACCTGGCCAAGTCCGTCACCGTGGAGTGACGGTCGCGGACTACCTGGCTGCGTTCGCGGTCTTCGCCGTGGGCAGCCTTGGGAAAGCTGTCGCGACGTCGTCGCTAGACCAGTTCGCCGAGCCGGGCGCCGAGCCAGGGAGGGCTGGTCGGCGCCGAGGACGGGGGCGAGCTGCGTGGCGAGGGCGTGTCGTCGATGGCGATTTCGAGCAACTCCGGCGGCGACGTCGGCGGCAGGAATCGCCACCCGCCCCTCAAGAGTCGCCCGGGACTGGCTTCTCCAGCGCCGCCGCGACCGCCCGTCAGCCGCATCAGCAGCCTGACCATGGGGACACCAGAGAAGGGTGATGTCGAACAACCGAGGTTGTTCGACAGGCTTTAGGCTTCGATGCGTGATTGTGGCCGTCGGCATGGACGTAGTACTGGTCGACCGGTTCGTTCGCGCCGTGGAGCGCACACCACTGCTCGCCGACCGGCTATTTACCGAGTCGGAACGGCTCACCGCGTCGGGCAACCCGCGCCCGCCCGAGTCGCTGGCTGCACGATTCGCGGCCAAAGAGGCGGTGGCCAAGGCGCTGGGCGCCCCGACCGGGCTGAACTGGCACGACTGTGAGATCGTCACCGACCCGGACGGGCGGCCGTGGCTCACCGTCTCAGGCACCGTCGCAGCGGTCGCCGCCGAGCGCGGCGTCAGTCGCTGGCATCTGTCGCTGTCCCACGACGGAGGTATCGCCTCCGCGATGGTGGTGGCCGAACGTGACTAGCGCAGTGTCTACGTTGATCGCCTCCGGCGCAGTGTTCATGTTGATCGCCTCCGGCGCAGTATTCATGTTGATCGCCTCCGGCGAAGGGATTAGCCGATGAGGGCGGCGTGGCGGGCGGCAGACATCCGAGCCGGGGAGAAGCAACTGATCGCGGCGCTGAACGAGAGCACGCTCATGCAGCGGGCCGCCGCCGGGCTGGCGCGCCGCTGCGCGTCGCTGCTGGCCGAGCGCGGCGGTGTCTACGGCAGCGCGGTGCTGCTCCTGGTCGGCGCGGGCAACAACGGCGGCGATGCCCTCTTCGCCGGCGCGCGGCTGTCGGCACGTGGTGTCGCGGTGACGGCACTGATCCTCGCGCCCGACCGGGTCCACCGGGACGGGCTCGCCGCGCTCCGAGCCGCCGGCGGCACGATAGTTCAGACAATGCCGTCCACTGTGGATATGGTGGTCGACGGAATCGTCGGGATCGGCGCCCAGGGGGGACTACGTGGGGTCGCCGCCGAGGTGGTTGACGGCATGCGTGCGCTGAGCACCGCCGAGGGCGGACGCCCCGTCGTGGTCAGTGTGGACGTGCCGAGCGGGGTCGATGTCGATACGGGCGCGGTGGAGGGATCGGCGGTACGAGCCGATGTGACGGTCACCTTTGGCTGCCTGAAGCCGGCGCTGGTGGTGGGGCCGGCCGCGCCGTTCGCGGGCCAGGTCGATGTGGTCGATATCGGGCTACCGTGGCTGGACGCGGCGCCGGCGGTATGGGTGCCCGACGCGGCCGACATCGCCCGCTGGTGGCCACGGCCGGCCGCCACGTCCGACAAGTACACGCGCGGCGTGGCTGGACTAGCCACCGGGTCGAGGTCGTTTCCGGGCGCCGCGCTTATGTCGGTGGCGGGTGCGCTCGGCGGGCCGGCTGGAATGATCCGCTACGCGGGCGTCGTCGCCGACGATGTCGCGCGGGCCCATCCGTCCGTGGTGGTGTCCCATCGGGTCGCCGACACCGGTCGGGTGCAGGCCTGGCTGTGCGGTTGTGGTCTCGGCACCGATGAGCGGGCGCAGGACGAGTTGAGGGCGGTGCTGGGCTCGTCGGTGCCGGTGGTGCTGGATGCCGACGCGCTGACCCTGCTCGGTGACGGATCACTGGCGACGTGGCTGCGGCGGCGCGACGCCCCGACGGTGGTGACACCGCACGACCGGGAGTTCATCCGCGTTGCCGGCGAGCAGGTCGGGCCGGACCGGGTCGAGGCGGCACGTCAACTCGCCGCCCGACTGGGTGTGGTCGTTCTGCTCAAGGGCGACCGGACCATCGTGGCGGCGCCCGACGGGACGGCCTGGGCCAACCCGACCGGCACAGCCGCGTTGGCGACCGCCGGTACCGGGGACGTGCTGGCGGGTCTCCTGGCGTCGCTGCTGGCGGCCGGCCTGCCGGCGGACCGCGCGGCGGTCGCGGCAACGTTTGTGCACGGGCTCGCGGGCCGGCACGCGGCGCTCAACCTTGGCGGCGACGCCGCGCCGGTCACCGCCCCCGAGGTGGCGCTCGCGCTGCCGAAGGTCGTCGGATCCCTGATGTGACCATCTCGTCGATCTAGGGCGCAGTCGCGTGCTTGGAGATCGACTCGCGCGACTCCTCCCTAGATCAAGTGGGGCCCCGCTCTGTGTCCGCGAGTAGCGGGAGGTCATCGGATCCCTGATGTGCGCCGTCGCGGTGTGACCACGGTCACGGTCGCTTTCCTTAACGAGCGTTTGCTACCGGCCAGTTAGGCTTGGTTCATGTGGCAGGCGGAGATTCGGATCGACCTAGAGGCGATCAGGACAAACGTCGCACGCCTGCGCGAGGGTACAAATGCCGAGGTCATGGCCGTTGTCAAGGGCGATGGGTACGGCCACGGGATGATCCCGGCGGCCCGCGCGGCACTTCAGGGCGGCGCGGCCTGGCTGGGCGTTTGCACCCTGGACGAGGCTCTGGAGCTGCGCCGGGCCGGCCTGACCGCGCCGATCCTCGCCTGGCTCCTCGCGCCCGGCCTGCCGCTGCACGACGCCGTCGCGGCCAATGTCGATCTTTCGGCCGCCTCGATCGGGCTGCTGGCCGAGATCGTCGCAGCGGCCCGGCGAACCGGACGGGCGGCCCGAACCCATCTCAAGATTGACACTGGGTTGGCGCGTGGCGGAGCGACCGCGTCAGACTGGCCCGCGCTCTGCGAGGCCGCGTTGAAGGCCCAGGCCGACGGAACCGTGGAGATCGTCGGGGCCTGGAGCCACTTCGTCCACGCCGACGTGCCCGACCATGAGACCAACGACCGCCAGTTGGCCCTGTTCGTCGAGAGTCTCGCGGTGGCGGAGCGATACGGCATCACCCCGGCCTACCGGCACCTCGCCAACTCAGCCGCCACGCTGACCCGGCCCGACACACACTTCGACCTCGTCCGACCCGGCATCGCCACGTACGGCCTCACGCCCATCCCGGGCCGCGACTTCGGACTGCGCCCGGCGATGTCGGTGCGGGCTCGCGTCCTGCTCACCAAGCGCGTCCCGGTGGGTCAGGGTGTCTCGTACGGCCACACCTACCGTACCGAGCGCGACACCACGTTGGCACTCGTGCCACTGGGCTACGCCGACGGCGTTCCGCGAGCCGCCAGCAACGCCGCACCGGTACGACTGGCCGCCGCCAACCGGCCGATCGCAGGTCGAGTCTGCATGGACCAGATCGTTGTCGACTGTGGCGATGACCCGGTCGCCGCCGGCGATGTCGCGGTTCTGTTCGGACCCGGCGACGACGGCGAGCCGACGGCCGATGACTGGGCGGCCGCCATCGGCACGATCAACTATGAGATCGTGACCCGGATGAGCAGCTCCCGTGTTCCGCGCGTATATGACGGCGTGGTCACCGACAGCGTGCGCTCGAGCGAGGCCCACGCGTGAGCGCAGCAGCAGAAGCACCTCCGACCCCACCGGCCGGCCGCGGGTCCCGGCGTCGTACGGCCGGCATAATCGGCACCCTAGCCGCCGCCGCAGGCGTCGCAGCGGGCGTCGCGGCCGAGCGAGCACTGCTCAAGCGCAAGCGACGCAGCACCGAGCGGGATCCACACTTCGACGAGCCGTTCGGCGCCCTGCCCGCCGACGAGTACCGGACCATCACCACAGATGAGGGCATCCCGCTGCACGTCGAGATCACCGGCGATCCCAGGGCGCCTCTCACCGTTGTGTTCGCACACGGCTTCTGTCTGGACATGGGCACGTTCCACTTTCAGCGCCGGGCGCTGGCCGCCATGGACGATGTCCGAACCGTCAGCTACGACCAGCCCGGCCACGGTCGTTCTGGTCGCCTGGACAAGGGGGAGTACACCCTCGACCTGCTCGGCGCGGCGTTGCGAAAGGTCGTCGAAGAGACCGCCCCGGCCGGCAAGGTCGTGCTCGTCGGTCACTCCATGGGTGGCATGGCCATCATGGCGATGGCCGACTCCACGCCTGAGTTGTTCAAGCCCGAAGGTCGGGTGGCCGGAGTTGTGCTCATCTCGACCTCGGCCGGCGAGCTCGGCGGTGTCACATTCGGGATGCCTCAGGTGCTGGTGCGATTCCGCAAACCACTGCTGCCCATCATCAGCGGCGCGGGCTGGGTCACCGCGGGCATGCTCGATCGGGCTCGCGACGCGTCCACCGACCTCGCTTGGCTGCTCACCCGCCGATACGGCTTCGGCTCAGAGAAGCCGAGCCCGGCCCTGATCTCCTATGTGGAGCGGATGAATTCGGCGACCCGCACCGAGTCCGTGGCCCGCTACCTGCGCACGCTCTACACCCATGATCGGGTGATGGCATTGGGTGCATTCACCGACATTCCGGTGCTCGTGGTGTGCGGCGACGAGGACCTGCTGACCCCGGTGGAGCATTCGCAGGCGATCTGCGAGACCCTGCCGAACGCGGAGTTGGTCGTGGTGCCGAACGCGGGTCACGTTGTGCTGCTGGAACACAGCGAAGCGGTCAACGCGGTGTTCGTCCCGTTCGTCCGGAAGATTCTGTCGTGACGTTCGAACTCGCCACAGTGGAGGAGACCAGGGCGTTCGGTCGACGGCTGGCCACGCTGCTGCGGGCGGGGGACCTCGTGATCCTCGACGGTCCGCTCGGCGCCGGCAAGACCGCGCTTGCCCAGGGGATCGGTGCGGGACTCGGCGTCCGGGGTGAGGTGACCTCCCCGACCTTTGTGATCGCGCGGGTACATCGTCCAGACTCCGGCCGAGGCGGCCGCATTCCGCTCGTGCACGCGGACGCCTACCGCCTCGGGAGCGTCGCCGAGGTGGACGACCTGGACCTGGACGCGAGCCTCGATGAATCCGTCACCGTGGTCGAGTGGGGCGGCGGCAAGGTGGAGCAACTTGCCACGGCGCACCTGCTTGTCCGGATCGAGCGTCGCGACGACGATTGGCGCCTCATCGAGTTGGTGGGCTCGGGTCGCGATTGGCCCGACCGGCTAGCCGCGTTGGGCGCGCCGCTCGCGACCGATTGACGGACGGGCGGCCGGGCAGGCTGTGCGGTCGTCCGGTGGTTAGGGTTCTTGGGTGCTTGTAGTCGTCGTGGACACATCGACGCCGGCGGTGACCACGGCGCTCGTCCGGGTGGACGTCGACACAACCGGCGCGAAAGGCGTTGAGCTGCTTGCCGAGCGGCGCCAGGTGGATGCCCGGGCGCACGGGGAGCTGCTCGCGCCCTCCGTCAGGGCGGTGTTGGCCGAGGGCGGGGCCACCCCCGGCGACCTCGGCGCGATCGTGGCCGGCCTGGGTCCCGGTCCGTTCACCGGGCTGCGTGTCGGGCTGGTCACGGCCGCGGCGATGGGGCAGGCGCTGTCCATCCCGACGTACGGCGTCTGCTCCCTGGACGGCATCGGAGCGCGGACAGCCGGCACCGCACTCGTCGCTACGGACGCTCGGCGCAAGGAGGTCTACTGGGCGGTGTACCACGAGCGAAGGCGGGTGACCGATCCGGCGGTGGACCGGCCGGGGGACATCCGGGCAGTGCTCGAGGAACTGGGCGTTACCGCCACCGTTGCGGTGGGCGCGGGCGCTCGGCTGCACGCCGAAGCGCTGGCATTGCCCGTACTGGATGCCTATCCTTCGCCGGTTGCGCTGGCCGAGCTGGCCGCTGACCGGGTCCGCTCGAAGGCACCGGGCGAGGTGCTCACCCCGCTCTATCTGCGCCGGCCAGACGCCGTCGAGCCAGCAGCGCGGAAGCGGGTCCGGCCGTGAGGATTGAGCGGCTGCGGTGGTGGCACCTCGACCAGCTGATCCCCATCGAGGACGATCTCTTCGGCGTCGAGCAATGGACGACCGCGATGTTCTGGAACGAACTCGCCAACGGAAACCACTACATCGGTGCCTTCGATGGTGACGCAGTCATCGGCTATGCCGGGCTCGCGCTCAGCCCACCGACCGAGGCTTGGATCAACAACATCGCTGTCCGCCGTGATCGCCAGCATCAGGGAATCGGCGGGGCGCTGCTGGACGAGCTGCTTGCGTACGCGCGCGGCAATGGCGTCCGAAGCACGCTGCTCGAGGTGGCCGCGGACAATACCCAAGCACAGCGGTTCTATGACGGGTACGGGTTCGACGTGGTCGCGGTGCGAAAGGGTTACTACCAGCCGAGCAACACCGACGCGCTGGTCATGCGGAGGGACGAGCCGTGACCGACGAGCCACTCGTACTGGGCATCGAGACGTCCTGCGACGAGACCGGCATCGGTGTCGTACGCGGATCGACCCTCCTCGCCGATCAGGTAGCGTCCAGTGTGGACGCTCATGCCCGCTTCGGGGGGGTCGTGCCGGAGGTCGCAAGCCGGGCGCACCTGGAGGCCATGGTGCCCACGATGCGGCGCGCTCTCGACATCGCCGGCGTCCAACTCTCCGATGTGGACGCCATCGCGGTGACCGCCGGGCCGGGGCTCGCCGGGGCTCTGCTGGTCGGCGTCGCCGCGGCAAAGGGTTACGCGGTCGCCGCCGAGAAACCGATCTATGGAGTAAACCACCTGGCCGCGCACGTCGCGGTCGACACCCTCGAGCACGGTGCGCTGCCCGAACCCTCGATCGCGCTCCTCGTTTCAGGCGGGCACTCCTCACTCCTGCTCGTCGGTGACCTCGCCCGGGGCGTCACGCCACTTGGCGCCACGATCGACGACGCGGCGGGCGAGGCGTATGACAAGGTGGCGCGGCTGCTCGGCCTGCCGTTTCCGGGCGGGCCGCCGATCGACCGCGCGGCCCGTGATGGCGATGCTTCCGCCATCGCGTTCCCCCGCGGCCTCACCGCGCAACGGGACCAGGCGGCGCACCGATTCGACTTCTCCTTCTCCGGGTTGAAGACGGCGGTGGCTCGATGGGTCGAGGCGCTGGAGCGAACCGGCGAGCCCGTGCCGGTGGCCGACGTGGCGGCGAGCTTCCAGGAGGCCGTGTGCGATGTGCTCACGGCCAAGGCCGTCGAGGCGTGCCGGGAGCATGGCGTGGACGTGCTCGTGATCGGCGGCGGGGTGGCCGCGAACTCACGCCTGCGCGCCCTGGCGCAGGAGCGCTGCGACCGTCACGGCATCGCGCTGCGGGTACCCCGGCCCAGGCTGTGTACGGATAACGGCGCCATGGTGGCCGCTCTCGGCGCGCATGTGGTCGCGGCCGGACTCCCTGCGAGCCGCCTGGACTTTCCGGCGGATTCGGCGCTCCCGGTCACTACAGTTGCCTTCTAACGCGGAGGGAGGCGATGGCGCGTGATTGTGCGGATGTGGGAGGTGCATGCCCAGCAGCGCAACTTCACTGAGTTGCTCACCTGGGTATGCGACGTCGCCATACCCGCGGTTGAGGTGAACCCTTTACATGTCTCGAGCGAGGTCTTCTCCTCGCCCGACTTCCGGCTCGTCGTGATCTCCAAGTGGCGCAGCCACCCGCAGCCATTCAAGGAGCCGCCGGCGCATCTGATCAATCGAGCGCCGCACTCCTGGGACTTCTCACCGGTAGACCGATGAGCCTCGTCAGGTCCGCGAGCGAGCCAATGCGCTGCCGCGGCCACGATCCCTCGGTCGGGACGTGCTCCTCCGTACGCACAACCGTCATGCCGAGATTCGCCGCGCCCGCGAGCTCGTTGTCGCTCCCGTCACCCACATAGACGCAGTCAGTCGGGGCGACGTCGAGAAACGAGCACACGGCGAGGTAGATAGCGGGGTCCGGCTTGGCCACGCCCAGTTCGCAGGAGAAGCCCACCGCCTCGAAGCGCGGGGCCAGCGGAGTGCGTTTCCACAGCTCGGGCGTCTCCGCTGTGCAGTTGCTGACCAGGCCCAATTGCCAACCCGCCCGACGCAGGGAGTCAAGCGCCTCGAGGGTGACAGCCGATGGCCACAACAGCCGTCGGGTCAACGCCATCCTCCGCGCCGCGGCCAGGCGCACGGCCGCAAGCGTCGGCGCGGCTCCGCCCTGCACCGCGACCGTTCGTACCGTGGCTTCGAGATCGCCCAGGGCGCCGACGACCCGCTGCGGATAGGCCCGGAAGTAAAGGTCTGCATAGATACCTGGGTCTACGCCCAGATCGGCGCCCATGGCCTGGGCAACCTCGGCACGCTCGGCGTCCGTGCCGCCGGGTACGAGTGTGTTGTACAGATCGAGGAGTACGGCCCGGGGCATGCACGCACGGTACATGGAAGTCGCTTGCCGTTTCGGCTCGCAAGCTCGCCGAAAATCACAGGCGCCGCAGGTCACGCTGGCCGTAAGGTCGTTGACATCATGCGTGACTTACCCGTCCTCGACCCCGGGACGCCCGACCATCGATCCGCTGCCAGATACCTCTGGTGGATCGTCCGGCTGCAGAAACGTACCGTGATCTTCGGCGTCGTGATGGGCACCGTATGGATGGTCGCCCAGGCGCTGATGCCGTACGCGATAGGTCAGGCGATCGGAGCCGGAGTCGCAGACCGGGACACGACGGCCCTCGCCGTCTGGGCGGGGGTCCTTCTCGGTCTGGGTGTGGTGCAGGCGGTGGCCGGGATCATGCGGCACCGTTGCGCGGTCTTCAACTGGCTGTCGGCGGCGTACCGCACAGTTCAGCTCACCGTCCGGCAGGCCGGCCGGCTGGGGGCGACGCTGCCCAAGCGGCTCGCGACCGGCGAGGTCGTGAGCATCGGCACGTCGGACATAAGCCACATCGGCAACGCGATCGACGTCACCGCCCGCGGCTTCGGCGCCGTTGTGGCGATCGTTACGGTCGTGGTGATCCTGCTCAACGCCTCGGTGCCGCTGGGTCTCGTCGTCGTGATCGGCGTGCCACTGCTGATGGCGATTGTCGGGCTACTCATCCAGCCGCTGCACGCGCGCCAGCAGGCCTACCGTGAACAGTCCGGCAAGCTGACCACCCGAGCCGCGGACATCGTCACCGGCCTTAGGGTCTTGCGCGGCATCGGCGGAGAGTCGACGTTCGCCGGCCGCTACCGGACCGAGTCTCAGCAGGTACGGGCGGCCGGGGTCAGGGTGGCCAGCGTGGAGTCGCTCCTGGAGGCTACGCAGATCCTGCTCCCTGGCATCTTCGTCGCGGTGGTGACCTGGCTCGGGGCCCGATTCGCCGTCGAGGGAAAGATCGACGTCTCGCAGCTGATCGCGTTCTACGGCTATGCGGTGTTCCTGCTCTTCCCCCTGCGCACGCTCACCGAGGTTGTGCAGAAACTGACCCGGGGTCATGTCGCGGCCCGCCGGGTGGTCAGGGTGTTATCGCTACGGTCCGAGCTGGTCGATCCGACGAACCCGGCGTCCGCTCCCAACCCGCAGACGTCGAATCTCGTCGATTCCGAGTCTGGCGTGATCATTAAACCCGGTCGCCTCACCGCGATCTCGGCGGCGAATCCCGAAGACGCCGTCGCGATCGCGGATCGCCTCGGGCGATACTCCGACAGCGGGGCACGACTGGACGGCGTACGCCTGGCCGACCTGGATCGGACCACGATTCGGGACCTGATTCTGGTGGCCGACAACGATGCGCGCCTGTTCTCGGGTCGGCTGCGCGACGAGCTCACCGGCCGGCGTACCGCCGAGAATGAGCGGATACAGGCGGCTCTGTACGCCGCGAACGCCGAGGACATCCTCGAGGCGCTCCCGGACGGGCTCGACGCTATGGTGGCGGAGCGCGGGCGGGAGTTCTCTGGGGGCCAGCAGCAGCGGCTACGACTGGCTCGCGCGTTGATGGCCGACCACCCGGTGTTGGTGCTGGTAGAGCCGACGAGTGCGGTGGACGCCCACACCGAGGCCAGGATCGCGGCTCGGATAGCGACCGCCCGGCTCGGTCGCACGACGGTGGTGTGCACCACGAGCCCGCTTGTCCTCGACCGGACCGATCATGTGATCTACGTCGAGGCGGGACGGGTCGTGGCTGAGGGGACCCACCGCGAGCTGCTCGACTCTTCGCCGCCCTACGCGGCGACCGTGACCAGGGGGGAGGACGAGTGAGCGCGCGTCAGATGTTGCCGGTGGCGTCGACGGCGGAGGTCCGCCGTTACGCGCGCGGCCTCATGCGCCGTCACCCGCGCGAGTGGTCCGCGGCGCTGACCCTGCACGGCGTCGCCGCCGTGGCCGGCCTGGCCATGCCCTGGCTCATCGGCCGGTTGGTCCAGGCGATCCAGGACGGCACGACGACCACAACCGTGGACAAGGTCGCACTGGCGATAGTCGGATTCGTGCTGGTCCAGTCCGTCCTCGTCCGGTTCGCCAAGCTGGCCTCGGCCAAGCTCGGCGAGCGGATGCTGGCGGAGCTGCGTGAAGACTTCGTCGACCGGACGCTGGCGATCCCGCTCTCCACCGTGGAGCGCGCGGGGACGGGTGACCTGCTCACCCGTACCTCGCGCGACGTCGACGCCCTGTCGCACAGCATTCGATTCGCAGTGCCCGAGATTCTCATCGCCATCGTCACCCTGGTGTTCTCCGCTGGCGCGTTGATCGTCGTCGGCCCGCTTCTCGCTCTGCCATGCCTGCTTGGTGTGCCGGTGCTGTGGGCGGGCTCGCGGTGGTACCTCAAGCGCGCACCGCAGGGATATCTGCGGGAGAGCGCCGCCTACTCGGACTTGACCGACGGCCTTGCCGAGACGGTCGAGGCGGCGCGCACTGTGGAGGCCCTGGGAGGCCAGCAGCTTCGGATTGAGCGCACGGACACCGACATCAGCCGGTCCTTCGCCGCCGAGCGCTACACGCTCTACCTGCGCACGATCTTCTTCCCGCTCATGGAGGTCGGCTATCTGGTGCCGGTCGTGGCGACCCTGCTCATCGGCGGCTGGTACTACAGCCAGGGGTGGGCCAACCTCTTTCAGGTCACCGCGGCGACCCTCTACGTGCAGCAGCTGATCGACCCCGTCGACCGGTTGCTCTCCTGGTTGGACGAGCTGCAGGTCGGCCAGGCCTCGATGGCCCGCCTGCTCGGCGTGTCCAATGTGGCCGACGACCGTCAGGAGAGCAGGGGGCGCCCCAACGGCGAACGCCTGGAGGCGACCGATGTACGGTTCTCCTATGTGGATGGCCGCGATGTGCTGCACGGCATCTCGCTCTCGATGGACCCGGGGGAACGGCTGGCCATGGTCGGCCCGTCCGGGGCCGGCAAGTCGACCCTCGGCCGTCTCCTGGCCGGCATTCACGGACCGCGTACCGGCTCTGTGACCGTTGGCGGCGCACCCCTGACGGAGCTGCCGTTACGAGAGTTGAGACAGCATGTCGCCCTGGTAACACAGGAGCACCATGTCTTCCTCGGCACGCTTCGCGAGAACGTCGCCCTGGCCCGGCCCGAGGTGTCCGACGCCGAGATCCGAACCGCCCTGGAGGCCGTGGATGCCTGGCAGTGGGCGCAGCAGCTGCCGGCTGGCCTCGACACCGAACTGGGGTCGGGCAACATCACGCTGTCGCCCGCCCAGGCGCAACAACTTGCGCTCGCCCGCCTGGTGATCGCTGACCCGCACACCCTGGTGCTCGACGAGGCGACCTCGCTGATCGACCCGCGGGCCGCTCGCCACCTGGAACGTTCGCTGGCGGCGGTCCTCGAGGGTCGGACGGTCATCGCGATCGCGCACCGGCTCTTCTCGGCGCACGACGCCGACCGGGTCGCCGTCGTCGAGGATGGCCGGATCACCGAGCTCGGCCCGCATCACGAGCTGGTGGCCGCGGGCGGCGCGTACGCCGCACTCTGGCGCTCCTGGCACGGCGACCGCCAACCCCTCCCGTCGATCATGACCTCCAGGTCATGATCGACCCGATTTCACGACGGCCAGGCCGTGCTCACGGGGATCTTGAGCGGCCTCAGAGCTGAGTCGGGTCGAGTCGGAGGACGCGGTCGTCCGTTTCGGCGGGAGAGCCGCGCCCGTCCCGGTTGGAGGTAAGAATCCACAGCGACCCGTCCGGCGCGACCACGACATCACGAATGCGCCCGTACTCGCCGGTCAGTAGTGCCTGAGCGCCGGTGCCGTCGGTGCCGATGCGGTAGAGCTTCGTTCCGCGAAGGCAGGCCATGAAGACGCGGTCACCGATGACGGCGATGCCACTCGGGGACGCGTCGGAGGTTGCCCAGGTGGCGAGCGGGTTGACGTAGTCTCTGTCGTCGCCGGCGCCCTCGACCAGCGGCCAGCCGTAGTTGCGTCCTGGTTCGACGCGGTTGAGCTCGTCGTAGCGATTCTGGCCGAACTCCGACGCATAGAGGTTCCCGGCGCTGTCCCAGGCCAAACCTTGTACGTTGCGGTGACCGTACGAGTAGACCAGTGAGCCATCGAACGGGTTGCCAGGTGCGGGTTTCCCGTCCGGGGTCAGCCGCAGGATCTTCCCGCCGAGGTGATCGCGCTCCTGCGCCCGCCCGCGATCACCGGCATCACCGGTGCCGGCGTAGAGCATGCCGTCCGGGCCGAACTTGATGCGCCCGCCGTTGTGGTTGCCGGCCTTCGGGATGCCGGTGACGATCGGCTGCGGCGCTTCGCCGAGACGTAGCCGGGCGATCCGGTTGTCCTCGGCTGCGGT
>JAHRHA010000175.1 GCA_020027875.1 Micromonosporaceae bacterium | reverse complement strand
CTAAAGGGACGGATCATGACGGGGTGATGCGATGTATCCACCTGGACTCTGCCGAGGTTGGACTGTCATGATCGTTGCCGGGGGGCAATGGGTCGTGGGAATCAAATCCCGCCGTCCCGACGATCAACGACGAAGGAGTGGCACGAGATTCGCCGCGTCGGTCTGAACGCGCGCGAGCAGGCGCGTCGCGGCAGATGATTGCGCGATCTTGGCCGAGTCGGACCGCGGTTCGTCGATGACGGCGACATGATCTGACTGACGCCAAGCCACGCGCGGCGGGCTAGGAGTAGCTCGCCACCCGCGCGGCCTGCGCCAGAGAGGCGCCGGAGGGCCAGCGGTCGGACGGGTGCCTCGCCAACGCCCGCTCGACGATGGCGCTGACATTGGCCGGCACCTCCGGCGGCAGAGGTGGCGCCTGTTCCCGGACGAGGCGCATCGCGCGCTCCAAAGGGCTTTCCCCTTCGAACGGCCGGCGCCCGGCCAGGCACTGGTACGCCACCAGACCCAGCGTATAGATGTAGACCAGGTGGGTGGCTGGCTCGCCGAACGCCTGCTCCGGCGCGATGTACGTCCCCCCACCCACTACGAGTCCAGCCGCCTCAACCGACGGCGCGACGCCAAAGCTCGTGAGCACGACCGTGTCGTCGGGGCGGATCATGATGTCGGCCGGCTTCACCCGGCCATGCACGAACCCCTTCTCATGCCCAGCGTGCAGCGCTTCGGCCACCTGGGCCACCAAGGACATCGTGCGCGCAGGTGTCAGGCAGCCGACGCGGGCCAGAATCCTGGCCAGGGACTCTCCCTCAACGAACTCCGTGACAAGGAACGCCACCGGATCAGCGGTCTGGCCGATGACGCACTCATAGACGACGACAATGCCCGGGTGGTCGATGCTGGCCATGGCTCGGGCCTGAGCCCGGACTTGGTCGGCGAACCCCGGTTGCTCGAGCAGGATCGGAGCGAGGATATTCATCGCTACCGTTCGGCCGTTCGCCTCGTCGACGCAGCGCCACAGATCGCTGGTGGCGCCGTGGGCCACACGCTCCTCGAGCCGATAACGCCCCGCCACCACCGTTCCTGTGCTTAGCATCGCCACCTCAGCGTGCGGAATGCGACTGGCCTTGCGCAAGGAACCGAGCATACGACTCATTGACCGGTGCACCACGCCGCACCTCGACTTAGCTCGCACTCCTCGGGTCGCTGACGAAGCAGGACGTGGTGGTGATGATGATGATGATGTAACGTGCCAGCGCGATCATCGCTAGCTATAGCTACCCGGACCCGCGGCGACCACCTGACGGCTTCACAACGATTGCACAGGCCCCTATGTCCCGGTCCGGGGTGAGCGCGTGCACCTACCCGTTGATGTCCGATTTGCCAGTCACTTCACCCCGCGACCACTCGCTACAACTACCTGCTCGCCGCGGCACAGCTGGGCCGTTACCTCGGGGAGCATTCGCCCGACCCTGACGCCGACGCGGCCGCCTACGATCCCTGCGCCGTGACCCGAGCGCACGTGGAGGCGCTCCAGGCGTGGATGATCGAAACGCGCTCGGCGTCCACCACGCTGAACAAGCACAAGGGATTGCAGCAGTGCTTCAAGTGGCTGCTGACCGAGGAGGAGATCGACCGATCCCCGATGGACCGGGTCCGGCATCCCAAGACACCGCAGAGCGACTAGCTCTGCTCTTCCGTACGGTGGCGCCGGTCGTTGGGCTTTGCGGACGTACGCCGCCGTGCCTGGGCGGAACGCTCGGCCAGTTGGAGCATGTGGGCGATGCGGGCGTGTCGCGCCTGCTCGGCCCGCTGCTCCGGCGACAGCAGCCCTTCCGGGTCGACCTGTCGCTCGAAACGGTCGAAGAACGCGGCGGTACCCGCCGACGTGCGGGCGGTCCGGTCGGTGGTGGCCGCCCACGAGGCGCCGGGCTGACCAAGGTCCCACAACTGCCGCTGTCCGCGGCCATCCGCTGTTGGCGCCGTTCGCGCGCTGAGCCGGGCCCGGGCAAGACTGGCTACCTCGCACGACCTTCGCCGTTGGGTCGCGGGTGAGCGGACCTGTCACGGTTGTCCGCGGCCGGTCGCGTCACCGAGCACCTCCATGAGGGCCGGGCCGTTGGCCCGTAGCCGCTGTTCGACCAAGGCCACAACGTCGTACTCGAGACCGCTCCGCAGGCGGACCACCGGATGACCGTTAGGCCATAACTGCCAACGGGCGCCGGCCACAACTCGGACGATGACACAGCCCAGAAACAGTCCCACCTCATTGCCAAGCCGCGGACCAATCTCGGGATCCACGGCCCATCCGTCGAGGAGACCATCGACAACGGCGAGGGTCTCGGGGGTCTCCTCAAGAGACCTGCCCTGAGCGGCGAGCCACGCCGCCAGGCGCTCCCGGCGTCCTAGGAGCGAGGCAAGCCCGTCAGCGTCCTCGGCGAATCCTTGCGGTCCAAACACCGCGACGCCGAGCGCAACACCACGCTTCGGACCCCGGCTCCACCGCCATCTCCACCCCATAGCCAGAGTCTGGCCGACCACAGGGCACTCAGGCAGGCGACGTATCCGCTTCTGGCCGCGAGTCGGGTGTCGACGACGCGTGAAAATGCCCCCGTGTCGACGGGTGAAACTGACCCCCTCCTGATGCCGATGTGGCAAGACATGGAGGGTGATCAAAGTGGGTGACTGGGCGGAGGCCCGCCATCTGCACCTGGCCGAGGGGATGCCGATCAGGGCCATCGCCCGGAAGCTGGGGCTGTCACGTAACACGGTGCGCAACGGATCAACCGGGCGCATCAGCACGCTGCCGGTGCCCGCCGTGACGGCCGCGGGCAGAAGCAACCGCCCGGCGGGGTCGGCACCGAGCCGGACGATCACGGTTGGGCCGCTAGCGGGGCGGGTGGACCACCAAGACGCATCTGGCATGCGAGCAAGGCCACATAGTCTTGGCGGTGGTGGCCACCGGCGGGCAGCTCGGCGATAGCCCGAAGTTCATCCCGGTGCTGAGCAAAGTCAGGATGGCCCGGCCCGGTAGCGGCCGACCACGCAGCCGCCCCCAGCAGGTGCTGGCGCACAAGGCGTACACCAGCACCGCCAACCGACCGTATCTGCGCCGACGTGGGATCAAGGCGTGCATCCCGAGCAAGGCCGACCAGGACGCCCACCGCCTAGCCAAGGATCAAAGGGCGGTCGACCACCAGCCTTCGACCCGATCACCTGCCGCCAGCGCTACGTCCTGGAGTGCGGCATAAACCATCTCAAACAACGCCGCGCCATGGCCACTCGTTACGACAAGCTAGCCGTCCGCTACGAAGCCACCCTGACCATCGCCGCCATCAACCAATGGCTCCTAGCGTTACAAAACACGGCCTAGGGCGGGTCCAGTGGCTTGCTCATTCCTCAGCTCACCGCTTTCTTCACGAGTGCGCCGATCCTTGCCTCGTCGGCGGCGGTCAACGCCGTCAGAGCAAAGGCGGTCGGCCACATGGCGCCTTCGTCGAGGTTCGCCGTGTCGTTGAAGCCGAACGTCGCGTACCTCGTGTTGAACTTCTGCGCGCTTTGGAAGAAGCAGACTACCTTGCCGTCCTTGGCATACGCGGACATCCCGTACCAGAGTTTCGGCGAGAGGGCTGGCGCGCTGGCTTTGATGACGGCATGGAGCCGCTCGGCCATGGCGCGATCCGGTTCCGGCATCTCGGCGATCTTCGCGAGCACGGCGCTTTCCTCGTCCGCCTTTTTACCGCGCGGGCTGCGGTGCGCGGCCGCCTTCAGCTCTTGGGCGCGCTCCTTCATCGCGCCTCGTTCCTCGTCCGTGAATCCCTCGAACTTCTTGTCGGTCGCCGCGGTGCTCTTGGCGGACTTCTGCGTGTCCTTCATTGCAGGCTTCCTCCCCTGCGAGTCTTGATGGGGACGACCCTCATGCTAGGAGCCGCCGCGGCGGCGGCTTCTCCGAAACCGCTCGGTCGTCACCGGGGTGAGACCAGCGACGATATCGAGGTGCTGGCTGACGACCCAAACACCCCTGCAACGACACGCCCGAGAGCTCGCGGAGATCGCGCTCGGGCTACTGGCCGTGCGCTCGGCTTCCGGTGCGGCCAGCGAACGCGCGACAAACGAACTAGGCCACGCCGTCACCCGTGGATGATCACGCTGGCTCGCTTCGACCAGTCGGCTCGGGCGCTGGGCGATCCGCCCGCCGCCCCTCCCGGTCGCCACCGCGTTCCTTGGCCCGGAGCAACCGTCCAGGGCTGCCGTCTATGTCGATTTCGCCTCAGTGACCCTGTTCGGCGACCAGGTGCTGGACCAGTTCGCCTCTGGAACTGGCCCGCCAGTCGGAGCCGAACGGAAACTGGGCCGCGCTCGTGAAAGCCACCCTGACCATCGCCGCCATCAACCACGTTGACCCGGGTCACGGAGGGGCGCGGGTATGGGGCGGTTGCGCTCGCCGCCGGCGTTCGCCGCTGGACGACCTGTGACGGCACCGTGAAGGGCTATGAGGAGGCTGGCCCGGGTGGAGACGATGTCCCCACGCATCTTGTCCAATACGGCGCGGATGCTCGCCGAGGCCGGGGTTGGCCACGCTGAGATCGAGGAGTACGTCGCCACGCTGGATGAGATCGCCGGCTACTCAGGCGGGCGGGAGACGACTAGGCTGCATCGCCTGCCATAACTATCCCGGTCAGTAGCGCCGTTGATCGGCTTGGCATCAACAGCGGGGTCATCCCGCAAGACCAAGGAATACGAGCAGCGATCGCTCGATGCGAACCATGTCCTCGCGTGAGAGGGCTCCGAGTTGAGCCTGGACCTTCATCCGTCGGGTGGTCGTGATTTTGTCGATCATGATGTGGCTGGCCTGTTCAAGGCCGTTAGCCGCAGACGGCTCGACCAGGATTCGGATTAATGGGGCCTCGACGAGTGTGGTGGTCATGGGCATGACGGTGACCGAGTCTGTGGCGTCGAACCGGTCGTCCTGAACAATCACCACGGGCCGTGGTTTGGTCGCGTAGACGCCGCCGGTTGCTGTCCAGACTTCGCCACGCCTCACTCGTCGTCCCAGTCGGTCAACTCGTCAACGAAGGCCTGGTCATCCTCGGCACTGGGGCTCGCTGCGAGAATTGCCGACTGGCGGTGGGCCTCCCGATCAAAGTCGGGCGCGTTGACGTCTGGCACCCAGATTTGGATAGGTCGTAGCCCTTGAGCCCGCAGCCGCGCACGGTGGCTCCGGACTCGATCCTTGATCCGCGTTACCATGCCAGCAATGTTACATGTAACGCGACCTGGTCGCCAGCCGGCTCGCCCGCCGCGACGGAGTGTGGACGCTGGCCGACGGCCCGATCCTTGAGAAGGGGATCACGTCGATGCGCAGCTTCGTCATGGATCCCATGCGCCACGGTCGTCCTGGCCGGCGATTCCGCCCACATCGTGCCGCCGACCGGCGCCAAGGGGCTCAATCTCGCGGTCGCAGACGTCGTGGTTCTCGCCGAGGCCCTCGACGCCTGGTTCGCGGGCGGGAGCGCCGCGCTCCTCGACGCCTACTCCCAGACGTGTCTGCGACGGGTCTGGCGGGTGCAGCACTTTTCGTGGTGGATGACCTCGATGCTGCACCGAGCTCTCGCCGCCGACCTGTTCACCCACCAGCTGCACCTGTCCCAGCTGCGGTATGTCACCAGCTCCCGGGCGGCGGCGACGTCGCGCGGAACTACGTCGGCCCACCGCTGCCCGGACGAGAGCGACGACCCATTGCCAGCACTAGATCAGGGAGCGACCATGACATATCCAACGATCGCGACGTCACGAACGACCCCGCCATTTCGGGCCGACCACGTGGGCAGTCTTTTGCGACCGGAGAGACTGCTCAGGGCGCGCGATGATCGCGCGAGTGGGCGGAGCACAGCCGAGGATCTACGGGCAGTCGAGGACGACGCCATCCGCGACGTCGTGGCGATGCAGCGGGACGTGGGTCTGCTCTCCGCCACGGACGGGGAGTTTCGGCGTACGGCGTGGCATATGGACTTCATCTACCGGCTGGGCGGCATCAGCGCGTCCGACGGGCGCATCCAGGTGAGGTTTCACAACGCTAACGGCGACATCGAGTTCAACGCGGCGGCCCTGAAGGTGGGCGAGCGGATCAGCCTTCCGAAGACCATCTTCGGCGACGACTTCGCCTTCCTGCGCTCCACCGTGGGGCCGGGGGTTACGGCGAAGCTCACCATCCCCTCGCCCAGCATGGTCCATTACCGGGGCGGGAAGGCAGCACTGGACCCGACCGTGTATCCGGACGAGGATCAATTCTGGGCCGATCTCTCGGCGGCGTACGCCCTCCAGGTGCGCGGGGTCGCTGACCTCGGCTGCACATACCTTCAGCTGGACGACACGAGTCTCGCGTACCTCAACGACCCCGCCCAGCGCGCCGAGCTCGCCGCGCGCGGTGACGACGCCGAGCATCAGCACCTCCGCTACATCCGCCAGATCAACGCGGCACTCGCCGAGAGGCCGGCCGGACTGACGGTGACGACGCACATGTGTCGCGGCAACTTCCGGTCGTCGTGGGCGGCGGAGGGTTCGTACGACTTCGTCGCCGAGGCGCTCTTCTCCGAGCTCGCCGTTGACGGGTTCTTCCTCGAGTACGACGACGAACGCTCGGGTGGATTCGCCCCGCTCCGCTTCGTCCCGCCGGGCAAGATGGTCGTGCTCGGTCTTGTCACCACCAAACGCGGCGCGCTGGAGTCGAAGGACGACCTGAAGCGACGGATCGACGAGGCGTCGCGGTATGCGCCGCTCGAGCAGCTGTGCCTGTCGCCGCAGTGTGGCTTCTCATCCACTGTGGAGGGGAACATGCTCAGTCGCGACGAGCAGACCGCGAAGCTTCGACTCGTCGTGGAGACGGCGGCCGAGGTCTGGGGGTGACCCGGACCACGCGCGGGCGGCTTCGCCGTCTTCGGCGCTGTGGTTGTTGGCGATCGTGCTGGTGGCGGTGAACCTACGGCCGGTCGTCACCTCGGTGCCGCCAGTCGTGGCGCAGCTGGCTTCGACATTTCACCTGTCCGGGTTCGCGGCGGGGCCGCTGACGACACTGCCGGTCGTCTGCATGGGTGCGTTCGCCCCGATCGCCTCACCTCAAGTCGCCGCCCACCAGTGTGCTGAGCAGCGTGCTGAACATTGTCGGCGTACCTGAGCAGGTGCAGGTCTCCGACGTAGTGGGCGCGAACGTACTCCCGCGCCGCTGCGCCCGTTCGATCTGCGAGTTCAGGATCGTCGAGCAGCGTGCGCACGGCACGCCCGAACGTGGACAGGTCGGTAGGGTCGGGCAGAAGAATCCCGGTACCCTCGGCGATCTGGTCCTGGATCCCACCGACCGCGGAGCCGACGACAGGTCTCCCCTTCCACATGCCCTCGGCCACGGTCAGACCGAAACCTTCGGCGAGGCTTTTCTGGATGATCACGCGGGCATGCCGCTGCAAGGCGTTGACCATCGCGGCGTTGTCGTCCACATCTGTCATGGGAAGCGTCACCAGGATCACCCGGGACCGCTCGGCCGGAGGCAGGTTCCCCCACTCGGCGAGGGTCTCCGCCAGTATGATCGCGCCCTCCGGGTCGTCCGTGACGCCTTCGACGGACGGCCCGGCCAGGACGAGCCACCCCGGTCCGCTCGGCGCTACGTGCTTGGCGAATCCGCGCATAACTCCGATCATGTCTTTGAGTCGATCCCAACGAGAAACCTGAACGACAACGGGATCATCCGATCTCGGTAGTGCCTCCGCCACAACGGTTGCCGGCTGGTTCACCTCACCCTGCGAACCGTCTCGACGCGTATATCGGCACACAGACCTGGCCGCGTCGCCGGGGAGCAGTCCAATCTGTACCAGCGCCGCGTTCACCGCGAGGGGATCCATTGGCTGGTTCTTTGGCGAGAAGGGATCGATGGAGGGCGGGATGATCCACGCCCGCGACGGGGGAACAAACGGGGGCACGTACGAGTGGCGGGAGAAGACGTAGGCTTCCGCGTCGGCGAGATGTGGTCGGAGGAACTCCCACGCGGATCTGCTCAGCTCGTTCTCACCGTCGATACCGATATGCGAGCGCCACACCACGTGCGCCCCGCGCCGGGCCAGCGGGCCAGCCAGACCTACGGTCTGCGGATCGTGCAACAGCACCAGGTCACCGCGGCTGACCTGATCACCGAGGCTCTTCGCGTTGGCGGACATCACGTCGTTGATATGGTCGCGCTCGTCCGCCCCGAGGGCGCCCCCGTCACCCCGCTGGCCGTGAATCCGGTTGTGCAAGCGCTTGGTGATTCGGAAGAACTCGCCGTCGCCCCCGATGACCAACCATCGGATGTCGACGGCGACGTCTTTCGTGTATCCGACCAGAACCTGCAGCATGTCGGCGACGCCGCCGCCGGTGGCGGTGGAGCTGAAGTTCCATATGACGCGGCCGCCGGATAACTTCCGGAACTCCGCCGCGGCATCTACCAACCGCGTCGTGCGCGGCAGACCAATCACGTCCTCGAGCGCAGCAACCGGCCGCCGAGGCACGTCGACAATTCGGACCCGTACATGAACCCATCATGACCCAGCCGCAGTGACGGCAGGACGCAAAGGCGGGAATGACCCCTCAGAGACCGCACGAGCAATGCTTGAAACCTGTGGATGGGTCTTGGGAGGCGTACCCTCCCGAGTTGTCCGACTAGGGATCAAGCAGAGGCCCGCGCGCCAACGCGGGTCG
>JAHRHA010000324.1 GCA_020027875.1 Micromonosporaceae bacterium | reverse complement strand
ATGTCGAGGGTTGGCGATCCTGCCCCACCCTGCGGGGGTGCCGCCGGGTTGCAGGCGAGCGTCCCGCTGACCACGGCGGTCCCCGATCGACTCACCGTGCCGGTCGGATCGGCCGCCACCGTCATGACGATGCCAGGGCTGAGGGTCAGTTGCAGCTGACCACCACCCTCGAAGAAGCCCGAGTCCATGAAGAAGTACGTCCTGCCGGCGGTGGCGTCAAACCGCACCCCGGCCCCAAAGCCGCAGGCGATCACCACGGGGCCGCCACCCAAGTCCGTAAGGACGGACAATCTCCCGTTGTAGCTGCCGGATCGTGCCAGGTTGAGCGGCCGGCTCTCGGTCGGGGTGAACGAGAACCAGACCGTGTTGTGGGCCTCGCCGAAGCTACAGGTCGTGGGGTCGGTGGGCGACGAGGTCGCCAGGGTCGTGTCCTGGGTGACCGGGGTGTTGAGCGTCAGGGGAGTGGCACCGCCGATCTCGTCGTTTGGCGGCGGCCCCTCGGTCACGTTGAAGACCAAGGTCCCCCCGGGAGCCCCGGCCACCATGAAGAAGTACGTTGTGTTGGCCGTGGCACTGAAGATGACCCGCGCTGGGGAGGACGCGCAGGCGACCTCGCTGAGGGCACCCCGGGAGCCGGTGTACACCCCCAAGCTCGTGGTGTAGTCGCTGCCTGCCGTGTCGGCTCTGATGGGCATGTCGCGGGTGGGGGTGAAGGAGTACCACACCGTGTGCTCGTTGCCGACACACGACGGATCATCGGCGGCGGTGGTCGCCCCACCGGTGAACACGCTGTCGGTGAACGGCAACGCGGGAGCCACCGTGGCGCTGTCGAAGTCGTCGTTGGCAGGTGGCGGGTTCACCCTGAAGACCAGGTTCCCTCCAGGACCCCCGAAGGCGCCTGCGATCATGAAGAAGTAGGTCGTGTTGGCGCTGGCATTGAAGGCGACCTGACCCCCGAAGAACTCACACGCGACCTCGCTGAGCGCACCCCGCGAGCCGGTGTACACCCCCAAGCTCGGGTTGTACTCGCCACTGGACGCATCGGCCCGGATGGTCACATCCTGGGTGGGGTGAAGGCATACCACACCGAATGCTCATTGCTGGTACACGACGGATCATCGGCCGCTGCTGTCGCATCGACAGTGCTGATGCTGTCGGTGAACGGCAACGCACCGATCACCGTGGGGTTGTCGAAGTCGTCGTTGGCGGGTTGGGCGAGCGCCGGCGACACGTCCAACAGCCCCAACAGCAGCCCTACCACAAGGACGACAACCAATCTCGGAATCCGTCGTTGTCCCATCTTGGGTCTCCTCGACTCCAACGCTTCCAGGCGATGCCCAACCGGAGACAGCCGATGCGGTGGGCTGCGAGCGGTCAGCATGAACTTCATGCCTCCCCTCAGCGTTGAGGCGGGACCGAGGTAATGCCGGGAAGTGCGTCCTGCTCTGGAGGGAAGGTGTGGACCTGCTCGAATGCCCCGGTTTTCCAAGATTGCGCCTGTGAGGCAGCCGAGAACCTATGACGGCTACGCCCCCAATGGCAAGAACGGGATATCCGTCCCCGGGTTACACCTTGTCCTCAGCGCGCTCGGCGAAGCCACCATCGACACCGGCCACGCTCCCTTGCGCTGCCACGCCCTGCGGGCGCTCGCCAACGAGACAGGGGTCGCCGAGGGGCCGAGGTCCAACGCCGGCGCTCCTCGGGCCGGCGGGCGGCGGAGCCCCTACCCCACCGTCCTCGGCCCGGCGGCGCCGGCAGCCCCACCCACCAGGGGACGCATCGCCGACGCGTGGGCGCCGCAGTAGCCTGGACCGTTCTCGCGTCGGCTACCTCGCCGTGAAGCGCCCTCTGAGCTGCGGGTTCGTCCATGAGCCCTGGACGACACCCTAACTGATCTGGCTTTGGGAGCAGGGGGTCGCCGGTTCAAATCCGGCCGTCCCGACCAGTCGAGTCAGGGCAGGTCGAGGATCTTCAAGAGGTCGCGGAAATCCGTGATCGTGTAGTCGGGCACGCAATCCAGGTGAACGTTCGTTCCCTGGTCGGACTCGAACCTCACGGTGGTCATGCCCACCTCCCGCGCTCCGAAGATGTCACGGTGCATGTCGTTGCCGACGTACAGCGCGTTCTCGGCCGCCACGCTCATCCCGTCGAGCGCGAGCTGGAAGAGCCGCTGGTCGGGCTTGCGGTACCCGTGGTCGCCGGAGACGACGATCGGGTCGAAGTAGTCGAGCAGACCGACCTTGTGCAGCTCGCCGGGTGTGTACGCGCTCTGCGCATCGGTGACCAGCGCGAGCGGGTAGCGCTCGCGCAGAACGTCGAGCACCTCGCGCACGTGCGGGTAGAGACTCAGCCGACGGCGCGAGATGCCGCGGGACATCTCGGCCAGGAAAAGCGGCATCTGCTCGAGTTTCTCGACCGGCAGGGTTCGCGTGAAATCCGTCATGTGCCCGTCGATGATGCTGCGCCAGATACCGACGGCGTCGAATTCGGGATGCTCCTCCGAGCTGGTCCGCTGCTGCTCCCCCATGATCCGGAAATAGAGCTCCCGGACCTGGTGCCGGCGCAGGTCTATGCCTTGATAGGTGAGGAAGTGCGCCGCGGACCGGAAGATCTGATCCATGCCGTCCTCGGTCAGGATCCTGACCAGGGTACCGTTCACATCGAAGGCGACCGCTCGAATGTCCATCTGCTGTCAGCACTCCTTGCACGGCGGGTGTGAGTGGAGCAACCCGATCACAAGGTTACGGGTCGCGGCCAGCAGTCGCTACGGCGCTTTCGGGACCTGGGCGCTCAGGCGGCTCGAAGCAGCTTCTTCGCCCGCGCCACGAGCGTTCCGCCGTAGTCGCGGCCGATGTAGTCGTTTCGCGCGATCCGCAGCAGGTTGAGCGCCATGTAGTACGGCGCGCGTGCGGTGATCGACTCGAACGTCCGCTGGCGGTCGGGGAAATGACAGCTGTATTCCCAGAGAAAATGCCCGATGAACGGCTCCGCGCGGTGCCAGTCGCCGACGGCGCTCATGAATGCATGCTGGAGCTCGCCCGCGACCCGGCCGACGTCGAACATCCGGTCCCCGCGCTTCATGCGTTCCAAGTCGATCGCCGCGACGTCCATGCCATGACCGAACAGGAAGTTCGCCGGAGTCGCGTCGCCGTGCAGCCAAACCTGGCGGTCCTGCCACATCCGCGGTCGGTCCCGCCAGCAGTCGCGCAACCACGAGAGCTCGTCGATGTCCCACTGTCCGATGCGGTCGGCCTGCTCGAGCCTGCCGACGACCGTGTCGAAGTACCTGCAGTCGGGATCGAAATCGACACCCGCGCCATTGGCCGTCCGGTTGTGCTGCGTGGCGAGGAAGTAGGCGAGCGCCTTCAGCCGCCAATAGAGATGCGCGTCGTCCCGGTGTCGCGTCGCGCGCGCGATCGCGTGGCTGAATTCCTCGCCGGAATAGAACTCGACGGCCAGCACGCCGTTGATGTCGCGACTGATGCCCAACGGACGGATGACGTGGTGCGGCGACCCGATCAGGTTGTATCGACGCAGCGTCTCGAGCCCCTCGTACTCCTGACGTGCCATCCAGGCCGCCTTGTCCCGGTCCCAACCGAATCTCGAACCGTAGAACTTGCAGATGATCTTGGCGGCGCTGAACTTCTCCTCGTATGCGTAGACCTCGTTGCTGCCGGACAGCCGGAAGACGCGGTACGCCGGCTGCGGCTCGCGCACCCCCATGTGATCGCGGATGATCCTGGTGAGAAAGTCGTGGAGCGGATCATGACCCGCGACGTAGCCGACATACCTTCCGATCATCGGGAGCCTCTCCCATTGCGGCAAGGACCGCTGACGCCGCGGACCTGGCAGGCGCCGCACGGCCCCGCCGCGTCCTCGACGAACTCCCAGTCGCGCAGCGCGTCCGACCACTGCGGCTGGTAGCACGCCTCGCACATCTCTGACGGCCACACCAGGTCGGGAACCCCGAACGGGCGTAGCGGTAGCGCGCTCACGGTGGTCCCCCCCGAGGGGCCTAGCGGCGACGATCGCCCACGGTGGCACCCTCGGTCCCCCCGTGACGCGGCATACCTCGCCCCCCGGCCATCTGGTATGAGCCGCGCCTTCCTGACATAGAGACGCCTGGCTTGCTCCTGATACATGGAGGGACGCGCTTGGGAACGTGGGGCAGTCGGTCACCTGGTCGAACCGCTCCACGGCCAGCGGCCTCAATACTCTGGAACGCGCGAGTAGGGTCGCCTTGTCCAGGATCATGGCCAGCCTGCGGGCGGCCGCCCTCGGCCGGAGACCAGACGGAGGAGCCATGAGTACGCCCGACGAGCTCACGTCGACGCCTCGCTACGACCGGATCGTTGCCGCCTCTCGCCAGATCGCCTGGGACCTGGGCCACAGCTACGTCGGTGTCGAGCATCTCTTCCTTGCCATCGTGGACGATCCAGACGCCGTGCCAACCCAGGTCCTCAGCAGGTTCGTCGGCCCCGCGGAGGTTGGCGATGCCGTCCGTGACCTCATCACCTCGGAGAGGTGGAGTAGCCGAAGAAGCGACTCACCGTAGCCCTGCCGGCCCCGGCAGGCGCGCCGCTCAATGCAGCGACGCGGTGGCCCCGCCGCCTGGCGGCGGAGGGGAGTCAGTTGCGTGGCAGGCAGTCGCCGAGCTGCTCCAGCCGCTGGAGGGTGGCACGCATCGCCGCCAGCTCGGCGTGGTCCTCCATGCCGGCGCGGACCGACCGCTTCCAGATCGTGTGCGCCTGGCTGTAGCGCAGCCGCAGCGCCGGGCAGTCGGTCACCTGGTCGAACCGCTCGACGGCCGGCGGGGTGGGCGGCCGGGGCGGCACCGACCGCGCGACCGGCAGGGCCGTGATGGCGATCACGACCACGGCCAGCGCGACCAGCAGCACCCGGCGCGTCATGGC
>JAHRHA010000079.1 GCA_020027875.1 Micromonosporaceae bacterium | reverse complement strand
TCCTTGGGTGTTCTTGGCGGATCACCCGAGACCTACCACTCGGAAGGCCTCAGGTGGGGGACCGCCACCTCAACTTCCACGAATATCGGGACACGCTCGGTACCGGGACCGCCATTTCGTTGGCGGAGGCAGCATATGTCGATCACGTGAAGCGGATGGCCGCGGAAGGAGAGAACGATGACTGACCATTTCGCCGATGCTGACGCCCGCTCGTGGGACGACCTCAAGCAGGATTTCGAATTCAACGCGGCCGAGCGCGAAGAGATTGACACCGGCGCCCAGCGGCTTATCGCCGAGGCCCGTGCGTTTCGGCTGTCCGAGGTGCGTCGACGTCAACACACCACCCAGGTCGAAGTCGCCAAGGCGATGGGGGTCACCCAAGCACGAGTCTCCCGCATCGAGAAGGGACAGCTAGAGCGCAGTGAGGTCGATACGCTCGCCGCGTACGTGAAGGCGCTGGGAGGCAAACTGAAGATCGTCGCCGACTTCGGTGACGAAACCTACGTTCTTGGATAGTTCCCGTACGCCGTTTCCTGGGTACGCCTCGGCGTAGAGGCGCAGTAGGTCGGGCAGGTCGTCCGGGCCGAGCACCTCGCCGGCCGGGGTGTCGTCAATGCGAGCCACACCAATATGGCGGCACCCTCGCTAGGCATCCCGGGTGGGTCATCGAGCCACCATGCCCCGTACCGCCCAAGCCCTGGCGGTGAGCCGGATGGACCCGTCTGTGCCGGACGGCAGGCGGACGCGAAGCATGTCGCGGAGAGCGCGACGGTGGTCCTCGGTCAGGGACATGGCGTACGCGGGTGCCGCACCTTGGCCGCCGAGGAACGGAGTCCAGTAGTCGTCGAAGTCGGCGAACGCGGTCGGTATCTCGATTGCCTGGCCCGTCACCTTTTCCATGCCGGCATCCGTCCACAGTCCGCGGAGGGGCTCCGGTCGGCACAGCGGGAAGCGGCGACCCTGGTCCAGGTCGGCTGCGGCGGGGTCGAGGGCCGTGGCGGCATCCCAGAAGTGCCGCATCATCGCCATGCCCTCGGCGTAGTCCCAGACGTAGGCGGCGGCCACGCCACCCGACTTGCCGACCCGGGCGAACTCGGCCACGGCGCGGGACGGGTCAGGTACGAAGTTGAGCGCCAGCCCGCTAACCACAGCGTCGAAGTGTCGGTCGGGCAATGGCAGCGACTGTGCGTCGCCAGCGCGGAAGGTCGCCCGGGCGTCACCGATCCGAGCACGAGCGTTGGCAAGGAACCCTCGGACGTATCCACGCCGACTACCTGGGCGGGGTCGGCGTCGGCCAGCACCGTCGCCGTGAGTGCCCCGGTGCCACAGCCCACATCCAACCATTGCTGGCGGGCGGGCACGTCCAGCCAGTGCAGGAATGCAACCGCGACGTGGCGGCTCCACCGCCCAACGCACGCCTCGTAGGCATCGCCAACGGCCCATACCTCGTGCACCACGTCAGGCCATGTCCGGCACGTCGATGTCGAACAGTCGCCCATACCCGTGAGGCTTCAGGTGCACGCCAGCCACACGGAGGCAACGCCACAACAACACCTGATTCGCAGTAAGCACGGGACGCGTCATATCCTCCTCCAACGCGTCGATGACGCCCACGGCGCGAAAGCCATTCCCGCCGACGAAGACCGCATCAGCATTATCAGGCGTGTGTTCGCGGACCCAGTCGTACAACTCTGGTGGGTTGATGCTCCGCTGGTTGCTCGGAAGCCCACAGGGGGCGTGGAACACGACGTCATAGCCTTGCGACGTAAAGAACTGCGCACCGAGAGCGTTAAGCTCCGGGTCGAACCACGGCGGGTCGACCAATGCGAGCCGCTGCGCTCGCACTGCGCGCAGGGCGAGGGCAGCGGCCGCGCAGGTCGGGACAACTGGGATGCCTGAGCTTCGCTGCTCGAGCCCCTTAACCATCGCAGTCTCGCCGTCGGCGCCGAGGACGTACGCCGTGCTTGTGAAGCCGATCCCAATCGCTCGTACCGGCGCCGCCGCGAGAAGCGCTGTCGCGTCGTCGATGTACGGCGGTTACGCGAAGGCGGTCACAGGAGCAAGGGGGATCGTGGGATCCATAACTCCACCCGCCGCCATAGCGCCGAACAGAACACGCGAAGCGTGAATACGGACGCCGTCGGGTGCCATCGCCTGTAGCTCCGACTCCGGCCCACGTCAGCGAGGGGCGCGAGTACGCCGATGCGTGCGCGGACATCCCAACCATCTGACTTCCACATCGCCACTCACTCCGATCGTCACCAACTCCGCCACCACGATGGCACGGCGCCGGGGCAGGGGAAAGTGGCCGTCCAGGCTCCGATGAAGGCGGCTTACGACGCCGTCACTCTTGTCGACGGGGGCGTGCGGCGGGTTTGGGCTTGGTCGCGTCGTCCGCACCCGGGTGGGTGGTGCCACGGTCGGGCGCGTACGCTAGATGCCGAGCCCGGGCAGTGACTGGTCCGAAGAGCCGACCGTCGGGGTTGGGCCGGCCGCGCTGGATGTTGTAGTCGCCCCCAGGTGTCCTCCCGGGCTCGCCTTAAAACGCATCGGCAACGAGTTGGCGCTACAGCACATCGGACAGTCGCCATCTACAGCCCGCAACGCCCTCCTCGGCGTCTTGCCCGCGGCGACGCGGAAGCGGGCGCGCGGCCGGGGTCGCGGTAACGCATGGTTACCGCCCGAGACCCCCGGTCTGTTCTCACCCAATGAGAATCGGCAGGTCAGAGCCCGTGTTGCCGATAGGGAAGCAGAGCAAACGGGCCGAACAGGAAAGGTGGCCACCCGCCGGAGGCGGACTACTGAGCGTAGCGCCACTGTGGGTTTGGGCGCCCTGTGGGTTTGGGCGCCACTGTGGGTTCGGCAACGGCAGTTGCGATCCAGGCCAGCTAGAAGCGGCCACCGCCGCCGCGGCGGCCCGAGGATTGGCTGCCGCCGAAGCCGCCGGGGGTGTGGCCGCCCCAACCGCCCGAGGACCCACCCCCGAAGCCGCCCCCGAAGCCGTCGGGGGTGCGTCGCCCGCCACCCATCAGGATCCCGCCCAGGATGGCGCCGGCGAGGCCGCCGAGCGCGGCGTCACCTGGCCCGGCAAACCCTCCACCGGGCGGTGCCCATTGGTCCACATCGGACTGTGCGGCCCGGCTGGCCTGCTCGGCCAGGTGGTCGGCCTGCTGGGCCTCGGCCAGGGCGGTGACGGGGTCGTCGGCGGTCAGCGCGATCGCTTGGTTGAGGTGGCGCTGCGCCTCCGCGAGCAGAGTTCGCGCCTGCTCCCGAACCGCGCCGCGCCGGGTGTTAACGAAGTCGGTCGCCGCGGAGATCTCGGCCCGCGCGGCCAGGATCGCCTGGTCCAACATGGCCCGCGCCCGCGCGGTGCGCTCCGCCGCGTCGCGCATGTCGGCCAGCGCGCGGTCCAGCGCGGCGTCGGCCTCCTGCAGTTGGCGTACCACCGTGAGCGGGTCCATCGTCGGTGCCGCCTGCGCCGCCCGTGCCGCTGCGACGGCCTGCCCACCAGAAGCCACGGCGGAGGCGAGCGCCGCTGTCACCTCGGGCGGGGCACTACCGGAGCCCTGCGCGGCTCGGCCGGCGGCTAGGTCGGACTCCACCTCCACCAACAATGTCTGCACCGCCTCGCGCGCGGCAGCCAGGTCTGCGCCGACCGTCGCGATCGCGTCCAGGAGCGTGTCGGCCTGGTCCACCGCCTGCTCGGTGGCGCGCATCGCGAGCGCGGCCGCCGAGCGCTGCCCGGCCGCCACCTCATCGGACGCCTTCTGCAGCGCCGTGGCGGCGAACGTCAGCCGTTCGGACACCTGCTCCGGGTTGCTCGAGACCGCGGTCAGCGCCTGACCGACGAAGCGCGAACGTAGCCCGTCCAACTCGGCGACCGCGCCGGGGAGCCGTGTCTCGGTCGCCGCGCGGCGCTCGCCCAACGTCGCGATCGACGGCTCGAGGTGCGCCTCCAGCTCGCGCAGCTCATCGAACGCATCCGCCTCGGCGTCCAGACGGGCGTCTGCGCTCTCGCTGAGCCGGATGATGTCAGCGAGAAGCCGGCGCCGGCTCGGCTCGTCGGTCGGGGCAGTGCCGTCGCCCTGCGGTTCCTCCTCGAGCAGCATGCGTAGCCGGAAGGCCTCACCGACCTCCTGCCGCGCCGCCTCGACGGCCGAGGTGAACTGGGCGGTCGCCTCCGCTCCGTACTGCCCGGTCGCCATGCTCAGCTCGCGCTCGCTCGTGCGCAGCGCATCGTCGAGTTCGAGCAGTCGGGAGTTGGCCCGGTCGGTCAGATCCTGGGTGCTCACCCCGGGATATGGGTCGTTCGGGTCGCCGACCGGCGAAGGCTTCGGCGCGCGCTGCCGGGCCCGCCACCACAGGACGAGGCCGATCGCCACCGCCGCCACCACGACCACAATGCACAACAGGGTGTACGGGAACCCGCCGGACCTGCTCTTGCTGCCAGCCACCGGCGGCTGCGGCTCGGGTTTGCCGGCGTACGCGGCGCGGTAGCCATCCGCGGCCGCGATGACCGCGCCGGCCCAGTCGTTCTCGGCCAGCGCCGGCTCGATCGCGTCGGCGGCTATCTCGTCGAGTTGGGCGTCGCTGAGCGGGGTGTTCTGGTCGAAGGAGTACCAGTAGGCCCGATCACCGGTCGCCACGGCGAGAAGGGCGTCTCGGTCACCCAGGTCGCTGCGTACGGCCGTCTGTTCGGTCCACTCCCGCGCCGGAGTGGCGTCAAAGGACCGGACGAACACCACGAACAGCTGCAGTCCGGTCTCGTCGCGCAGCCGATCCAGCGCCGCCTGCGCCTCGTCGCGGCGGTCACCGAGCGCGCCCGCGTTATCCGTGATCTGCTCGGCCAGCCGCATCGGCTCATCCGCCCTCGCCGGCGATGCCATGACGAGGATGGCGAACAGCGCGATGATCAATGTGGCGGCGGCCCGCCGGGCCCCCGATGACTGGCGAAGCACGCCGCAAGACTAGACGATCGAGCCAAGGGTGATCGGTCGCCGGCGAGAAACGAATCGCGGGGCTGACCGCGTTCGGATGGGTGAGGGCAGGCAGCGCAAGCAGGGCACGCAGTGTGCGAGGAGGTGCGCGGGTGGCGGACACGTTCGACAACTTCGTCACGGCTCGCGGCGCCGGCCTGCTCCGCTTCGCGTACGTGCTCTGCGGCGACCGGCATCTGGCCGAGGACCTGGTGCAGGAAGTGCTGGCTCGGTTGCATCGGCGGTGGGCGCACATCGAGGAGCTCGCCCACCCTGAGGCGTACGTGCGCAAGGCGGTGGTGCGTGAGTTCCTGTCCTGGCGGAGGCGGCGGTCCAATCGCGAGCTGGTCGCCGCCTACCTGCCCGAGCGGGCTCACGACGGGACGGATCCGGCCACCCGGCAGGCCGTCTTCGACGAGCTGTGGCGCCTGCTCGAAACGTTGCCGCGAGCGCAACGGGCCGTACTGGTCCTGCGCTTCTTCGAGGATCTTCCGGACGTGCGCATCGCGGAGGTGCTCGGCTGCACCGCGGTAACCGTTCGGGTACACGCCTCGCGCGGGCTGGCTCGACTGCGCGCGTCGATGGGACCAGCGGCGACGGCGACGAATTCGGGGGTGTCCGGATGAGTCTGGACGAGGACCTGCGCGGGGCGCTGCACAGCCGCGCCGAGGAGGCGCCGACCGGAACCGAGCTGCTCGCTGGCGTGCGGCGGCGATCGAGCCGGCTGGCCGCGCGCCGGCGGGCGATCGCCACGACCGTCGCGGTGGTCGGCGCCGTGGTGCTTGCGGCCATTCCGGGGTTACTGTTCCGGCCCGGCAGCGGTCCGACCACACCGAGCGGACCGGCCGAGGTGGAGCTGGTACGCCCATCGAACGTGGTTCCCTCCTTCCCGCTCACCGCGACCCCGCTTCCGGGCTGGGTCGGCGTCGCATCGTTCACGTATGCGACGACCGCACAGGGGTCGGTGGAGGCGGCGCTGAACTACGAGGCGACCTACCCGGGTCCGCGCGACCTGAGCCTGCTGGTGTCCTCGCTGCAATGGGACGTGGATCTCGGCAACGATCAGGAAACGAGCCACGCCGCCACCGTCGGCGGCCGCGACGCGACCGTCCGGGTTCAGGAGCACGGAACTCAGGAGTACGGATCGGCGGTCCGGTCCATCGCCGTGGCCTGGCAGGCGACGACCGGTGAGTGGGTGCAGGTGAGAGCCAGCGGCCCGGTTACCGAGGCCGAGGTACTCCAGGTCGCGAACGCGCTGACGGTGCGACCGATGCAGATGACCGCACCGTTCACGTTCGCGCTGCTCCCACGCGATGTGACGCTCGCCGTGATGAATCCGTCGATCATGCAATTCCGTACCGGGGCCGGCCTGCTCGCGGTCGCCCTCGAGCCGGTGACCGAACCGAGCGGCACCACCGCGGTGGACGTCAACGGCCACCCAGCCGCGGCAAGGCACGGCAGCGGTGTGACGGAGCTCTTCGTGGAACTCGGCGGCGATCGCATGCTGCATCTAACCGCCGGCGATGGCACCGGCCTGGCCGTGGTCGACCTGGTCGTCCTGGCCGAGGGCATCGCGCTCGAACCCGCGGCGGTCGTCAGTCCACCAGCCCGATGAGAGGAGTCTGCATGAAGACCGTACGCAGCGCGACCAGTGCCCGCGTGCGAGTGGCCCTCGTGGTCATGACCCTCGGCGTCGTGACCGTCGGTGCGGCCGGCTGCACCGAGCCCGGCCGGGACTCGGGTGCGGCACCGACTGTCGGGCCGTCGGCCACGCCGTCGCCTTCTCCGTCGGTCTCGCCGACCGCGGTGCGCCTAGCGCCACCCTCGTACCGGCTCGCATCGTTCCCGCTGAAGCCAACCTGGGAGCCGGCGAGTCTGGGCCGCCGACAGGTCGCGTTCACCCCGGACTTCTGGCGGATGACGTACCGCAAGGGCGCCATGGTGATGCTTGAGGTCACCGTGGCGTGGCAGCAGCCGACCGAGGGCGCGCCGTCCGACAGTGCGAAGCGGGTGACCATCTCCGGGCGCAGCGCCCGGGTGGAGCACGTGGTCATCGGCGACAGCGACCCGAACTGGGCGGTCATGTGGCAGCTTGGGTCGGGCGAGTGGGTCATGGTGACGGGACGCCTCTCCGAGACGGACACGCTCCGCTATGCCAGGGGATTGGCCGCCGCGACGCTCGTGGTGACGCCGCCATTCACGTTCGCACTGCTCCCAGATCGGTACATCCCCGCCAAGGTGACCGATGCGGTCATGGAGTTCGTCCCGCCTGAGCCTTCGAACGATCCCGACGTGATCAGTGTGCTCGGTGTGTGGTTGCGACCGACCTACCACGAGGAGAACGCGACACCGACAACGGTGAATGGGCGACCGGCCGAGTTTCGAGTCGGCCCGGGCGGGCCGTTGCTCGCGATTGACATGGGTGACGGCCGGCAGCTCACGCTGACCGCCACCGGCGATCTGGCGACGATGTCCATGAACGACCTCATCACCATCGCCACCGGCGTGACGATCAGCCCATCCGCGGGCGTGACCGCCGGCTGATCAGGTGTTGGCCGCCACGGCCGCGCGGATGGCTTCGGCGTTCGCTCGAACCGATTCGCCGGGTGCGCCGGAGTCACGCGACCTCAGCCGGGGCTCAGCTGCGCCAGGAGTCGACGGGCGGCGTCGGCCTGCTCGGCCGCAACGTTCACGTGGTATCTGGCCGCAACAAGGCTGCTGACGGATCGGAAATCCCTCCGCCCGCCGGTCAAGGCGTGCGCGACCGCGCCGAAGATGGCACCCCAGACGGCCCCGATGGCCGTGGCGCCAAGGAGCACGCCGAGCCAGTTGGAGTCAGCGAAGATGCCCAGTAGCAGCCCGATAAAGAGGCCGAACCACGCTCCGCTGATTGCGCCCAGGCCCGCGGCACGCGCCACCGTTATGCGGCCCAACACTCGCTCGACGGTGCGGACGTCTTCCCCGACTATGGAGACGAGGTTGACCGGGAACTTGTTGTCGGAGAGGAAGTCCACTGCTTTCTGGGCGGACAGATAGTCGTCGTACGTTGCCACGGTGACAGTCCTGTTGTCCGGGCGCAGACCGGCCTCGGTCATGGCGAGCTCCACATCTTCTCGTTCGGTTTACTCGTTCGGTTTATAACAGTCCAAGCTCCCGAGCCCGACGCACCGCCTCCCGGCGCCTGGCGACATCGAGCTTGCGGTAAATGTTGCGTACGTGTGTCTTCACGGTGTTCACCGACACGAACAGCTTCGAGGCGATCTCCTCATTAGACAGGATGCTCTGCAGATATCGAAGCACAGTCAGCTCGCGGTCGGTCAGCTGTTCCTTCGGTCGGGGCACGCTCCGGTCCTGGTCGTCCGGGCGTCGGGTCGGCGCCTCGACCAGCCCCGTTACCAATGACCAGTACGCCGTGCCGAACTCGAGCTGCTCGGTCAGCAGATCCCGCACCGGCGAACCGCCGTCGGAAAAGACCCGGCGGAAGCCTTCCGGCTCGGCAAGCTGTAGTACCCGCTCTAGCGTCGTCGCGGCCCGGCGGGTATCGCCGACGCGGCGCGCGCTCACCGCGTCGACGAGACCGGCGTCGAGCCTGAGCGACAGGAACGGCTCGGCCTTGGTCTCGTCCGACCAGTGCGGCAGCGCCCGCGCCGCCGCGTGCGGGTCGCCGTCGCGCAGGTACGCATGGGCAAGAGCGACGGCGACGGGGGTGAACGTGGCCTGCGCGTCCTCGAGCAGGGGCGCCAGCGTGGCCGACACGGTGTGCGCCGCCCCGCAGGCGATCCGGAGTTCGGCCTCGGCTGCGGCGAGCCACCGCTGCAGGTGCGGCGAGAGTTCCTCACCCAGCGCGCCCCTACCTCGGGCGAGCGTGTCGTGGGCGCCGGTCAGGTCGTCCATGGCGGTCAGCAGCCAGGCCCGAATGATCGTGACCCAGGCGGCGAGCGCTGTGTCGCCAGCGAGATCGCGCACGCGTACCGCTAGATCGAGGTAGCGGGCGGCCTCGGCCGGCTCGTCGCGCTCATGGTGCACGATCGCCAGCGCGAGATACGCAGGTTCACTGTGGACGGACGTACTCTGTCCGCGGCACGGGCTCATCGCCAGCGCGGCCCGCGCGGTGTGATCGGCGGAGCGCAGTTCGCCGCGGACGGCTCTGAGCAGAGCGAGCCCGCCGGTGCACGAGACCCGGGCGCACTGCGGCCCAGCCTGCGCGCCGGCGGACACCCCGTCGAGCAGCGTGTCCTGGGCGGCCTCGAGGTCGCCGACGCCCAGCTGGGCGAGGCCCAACGCGGTGAGGGCCACGGTGCGGGCCGCCGCGCACCGGTCGTTATCGTCGTCCTGCATCTCGGCGCGGGTCTCCGCCTGCTCGACGCTGTCGAGCAGGTCGCTGGCCGCGAACGCCACGCTGGTGATGTCGTCGCCGAGGCGCGCCCGCGCCAGTCGCAGCGCCGCGGGTATCAGCCCCGCGGCCATCGAGGCTGTGGAGTGTTCCTGCCGGCGCGCCGCGCTGCGCATCAGATGATCCGCACCGTCCAGGTCGTTGATGTCCAGCCGGTCGGCTGCGTATGCGAGGGTCAGCTCCGCATCGGCGCCGGTCGGCACATCGTCCGATATGGACGCTCGGGTGTGCTGTGGCCGTTCGTGGCAACCGCACAACGCGAGTTCTGGCCAGTGCTCGCGTAGCAGAGCTCTGGCCACCCCCGCGTCGTCCGCCGCAAGGGCGTGCCTGAGCCCGGCGATCGGAAGGCCGTGAGTGGTGTACCAATGGGCAGCGCGGTGGTGTAGTTCGGGGATCAGCTCCGGCGCACGCCGTCGCAGGGTGGCCTGGAGCATCTCGCCGAAGAGGTGGTGGTAGCGGTACCACGCCGGTCGGCCGCCGAGCGGGACCAGGAACACGTTCGTGTGCCGCAGGTCGGCCAGTCGCTGTTCTCCGTCGTCGCGTCCGGTCAGCTCGTCGGCCAGCTCGCCGCAGACTCGGTCCACCACGCTGGTGCAGAGCAGGAGATCCTGGACCTGCGCCGGTTGAGTCTGGAAGACCTCCGCGTCCAGATACTGCGCCACGCTGTCGAGCTCGCCGCTGAACTCCTCCATCACCCGTGCGGTATCGGGCTGTCCCCGCATGGACAGCGCGGCGAGTCTGAGCCCGGCTGGCCAACCCTCGGTCCGGGCGTGCAGCGCTCGTATGTCGGCGGTCGGCAGCGCCAGGTCGTGCCTGGCCAGCAGCTGCGAAGTCTCGTCGACGGTGAAGGCGAGATCATCCTCGCGCACCTCGGTAAGCTCCCCCCGAAGCCGCCACCGATGCAGCGGCAGGGCGGGGTCGGCCCTGGTCGCGATGAGCAGGCGGAGCCGCCCGCGGGTATGGCGGACGAGCAGGTCGAGGCCCTCCAGCACGCTCGGGTCTTCGACCACGTGAAAGTCGTCCAGGACGACAAGGACCGGCTCGCGCAGTCCGTTGATCCGGTCGGCCAGCTGGCCGGCACGATCCTCGGCCTCTGGTGCTGTGCGGTTTCGCTCTCCCGAGATACCGACGGTGGCCAGCGCGGCGCTCAGCCGGGACCAGAATCGTTCTCGTTCGTCCCCGCGTTCCAGTGTCAACCAGGCCGCTCTGCAGTCGGCCCCGCCGCCCCTGAGCCAGGCGCTCGCCGCAACCGTCTTACCCCACCCTGCCGGTGCGGCCAGTAGTATCACCGGACCCCGGGCCGCGACGTCGAGGATCCGGCTTACCCGGGGCACCTGCACTAACGTGGAGGGTGGCTCGGGCATGGCGAACCGCGCCGGCGGCAGTGGTCCTGCGTCGACGTCTCCTGACCGGACCCGCACCAAGTACCCCCAGCCGTTGCCCGTGATGGTCTCTGTCTGAACCCGTACCCCACAGTCTGCGCCGCGAACCAGCCACGATCGCCCGGTCGAGAAGATCCCTCCTCATCCGGGAGTCGCAGAAGATTGGTTCCAGCGGAAAGTTCGCAAGAGGATATTGCGGCGCCAAACCCGGCGTGTCGGAGCGCTCGAACCTCCAAACGCCGCATCCGCCCACCGTGACGGTGGCAGATTTGTCCCGTGGAGGGCATCCGTGCGGCGCACCCGGCACTCGTGCGGTTGGCTGGGATGTCGGATGGAGATCCGGCCAGGCAGCAGGTGCGCCATGAAGCGATCTGCGCCTACATTCCGTTGGCCCGCCGGCTCGCCCGCAGGTTCTATCGCTGCGGTGAGCCTGTAGACGACCTGATGCAGGTCGCGATCCTAGGGCTGATCAAGTCGGTGGATCGGTTCGACATCGGCCGGGGCGTGCCGTTCGTGCGATACGCCACGCCCACCATCGTCGGCGAACTCAAGCGCTACGTCCGCGACGTCGGGTGGCGGCTGCGCATACCGCGGCGCCTGCAGGAGCTTCATCTGGAGATCGTCGGCTTGCGGCCGCTGCTGACGCAGAGCATGGGTCGCGCGCCAACGATCGCCGAACTCTCCCATCGGCTGGGCGTCAGCGAGCGCGAGGTCATCGCAGGCCTGGAATGCGCCGCGGCGTACCGTCCGCACTCGCTCAACGCCCCGGTGGGCCCGGCAACAGACGCGACCGAACTGGGCGACACATTGGCCGGTCAGGATGACAGCGTCGACCGGGCCATCGATCGCGCAGCGCTCCAACAGATCATGACCACGCTGCCCGAGCGGGAGCAGCGCATTCTCTTGCTGAGGTTCGCCGGAGAGCTGACCCAGTCTGAGATCGCCGATCAGATCGGGGTGTCGGCCATGCATGTGTCCCGGTTGTTGCGCCGTTCACTCGCGATCCTGCGCGCGGGCCTGCTGGCCGAGGCGGCGTAAGGTCAGCTGTTCGGCGGCGCGCTGTAGAGCGCCGACGCGAACTGCGTGACCTGTCCCTCGTCCAGCCGTGTGGCGAGATCCGCCTCGCTGATCATCCCAACCAGCTGATGGTCTTCCAGGACGGGGACCCGGCGAATACCGGACTCGATCATGACGGACAGCACCTCGGCCGCTTCGGCGTCGGCGTCCACCCAGATCGGGGGGCCCTGAGCCATCTCGCCCGCCGTCATGGTCTTCGGATCCTGTCCGTCGGCGATACACCGCACCACGATGTCGCGGTCGGTAATGATCCCATGTAGACGGTTGTCCCTGCCACAGATCGGTAGCGCGCCCACATGCAGGTTGCGCATCTTCTGCGCCGCCGCGGCAAGCGTTTCACCCACGTCGATGCATTCCGCACCGCTGTGCATGACGTCTCGGGCCGTGGTCATCGTTGGCCTCCTCGTGTGACGTGATGTCTCAGGTCCATGTCCAAAGGTAGGCCGACCCGGGGGTACCCGGGACCGGAACATGTCAAACTGGGGGCCGTGCTGGCATCGGCTGAGATCGCGCAGGACCGCGACCGCCGGGCCATCGCGAGGCTGCTCACCTACTTCTCCCCGAAGACTGGCCGATGGGTGACCCCGACCGCAGAGGCGTGGCAGCCAGCCCTGGCGATTGAAGCCGTGGTCAACACGTACGAACGCACGCGCCAGATCGCGTACCTCAATGTCATCGAAAAGTCGTTTGCGCGCTACCGCGGGCGGCGCTCCCAGTTCTACGACGATGACGGCTGGTACCTCAATGCGTGGGTGCGCGCCTACGACGTCACCGGAGATCCGAAGTACCTCGATGAGGCGCGAGCGCTGTTCGCCGCGATGAGCGACGGGTGGGACGACACGTGCGGCGGTGGTCTGTGGTGGCGCAGGGACCGTACGTACAAGAACGCCATCACCAACGAACTCTTCCTGCTCGCGGCCGCGCGCCTGCATCGCCGGACCCGAACCGACGACGGCTCCCCCGGCAGTTATCTGAACTGGGCGCTTCGGTCTTGGGCCTGGTTCGACGCCAGCGGAATGATCAACTCTGCTCATCTGGTCAACGACGGCTTGGACGGCTCGTGCGCCAACAACGGCGACACCACGTGGACCTACAATCAGGGCGTCATCCTAGGGGGGCTCGTCGAACTGTGGCGCGCCACCGGCGAGGGTTTGTACCTAGAGCGTGCGCGGCGGATCGCCGATGCCGCGATCGCCACGCTGGTCTACCCCGGCGACATCCTGAAGGAGCCCAACGAGCCAAGCGCTGAGAACAAGGACGCTCAGATCTTTAAGGGGATCTTCGCGCAGGGCCTGGCGAGGCTTTACGCCGCGGACCGCTTCGAGGGCTACGGTGAGTTTCTGGCCGCGAACGCGGAGGCGGTGTGGAACTCCAGCCGCGACGCGAGCGATGGTCTGGGCCTGATCTGGCGGGGACCGGCCGGTCGGGTCAACGCGGCCACCCAGGCCTCGGCTGGGCTGCTCCTCGGCGAGGTCGCACTCCTCGGCGCCGGCGGCGAGACGGCGCGGCTGCCGGCCGACGGCGGCACGGTGTACGGGGTGCAGACGGCCACTCTGGCTGGGTTGGCGAGCGAGGCCATCCACGCCGGTTACACCGGGTCCGGGTACGCGGCGGGTTGGCACATGGACGGCCAGTACGTCAGTTTTGAAGTCGAAGGCTTCGAGGTTGACGATTTTGAGGTCAACGTGTCCGCCCGACAGACGCACACGCTCACCTTCCGCTACGCCGCCGGTGCGGGCGACGCGTTCCGGTACCTCGAGGTCAACGGCATCGTGCGTGCCGACACGATGCTGTTCGCCGGCATGGGCGGGTGGGACCGTTACGCCACCGTCAGCATCGATGTGCCGCTGCGACGCGGGCCGAACACTGTCTCGCTCGTCTATGACTCATCGCGCCGGAGCCGTAACTTCCTCAACCTGGACTGCCTTCGGGTCCGCTAGAACCAATCCAGCGTGGGGAGTAGCGCGTCCCGACGTTGCCAGCCTTGCGCTCGACCGTCTCGATGCTCGCGCCCGGGGCTCGCGCCGGGGGCCCGCACCCACGCGTCGTGGCACCTTCGCTGAAGTTATCCACACCCCGCTGCGCGAGTCTGTCCTTGGGCGTAGGTCGTGGTCTATCGTGGCGTGGGCAGCGAATCCAGCGGAGGGCGAATTGCGAGTGGAAACCGTGGATCCGGCGCAGGCGCACACCAACGACTTGCCTGCGCTATGGCGCCAGGTTGGCGAACTCATCGCCCACGGGCAGTCCCGCAACGACGCCAGGTTCGACCGCCTGGAGACCGACGTCGCCGGGTTGAGGACCGACGTCGCCGGGTTGAGGACCGACGTCACCGGCTTGAGGACCGACGTCACCGGGTTGAGGACCGACGTCACCGGGTTGAGGACCGACGTCACCGGGTTGAGGACCGACGTCACCGGGTTGAAGACCGACGTCACCGGGTTGAAGACCGACGTCACCGGCTTGAAGACCGACGTCACCGGCTTGAAGACCGACGTCACCGAGACGCGGGAACAGCTGGGCCGCCTGGAACGGGCAACCGAGACCCGCTTCAACCGGGTCGACGCCCAACTTGAGCGTTTGATCACCCTCGTGCAACGCGCCGAGACCAAGCGGTCCTAGCTTCACTAACTGGACGTTAGCGCTGGGCGCTCAGACCAGGAACAGACCGGCCACCCATACGGCCAGGATGCACATCCCGGCGAAGATCTCGATCATCATGGAGAAGCCGACCGCCTTGATGGCTCGCCACGTAGATGGCCAGGCCAGACGTGAGCTCTTCAGGCGGGTCAGCTCGGCCAGGAAGACGCCCAGCACGAACCCCAGGAAGAGCCCCACCACCGGCACCACGAAGAACCCGACGATGCCGAGAAGACCGCCCGCGAGAAGCGACAGGTTCGGCACGCCCTCGCGTTGCATCTTGCGTCCTGGCAGCAGATATTTCATCGCCGTACCGAGCAACGCCAGCACCGTGACGATGCCGAAGACGAGCCATTTGCCGGCGCCACCGTCGGCGAAGATCGCCCACAGCAGCACCCCGCCCCAGCTCAAGAGCAGGCCCGGCACGAAGGGGAGCACCGTGCCGAAGATGCCGACCACGATGGCGATGGCACAGACGATCGTTAGTGCCGTATTGGTGTCGGTCACGTCCATGTCCACACCGTACGTACCCCGATCAACTGTCTAAAATGACCGATGCCGGCCCGCTGCGACGCAGCGAGCCGGCACCGGATGATGCGCTGAGATGCTCAGACGGGCCGGATGTTCTCGGCCTGCGGGCCCTTGGGGCCTTGGGTGATCTCGAACTCCACCCGCTGGTTCTCGTCCAGCGAGCGGTAGCCGCTGGTCGCGATGGCCGAAAAGTGGGCGAACACGTCGTTGCCCCCACCATCGGGGGTGATGAAGCCGAAGCCCTTCTCCGCGTTGAACCACTTGACTGTGCCAACAACCATGTCTTACTCCTTGATAAATCACGGACCCGCGACGCCCACATGGAGTGAGCGCCCACAACAAAAAGCGCCTGGGTCACATTTCCGCAGGCGCCTTAGGAAGTCTCCGGGAACCGATAACTGCTACCCCGTTACCGTAGCACATCCATTGCGGCGCCAGCCCGCCCATCGTCGCGCCGGCTGATGTGGCGCGGCCCACGCCGACGCCAATGGACCGCCCAGTGGACCCGGTCACGCCACGCTCAGTTATCCTGCCCAGCCGACCGCTGCCGTTCTTCCGCCGGCCGTTTGCTCTGCTCACTTATCGGCAACACCAGATCTGACCTGCAGTTTCTCAAATCGTGAGAGGTGGACCGGAGCGGGGCCGGTGACGATGCGTGAGGTGCGGCGTGCATCGCATCGCCACCTTGACCGTCCACAGGCGACGAGTTATCCACAGGTCCTCCGATGGCGGCTTGCGCGGGCGCCCAATGGTCGAGCAATCTGGCCGCCATGCGCGCAGACTGGGAGAAGAAGGCAGATGCGATGGAGCAGTCCCTGCCGAAGGTGGGACGCTTCCCGATCCCCGGGCTGGTACGTCGGGCCCGGCGGATCAATGACATGAGCCAGCGGCAGATGGCAACGATGGCGCAGGTCGCTCCGTCCACTGTGGGCAGGGTTGAGTCCGGTGCCATGACGCCAAGTCTGGATCTGCTTCAGCGACTGCTCGCGACAACCGGTCTTTACCTCGTCGTGGTGGATCAGGAAGGCCGCATCATTCAGCCGATGCGCGAGTGCGAAGACACTCGAGATGGCGCCGAGCGGCGCTACCCGTCGCACCTCGACACGATCCTCGATCCGGTCGCCGGCGAATGGTGGGCGGACGACTATGGGTTGGCCCGTCCGCCGGAGACCTTCTACCGCGACCGGCGGCTCCGGGACGCTATGCGCGCCCGTAGCCAATGGGAGGTACGCGTGGCGAAGCTGAGGAATGCGCCAGAACCGCGGCGTCCGGGACTGGCATTCACGTGGGAGGTTGCGCTGGCGCGCCAGCGCGAGGATCGCCGTAACGGAATCGTCCGCCCGCCCACCGTAGACCCGAACGATCTCGACTGGGACCAATAACCACGACTACTCTGCGTGGCAGACGCGCGTGTACGCCGTACCGCGCTCAGACGAAAACACGCAGGTCAACGTGGTGTTGCCGATAGGGAAGCAGAGCAAACGGCCGGCCCAGGTTATGGCCGCCCCAGGTCCGGCGGGTAACTCTGCGTGTGGGGAACAGGGGGGCGCGGCCTCGGCTAGCCTCTGGCGGGTGAGCCACATCGCGCCCGCTCACCTCGCCGCATCCGTCCCGGCTCGCCCCAGATCATCCGCGCCGCCGGGAGATCCTCGCGGCGCACGCCGCGGCCCTGGCCGCTGGCTACCTCAGCCAACGCGGCACCTGCTGCGAACGGAGCTGCCGACACTGCCCGTACGTCCAGTTGGTGACCGACTTACTGCGCGACGGCGAGAGCCGCGGCGACGAGGTAGCCCGCGACCGTGGCCAGGCCAACGGTTCGGCCACCGTGCGAGTACGCCTCGGGGATCATCGAATCGGCGAGCACCATCAATACCGCACCGGCGGCGAACGCCTCGGCTACGAGGCCGTGATCCGGGATCTGGTCGGCGAGCATGAAGCCGAGCCCGGCGGCGCTTGCACAGGCCACGGTCAGCGCCGTCCACAGCCAGAAGATCGACCGCTGCCGGTATCCGGCTGCAACCATGCTGGCTGTGCCGGCGACCCCTTGCGGGATGTTGGACACGAACACGGCGACGACGAAGGCGAGGCTGATCTCGCCGCCGACGGCCAGACCGATGCCCAGCACGAGGGCCTCGGGAAGGCCATCGAGGAGCGCGCCGAGGAACATGGCCAGCCCCGATCCACCATCCGCGCCGGGTTTGATCTGTTGCCGGCCGGAACCGCCGCGGCGATCGACGAGGCGGTCGGCCAGGTAGTAGACGAGTGCTCCGGCGGCGAGGCCGAGCCCCATCCGAACTCCGGAGGTCAGGCTGGCGGCCGGGAGCAGTTGGTAGGCGACCGCACTGAGCAGGGTGCCGGCGCCGAAGCCCATCACAAGGCCGGTGACTCGGGGCGCCTTGGCCATCGGCCGCGCCAGTGCCTGGCCGAGCCAGAGCGAGGCCGACGTGGCCGCGCCCCAACCGATAGCGGCCCAGACGGACATCAGTTATCGAGGATACGTTTAAAAGAGTCCGCCCAGACCCTTGCCCGCGACGACCACGCCGATGACGACGGGCAGCACGCTCATCACGGTAGCGTTATTGCGCTCCAGCCACCTCTTGAGCGAGTCGAGCGGCCCACTCATCCGCTCCGCCGCGAGGAGGTAGCCGAGGACGGGCATGGCCCACCGTCGAGGCGGCTAACACGGTGAAGACCCCGACCGCGACGGTTTGGCCCCCACCGGAGAGCTCACCCTGCGCAATGGTGACCCCGCGGTGGCGCGCATCGCGAGGTTCTTGGGGTTCACGGCCGAGACGGCGAACCCGATCCCGGTCGCCTTCGCGGCGTTGAGCGTGTCCACCGCCTTCATCCAGCCCGGCAGCTTGGGCTCTGCATCGTCGGCCGGCCGCCCCACCCATTGACGAATGCCCAGAAACACGAGCAGCAGCACCCAGCAGACAGCACCACCCAGGAGGCCACTGTGGACGGTTGCATCGTCGGCGGCGGCCCGTTCAGGCGATCGTTTGCCACCACCCGTCGACCTCAGCCGGGTTGTCGACGTCGATGCGTTCCCCGGGTCGAGGCACTGCGAGAGTGACGGCACGCTCCTTGGCCTCGCGCCAGAGCCGGTCGGCCGGCTCGCGCCAGGCATGGAAGGCGAGCACGAAGGTGCACCAATGCACCGGGATGAGCAGGCCGCCGCCGAGGTCGAGGTGGGCGGTGACGGCGTCCTCCGGGGTCATGTGGATGTCGGGCCAGCCGTCGCTGTACGCCCCGATCTGGACGAGCGAGGCGTCGAATGGACCGTGCGCGGCGCCGATGCGCGCGTAGCCGTCGAAGTAGCCGGAGTCGCCGGTGTAGAACACGCGCCGGGTCGGTCCGGCGACAACCCATGACCCCCACAGGGTCTGGTCGCGGTTGAGTGAGCGTCCAGAGAAATGACGCGCGGCGGTCACGGTGAACCGTACGCCGCCGATGGTCGTGCTCTCGTCCCAGTCGAGCTCCACGATCCGGTCCGCAGGCACGCCCCACCGATCGAGGTGAGCGCCGACGCCGAGGGGGACAAGGAATGGGGCCGACTGCTTCGCCGCCAGGGCCTTCACCGTGGCCATGTCGAGGTGGTCGTAGTGGTCGTGAGAGATCACGATCGCGTCGAGCTCGGGCAGCTCGCCCAGCGCCACCGGTGGTGGGTGCAGGCGGCGCGGCCCGATGAAGGGGAATGGCGAGCAGCGGTTGCTCCACACCGGATCCAACAGCACTCGCCGGCCCTCGATATCGACCAGGGTGGACGCGTGCCCGTACCAGGTGATGTCGAGGGCGTCGGGGGATCGCGCACCGAGTTCGGTCGGCGTGGCCAGAGGAATCGCGTCTGTGGGCTGGCGGGGCTGGCCGCCGCTGCGCCACTCCCGGAATGCCTTCTTGCCGCTGCCCGGCGGGAGCGTGCTGCCGGGCACCGGGTTGCGGAAGGCGCCGTCGCGAAACTGGGGCGACCGCAGTACGCGATCCGCGCGGGCCCCCGTTGGAACGCCCCCCAACGCGGCGATGAGGCGTGTGAGCAGATCCGATCCCCTCGGCATGGTTGTCCCGTCCTCTCGGCTTCCCCGCCAACAATGGCACACGCCGCCGGGGGAGAGCCGATCAGTTCTTGACCGACCCCGCCATCAGGCCGCCGATGAACCACCGGCCGAGCAGGATGTAGACAAGCAACGTCGGCAGGGACGTGATCAACGCACCCGCCATCGAGGCCGCGTAGTCCGGCGACTGGGCGCCGGCGAGAGCGTTGAGCGCGATGGTAATCGGGCCATTGCGAGTGTTCGACAGGAAGATCGCGAAGAGATAATCGTTCCAGGACGAGGTGAACTGCCAGATGATCGTCACGACGAAGCCGGGCATCGAGATCGGCAGGATGATCGACCAAAACGTACGCAGCAGCCCCGCTCCGTCCACCTTACTGGCCTCGATGATCTCCACGGGCACAATGGTGGCGTAGTAGTTGCGGAAGATCAGCGTGCAGATCGGGATGCCGTAGATCGTGTGCACGAAGATCAGGGTAGGGATGCCCGACGGGATGCCGAGCCAGACCACGACCTCGCGAAGCGGAATCATCACGGCCTGGTACGGGATGAACATGCCGAACAAGATCAGCGTGAACACGACGTCGGCGCCGGGGAAGCGCCAGCGGGAGAGCACGAAACCGTTGGCGGCGCCGATGAAGGACGAGATCAGGGCGACCGGGATGGCGAGTTGGAGGGTGCGCACAAACGATGGCCCGAGTGCGGTCCACGCCTTGGTCCAGGATGCGAACGTCCATTCTGTGGGTAGGTTCCATTGGCCGTTGACGCCGATCTCGCGGCCGGACTTGAAGCTGGTCACTACGAGGACGTACAGCGGCATCAGGACAATGAGGACAAAGAAGATCAGCAGGGCGTAGCGCACTGTCCGGGCAACCACAGCGTTACGGGATCCGGGCACCACCAACCGCTGTCGCGGCGGGGGTGCGACGAGGTCCTCGCCGGGTAGGTGCGGCGTTGCCACATCGGTGCTCATGAGCGCTTCTCCGCCCGGTTGACGTGGACGAGGTACGGCACGATGACCAGGGCTACGACGACCAGGAGGAAGACGGAGATCGCGGCGGACTTGGCGTAGTCGCTGGTGAGCAAGGTCTGCCAGACGTAGACCGCCGGTACCTCGGTGATCCACTGTGCTCCGGACACCGACATGATCAGGTCGAACATCTTCATCGACATGTGCCCGGTGATGATGAGCGCTGACAGCACGGTCGGGGTGAGCTGCGGGAAGAGTACGTGCCGATAGAGTTGGTAGCTGGTGGCTCCGTCGACGTACGCCGCCTCGCGCAGGTCATGGGAGATGCCACGGAAGCCGGCTATGAACAGCGCCATGATGTACCCGGAGAGCTGCCAGATGGCCGGCATCGCCATCGCGGCCATGCCCCAGTTCGGGTGCGTCCACCATGGATTCTCCAGGAACCCGAGGCCCAGATCTTCGAAGATCGCGTTGATCCCGCCAGCGTTCTCGCCGGTTCCGGCGTTCATCAGCCAGCGCCACACGACGCCCGAGGCGACGAAAGACACCGCCATCGGGAACAGGTAGACGGTGCGGAACACGCCCTCGGCCTTAGCTCCGCGCTCAAGAAGGAACGCCCAGAGCAGGCCGAGTAGCAGCGTGCCGCCGATGAAGACGACGGTGAACACGGCCAGGTTCTTCAGCGAGTGGACGAACCGGTCGCTGATGTCGTTGGCGAACAGGTTGACGTAGTTGTCCAGACCGACGAAGCCCTTGGAAGGCCGGGCGGTGTGCCGGTCCTGCATCGACAGGTTGATGGTCCAGCCGATGAGGCCGTACACGAAGATGGCCAACAGGATCAGCGACGGTGACAGCAGCAGCAGCCCGGGTCCCCACTGCCGTAGCCTGCTGTGCCAGTGCATTCTTCCCGGCCGGTGCGTCCTGCCTGGCTGCGAGCCGCCTGGCGGCCGCACCTCGGCGGGCACCTGGGTGTTGGTGGCCATCAGGACTCCTTCGGTCCGACGTGCGTCGCGCGGCGAGGCAGGAGTCCTGCCCCGCCGCGCGAGACTGTGCTGCGTTAAATCGCTGTGCTGCAGTAACCACTGTGCCGGATCGGCGCCCGGCCGTCGACTACTACTTTTACTTTGCGAACTGTCCTGCTGCGGCGACCAGTGCAGTCTGCAGGGCGGACACGTTGCCGTCGCTGGAGAACTTGCCCATGGCCGAGTTGAGCGCACCCATGTAGCCCTGCGAGCAGCCCGCGCCGTGTGCGCACGACGGCACCTGCTTAAGGGACTTCCAGTCGGCAATCGCGGTCTGCTGGTACGCGGGGTAGTCGGCCGCAACGGCGTCGGTGCGGGCTGGGATCGAGCCCTTCTTGGTGTTGAACGCCTTCTGACCCTCGGCGCTGCCGACGGTCTTCAGCCAGCACTCCGTGCCGGCCGCATTCTTCGCACCCTTGGGCAGGACGAACGAGTCGGCCAGCCACTGGAAGACCCCTGTGTTTCCGGGGAAGACGGTGTAGCTGTAGTCCTTGAAGCCCTTGGCATCGAGGTCGGCCGCCTCCCAGTCACCCATGAGCTGGTAGCCGGCCTTGCCCTCCATGATGAGCTTCTCGGCGTCGGTCCAGTCGAAGGTGTCGCGGTCCTTGTTGGTGTAGGTCATCAGCTTCTGGAGGTCGGCGATCGACTTGGTAACGTCGGCGCCGTCCCATGGCGTCGACCCGTTCCACAGGCCGATGAACTTGTCCGCACCGAGGTTACTGATCAACACGGACTCGAAGAGCATCAGCTGGGTCCAGTCCTTGCCGAGGGCGAGTGGCGTGACGCCCTTCGCCTTGAGCTTGTCCAGGTCAGTGAAGAACGCGTCCAGGCTCGTCGCGTTCGCCGCGATACCGGCGCTGGCCAGTACGGTCTTGTTGCCCCACAGCATGTTGGCGCGGTGGATGTTGGCCGGCACGGAGTAGATCTTTCCGTCCACGGTCAGGTTGGAGATCAGGCCGGCCGGGAACGCGTTGGTCAGACCCCATTCGGTGTACTTTGCGCTCAGGTCCTCGATCTGGCCTGCGCTGATGTAGTCGTTCAGCTCGTTGCCAGCGTGGGCCTGGAAGGTGTCCGGCGGGTCGGACTGGGTAAGTCGGGACGCCAGCACCTGCTTGGCGTTGGAGCCGGCGCCTCCGGCGACCGCGCCGTTGACGAACGTGAAGTTAGGACATGCCGTGCCGAACGTGCCTACCAGGCCGTCCAGGCCTGCCTTCTCCCCGCCGTCGGCCCACCAGGTGAAGACCTCAACGTTCTTGACGGCTGTACCGCCGCCGCCGTCGTCGCCGCACGCGGTCGCCGCGAGAAGCGCGGTTAGCCCGACAACAGCGACAGAAACACGCCTCGAAAGACGCATGACTCCTCCGATCGAAACATGACATCGTTGTCTCAGGTGATCTTCAAGTCACTCTGGCTCCGTTTGAGCGCATAGTCAACGGTGGTTTTGGCGTCGTTTCCGTCACGATCCGGCACGGTGTCCAGATGGTTACGGACGGTAAAGCAGAGTCACGATGTCACCTCTGGGGGCATCCGTGGGGGATGACCTGGGACAACGTTGTCTCAGGGCAGAGGCCACGCGGCGGCGTTAGGCCGCGACTCCACGATCAACGATGCCCCGGTCGACGAGGTGGGTCGGCAGCACCCGGGTGATCGGCCACCCTTGCTCGCCGCCGATCCGGCGGAAGAGCTGGTCCGTGGCGACCCGGGCGAGCTCCTTCGGGTCGTATGCGATCACTGCGAAGGGGCGCGGCATCAAATGGGCGAACTCGAAGTCGTCGAACCCGACCAGCCCGGCGTCGTTGCCCCGGCGCCAGAGCTCCTCCAGCGCGCCGACGGTGATCCGGTTGTTGAGGCAGAAGAACGCGGTCGGCGGGTCCGGATGGGCCAGCATGTCCGCGACGGCGCGGGCCGCGTCGGCCGGGGCGCGAACCTCATCTCGCACGAGGGCGGTGTCGTAGCGGACCCCGGCGGTCGCCATCGCGGCCTGGGCGCCAGCGAGCCGCTCACGCATTGTGAACACGGTGAGTGAGTCGAGCAGGATCCCGATCCGCCGGTGGCCGGCCGCGAGCAGGCTCTGCACGGCCGACTGGCTGCCGCCGCGGTTGTCAACGAGCACCGTGTCGGCGAGGAGCTGGCCCGGTGGTCGGTCGAGGAACACCGCCGCCATGCCCATCTGGACCTCACGCCGCAGGTAGGAGTGGTCCTGGCTGGCTGGTACCACGAGCAGACCATCCACCCGGCGCTGGCACAGGTTGAGCAGGAGCGACTTCTCTCGCTCCGGGTCTTCCTCGCACGACACGGTGATCAGCATTGTGTTGTGCGTCGCCGCGATCTCCGCGACGACGGCGGCGATCGACGCGTAGAACGGGTTGGCGATCTCCTCAATGAGCAGGCCGATCGTGCGGCTCACCTCGCTCGAGCGGAGGTTGGCGGCGATGTCGTTGCGGCGAAATCCCAGGTCGGCGACTGCCGCGAGGACGCGGTCGGCCAGCTCGGTTGCGACTGTCGGCTCGCCGTTGATCACCCGCGAGACGGTCTTCAAGCTCACGCCGGCATGCCGGGCGACGTCGATCATTGTCGGTCGTCGTGGCCGCGAGGGATTCACAAGCCCGCGTTGCATGATCGGTCCTTCGCCGATGGGTGATCGCCTCACGGTACCTGGACCGGCCATCGACCGTATGCTCGGCGAATGGCTGACATGGCGCCCCCACCGCTAGCTGTGCTCCCCGAGGACTGGGAGCGCGCGCTGGCGATCGTTGCTCACCCCGACGACATGGAGTACGGCGCGGCGGCCGCCGTCGCGCGCTGGACCTCGCAGGGGAAGAGCGTCGTATACACCCTGGTCACCAGCGGTGAGGCCGGCATCGATGGGATGCACCCCGACGAGGCGGGCCCCCTTCGCGAGGCCGAGCAGGTCGCCTCGGCCGCGGTGGTCGGGGTCGACGTGGTCGAGTTTCTCGGCGGCGCCGACGGCATGCTCGAGTACGGGCTGCCACTTCGGCGTACGCTCGCCGCCGCGATCCGCCGGCACCGACCCGAGATCGTCATCACCGGGAACTTCCGGGAGACGTTCGGGCCGGACATGCTCAACCAGGCCGACCACATCGCGGTGGGGCGGGCCGTGGTCGACGCGGTGCGCGACGCGGCGAACCGATGGGTGTTCCGGGAGCTCCTCGATGAGGGTCTGGAGCCCTGGGGCGGCGTACGGGCCGTGCTCGCCGGCGGATCGCCGCTCGCGACGCACGGTGTCGATGTCACCGACTCGCTCGCGCTCGGGGTCGAGTCGTTGCGCGCCCACGAGGCTTACCTGGCTGGCCTAGGTCAGGAGATGGATCCGGCGGAGTTCCTCGAGTCGTTCGCCCGCATCACGGGCACGCGGCTGGGCTGCAAGTTCGCGGTCTCCTTCGAGGTGCTGCCCTTTCAGCTGTTATGAGCAGCTCTTCTGAGCTGCGCCGTCACGTCGACGCAGGTCACAGCAGCCGGAGGGTTCCGGTGATGGCGTCGATCCGGTCGCCTGGGCCGGGGCCGACCGCGGCACACGTCACGGTGCCCTCTGCGACCTCGGTGAGGCCGCGATCCCGGACGACCGCGACCGGCAGCCCGGCCCGACGCGCCGCCTCGGCGATGTCCATGATGATGTCGAGTTGCTCGGCCGCGAGGACAACCTTGGTCTGGCCGTCTCGTCGCCAGCCGTCGACCCACGTCAGATTGACCGCCAACGCCTCTACGAGTCCGAGTACGGCGGCGTGTGCCGCCTGCGCGGCAATCTTGCCCACGCCCATGGCGAGGTCGAGCCGCACCACAATCACCTGTTTGATTCGATCGCTCACGTCCTTGTCCGCCTTAATCGTCGGCGAGCCCACGGTAGCGGATGGACGTCCAAACCTCGCGGGGAGCGACCGTGGCGGTGTAGCGGTCGTTCCTCAAGCGAGCCATCGAAGCTGTTCAGTGCGCGCGCGTGCCTCGTACAACAAGATCGACGCGCACACCGATACGTTCAGCGAGTCGGCCGCGCCGAGCATCGGGACCGTGACCTGCCGGAAACCGTGCTCCAGCCAGGGCCGCGATATTCCGTACCGCTCGTTGCCCACGACTAGAGCCGTGCGGGCCGGGAAGGCGACGTCTCGGTAGGGCTGCGCGTCCTTCCCGGTCGTGGCCAGGTAGACGGTGAACTGCCGTCGCTCGAGCCACTGCGTGGCCTGCGCCGGCTCGGCGAACTCGAGGACTGGTACCCGAAGGTTCATCCCGCGGCTGCCGCGGAACACCTTGGGATGGCTCAGCCGCGTACGACGATTGGTGAGCAGAAGGCAGTCGGCGGCGCAGGCATCGATCGTCCGCAGCAACGTGCCGAGATTGCCCGGAATCTCGATGGCATCCGCGACGAGCACCAGGGCCTGGCGCTGCAGCGGTATCGCCTCCGGATCCCAGGCCGGCAAGCGCACGAGCGACACCATCCCATCTGGACGGTCGCGCTCGGCGATGCGCTCCAGCACGCGCGGGGAGATGCGGTACGAGTGTTGAGCGCGAGCCGCGATCTCGACGCTGCGCTTGTGTGCCTCGTCCGCGTACGCCGCCTCCGGGCACCAGAGGAAGACCTCCACCGGAGCGTCGAGGTCGAGTAGGACGTTGTGAGCCCACAGGCCCTCGGCCACGAACAGGCGGCGATGGTTGGGAGCACTGTTCTGCAGGACGGCGCGCAGCTGCTTGACGCGCGGATGCTGCAGCCCGATCTGTGGAAGTTCCACGACTTGACCTCGTCACGTCGGCGTATACACCGTGGACCGCGCGCCATCGTGGGCACGCGGGATCAGACAAGTGGCGTTGACGCACTCGCCAGCGGCGCCGCGGATCGCGACGCCGCTACGGTTCAGCACAGACGAGACATGCCGACACGGTAGATCCCGCACCGGCCGGCGCTCCACTCATTTAGCAGCGCCGGCGCTCAGACCCCGGAGAGGTGCCGGCGCTCAGTCAGGTGACGGGCCACCCGATGGTCGCCGCGATCAAACCCAGCGCGGCGGCGCCGAGGAGGGCGGTGACCACGCCGCGCCGAAGCGCCAGGATCCACACCGACGCGGCGACCAGCACGCCGACCTGCCAGAGGTGGGTGATGGCCAGGCCGAGCACGATGGCCGAGCCGCCGATGGCGCCGACCGCGGCCGGACCCGCCCCGGTAAGGAAGGCCTGTACGGCGGTGCTGCCGCGAAGCTGGTCGAAACGGCGGGCGCCCAGGGTCACGAACAGGAATGACGGCGCGAACGCCACCGCCGCGGCCAGGAGTGCGCCGCCGATGCCGGCCGCCGCGTAACCCACCACGGCGACCGTGTGCGTCACCGGCCCGGGGGTGATCTGGCCGAGCGCGACCGCATAGAGGAACTGGCTGCCGGTCATCCACTGGTATTCATCAACCGCGTCGGCCTGCATGAGCGGAACGATGACGAACCCGCCGCCGTACGACAGCGCCCCCACCTTGAACGCCACCCAGCACAACGAGGCGAGCCCACCCCCGGTCAGCATCGCCAACGCGATGGGCATGACGCCGGTGGCGCGGTCCGGCCGGATCGCCCGCCGTACGAGGGTCTCGGTCAACCCGGCCGCGAGCAGCACGACGACGACCCAGGCGCCGAGCACAGCGGCGGCGACGGCACCCGCGACGAGGTAGACCAGCCACCGCGCTCGCGCCGCTCGTCCGGTGCCGGCCCGCTCCCAACTGGCGGGCACCAGGCCGGCAGCGGCGTGGACGGCCACCG
>JAHRHA010000014.1 GCA_020027875.1 Micromonosporaceae bacterium | reverse complement strand
GAGCAATGCTTGAAACCTGTGGATGAATCTCGGGAGGCGTACCCTCCCGAGTTGTCCGAGTAGGGATCAAGCAGAGGCCCGCGCGCCAACGCGGGTCGGAAGGGTACGCCCATGCTCACGGTAGTTGCCGACGCCGAGGTCACGCCAGCCGCCCCGCCCCTGGGCGTGTCTGTGTTGGACGAGATCGTGCGCGATGGTGCTCGGCGGATGCTCGCCGCGGCGTTGGAGGCCGAGGTGGCCGCCTACATCGACGCCCACGTGGGCGAGGTGGACGAACAGGGCCGCAGGTTGGTGGTGCGCAACGGCCACGCCGTCCCCCGGCAGGTGCTGACTTCGGCGGGTGCGGTGCAGGTGAGCGCGCCGCGGGTCAACGACAAGCGCGTGGATGAGGCCACGGGCGAGCGGCGTCGGTTCGCCTCGGCGATTCTGCCGGCGTGGTGCCGCAAGTCCCCGAAGGTCACCGAGGTGCTGCCGCTGCTGTACCTGCATGGTTTGTCCAGCAAGGACTTCGTGCCGGCGTTGGAGGAGTTCCTCGGCACGGATGCCGGCCTGTCAGCGGCAACGATCACCCGCCTGACCGTGCAGTGGCAGGACGAGGCTCGCCGCTTCAACGAGCGGGATCTGTCCGGTGTGGACTACGTGTATGTGTGGGCCGACGGCATCCACGTCAACATCCGCCTGGACGAGGAGAAGCTGTGCCTGCTCGTGCTCGTCGGCGTGCGCGTGGACGGCACCAAGGAGCTCGTCGCGTTGACCGATGGCTACCGCGAGTCGACCGGCTCGTGGGCAGACCTGCTGCGCGACTGCAAGCGTCGTGGCATGCGCGCCCCCGTCCTGGCCGCCGGTGATGGCGCGCTGGGCTTCTGGGGCGCGCTGCGCGAGGTGTTTCCCGAGACCCGCGAGCAGCGGTGCTGGTTCCACAAGATCGGTAACGTGTTGTCGGCGCTACCGAAGTCGGCCCACCCGGCCGCGAAGAAGGCCCTCGCCGAGATCTGGAACGCCGAGGACCGCGACCACGCCCGCCGCGCCGTCGCCGCGTTCAAGCTCGCCTACGGCGCTAAGTTCCCCAAAGCCATCGCCAAGATCATCGACGATCAGGAGCAGCTGCTCGCGTTCTACGACTTTCCGGCCGAGCACTGGATCCATTTGAGAACCACGAATCCGATCGAGTCGACGTTCGCCACCGTACGGAACCGGAGCAAGATCACCAAGGGCAAGCTCGTCGAACGCACCACCCGCAACGCTCAAGCCAAGGCGACGGCCGAGGCAGCATAGTCAGACTCCTTCATCCACAAGTCTTGACAATTGCTCGAAGCTGATGAGCACAACCACTACGGTGTTGACCAAATAGGTGCCGAAGTCGAGGTCGCGGAAGAGTCGCAGGTAGGAGTCGAACGAGACCTTCGACGGCACGATGGTAGGCGGAAATCTGCGTGCCTCACCGAGGGGCTTCACCGAGGTTGTCAGCATCCAGAGGAACGCGAACGCGGTGAGCAGTGCGCCCGCGGCGAGCGCAAGCGCGAGCAGAACCGGCCGCCTGCGAGCCCTAATCATCGGAGAACCTCCGGGTACGAAGCTGGATCGCGGTGACGACAAAGATGATCACGAACAGCACCAGCGAGGCGGCCGAGGCGAACCCGAATTCATTGAACCTGAACCCCTGCTGGTAGATGTAGAGCGAGATCGAGGTGGTGGCGCCGGTCGGGCCGCCCTGGGTGAGCACATAGGGCTCATCGAAGAACTGCATCCAGCTGATGAGCGTCGTGACGCTGACGAAGAAGATGGCGAAGCGCAGCAGCGGAATCGTCACGTTGAAGATCTGCCGCCACCGGCCGGCACCGTCGATCGATGCCGCCTCGTAATACTCCTTCGGGATGGCCTGCTGCGCCGCGAGAAAGATGATGATGTTGAGTCCGGAGGCCCGCCAGATCGCAACCAGGGCGACCGAGAACTTCGCCACGACTGGGTCGGTGAGCCACGACACGGGCGGCAGGCCCACCGTAGAGAGCAGGTAGTTGAGCAGACCGAACTGGCTGTTGTAGAGGTAACCCCAGATCAGGGAGATCGCGACGATCGCCGTGATCGCGGGCAGGAAGTAGAACGCGCGTAGCGCCCTGAAGAATCGTGACGAGCTCTGGTTGAGTGCGATCGCCACCGCCAGCGATACCACGACGATGACCGGGACACCCATGCCGACGAAGATCGCGGTGTTGCGCAGCGACTCCCAGAATGCGGCGTCGGAGAAGAGAGCCGAGTAGTTGGCGAGGCCAACGAACTCGACGTTGCGCCAACTCGCGAGGCCGCTGATGTCCATATTGGTCAGACTCACCGCGGCCGCCACCACGATCGGCGCGACGCCGAAGGCGATCAGACACAGGAAGGCCGGACTGACAAACAGGTACGGCGTCAGGTGCGCACCATTGCGTTTGGTGCGCGTCGCCTGACGTACCTTGGCCGCGACGACAGTCGTGGCGCGCGCCTTCGTCGCGGGCCGGAGCGTCTGTGTCACCAGCCCTCCTCATCCGACCCGGTACGGGCACCGCGTGGCGCCCGTACCGGCCCTTGTCCTTACTTCTGCAGGCTTGCCACGTCCTGGTTGAGCTGGATCAGCGTGGCATTCTGGTCGGCGCCCTTGAGCGCGATGTTGTTGAGCGAGTCCAGCAGCTTCTGCTGGATCTGGTCCCACGCCGGCACCACGGGCAGCAGCTTGGCGTTCTGCAGCTGCTTGGTGTAGACCTGCGCATTGGCGTCACCGGTGATGCTCGAGTCCGACAGGGCGCTCTTGACGGTCGGCAGCTCGCCGTTGATCTGGTACCACTTCAGCTGGGTCGCCGGGGCGGCGAGGTAGTCCAGCAGCTTTAGCGAGGCCACGACGTTGGTCGACTTGTGCCAAACACCCATGTTGGACCCGGCGAACAGCGCCGTGCTGGCCTTATCGGAGGGCACCATCGTCACGCCCCACTTGCCGGCGAGCTCGGGCGCCTGGTCGGCGACCGCCTTCGCCAGGTACGGGCCCGAGATCAGCATCGGGGCCGCACCGGAGATGAAGCCCTGCGTCTGGTCGAAGTCGGACGCGGTTGGGACCAGCTTCTCCCGGTAGAAGCTCGTGTAGAAGTCGGCGGCCCGCTTGAACTCCGGGGTGTCGAGGTTGACCTTCCCGGTCGAGTCGGTCACGCTTCCGCCGGCCTGCCAGGTGAACTGGATCGGCAGCGGGGCATCCCACTGCGGGATGTAGTAGCCGTACTGGCCCTTGCCGCGGGCGGCGAGCTTGACGGCGTAATCGTGCAGCTGGGTCCAGGTCGTCGGCGGTCCGGAGAAGCCAGCCTGGGCCAGGATGTCGCTGCGGTAGAACAGCACCCGGGTATCGGCGATCCACGGCACGGTGAGAACCTTGCCGGCCGGGTTGAGCTTGTCGGACGACACCGCGTCGAGGAAGTTCTCGTTCTTGAGGTTGGGGTAGTCCCTGAGGTACGTGTTGAGGTCGAGCAGCGCGCCGGCCGCCTGAAAACTCGGCAGGAGCGACAGGCCCACCTGCATCACGTCGGGTCCGTTGCCGGAGGCGACGGCCGTGGTCAGCTTCTCGTTGACCTTGTCCCATGGGATCGCGTCGACGTCGACCTTGATGTTCGTGCTCGCGGTGAAGTCGGACACGAGGTTGGTGAAGTTCTTGCCGTCGTCGCCCATGATCCAGACCTTGAGCGTCGGTGCGGCGGTCGTGCCGGCCGGCGGGTTGTCGCCGCACGCAGCCAAAGGTGTGGACAGGGCGAACGCCGCCGCAGCGGCGAGCGCCGTCCTGAGTACTCTGTTCATCTAGCCATCTCCTGAGGGTGGTTGGATCACTGCTGAGGTTTCGGCAGCGTCTGTCCGGGCGGTCCTATCCGACCGCCCGGGCATGGCGCGCGATGAGGTCGCGATACCACGCCGCACTCGCCTTGGGTATGCGCGTCTGCGTGTGGTAGTCGACGTAGACAAGTCCGAACCGTTTGCTGTAGCCCTCTGCCCACTCGAAGTTGTCCAGCAGGGACCAGACGAAGTAGCCCTGAAGGTTCACCCCCTCTCTAATCGCCTCCGCGGCCGCCTGCACGTAGCCGCTCAGGTACCCGATCCGTTCGTTATCCGCGACCTGGCCCGAGTGGTCGACGTAATCGTCGAAGGAGGCGCCATTCTCAGTGACGTGGATCGGCGTGCCCGGGTAGTCGCGCTCCACTCGGACGAGCACCCGCCGCAGCGACTCCGGCGTAACCGACCACCGCAGCGACGTCGTCGCCGGCTCCGCGGGCGTGGTGCTCGCCTGCAGGTGGGCCACCGTCGGGTCATGACGGACGATCAGTTGGTGGTAGTGGTTCAGGCCGAGAAAGTCCACCGGAGTGGCGATCGTTGCCTCGTCGCCGTCGCGGACCAGTTCGGCCAGCCTCTGCGCGCGGTATAGCTCGTACACGTCCACCGGGTAGCCGCCGCGCAGCACCGGGTCGAGGAACATCCGGTTGTTGTTGGCGTCGTAGCGTGCCGCCGCCGCAAGATCCTCTGGTTGCTCCGAGGCAGTGACGAGGTCGGTCACGATGTGGGCGACGCCGACCGCCACGTGCGGGCGTCGGTGCCGGATGTTCGCCACGGCCAGCCCGTGGGCCAGGTTCAGGTGATGCGCGGCCGCGACCGCCTCGCCGAGGTCGCTGCGACCTGGCGCGTGCGCACCGGTGCCGTACCCGAGGAAGGACGAACACCACGGCTCGTTGATGGTGATCCAGTCCTCGGCGAGGTCACCCAGCTCGTCCGCGACCAGGCCGGCGTAGTCGGCGAACCGGTACGCGGTGGCGCGCGCCGGCCAGCCGCCGGCGTCCTCGAGTGGCTGCGGCAGATCCCAGTGGTAGAGCGTCACGAATGCTCGCACGCCGATCTCCTTGAGGCGGCCGAGCAAACGTCGGTAGTGGGCGACCGCGACCGGGTTGAGCGGCCCGGTCCCGCTGGGCTGCAGGCGCGACCACGACAGAGACAGCCGGTACGCGCGCAGCCCCAGATCACGAATAATGTCGAGATCGGACTCCCACCGGTGGTAGTGGTCGCAGGCGATATCGCCCGTGTCACCACGGGTGGTCCGGCCAGGCATGTGCGCGAACGTGTCCCAGATGGACGGACCGCGACCGCCCTCGGCAACCGCGCCCTCGATCTGGTAGGCCGCGGTGGCCGCGCCCCAGGCGAAGTCCGCTCCGAACGCGTCCACATCGGGCTGCCAGGTCATGGCCGAACGCGTCGTCAGTGTCATGTCGGCCGACCGTGTCGGTGTCATGGCTGTGCTCTCGGTGAGGGGAGTGTTCCTTCGATCAGTTGCTCCAGCGGCAGAAGCGCGGCGCCCAGTGCCACCGCGTCGTCGCCCAACTTGCACGGGTCGAGGCGGAACTGCTCTCCCGGCCGGTGCAGCGACTGTTTGCGTACATTTCTGGCCACGTCCTCGCCGCGGGCCTGGAACAGGCGCAGGCCGGCCCATCCGCCCACCACAATGGACTCCGGGTTGAACAGGTTGACGAGGTTGGCTAGGCCCAGGCCGAGAATCTCGACCGTCTCGTCGAGGACGCGGCCCGCCGCGACATCACCCCCGTCGGCGGCGGCGACCAACTGCGACAGTCCCTGCTCATCGCCGCCGCGTACCTTGGCGCCCGTCTCTCGCCAGCGCCGGACGATCGCCCCACCGCCCACGTAGGCCTCGAGACACCCGCGGGCGCCACACTGGCAGGCGGGGCCGCCGAACGAGACCTTCGTATGTCCCCACTCACCCGCGCTGCTCGACAGCCCGCGCAGGATCCGCCCGCCGGCGATGACGCCGATGCCGAGGCCCCGACCCAGTAGGGCGACGATGCCGTGCTGAACTCCCTGTGCCGCGCCGAACCACATCTCGGCCGTCGCCAGGGTCTTCGCGCCGTTGTCGGCGTACGTGGGAATGTCGCCGAGGCTGAACACGTCGTTGACGCGCGTCGGCTCCCATCCGAGGCTCTGGGCGAAGACGGTCGTCGTGCCGTCCGGACCGATGTCCACGATGCCGGGCAGGCCGAGCCCGACCCCGATCAAGGAGGCGACCCGCTCGGGATGCGCCGCTCGGAGATCGGCCACGGCGCCACCGAGCGCCTCGGCCACCCGCTCCGGGCTGACGGCTCTGGTCGACAGCTTGCGAAACACCCGATCGATGCGTCGCAGCGACAGGTCGAACAACTCGACCGTCACGCCCTGCTCCCCGACGTCGGCTCCGATGACGTGGGCGCCGCCGTCGGTCGCTCTGATCCGCGCCACTGGGCGCCCGCCGTCCGATGGCAGCAGCCCGTTCTCTTGCACGAGGCCTTCTCGGATAAGGTCCGAGACGACGTTCGTGATCGTCGCGGCGGACAACTGACAGTCAGCTGCGATTTTGGCGCGCGTGGTCACGCCCGCAAGGACGATCTGCCGGAGCACCGACGCGCGGTTGCGCTGTCGGAGGTCCTTCACGGTGACTCGACGGGTCATGCTTCACCTCAATTCGAGACTTAGGCTAAGTCGTGAAGTAACTCCGATGCAACCGGGTGGGATCACGAACGGGTAACGGCTACTGGTCGCTGCCAGAACTCGCCGAAGGGGAGGTACGTCTAGTGGTTCGCTATCCGGAGATCGAGCCGTACGAGCACGGCATGCTCGACGTAGGCGACGGCAACCTCGTCTACTGGGAGACCTGCGGCAACCCCGACGGGAAGCCGGCCGTCGTCTTACACGGCGGACCTGGGTCGGGGTGCACTCCGGGGTGGCGGCGGTACTTCGACCCGGGCGCGTACCGGATCGTGCTGTTCGACCAACGTGGCTGCGGCCGGAGCACTCCCCACGCCAGCGACCCGGCGGTCGACCTGTCGACCAACACGACCCACCATCTCCGCGTCGACATGGAAAGGCTGCGGCGACACCTGGACATCGACAGGTGGCTGGTCTTCGGCGGGTCATGGGGCTCCACACTCGGGCTCGCCTACGCCGAGCGACATCCAGAGCGGGTCTCGGAGATCGTTCTGTTCAGCATCGGCACTACCGCACGTCGAGAAGTCGAGTGGATTACTCGCGACGTGGGCCGGATCTTTCCCGAGCAGTGGGCGCGCTTCCGCGACGGCGTGCCGGCCGCCGAACGCGACGGCAGTCTCGTGGAGGCGTACAGCCGGCTGCTACACAATCCCGATCCGGTCGTGCGGGAGAAGGCCGCCAGGGACTGGTGCGTCTGGGAGGACTCCCACATCGCCGTGCGGCCGGGACACCGGCCCGACCCGCGGTACCAGGATCCGGTGTTCCGCATGGTTTTCGCGCGTCTGGTCACGCACTATTGGCGCCACGCCGCGTGGCTTCCCGAGGGCGTACTCCTCCGCGAGGCGCAGAGGCTCGCCGGCATCCCGGGTGTGCTGGTCCACGGCCGCCTCGACGTGAGCGGGCCGCCGGACATCGCCTGGGCACTCGCCCAGGTCTGGCCTGATAGCGAGCTCGTACTTGTCGATGAGGCGGGACACGGTTCGAGCGAACCCGGCATGACCGAGGCCCTCATCGAGGCTACGAACCGCTTCGCCGGGCGCTCCGGACGCGCTCGGTCTAGGTCCTAGGCTTTGGGGTTGTCGCGGGTTGCTCCCCGCCGACAATGTCGCGCACGGGCGGACCCTCCGCCGCGGACTCCAGAGCGGCCGGTGCCTCGGGCGGCGCTTGCGGGGGAATTCTGGCAGGAGTGGTCGGGCCCGCCGCGGCGACGGAGGTATGTCTCTCCAGAAATCGGAGTAGCTCGACCGGGAATGGCAACACCAGCGTGGAGTTCTTCTCCGCCGCCACCTCGACAACCGTCTGCAGCAGTCGCAGTTGCAATGCCGTCGGGGTGTCCGCCATGGTCGCCGCGGCCTCGGCCAGCTTGTGGGAGGCCTGCAACTCGCCCTCCGCGGTGATCACACGGGCCCGTCGTTCTCGTTCGGCTTCGGCCTGACGCGACATCGACCGCTTCATCGACTCCGGCAGCGCGACGTCCTTGATCTCTACCCGGTCGATGTGGACGCCCCAGTCCAGCGCCGGACTGTCAATCATGATCTCCAGGCCCTGGTTGAGCTTCTCCCGGTTGGACAGTAGATCGTCGAGCTCGCTCTTACCGATCATGGAGCGCAGTGAGGTCTGAGCGACCTGCAACACCGCGAACAGGTAGTCCTGCACATTCACGATGGCTCGCGCCGGGTCCGCGACGTTGAAGTACACCACCGCGTCGACCTTGACCGTCACGTTGTCCCGGGTGATGCCCTCCTGTGCCGGCACGGGCATCGTGACGATCTGCATGTTGACCTTCCGGAGCTTGTCGATGCCCGGCACGATCATGTTGAGGCCAGGGCCTCTGATCGCCTCCTGAACACGGCCGAAGCGGAAGACGAGACCACGCTCGTACTGTTTGATAACCCGGGCACTCAGACCGAACCAGACCGCCGCCGCAGCAAGCGCCCCGAGAACGATACCGACGATGACCATGGCAGGCCCTCGCGATCCATAGCGGTAAACCCCTACCGGGATCGTAGCTCCGTGGTCCGTTGAACGGAGTTGCTGTGGATCGGTATCTTCTGCGACGACGCATCCCCACCACGATGAGGTGAGCGAAGAGGATGGACATGCCGCCGGTGCATTGGCCCACGACAACGGACGATCTGGATCGGTGGGTGGACCTGGTGGCGCGGCACGGGCTCTGGGACCGGGTGATAGGTCACCGGAAACGCTGCGCCTGAAGACCTCGGAGCTGGTAGTGCACCTGGCCTGGGCGCGCCGGGCTGGGCTGTTCTCACTGGCCGACGACCCGTGGCAGGACCTCGGGTTCGCCGGACGGGTGACCTATCGGCTGGACTGGCTCGTCGCCGGCCTGCCCGCAGACCATTCGTTCTCCGCCGCGGAGGCGGGACTGCTGCTGGCCGTGCCGTTCCTCTACGACACGCTGTGGTCCACCCTGGCCGGCCGCGAACGTGCGGTCCAGCCGCACGACCTCACCCCGTCGCAGGACGCGACCAGCGACCGCGCTGCATTCGAGCGGTTCGCGCAGAGCTATCCGCAGCCGTGGCGGCGCGAGCACGTGCGGAAGTCGAGCGGGGCAGCATAAACTATAGCTTATCGCAATCCCTCGCGATTGATAGCTACAGCTTAACTGCGCTCCTCATACTCCTCCGGGCTGCACCCTGCGCGCGACGGCGGCAACTGCGCGTCGGTTGACCAACGTCTCAAGGGGCTACGTCCGTACGAAAAGTACAGCGTGCCTTATAGCGGATGGATTCGTGCTATTCGGGATGCACTGGGCATGTCTGGCGCGGATCTGGCTCGACGCATGAAGATCACCGGTCCGGCTGTCAGCGCGCTCGAACGCAGCGAACGGGACGCCACAATACGCGTAGACACGCTACGCCGAGCAGCGGAGGCCATGGACTGCACGTTTGTGTACGCATTCATTCCGAACCAGAGCCTCGATGAGACCATCAGGACTCACGCCCGACAAGCCGCACGTCGCCAGCTCGCGGAGGTCGCGAACACGATGGCGCTCGAGGACCAGGCCATTGTCGTCGGCGAGGACCTAATACGAGCGCAAACCGAGCTGCTCATCAGCAAGGGACGAGTATGGGCTGACGGCTCATGACCGACCTGTTCGTCGATCCGGAGGGTGCCACTCCGCTCAGCGATGCGGATCGCGAAGGCCTTCTGCGGGCAGACATAGCGCTGCGCGGCGTCGATTACGGGCCGCTACTGCGCTTCGCGCGCTCCTAGCATCGCGGGTCGGAGATCCATTCACGGTGACATGCACACCTGCCTGGCCAACCGACTCGCCCGACCAGGTATGTGTCTCTGGAAGTCCACACCTACAGCGTTGTGATCACAACGCTGTAGGTGTGGACGCAGCTCGCTTATGTACGGATGTGCCCCCGACACGCCGTCGGGCGCTCGGCGAGACCGAAACCAACACGCAGGTTCCTGGCCCATCGGATGTCCACATTGGCGCACCCGGTCCGCTAGCCTTGGTTTGTGGGCCAAGATCGAGCGCCGGTTGGCTTCGGCGTCTACATCCGAGACGCGATTCAGGCTGCTGGGTTTGTCACGCCGACCCAGTTCGCGCGCGAGGTCGGCACCGACCCGTCCGTCGTCCTGCGCTGGATCAGTGAGGAGCAGCGCCCCACGATCAGGTCGATCGATCGGATCGCACCCGTCCTCGGCAAGACCATCAACGAGATGGTCATGGCCGCCTACCCCGACCGCCTCAGCCATCAGCCCACGACGCCGACGGCTTACCTGCACCCATTGGCCTACGAGCTGGGTCGGATGCTCGCTGACGATTCCCCCATTCCCGCCGCCGAACGGCAGGCGCTCGCCTCCGTACTCGAGCGGATGCTGCAGCCGTACCGCCGGGACATGCGCCGCCGCCGTTCTGCGTAGGTCAACGCGGGGAAAAGATTGAAGCGGAACCATCCGTACGGATAGCCTTAGTGCTCGTCACGGAGCGGAGGGAGCCCTCGGGCGTGGCCGTTCATTCTGCTCAGAACGCCGCGGAACGCACCGGGTTGCAGGTCAACATCAGCCCGTTGCTGCTGAGCAGCGTTGTCGCCGCCGTAGCCGCCACGGTGGCGCTGGTGATCGTGGCAGTGATCCAGAGTCGTCCACCAGGGCCGCCGCCCGGCCCCGGACAGATGCCGCCGCCAACGCCCCCGTCCGACGTCATGCTCATCGTCACAACTGGGGTATTCACCGTCGCCTGGCTGGCCGTCATCGTGGTCTACTGTCGCGACCAGATCCTGCGGCGAATCGGCGAGTTGGAGGAGCGTTTCGCCGCGCTGACCGCCGAGTACGGCGAGCAGCGGGAGACCGACGGCTACCTTCACGGCATGCGGGTGCCGACCCAGCCCGGCCATTCCGGCCCTCCCGGCGCCGTGCGCCCGCTTCACCCCGTGCCGCCCCACGAATGACTCGCCGCCCGGCCGACGTGAACCCCCCTCGCATTCACGTCGGCCGTGTGCCATGTGTCGACCCACATGGCGCCCTCTGGCGAAGTTGCCGCGTTGATCGCCTCCGGCGAAGTTGCCGCGTTGATCGCCTCCGGCGAAGTTGCCGCGTTGATCGCCTCCGGCGAAGTTGCCGCGTTGATCGCCTCCGGCGAAGTCCGAGCGATCGCCAATTGTCGACGTTGGTTGGTTAACACGCCAACGATGACCGACAACGGCCATCACCACAACCGGATGATTGGCTACTTGACGCCGGACGATGGATCTGCTGGCGCGTTTCACGCGCCGGACTGATCAAGGCGATCGGTAGTCTTTGGGGCGTGGGCGACACCATGCTCGGGTTCGGGCATAAACAGGCGTGGCTTGCGGTCCGAGACGGTGACCCCGATGCCGTCGCCGAGGCACTGGGCCTTCGCGATCTCGGGCCGGTGTCCTGGCGCGACGGGATCGACCTCGCCTACCTTACTGACGACCGGCTCGTACTCACCCCGCTGCTGCCGGGCGCACGCGGCAGCCGGTGGCTGCTCGTCACCGGACGATGGCTACTCCGGGTAGGATCCACTGTGGATCCAACGTGGCTCTCCGCCGAGCTCCGCGGCGAGGTTCAGTTCTTCGCCACCTATCGGGTGGGCGAGCTACACCGGTGGCAACGAGCCATGGACGGCGTACTGGTGCGGGCGTTCGAGTACCTCGGCGAGGCGGGCGAGGTACGGGACTGGCGCGGCGACCCCGACGAGGTCGAGGCGTCCGTCGGTCTTCCACCAACGCTGGAGCACAAGACTGACGTTCTGGTCTCCGAGAGCGACGTCATGCGCGTCGCCGGGGCGTGGAGCGTGGACCCGACCGCGCTGGATGGCCTGCCCGCGCCAGGCCCACTGCGCGCGACCGCCGCTCCCTGACGCCTACGGTGCCCCGTCGTCAGTGGTACGGGTGTGGCTGCGTCGGGATGATGGGTGCCTCCGCCGCAGTCGGCAGCGTGGCGACCGCCAACAGTTCCTGCCGATGCCGTAGCACCGAGAAGCCCCAACTCACGGCGTCAAAGATCGGCCGCGGCAGCTTGGCGAAGGTAGCAAAGCCGCGCATAAGGGTCCGTCGGATCACCCGCATCTCCGTGGGATGCCAGCCCGCCTCATCGAGCAGGTTGCCCAGGTTCATCGGAGACCAGGTGTAGAGGTGGCGGTTGATGTCGGCCGGGTCCCACCGCCGCTGGGCGCGCCAGTCGTCGATCGGCAGCACCAGCACCAGTGTCCCGCCTGGCCTGAGTTTGCTGCGCAGCTGGCGCAGCGCCTCATAGGGCGAGGCGAGATGCTCCAGCGTGTGGTTGGAGACGATCACATCGGCGACGTGGTCCGGCGTGACGTCGAGCGACTTGTACGCCTCGAGGCCATGCTCCTTGATCGCTGACTCGCGGGCTACGTCGTTGAGCTCGACGCCGATCTTGCGCGCACCCGGCAGGGCGGCGAGCATGCCTCCACCGGCGCAGCCGAAGTCGACGACAACGTCGGTGGGGCGGATGTAGGGCGCGAACCGCCTTGCCTTGATCTTGGTTTTGACCTCGATGTTGGCGTTCTGCCACGCGAAGTAGCTCGAGTCGTAGTGACCGGATGCACCATAGTCCGGCACTTCCTGCGAAAGGGCTTCCGGCGACGCGGCTTCCGGCGACCGGGCGGTGGGCGTGGTCATCGGTGCTCCTGGGGGTTGTGGACAGCGCTGACGCAGCACAGGCTGTCAACCTTAACAACCGGCGAAGGTGTCGGACCTGGCTGCCAGGATGCACCCGCACGGTTGCGGTGTCGCTGCTCACAGGGCAGAGCGCGATGCGCCACCCTCAACCAGGAAGGATCTACACATGACCGTGCGCATCAGACACATCACCTTCGACTGCCGCGATCCGTACACCCTGGCCGGTTTCTGGAGCCAGGTGACCGGTTACCGCGAAGACCCAAAGGAGAGCAACGCTCCCGGCGACCCCGAGGCGTGCCTCATCGGCCCGCAGGGCCACCCCAACCTGCTCTTCATCGGCGTGCCCGAGGGCAAGGTCGTCAAGAACAGGATTCATCTCGACGTCGTGCCAACCGACCGCAGCCGTGACGAGGAGGTAGTCCGGCTGCTCGGTGTCGGCGCCAGTCTCTTCGCCGACCACAGAAGGCCGGACGGGACCGGATGGGCCGTCCTAGCCGACCCCGAGGGCAACGAGTTCTGCGTCGAACGCTCGGACGCCGAGCGCGCCACCGCCGTTTAGACGACCTCGAGAGTGCCCTGCATGCCGCTGCTGACGTGGTAGAGGCATGGGAAGGGGTACCGGCCGGCGCGGTCGACCGTCACTCGCACGGTCTGTGCCTGGCCGCCGTTGAGATTGCCGGTGCCGGGTGCCGTGTTTGCGGGATCCTCGGCACCGGTCACGGTGAGCCGCACGTCGTGGGGCGTCATGCCGATGTTGCGGAACCGGAACTCGATCACTCCCGGGCGGGCACGCACCACGGATGGGGAGAGGCGCAGGTCGTCGCCCGCCATCACCTCCACCCGCTGCACACCGTCCGGACCGAGCACGGCGTCAACCGCCGCCTCCGCAGACGCGGTCGGCGCAGCTAGGCCAGCACCGCCAGGTCCGCCCTCCGGTCCCCACAGCGCACATCCGGAGGCGCCGGATATCGTCAGCGCGGTCACCAGGAGCGCAGCCCCGCGAGTCGACATCAGACGGCATACGGGGACATCGCTCACGGTGTCTCCACGAGGTTCTGGCCGACGTATCCGCCGGGGGCGACCCCACCGGGCATGGCAAACAGTGCGCTGGTCTCGTGTCGGATGAACCGGCTCAACGCGTCGGCCTCGACCAGGCGGCGCTGTACCGGGATGAAGCCCCGCCGGGGATCGGCCTGCCAGGCCAGAAAGAGCAGGCCGGACTCGTCGCCGTCCACATAGGAGAATCCTCGCCGCAGCATCGCCGCCCCCTCATTGAACGCGGGCGTAGCCAGCCGCATGTGGGCATTGGCGGCGATGGCGAGGCTCCCGTCCGCAGCCCGTGCCCCGAAATCCGCCGCGGTACGCTCGCCCCCGCCTGACAGTGGAGCACCAGTGTCCTTACGCCGGCCGATGACTCGCTCCTGCTCCTCCAGTGGCAGGCCATCCCAGTCATCGAGCAGCATGCGGATCCGGCGCACCACGAGATAGGAGCCCCCGCGAAGCCACCGCGGGTCGGACCGAGGGCCGACGAAGACCTTGGCGGCGAAGTCCGGGTCCGTCGGTCGAGGGTTGTTCGTTCCGTCAACCTGGCCCATGAGGTTGCGCGGTGTCGCGGTGTCGGATCCGGTCCCCCGCGCGGCGTTGAAGCCCGACATCTGCCACCGCGGCGTCGCCACACCAGCGGCGAGCCGCCGTAGCACCCGGGCGGCGTGCGCGACCACCACGGCGTCGTCGGCCGAGACGACCAGGCCCAGATCGCCGTCGCCGCGGGCCGTATCGAGCCGCTCACCGGGGAACGCGGGCAGGGCGGCCAGCCCAGCCGGGCGGGCCGACTCGGGGATACCCGCCTTGCCGAAGAGCGATGGTCCGAACCCGACGGTGACCGTCAGCGCCGCCGGGCCGAGTCCGGTCGTGACCGTGTCGTCGGTCGCCCCGCGTTGTTGGCCCGACGTCAGCTTGGCCGCCGCGTCACTCCAGCGGCGCAATAGCTGCCGCAGCCCCGCCGCTTTGGTGCCGGGGGACAGGTCGAACCCGGCGACCCACACCCGCGCCTGGGGCTTGACCGGCGTCGCGATCCCCGCCTGGTGCTCGCCGTGGAACGGCACCGTCCGAGTGCCGACATCCGCCCGCGCAATGCCGAGCGTCTCACCCGGTGCGCTCGGGCGCGGACTCGCGCCGGCGGCGCCCGCGGCCGTACCGGCGAGGGCGCCCAGGGCACCGGCCGCGAGGTACCCCGCTACCTGCCGCCGACCCACTCCCCGGTCCGTCGCCGAACCAGCCGGAAGGTCGGCTGAGTCGGACATAAAAGCCGTAGAGTCAGGCAACGTCGGACCGGGGTCGGCCGGCGCCGCTGCGTCCCACGGCCGAGCCGCAGAGCTATGGCGCCGCAGCAGCAGTGGTAGGGCCGCGACGAGGCCTAGGCCCAGGCCAACCACTACCGCCACCGTCGCGCGGTTGGCCAGGGCCGGCAGCGCGGATGGCGCGGAGGAGCGCCACCACACGGGTGCATCGTCGAGCGCGAGCGTCGTCGCCATGATGAGGCCGAGGCCGGCGGAGAGCCAAGCTGCGCGAGTGTGTCTGCACCACAGCAGCCACGTTGCGAAGATCGCGAATGGCCAGATCAGCAGCGCCTCGGCGCCGAGGAGTGCCTCCAACCGCTGCGGCAGTGTCCCCAACGTGGCGAGCATGACACCGAGGCCGTGCACCAGATCCGCGGCCAGAAGCAACGCCGTCGCGGCCGCCAGGACCCGGTGCGGACGGGTCAGCAGAGTGCTGGCGGCGACGGCCGCCGCGACCACGAGGACAACCGCGAACCATGGCCACGGCGACGGACCGGGCACCCATGTCAGCGACCCGAGGGCAGAGAGTCGTTCGCCGCCGTACTCGAGCGTCACGGTCCACGAGCTGATCAGGTGGGGCGACGTCGGGTCGGCGGCCACCGCCGGAGGCAGCGTCTGCAGCATCCAGTGGACCCGGTGGTCGTGCCAGCGCCATAGGGGCTCCTCCGACACCTGACGCCACGCCGGCGCCTGCTTTCCGTCCACGCCCTGCGGCACCGGTGTGGTGGAGAAGCGGTTCGCGTTGAGGTAGGTGGCGGGCGAGCTGTCGTTGACGAATACGCCGGTCGGCCCGACCCGCGCGTAGGGCTCACCCCCATAGCCCGCCACGATCACGTCGGTGGCCGTGTCGTTGCGCAGTTCTAGCCGGCTGCCGTTCTCGATGACCCGCAGGCTCAGCCCGGACACCGCCGGCGTCATTGTCGACAGAGTGGTCTGAAAGTTGGTCGCGCCGACGCCGCCGACGTCGTGTGCCACCGCGGGCGCCGCGGGAAGGACGATCAAGGCGAGCAGCGCGAGCGAGACGACCGACCAGGCCGGCAGCCTGCGCACGACCCAACAGGCGTACGCCGAAGCGACCCCCACTGACACCTCCCGCTCTCCGATCGTGCAGGTCAGAGGGGTACCATACCGACCTGCCGTGGATCTTCTGAGAGATCTTGGGCGTCGGCGGTGTCCTTTCCTGACATGGAGTCGGCCAGCCAGGTCAGGTCGATCCGCAGCGCACGGGCTAGCGCGGCGACGGTGAAGAACGCCGGCGTGGCGATCGCACCACGTTCGATCTTGCGAAGCGTATCGAGGGAGATGCCGGCCTGGCGGGCGACGTCGGCGGCGCTACGACGGCCGCGGGCTCGTTGTAGCGCCCGGCCGAGGGCCAGTCCCCGTTTGCGCTCGTCCGCGGTAAGCGGTGTCCGGACCACGAAAGAGATAGTAATCCTGGTATTAGAATCTCGGCTGTGGTCGTCCTCAAGTCGGGCTCCGACGCCGTACCCTGGCGTTCTTTGTCTGTCTGTCAACGAAGCGGTGGTTCACGGCATCCCGGATGGTCGCGTGCTCCAGGCGGGTGACCTGCTGTCCATCGACTGCGGGGCATACATCGACGGCTACCATGGCGACGCGGCGATCACGGTCGGGATTGGCGAGATCGATGCTGCCGGACGCCGGTTGATCGACACCACCCTCGCCTCGCTTGCCGCCGGCATCGAGGCCGCGCGGCCGGGCGCGCGACTCGGCGATGTCTCGCATGCGATCGAGACCACGGCCCGGGCGGGCGGATATGGCCTGCCGAGAGGGCTGGGCGGCCATGGCGTTGGCACCGCCATGCACGAGGACCCACACGTACCGAACACCGGCCGCCCGAATCGCGGCATGCTCCTGCGCGAAGGGCTCGTCCTAGCGCTCGAACCCATGCTCATCGAGGGGGGTGGCGATGGCGGCCGCACCCTCTCCGACGGTTGGACCGTAGTCACCGCCGACGGCACTCGCGCGGCCCACTCCGAACACACCATCGCGGTTTCCTCGGCTGGGCCTGAGATCCTCACCGCACCATGACCGGCGCGACGCCACTCGAAGCGGTCGGTCGTTCGGCGGGCTCTCGCCCGCTCAGCCGGGGCGGCCGGCGAGGGTGTCCTGAACGCGCTTGCGCCTCATGACCCAGCGGGCACGATGACGCTCATCACGACGTACGGCGCGGCCCTCCTTGCGGCTCCCGGCCCGGTAGCGCCACCGCGCCCACGGCGACGCTGGCCGGGCCAGCCGCAGGGCACCGACGAAGGCCAGGAATGGCAGGAGGATGCCGAGCAGCCCGGTCCAGATCTTGCCCTTGAGGAAGGTCAGCACGACGAGCGCACCATTGAACAGCACCGCCCAGGCGTAGTTCCACGCGGCGTAGGGCGCACCCTCGACAGCGACATCGTTCACACCGAACGGCGCGACCCCGATCAGCAGCAACCCGAAGACCGCGACACTGAGAAAGATCGCATCCACCGACGTGCGCCCCTGCTCGCTCCAGTAGACGTCGCGCAGATGCAGGACGAGCGCGAACTCGTCCAGTACCAGCGCGGCACCACAGCCGAAGAGCCCGGCGAAGATCTCGGCCCATGGGGTCACGCCACCTATCGAGCTGAACCCGCCAGCGCCGGCCACCAGCATGAACACAATCCCGAACACGACGTGATGCACATGCAGCCCGCCGGGTTTTACGTTGCCGGGCCACCACCGCACCTCGGCCCGGATCATCCGCACGCTGAGGCGGATGAAGAGAAACGTCACGACGAAGGCGAAAAACAGCACCGCCAACGGCTGCTTGCCGGGCGCGACGATCTGCTGCTGGTACCAACCGGTCATGGCTGCGGCTTCACGATGGGGAACAGTACGGTCTCTCTGATGGTGCGGCCGGTGAGCATCATGATGAGCCGGTCCACGCCCATGCCGAGCCCGCCGGTGGGCGGCATCGCAAACTCAAGGGCATCAAGGAAGTCCTCGTCGAGCTCCATCGCGTCGGCGTCGCCCTTCGCGGCCAGCAGCGACTGCTCCGTCAGCCGGGCCCGCTGCTCCACCGGGTCCACCAGCTCGGAGTACGCGGTGCCGATCTCGGCGCCGAACGCGACCAGATCCCATCGTTCCGCCATCCGCCGGTCAACCCGATGCCGTCGGGTGAGGGGCGAGACCTCGGTCGGGAAGTCCTTGTAGAAGGTCGGCTCGGTCGTGCGGCTCTCCGCTAGGTGCTCGTACATCTCGAGCACCAACGCGCCGCGGCTCCACCTCGGGTCGTAGCTGATTCGCGCCGCGTCGCACAGCTGATTCAACCGCTCCACTGTGGTGTCATTGTCGACAGTCTCGCCCAGCGCCGCGGAGATGGCGTCGTTGACCGTCGTTACCCGCCACTCTCCGCTGAGATCGATCTCGGTCAGCGCCCCGTCGGAGTCGGTCCGGCGTGCGACCGGTGACCCGTACGCCGCGGTCGCGGCGTGCTGGATCATGCCGCGCATGAGCAGGAGCATCGTGGTGTAGTCGCCGTACGCCTCGTACGCCTCCAGCATCGTGAACTCGGGGTTGTGGCTGGAATCGGCCCCCTCGTTGCGGAAGTTACGGTTCAGCTCGAAGATCCGCTCCTCGCCACCCACCAGCAGTCTCTTGAGGAAGAGCTCCGGCGCGATCCTCAGGTAGAGCCGCATGTCGTAGGCGTTGATGTGGGTGATGAATGGCCGAGCGTTGGCACCGCCGTGAACCCGTTGCAGCATCGGCGTCTCGACCTCGAGGAACCGCCGGACGGTGAGGAACTCCCGGAGGGCCGCCACCGCGTTGCTACGCAGTCGCAGCATGTCCCGCGCCGCCGGGTTGGTGATGAGGTCGACATGGCGCAGTCGCACCCGTGCCTCCGGGTCATGCATGCCACGGTGCTTGTCGGGCAGCGGGCGCAGGCACTTCGCAGTCAACGTCCATTCATCGGCCGTGACGGACAGTTCCCCGCGCCGGCTCGTGATGATCTCGCCGCGCACGCCCACGAGGTCGCCGAGATCAACGTCGTGCAACCAACGGATGAGCGCATCAACGCCGACGCGGTCGGCAGCGAGCATGACCTGAATCCGTCCGGTGCCGTCCTGGATGGTGGCGAAGCAGAGCTTGCCGGATCCCCGATTCAGCACCACCCGCCCGGCAACCGCGACCGTCGTGCCCGTGCGTGTGTCGGGCGGAAGGTCCGGGTGGGCGGCCCGAACCTCAGCCGCGGTCGCCGTACGTCGGAAACCAACCGGGTACGGGTCGATGCCCTCGGCCCGCAGCCGGTCCAGCTTCAGCCGGCGTATCCGCATCTGCTCCGGGAGGTCGGCGTACGGTTCGCCCCGCCCGGCCACGGCTGCCGGCGCGATCGCACCCGGCACGGTCGCGACCGGCACCGTCGCGGCCAGTGCGAGTGGGCTCGTTGTGCCGTCCCCTGTGGATAGCGCCGCCGCGGTTCCCCCTGGCAGCGGGGCCCGGTCCCACCCTCGACGCAGGAGTGCTCCGACGGACGGCACGGAGACGAACCCTTCGGCGATCCCGGTGGCCACACTGATCCGGGCCAGATCCCGGGAGCTTCTGAAGCACATCAGCCTGGGCTCCCAGGCGGGGCGGTACTTGGCGTTCGATCGGTAGAGCGACTCGAGCTGCCACCACCGGCTGACGAACAGCAGCGCCGATCGGGCGAGCCGGATGAACGGACCCGCACCGATGCGCCCACCCTCCTCGAATACTCCCCGGAACATGGCGAAGTTAAGCGAGATTCTCTCGATGCCGAGTTGCCGGGAGGCGTTGACCAGTCCGACCACCATGAACTCGACGAGGCCGTTGTCTGAGTCTCGGTCGCGGCGCATCAAATCGAGGGAGAGCCCGCGCTTGCCCCAGGGCACGAGGGACAGGATGGCCCTGAGCTGTCCTTCGTCATCCAGTGCCTCGACGAGCACGCACTCGCCGTCCGCCGGGTCGCCGAGGCGCCCGAGCGCCATCGAGAAGCCGCGCTCGTCCTCTGTGTCGCGCCACTCCTCCGCTCGAGCGACCACTGCAGAGATCTCGTCCCGGGTCAGCTCGGCGTGGCGGCGGATCCGAGTGCGGTAGCCGGCCTTCTCTATCCGGCGTACCGCCTGGCGTACGCCGCGCATCGCTCTCCCATCCAGCTCGAACTCGGCGGTCTCGATGATGGCCTCGTCGCCGAGCTGCAATGCGTCCAGTCCGGCGCGCTGGAATGCCACGGCGCCCTCCTCGCTGGCACCCAGCACTCCTGGCGTCCAGGCGTACTGGCGCGCCTCGGCGAGCCACGCGTCGATGGCCTGCGGCCAAGCCTCCGGGTCACCGATCGGATCCCCGCTGGCCAGGCTGGTGCCGAACACCACCCGGTAGGTCACGGCGGCCTTGCCACTCGCCGAGAAGATCGCCGCTTTGTCGCGGCGCGTCGCGAAGTAGCCGAGCGAGTCCCGTTCCCCGCTGGCCGCCAGCAGAGCGCGGATCCGCTCTTCTTGATCGGGGTTGAGGTATGCGTGGCTACGAGTGGGCCGGAAGAGTACCCACACGGCGGCCAGGAAGGCGAGACCGCCGAGTAGTCCACAAAGGAATGTCACGAAGGCGGGCGGGCGGCCGGCGATGTCGAGGGAGGTGGCGGTGCCGAGTCCACCGAGGACGTGGTTGACCGCCCAGGTGAGTTTGTCGCCGCTGGATCGCAGCGTCCCTGGAAACGCCAGGACCAGCAGGAAGCCAAGGATAGAGGCGATGATCAGGCCGGCGACCAGCGTGGCGAGCGCCCGCCAGCCGTTTCCTGGCTCCAGGCGCGCGGTGAACTCCCGGCGGGCCGCCACAGTAAGCCCCAACAGAACGAAGAGGATGCCCGCACTGATGAACAGTGGCGGCTGACTGAACCCGCCGACCAGAGATCCGATGAACGACGGTCCGAAGTAGAACAGCACGACGATCCACCAGGAGACCCGGGTCCGGCGCCGTAAGGACGCCGCGATCAACCCGAGAAACGCGGCGTAAGCGAGGTTGGGGCGCAGCGGGATCGCCAGGTATTCGGCGGCCACCTGGAGCGGCTCGCTGCGGCTACGCAGCAGAGGCACGAGCGCGAGGAGGGCGCATAGGGCCGCGATGACCGCGAACAACGTGGCCAGGAGGCTCGGGACGCGTGACAGCGCCCGATCCCGTCGCGACCGTGGCCCGTTGGACCGACCCTGCCTCGCCACGTCCGGCGCGGACCGCGGCACGGTGTCGCTAACCATGTCCCACTGTCTCACCCGCGGGTGCTCAGCCGCCGCTTCTGCGGTTGGACCACATGCGTTGGGTGTGGGCCGGACCGTGGCCGCCGGCGACCTTACCCCGGCCGGCCGGCTTTGGCTGCATACCGCCCTTGCCGCGTGCGCGGCGCTCAGCCCGGTTGAGCGGCGCGGCCTCGGTCTCGGGCTCGGTCGCTGCCCCGGGCTCGGGCTCGGTCGCGGCGCCGGGCTCGGGCTCGGTCGCAGCATCGGCCTGATCTGACCGTCCTGGGGCGGAGTCGGGCGGCGACGCCACGGCCTCCGGGCGCCCTCCCTCAGCCGACCCCGGATCGGTGCGCTTGGTACTGCGTTTGGCAGGCATGGTGATACCTCCTGGACGTGTTGGGTCTGGACAACATGGCGCCCCCGGGCGCGCAGTCCTCAGGAGATCATGATTGTAAGTTATCAGGCCGGGTGCGCGGTTCGCATCCCGATTGCGCGCCGCCGGGAGCCTCTGGCGGCTGCGCTCGACGGTCAAGCGGTGGCATGCGGTAGGAATGTGGTAGACGCGACCACCTCATTCAGGAGCGACCGTGCCCGATCCGCAGGAGCTCTATCAGCTCGCAGGTGACGTGCCCGACCTGGGCCGGCCCGTGCTGATCCAGGCACTCACCGGCTTTGTGGACGCCGGCTCGGCTGGCCGGCTCGCCCGAGAGCACCTGCTCACGAAGCTGCCGGGCCGGATCGTCGCCACATTCGACATCGACGCCCTACTCGACTACCGATCGCGACGGCCGATCATGCTCTTCGTCGAGGATCACTGGGAGAGCTACGAGGAGCCGACGCTCGCGCTGCACCTGCTCCACGACAGCTCGAACACACCGTTCCTGCTGTTGGCCGGCCCCGAGCCGGACCTGCAGTGGGAGCGGTTCACCGCCGCGATGACCTCCCTCATTGACCAACTGGGCGTCCGCCTGACCGTGGGGTTCAACTCGATCCCCATGGCCGTGCCGCACACGCGACCGACCGGCATCACGGCACACGCGACCCGGCGCGACCTCATCGTCGGCTACGAGCCGTGGCTGCGCCGGGTCCAGGTGCCGGGTGGCGCGGGTCACCTCCTGGAGTATCGGCTCGGCCAGAGCGGGCGCGACGCCATGGGTTTCGCCGTTCACGTGCCGCATTACCTCGCCCAGGCCGAGTACCCCGCGGCGGCCGAGCGGCTGCTGACCGCCGTGTCGAAGGCCACCGGGCTGCTGCTGCCCACCGAAGAGCTGCGGGCCGCCGCCGACGTCGCCCGCGCCGAGATCGACCAGCAGATCGCCCAGGCCGACGAGGCCGCCTCCGTCGTCCGGTCGCTCGAGGAGCAGTACGACGCCTTCGTGCGCGGTCAGGAAGGCGCGAACCTGCTCGGGGGGCAGACCGGACCGCTCCCAACCGCCGACGAACTCGGCGCGGAACTGGAGCGCTTCCTCGCCGAGCAGACCCGCCCCGATCAGCCGCCCAGCTGACCAACCAAGATCGCCGTGATCACGGTCTGACCGTCGCGAAAAGCCGTCGATCATGACCTCCAGGTCATGATCGACGGGAGAGGGGTGGGGTGCTGGTGAGGGAGGCGGCCAGCAGTTCGGCGGTGTGCATGGTCGGGATGGGGGTGCCGCCGTCGCGGCGAAGTGCGGCGGCAATCTGCAACAGGCAGCCCGGGTTTCCGGCGACGACAACATCCGCGCCGGTCGCCCTGAGCCCCGCCGCCTTGCGCGCGCCAAGCTCGGCCGCCGGTTCAGGCTCCAACAGGTTGTAGACGCCTGCAGAGCCACAACAGACCTCACTGTCCACAGCAGACACCAACCGAAGTCCGGGGATGCCTCGCAGCAGTTCGCGGGGCTGCGCCCGCACACCCTGACCGTTGGAGAGGTGACACGCGTCGTGGTACGCCACGGTCAGCGGCACCGGATGACGGGTGGCCAGCGGCTCGCCCAGCCCCACCAACACCTCTGTGACGTCGCGTACCTTGGCCGCGAAGTCGGCCCCCCTTGGGCCCCATTTCGGGTCGTCGCGCAACAACTCGGCGTACCCCTTCATCGCGGAGCCGCAGCCGGCCGCGTCGGTGACGATGGTGTCCACGCCCGTCCGCTCGAACGCTGCGATCGTCCGGCGGGCCTGTCGCATTGCCTGCCGAGATCGACCGGCGTGGCGAGCCAGCGCACCGCAGCACCCCTGCCCGCGCGGGATCACCACGTCGCAGCCCTCGAGCGAGAGCACTCGCACCGTTGCCGCAGAGACGTGGGAGAAGAAGGCCGACTGCACGCATCCGGTGAGCAGGCCGACCACGGCGCGCGCCGGACCGGGCCGGCCACCCGGTCTGGCCGCGACCCGGGCCGGCAACGCGACCCGCGGGCGCACCGGCGGCGCAAGCTCCGCCATGGCCCCGATAGTGGGATGCAGGCGTCTTGCCAGCCCCGTCAGCCGCAGGCGAGTCCCGAGCGACAACGGTCCGCGCAGGGCGACCATGCGCCTCGGGTACGGGAACAGGGCGAAGATGCCGGCCCGCAGCGCTCGATCCACCGGCCCTCGCGGTGCCCGCGTCTCGACGAGTACCCGCGCCTCCTCGATGATCTGGTCGTAGCGCACGCCCGAGGGGCATGCCGGCAGGCAGGCGAGGCAGCCCAGGCAGGCGTCGAGATGCCCGGCGACGGCCTCGGAGAGGTCCGCGCCGTCGAGGACCTGGCGCACGAGGTGGATCCGGCCACGCGGCGAGTCCATCTCCTCGCCCCAGAGCTGATAGGTCGGGCAGGCGGGCAGGCAGAAGCCACAGTGGACACACGTATCCGTGAGCGCTCGCAGATCCATCAGATGCCCCCGACGAAGCGTCCCGACGCCAGCCGGCGCGCCGGGTCGAACTGGTCCTTGATCCGGCGCATCAGCGCGAGGCCGGGCACCGGTCCCCACAGATCGATCTCATCCCGGATGGAGGGCGGCGCGGCCAGCACCACGCACGAACCGCCGGCCTCGGCTAGCGCGGAGCGCAGCGCCGCCAGCGTCGAATGAAGGTGCTCCGCCGAGGTCGAACCGGGCAGAGCGGCGTAGAGAACCCCGGTACCGGCCGAGCCGCGGACCGCGACGCCCGGCCCGGCCGCGGCTCTCAACGCGCCTAGCACCGACCCGAGAGGGCCGACAGGCGCGGCCAGCTTGACGGCGACGTCGTCGGGGGCGAACGGGTAGCGGCCCCACCACGCCGGCTCATCGCCGATCACCGCCCCACCTCCAAGTTGTCTGGTCGCCGTCTCGGCTCGGGCGTCGACCCCGGCCCGCGAACCCTCGATGAGCGCCGCCAGAGTGCCGGACGTCCCGCGCAGATCGATCTCGACCGAGGAAGGGCTGACCCGCGCACTCATCACCTCGCCCACGAGGTCGGCCATCTCGTCCAGAGTGCCCACCGGGCGGGACACCCAGGTCCGGGCCGGCGGCAGCGGATGCAGCCGAAACGTGGCGGAGGTGATGACGGCGAGGGTGCCGTACGAACCGCACAGCAGCCGGCCCATGTCGTACCCGGCGACGTTCTTGACGACGCGCCCGCCGGAGCGGGCGACGACGCCGTCGGCCCGCACGAACTCCACCCCAATCAGCAGATCCCTCCCTGAGCCGTGACGCAGCCGCAGCGGCCCGGCCTCACCCGCGGCGAGGACGCCGCCAACGGTCGCCTCGGTGAAACCCGCCTCCAGGGCCAGTCGTTGGCCGGCGAGGCCGAGCACCGCCTGTACGTCGCGCAGCGGCGTCCCGGCTCTAACGGTCGCCACGAGATCGCCCGGCTCGTGCGCCGTCACACCGTGCATGCGGCGCGTGTCCAGCACGATGTCCACATTCGACTGCGTGCCACCCCAATGCGCCTTCGTGCCGGCACCTCGGGGAAGCACCGTCAGCTCGTCCGAAACCGCGGCCCGCATGACCTCGGCCGCCTCGGTCGCGGACGTTGGCGCAACCACGGTCACCATGCGGCCGTCACCATGCCAACACGCCGGCCTGTTGACGCGACTGCGAGGCCAGGTCGCCCGCGGCTCGGGGTCGGGGTGGCTCTCCACACAGCCGCGGCGTGGGGAAAACCTTGCCGGGGTTGGCCAGGCCCGTGGGGTCGAAGGCGCACCGCACGAGTTGCATCGTCTCGAGGTCGTCACCGGAGAACATTCTCGGCAGCTTGTCGGCCTTGTCGACGCCGACGCCGTGTTCCCCGGTGATGGAGCCGCCGCGCGCCACGCACAGGTCGAGGATGGCCCCGGACACCCGCTGGGCCGTCTCGTACTCCCCCGGCACGGTCGCGTCATAGAGCACGAGCGGGTGCAGGTTGCCGTCCCCCGCGTGGAAGACGTTGGCCACCCGTATGCCAGACGCCGCCGCGAGCGCGTCGATCTCCGCCAGGACCTCGGCCAGCGCGGTACGCGGTATCACTCCATCCTGGACAATGTAGTTAGGACTGATCCGTCCGACCGCAGCGAAGGCCGACTTGCGGCCCTTCCAGATCTCGGCGCGCTCCGCACTGTCGGCCGCGACGCGGATTTCGAAGGCACCCGCGCCATCGCACAACTTGCGTACAGTCGCCTCCTCTGCCGCGACCTCAACGGCGGGGCCGTCCAGCTCAACGATGAGGACCGCGCCGGCCCCAGCGGGGTACGAGCACGCCACGGCCTGCTCGGCCGCCTCAATCGCCAACGCGTCCATGATCTCGGCCGCGGCCGGAGTGAGGCCAGCCGCGATGACCGCGCTGGTGGCGGCCCCAGCGTCGGCCACGGTGCCGAAGGCCGCCAGCAGCGTCGTCACCGCCTCGGGCTGGCGCAGCAGGCGCACCGCCACCTTGGTGGCGATGCCCAGGGTTCCCTCAGAGCCAACGAAGACGCCCACCAGGTCAAATCCGGGCGCTTCGGCCGCCTGGCCCGCACCCAGCCACACCAGTTCTCCGTCCGAGGTACAGATCTCAAGCCCGGTCACGTGATGCACCGTGAAGCCGTATTTGACGCAATGCGCCCCGCCGGAGTTCTCCGCGACGTTGCCACCGATCGAACAGACGAGCTGGCTGGAGGGATCAGGGGCATAGAACCAGCCATCGTCGGAGACCGCACGGCTCACCGCGAGGTTGACGACACCCGGTTCGAGGATGGCCCGCCCGTTCGACAGGTCGATCTGGACAATGCGCCGCATTCGACTCGTTACGATCAGTACGCCGTCCACCAATGGCAAGGCGCCACCGGACAGACCCGTGCCCGAGCCCCGGGCGACCCAAGCAACGCCCTCGTCGCGGCAGGCCCGCACGACCGTCTGGACCTGCTCCGCGCTCTCTGGCAGGACAACCAGCGCCGGAACGGCCCGGAAATGGGCCAGGCCATCGCACTCGTACGTCCGCCGGGCCGCCTCCTCGGTCACCACCGCGGCGTCGCCCAGTTCGGCCCGCAGCCTCGCCGCGAGCACGTCTACCGCCGCCGGCGCCGATGCCGCAACCATGGTCTGATCGTCCCCCCGCACACCGACGACCAGCAAGGCCCCCGACCCATGGACCGAGACCGCTGTCCGCTGAGGCGATAGTCAAGGAACCGGGCGGCTGGTAAACCGACTATTGGCATATTGCCGACGGTAGGGGGAGGACCGTGTCGACGCGCGGCGTCATGGCCTGCTACTGGGCGGGGATGTCCGGTCTCACCGTCGGCATCTTCGCCCTGCCGTCGTTCCGACCGCTGCTCTGGGGCGGTGTTGGACTCCTCAGCGCGGCCGGTATCGTCACCGGGGTCATGCGCCACGGCCCAAGGCGGCTCTGGCCCTGGGGACTCATGGCGGCCGGCGTGCTCATCTCGGCGACTGGCGATGTGCTGTACTTCCTCGTCCGCGACCCCTCATCGACGGCGCTGACCTCGGCGGTTGACCTGCTCTACTTCGCCATGTTCCCGGTGACCACGGCGGGGCTGCTACAGCTGGGGCGTTCGGGCAGTGCCAGTCGAGATCGCGCGGGACTGGTCGACACATTCACAGTGACCCTGGTCCTGGCGTTGCTCACCTGGGTAGGCCTCGCCCGGCCGTACATGCAGTCCGTGTCCAGCCTGGACGAGGCGGTGCTGGCCGTCTTCCCGATGGGTGACGCGCTGCTGCTGGCCGCCGGCGTGCGCCTGCTGATGGCGCGGCGGCGCACCGCAGCGATCGCCCTGCTCATGGCCGGCACGGCGAGCCGGCTGCTCGCGGACGTGCTCTACGCCCTGACCATCGCCATCGATCCATGGGAGACCGGGACACCGGCCGACCTGGGCTGGTTGGCCTTCTATGCGATGTGGGGGGCCGCTGGCCTGCACCCGTCCATGGCCCGGCTCACCGAGCCGGAGGCCCTCCCCGATCGCGAGCTGACCGCTCGCCGCCTGCTGGTTCTCGTCCTAACCTCCCTCGCTGCTCCGACGTTGCTGCTTGGCGAGGCGGTTACCGGTCAGGTCGAACACGGGGTTCTCATCGCCCTCGTCGCATCGATCGTCTTCCTGCTCAACCTGTGGCGGCTGGTCGACGCCGCGAACAACCACCGGCGCTCGTTGGCGCACCGGGGGCATCACGACACGCTCACCGGCCTAGCCAACCGGGCCTTGTTCTCGGATCGGCTGGCCGTGGCCACCGAGCAGTCGCGCACCGGCGGCCCTACGGTCGGCGTCCTGGTCATCGATATCGACGAGTTTCGAATTCTTAACGACACGATGGGCCAGTCGATCGGCGACGAGGTGCTCGGGGAGGTGGCGAGTCGGCTGTCGCGGATCCTGGGTCGCCACGATCTCGCGGCACGCTTCGGTGGCGACGAGTTCGCCATCCTGGTCCTGCTCGCACGCCCCGACGATGTCGAGACATTCGCCGCCCGCACCGGCGCGGCTCTTGCCGTACCTATCGCATTCGCCGGACGAGAGATCGTTGTCACGGCCAGCATCGGGGCGGCGACTACCGCCGACGCCGAGGCCCCGGCGGACCTGCTGGGCGGCGCCGATCTCGCCTTACAGGCCGCGCGGGCCGCTGGGCGCGGCCAGTGGCGGCGCTACCGGGCCGAGCTGCTGGGCCCGATGGTCGAGCGGATGCGGCTGCGCACCGAGCTCGACCGGGCGGTGGCCGCAGGCTCCTTTGTGCTGGCGTACCAGCCGATTGTGGCGCTGAGCAGCGGCGCGACCGTCGGCCTCGAGGCCCTCGTCCGCTGGCGGCACCCGACCCGGGGCCTCCTCCCCCCGGAGGAGTTCATCCAACTGGCCGAGGAGATCGGCCAGATAGAGGCGATCGGCGACTTCGTGCTGCAATCGGCCGTCACCGCCGCGGCCCAGTGGCATCGGGCCCGGCCACCGGGGCCCTATGTCAGCGTCAACGTCTCGGCCCGCCAGTTCCGCACACCGGGCTTCGCCGAGCGCGTCGACCACGAGCTGGATGCGGCCGGACTCCCGCCCGACCACCTCATGCTGGAGCTCACCGAGAGTGTCCTGCTGCGAGAGGAGGACCAGGTCTGGGCCGAACTCGCAGCGCTGAGCGACGCCGGAGTACGGCTCGCGATCGACGACTTCGGGACCGGGTTCTCGTCGCTCAGCTACCTGCTCCAGACCCCCATCGACGTCATCAAGGTCGACAAGTCCTTCGTCGGCAGCCTCACCACGTCCGAACGCCAGCGCACACTCGTCGCCGGCATCGTCGGGCTGGCCCTGACCCTAGGTCTGGAGGTCATTGCCGAGGGGATCGAGACCGCGGCCGACCGCGACCTGCTCGCGGAGATGGGCTGCCCGTACGGACAGGGCTACCTCTACTCCGTACCGCTCACCGGGGCCGAGGTTGACCTGTGGCTAACCGGCACGACCCGACGACCCGCTATACCCACCCAGTCAAGTGGGAGTGCGGCTGAGTATCCGCACTCACGCGTGACTCCCGGGCCGACCGGCACACTGCCGACATGACCCACCACCCCGGCGGCCCGCCAGACGAGATACCGGCTCCTCGGCCGGGCGATCCATCTACTGCGGAGCTCGCGCGTCTTGACGTCGAGATCGGAGTCCTCACCGCGCGGGCCGAACAGGCCCGCCAGGCGTGGGCGGCGGCGGACTCGATCCTGCGAGCCACCCGGCTGCGCCGCGACGAGGTCGCTCGTCAGCTGCGGGTACACGCGATCGCGACGGCGCCAGCCGGACCGCCCGCGCCGGCGGGCTCGCCGCCCACGGCTACTCCGCCCACGGCTGCACCGCCGCCAGTGGGTCCGCCGCCGGTGGGTCCGCCGCCGGCCAGGGTGCCGGAGACCTCGACCCGGACCGTCCAGAACGTGCTGTTCATCCTCGGCGGTCTCCTGCTGGGCACGGCCGCGATCGTCTTCACGGCGGTCGCCTGGGCGACGTTCGGCGTCGGCGGCCGCGCCACCATCCTCGCGGTGGTGACCGCCCTCGCCCTCGGGGCGCCGCTGCTCGCGTTGCGTCGGGGCCTGACCGCGACGGCCGAGACGTTCGCCGGACTCGGCCTGCTGCTGGTGGTGCTCGACGGCTACGCCGCGTGGTATGTGGATCTGTTCGGCGTGCGCTCGCTGCCGGCCACCCGGTACGCCGGACTGGTCTGCGCGGTGACCGCCGTGGTGGCGGCCGGCTACCGGGCCCTCACCCGCCTCGTCGGGCCGACCTTCGCCGCCATCGTGGCGGCCCAGCCGGTGCTTCCGCTGGTCGCAGCCGAGTGGCATCCAGACGCGGCTGGCTGGTCGATGGTCGCAGCCGGCGTGGCAGCACTGAACCTCCTCGTCGCCTTCCGGAGCACCCGCACCACACTGACGACCGGGCCGACGACGGCGCCGACCGCCGCGGCGGTGGTCGCGACAGCCCGGCGTACCACAGGCTGGATCCTCCACGCGATCGCGCTCAGCGTGGCGGCCCTGGCCGCTCTCATCGCGGAGGTGGACGCGGACACCGGGCGCGAGGCCGCATGGGCTGGGTTGGCGGTCCTGATGGTCGCGGTCGTCCTGGCCGGGGGCGCGGCACTGACGCGCTCGTCCGCCTTCCGGGCCCTCGCCGGTTGCCTGATCGTCCTCTCCGGCGCCGCGAGTGCTTCGCGCTTCGTCACGCTCGCCTGGCCGACGAGAGCACTCGTGCTCACCGCCGGTGTCGTGGCCACCGCGGCCATTCTGGCCGCCCTGACGGCCCGACTGCTTCCGGCCGGCGCACGCCCAGGCCCAGGCGCCGGGGCCCTGATCGCGGCCGGCGTACTCGGCGTGGTGCTGCTCGGTATGACGCTGATCGCTGCGGGCGAGACCGTGGCGAACGCGCTTCCGATGTGGCACGCGACCGTCACGACGGGCGCGCGCTTCGACTGGCAACTGCTCGCCGCGCTGGGCCTCATGACCGTGGCACTACTGGCCGCGCTCGCCGCCGCCGGGCTACCCCGGGTCACCTGGCTCGATGCGATCGTCGCGAGCGCCGTCCTGGCCGTGCTCGCCCTGCCTGGTTCGGTGGCGCTTGACTGGTGGGCACCGTCGATCGTGGACCTGGCCGGTGCGGCCCTGCTCGCGTCGGCGGCCGTGTTCGCCCGGTCCAGCCGAGCAGCGCTGGTGCCGGGTCTGGGTGCGGCAATCCTGACGGTGCACGCCGTGCTGGCGAGCCTCGCCCGGCCGGAGAACACCGCCGCCATCCTCGGCGCCATCGCCGTGCTCGGTGTCGGGCTGGGCGCGCTGAGCAGATCGGGCCGATCCACTGTAGAGCGGCTGGCGCATCGCCGCATCGTCGGCGGGTCGGCGACACTCGCCGGCTTGGTCGCTCTCCCGCCGGCCGTGGGGGCGGCTCTCGTCAGCGCCGAGGTCGTGCCGTGGTGGGTGGGACGGTGGACGACAACCGCGGTCGGGCTCGTCCTCTGTGGACTGGTCGCGATCCGCCAATGGTGGCCGGCCTTCACGTGGTACGGGTTCGCGGCCACCGTCTGCTCGGCGGTCGTCTGGCCGACGGTGGTGGCGGTGAGCGGCGTCGAGCCGGTCGGAACCTACGCCGCCATCGAGCTGATCGTGCTCGCCGCGGCGCTGCTGGCCATCACGCCCGCGCTGACCGAGTCCGACACGACCGTCACCGACACCGACACCGACACCCTCACCGACAACGCGGACCGGGGCAACACTCTCGCTGTCGGCGCCACCATCGCGGGTCTCGCCGCAATACCCGGCGCGCTCATGTTGGCGATCGACGTGCTGCCAGCGGTGCTCCAGGTCGTGGCGCTGCCATACAGCTGGCTCAGCGCGGTCTGGTCGGGCGTGCCAGCCGGGATCGGTCTCACTCCTCCCGGTGGCCTCGCCGACCCTGTGCAGGTCACGGGCACTGACGCCGTGGCGCTCGCGCTGCTCGCCGTGGCGTCCGCCACGGTGGCGTACGCCGTGCGCCCGAGGATCCGGTCGGCCGTCGGCGGGTTGGGTGTCGGCGGTCCGACCGCGATCCTGGTCGGGCTCACCGCGGCGGCCGCACCCTGGCCGGCCGTGCCCGCCGCCACGTTGCTGCTTGGTCTGGTCATCATCGTGGTCGCGGCGCTCATGCGGGTCGGCCCATTGCGGGCAACGATCGCGACCACCCAGGGCGTCGCATACGTGGGCGCTGGTCTCGCCGGGGCCCTGACCGTCGAGTGGGCCACGATCGCCGCGTTGGGTTCCACCGTGGTTGCCGCCGCGGCGGTGGGCGCCGCCGGTCGTACCGTCTCCTGGCGGGTGTGGGGTTGGCTCGCAGCCGTCGCCGCGGCCTTGGCCACCGCGGCGGCGGCCGGACTCGCGGCCGACCTCAGGCCACGCGACGTCGCGTTCTGGATTCTCGCCGTGGCCGCGGTGTCACTCGCATTCGGTGCGTGGCTGCGGCCGCGCGGCACGGAGTCGGTCGCCGTGCAGGCCGCCGCTCACGCCGGAGCGGTGGTGGCGCTTCTGTTCACGGTCGGGTCGACCGGGTTGGCGGCGGCCGTGTCGACCCTCTGGGGCGTCGTAGTCGGCCTGCGCGCGCTCTGGCCGGGGACGAGCCGCTCCGGGCGTGCGGCGCTCACCGCGACCGCCGCCGCGTGGGAGCTCCTCGCCTGGTGGCTGCTGCTGGCGGGGCGCGATGTGGTGCTCGTCGAGGCGTACACCCTGCCCTTGGCGTTGGTGGCGTTGCTGGCCGGGTGGGCGGCGCTGCGAGCCCGGCCCGACCTGAGCAGCTGGGTCGCGTACGGCCCGGCGCTCTGCGCCGCCTTCCTGCCGAGCCTCGCAATGGTCCTCGTCGAGTCGGGGCCCACCGCTGGCTTTCCCTGGCGGCGGCTGCTGCTCGGGGCCGGTGCCCTTCTCGTCGTCGTGGCGGGCTCGGTTCGCCGCCGGCAGGCCCCAGTCGTGGTCGGCGGCGTCGTTCTCGGCATCGTGGCGCTGCACGAGGTCGTACTGGCCTGGGACCTTCTGCCGCGCTGGGCCCCGCTCGCCGTCGGCGGCCTGCTCCTCGTCGGCCTCGCCATGACGTACGAGCGGCGCCGGCGCGACCTGGCCCGCCTGCGCGGAGCTGTCGGCCGAATGACGTAGGCCGCACGACGTTTGGCGCTCTGGGATCCGAGGCCGGGTTCGTCGCCCAGGGGCAGTATCAGGCCCACCTGCGTACCCGACTCCGTGATCCACCCAAACCTACGGTGCGTACCCGGGTGATCGCACCCACACGTCTGGTGCAGGCGCTGGACCACGGCGACGCCTGAAGCCGGTTAATCTTCGCGTGTGACATCGCTGCGCCTGTCGGCCGCCATCCTCACCCCGCTACTGGTCGGCGCCGGGCTGGCGGTCCCGGCGGCAGCGACGGCAGGGACCGCCCCTGTCGCTCGGGCGACGGCGTCCCCGTACGCGCCCTGCCCGACCGTGAAGGTCAAGCCGAACCCGCCCGCGCCGACCCCGTCGCCGATGCCCACGCACGATCCGGGCCTGCCGGTGATCGGCGGCGACGGCCTGGCGACGAAAGGGCTCGCCGTGCCGGACTCGGCGCCGACGCCGCCGGGGAACCTGAGCGCGACGTCGTGGGTGGTCGCGGACCTCGACACGGGTGCGGTGCTCGGGGCGTGCGGGCCGCATGAGTACGGGGCTCCGGCGAGCCTGCAGAAGCTCCTCCTGGCCGCGACGGTGCTGCCGATGCTGAACCCGGCCCAGGTGATCACGGTCAACGCCGGCGACCTGAACTTCGAGCCGGGCAGCTCCGCCGTCGGGCTGGTACTCAATGGCAAGTACTCGGTGCAGACGCTCTGGCTGGGTCTGCTGCTCAACTCCGGCAACGACGCCGCGAACGTGCTCGCCCGCCTCGGCGGCGGCCCGCAGGGCGTGGCGGGCACCCTTTCGGCGATGAATGTCGAGGCGCGCCGACTAGGCGCCTTCGACACCCACGCCGAGACCCCGTCCGGACTGGACGGTCCCGGTCAGGTCACCAGCGCCTACGACCTGGCCCTGATCGCGCGCGCCTGTTTCGCCCGCGAGGACTTCCGGCGCTACGCCGCGACGACCGCAGCGCAGATCCCGCCGCAGCCGCCCAAGCACAAGGTGGGCTTCCAGATCCAGAACGACAACAAGCTTCTCTCCGAGTACCCCGGCGCCATGGGTGGGAAGACCGGCTTCACCGACATCGCGCGTCACACCTTCGTCGGCGCGGCGCAGCGCGAGGGTCGGCGCCTGGTCGTCACCATGCTGGGAGCCGAACACCGGCCGGTCCGCACCTGGCAGCAGGCAGCGGCGCTGCTCGACTGGGGCTTCTCGGTACCGAGCGACGCATCCGTGGGCCGGCTGGTCGATCCGGGCGAGGCCGAGACGCTACTGGTGGCCGCGGTGCCGCCGTCCGCAGCTGGGCAGCCGGCGCAGATGGGCGCAGCCGGCGTGGGTTCGGCGCGGGCGGTTGTCGTAGCCGGTGTCGGTGCGATGGCGACCCTGTTCTTCGTCGGCTGGCTCGCCGTGCTCGTGATGGCGCGACGACGGGCCGCCCGGGCCTCCCCCGCCGCAGTGGAGTCGGCTTACGACGGCTCGGGTCCCACGGGCTGAGCGGTCTGCTTGGGCACATCCCGGAGCGGAAGGTACGGCTCGACGTCGTGCGGAAGCCCGGCGGCGATCGCCCGTGCGCGGCCAAGCTCCGCGTCGAACTCGGCCCCGAGGAGCACGGCCACGTTCGTGAGCCACAGCCAGACCAGGAATATGATGACGCCACCCAATGCGCCGTACGTCTTGTTGTAGGAATCGAACCTCGAAATGTAGAAGGCGAAGCCGGCCGACACGATCACCCAGACGGCGACGGCGAGGACGCTGCCCGGGGTGATCCACCGGAAGCCGCCCTGCCGAGCGTTGGGAGCCGCCCAATAAAGCAGAGCGATCAACAGCCCCAGCGCGACCACGAGGACGGGCCATTTCGCGATGTCGAACACCCGCACCGTCTCCTGTTCGATCCCGAAGGCCCGGCCCGCCTGTTGCGCCAAGCGGCCCGTGAGCACCACGGACAGGGCGCTTACCGCGAGAAAGATGCCCGTGACGACCGTTACGAAGATCTGGATGGGCAGGGTCTTCCACAGCGGCCGGCCCTCCGGAACGTCGTAAATCGCGTTGGCGGCGCGCATGAACGCTCCGATGTAGCTGGTCGCCGACCAGAACGCGATGCTCAGACCGACGATCGCCAACACGCCCGCGGCGCCCTGATTGCGCTGCAGGTCCGCGATCCCGGTGGCGATGATCTCTCGTGCGGGGCCGGGCGTCAGGGCTCGGATGTTGGCCACGACATCGTCCGTAGTGGACCTGCCGAGCAGTCCGAGCCCGGCGACCAGGACCAGCATGCCCGGGAAGATGGACAGGATGCCATAGTACGTAAGCGAAGCCGCCCGATCGGTCAGGTCATCGTCGATGAACTCGGTGATGGTCCGTTTCACGACACCGAACCAGGCTCGCCAGGTCAGCTCCGATGGCCGTTTCGGGCCCACGGCCAGCAGCCTGACGAGTCGGTCACGGTACCCTTTGGTCCGCCCGCCGATCCTGGCCACGTCTCCTCCTCGGGTCGCCGTCGGATGAGATATGCCCGCCGACGCGACATGTCAACCACGTTTGCCGCCCCCTTGGTCGGTCACACTAGCCGCGTGAGGAGCGATGAGACCGAGTCAGAGAGGCTGGACCGCAACTTTGGCGACTTGCTGCAGGAGCTACGGGTCGCGCAGACAGGCGTGCAGATCCTCTTCGCGTTCCTGCTGACGCTGCCGTTCGCGGCCCGGTTCGAAACGGTGGACGCCTTCGAGCGCGTCGTCTATTCGGTGGCGCTCCTGTCGGCCGCTGCCGCCGCAGCGATGATCATCGCTCCGGTGGCCTACCACCGGATGCTCTTCCGGCGCGGCCGCAAGCCGGAACTCGTCCGGTCGGCTCATCGCATGGCCTCCGGAGGGTTAGCGTTCCTCCTGGTCGCCATGGTCGGCGCGATCCTGCTCGTGTCGGACGTTGTGATGGGCCGAACGCTCGCCATCGTGGTCACCGTCGTGGCCGGCGCCTGGTTCGTCCTGCTGTGGGGCGTGCTGCCCTTGCTCCGCCGCCATGGTGACCGCGACGGCGCGGGTAGATAGGGACTGTTAGTCCTGCTTGTCCTCCCAGAGACCGACGACATTGCCCTCGGGGTCGGCGATGTAGCCAGTGAATCCCATCGCCCCGACCTCCCGTCGGCCCTGCACGACCTTGCCACCCAGTTTCTCCACGGTGTCGAGAGCCCGCCCGACGTCGTCGACCTGGATCGTGATGGTCGGCGCGGTCAACGGCTCCTGGCGACGCGCCATCCCACCGTTGATGGCGCCGGGCTCGGTCGGTATCCCGGCCTCATCGGAAGTGACCGTTGTGACAATCGTGTAGTCCATGCCGGGCACGTCGCTGATCGCCCAACCGAACGCCTCCTGATAGAACGCCTTGGCCCGGACGGGGTCGTCAAACGGCAAATCGAAGTGAACCACTCGACCAGTCATGCTCGCCTCCTAGGTCCGACCTGCACCTTTCGACCCAGTCTAGGGGAGCTGGCGGTCAAGATCGCCGTGATCATGAGCTGACCGTCGCGAAAACCCGCCGATCATGACCTCCAGGTCATGATCGGCGGGTTTGGTGGCTTACCTTCGGTGTTAGGCGGGGGTGTAGCAGGCCTTCTCGAGCTTGAAGCCCTGCGCGGTTGGCCCGACGGTCGGAGGCAACACCTCGGTGACGCCGGTCGGGGCGGCCTTGTCCGGCTTGGAGATCACGGTCGAACGGACTACACCGCCGTCGGCGCCGCCGGCGTAGTTGCCGGCGCCGGAGGGCAGCATGCCCTCGTAGTCAACCGAGGTCAGGGACTTCGCCGCGGCGAGCAGGCCCGCTCGGGTAAGGTCCTTGTTCGCGGCCGCCTTCTCCAGCGCGGCCTTTAGCGGGTACGACCACACCCAGCCGGCCGTGTAGCCGTCGACGAGCGGTGACGGAGTGCCCAGCGCCGCCCGCATGGCCTGGTGACCAGGGGTGTTAGCCCCCCAGGTCTGCCACGGGCCGGACTGCAGGTAGAGCGCCGCGAACGCCGGGGCGGCCGCGGACGCGTTGAGGGCCGGGTTCCAGGTCGGGCTGGTCCCGATGACCTGAGGGGCGTATCCGGTCGTCTGGGCCTGAGCGCCGATGCCACCGACGATGACCGCGGCCTCGGTCGGTGCGGTGGTGAGGATAATCAGGTCGGGCTTGGCGGTGAGGATCTGCGCGATCGCGCCGGCCTGGTTCGCCGCGCCGGGGTCGGTCTTGACATCGGTGAAGGTGAGGCCGAGTTTCTCCGCACCGTACTTGGCGCCGGCCGCGGCGTCGTCGCCGTAGTCGCCGGCGTAGTGCACGGCCATCACGCTCTTGATGGTGGGCTTGGCGCCCTTGGCGTAGTCGATGGCGTTCATCGACTCGATGCAGTAGTTTGCGCCGGACTCGAGGATGACGTCCTCGAAGGCCCAGAGCGAGGTCCACGACGCCGGCACCGCGACGATGTTGTTCGCCTTGAGGTCGCCGAGAATCGCCGCCGTCGTCGGCGAGCCGAGGGTCTGGGCCAGGGCAAGGACCTTGCCCTTGATCTCCTGGTAGACCTCGTTGTGGGTCTGCGGGTTGTACTTGTTGTCCTTGACGTACGTGGTGACGTCGATCTCCTTGCCGCCGATGCCACCGGCCTTGTTGACCCGGTTCCAGAACGCCTTCTGGGCGTTGGTGATCGGAACCGCGAGCGGGAAGAACGGTCCGACCGACAGGTCGGAGATGGTGCCGAGGTAGATGCAGCCCTTTGCCTTGTCGATTGCCGACGGGCACGGCTCCTTGGTCACACCGATATCGGTCTTGATGCCACTGGCATCGGTCGTGCCAGTGCTGTCCGCGCCACGGCAACCGGCGAGCGCACCCGCCAGCACCAGCACCGCGGCCGCGGCAATGGCTCCTAGACGTTTCATCGTGGGTGTTTCCTCCTTGGTTAGGCGGGGGACTTCGCTAGTAGGAGAATGGCCAGGCTTTCCAGTAGTTGCGGATGCGCAACCAGATCCCGAATAGGCCGCGCGGCTCGAAGATCAGGAACACGATGATCAGCGCCCCATAGAGCACCGTCTCCAATTGAAAGACGTTGGGTGACTCGCTCGACACATCGCTGATGAACGGCACATACTCCGGAAGCGCCCGGGTCACCGGGCGCAGCAGCGTGAAGAAGAATGCGCCGAGGATCGCCCCAGAAATGGTGCCCGCTCCGCCGACGAGGACCATCGCGATGAAGAGCACCGACAGCTCGAGGTTGAAGGCCTCCGGCACGAAGAACCCCGACACGATGAAGAACAAGGCCCCGCAGCAGCCCGCGTAGAACGACGACACCGCGAACGCAACCGTCTTGTATCTGGCCAGGTTCACCCCCATGACGCCGGCGGCGATGTCGCGGTCACGAATCGCGTTGAACGCCCGACCCACCCGGGAGCGGGCGAGGTTTCGCGCGGCGAGCGCGAAGATGACCAAGAGCACGAACGCGAGCCAGTAGAGCTTCTGATCCCGACTGAAGTTCGGGTCAGTGACGTCCAGGCGCACCCCGAACAGCGTGGCGGTGGGGGCGGGCCGACCGATGTTGGTTCCGCCCGAAATGTTTGTGAGCTCTTTGAAGAAGTGCTCGCCGATGAAGACGAGACCGAGCGTGACGATGGCGAGGTATAGCCCGCGCAGTCGGGTCGCGAGAGGCGCGACGATGATGCCGGCGATCGCGGCGACGATGCCCGCGGCGGGCAGCCAGATGAGGATCTCGTCGACCCCGTACCCCACCAAGCGTCCAGTCCGATCGGTGCCGCTGATGACCGCCGCGGTGTACGCCCCGATGCCGAGGAAGAAGGCGTGGCCCAGTGAGACCTGGCCGGCGTAGCCGGTCACCAGGCCCAGTCCGATCGCGCCGATCGCAGCGATGCAGGCGTTGGCGAGCAATTGCAGGTTTATGTCGAGGGGCGAGTCCCCAGCACCGCCTGCGTCCGGGAAAATGAACGGCGCAGCCGCACCGAACACCAGGAGCAGCCCGACCATCACCTTCTTGGTGGTGGTGTTCAGCAGCGCCATCTCCGACGCGTACGAGGTGTACAGCATCGGCCGGCCCGACAGCTTGGTGCCGCTCACACGCGTTCCACCTCTCGGGTGCCGAACAAGCCATAGGGCCGCACGAGCAGCACCAGGAGCATCACCACGTACGGGGTGATGACCGAGATATTTCCGCCCATCCACTCGGGGAAGTACTGCTGGTACTGGGCGACCAGTTCCTGCAGCACGCCGACCATGAGCCCGCCGAGGACGGCGCCCAGCAGCGAATCCAACCCACCCAGGATGATCACCGGCAGGGCGACCAAGGCGATGATCCACAGGGTCTGCTCGACGCTGCCGCCACCCGTCGCGGCGAAGACGCCACCGACCGCGGCGAGGGCACCGGCGATAGCCCACGACATGGCGAACACCGCACCGACCGAGATGCCCTGGGCCATGGCCGCCTCCTGGTCGTAGGCGGCCGCCCGCATCGCCAGACCCATCCGGGTGAACCGGAAGAACGCATACAGCGCCGCGACGATTACGGCCGTAGTGACCAGCATCGCGATGTGGCGCTGCTGCACTTCAGTGCCGAAGATGATGGTCGACTTGAGGCCCCAGGGATCCCTGACCTGCCGCAGTTCGATCCCTATGAAGGCACTCGCGAAGACGCGTACGACCACATCCACGCCGAGCGTGATGATGGCGACCGTGAACGCCGGTCTACCCACCATCGGACGCACCGCGACGCGCTCGACGCCGAGGGCGAGCGCGGCCGTGCCGAGCGCGGCGAGCGGCACCGCCGCGAAGAATCCGAGCGGTATGACGAGGTAGGTCGCCAGGACGGCACCGGCAAGCATGAAGGCCGGCTGGGCGAAGCTGATGACCCTGGTCGACTTGTAGATGATGACGAAGCCGAGCGCCAGCAACGCATACACGCTGCCGATGCCCAGCCCTCGACTGAGGATCTGTACCGCTTCGGTCATCTAGCGCCGCCGGCTAAGTCGCGACTCGAATACATGCCCTCGACCAGTCCCTCGAAGAGCTTGGCGATCGCGGAGCGCTTCACCTTCTGGGTGGCGGTGAGCTCGCCGTCCTCGTGGTCAAGCTCCTTCGGCAGCATCCGGAACTTCTTGATCTGCTCCACAGTGGCCAGACGGGTGTTGACCTCGTTGACGATGCCCTGCACCAGCTTGATGACCTCTGGCTTCTCCGACAGGTCGCGGTAGGTGGTGAAGCCGATGCCCTTGCGTTGCGCCCAGTTCGAGACCGTCTCGAGCTCGATGCCGATGAGAGCCACCAGGTACGGGCGGCGGTCACCCACGACGATGGCCTCCTTGATGAAAGGTGAGGCCTTGAGCGAGTTCTCGATCTCGCTCGGCGCGATGTTCTTCCCGCCAGCCGTGATAATGATGTCCTTGGCCCGGTCAGTGATCCTGATGTGTGTGCCGTCGACCCATTCCCCGACGTCGCCGGTGTGCAGCCAGCCCTCGGCGTCCTTCGCCTTCGCGGTGGCGTCCGAGTCGCGGAAGTAGCCAACGAACACTGCTGGATGACGCGTCAGAATCTCACCGGTCTGCTCATCGAGGCGCACGTCCACGCCCGGGTGTGGTTCACCGACGGTGCCCAGCTTGATCCGACCGGGATGGTTGATGGTTGTGACGGCGGCGTTCTCTGTCATGCCGTAGATCTCGTGCATGGGCACTCCGATGCCCATGAAGAATTTGAGCACCTCCGGGGCAATCGGCGCCGCACCCGAGCTGGCGAACCGAACCCGGCGCATGCCGATGCGCTCGCGCAGCGCCCGGTAGAAGAAGAGCCAGCCGATGGCGTAGACCAGCCGAGTCGCGACCGTGTGCCGGCCGCCAGTGCGGACCAGCGTGTCGCCGATCCGGTCAGCCATCTTCAGCCAGAGGCGGGCGTTGAGCCGCTTGAGACGACTCGCGTTGGCCAATCCGATGTGCACACCGGCAAGAATTCGTTCCCAGATCCGAGGCACACCGAACAGCAGTGTCGGCTGAACCTCACGCAGATCCGCCTGCACGGTCGCAATCGACTCGCCGAAGTGCATCTGCACCCCGCCCGCCGCGTTCTGGTGGATCGTGAACGTGCGCTCGGCTATGTGGCACAGCGGAAGGTAGGACAGGCCGATGTCGCTCGTGCTCGCCGGAGGCGTCGCGAGGCCCTGATCCTCCACTAACGTCTTGATCGCGAAGTTGAGATTCGCCACAGACAGCATGGCGCCCTTCGGCGGCCCGGTCGTGCCGGAGGTGTAGATGAGGGTGGCGATGTCGTCCGCGGTGGCGGCCGCCATGCGCTCCTCCACCGCACCCGGATGGGCGGCACGATGCTCTGCACCGAGTTTGAGCAGATCCTCCCAGGCCAGCAACTTGGGGTGGTCGTAGTGGTAGCGGATGCCGCGCGGCTCGATGTAGACGATCCGCTCCAGGTCTGGGCACTGGTCGATGACGGCCAGGGCCTTGTCGACCTGTTCCTGATCCTCGGCGATGAGCACCTTCGCGCCGGAGTGAGACAGCAGATAGCCAACCTCGGCGGGCGGGTTGGTCGGATACAGCCCGACCGTCATCGCCCGTACCGCAAGGTTTGCGACATCTGCATAGAGCCACTCGGTACGGTTCTCCGAGTGAATCGCGACCCGATCGCCGGGCTCCACCCCGAGCGCGAGGAGGGCGTGCCCCACGGTCATCACTGTGTCCCAATAGGACGACCACGTGATCTCTTGCCAGACCCCGAAGTCCTTCTCCCGCAGCGATACCTGGCTGCCCATCGTGCGCGCCCGATCGCGTACCCTGGTCGCGATGGTCGCGACGCCGGACGGTGATTCGCCGATTGTGGTTGCGCCGCTAACGGCGGTTGCTGTACTCACGCCCGCTGCACCTCCCCCAGGTAGGCCCGGATTACGTCGGGATTGTTCTGGATCTCGGCAGGAATACCTGTAGCGATCTGCACGCCGAAGTCCACCACCATCACCCGGTCGGCCAGATCCATCACCAGGCCCATGTCGTGCTCCACCAGGATGATCGGGATGTTGAGCTCGTCGCGGATGTCGAGGATGTAGCGGGCCATGTCCTCGGTCTCCTCGAGGTTCATCCCGCCCACCGGCTCGTCGAGCAGCAGCAGCTTCGGCTTCATCGCCAGCGCCCGACCCAGCTCGACCCGCTTCTGCACGCCATAGGGCAGCAGGCCCACCGGCAGCCTCCGCCACGGCGCCAACTCGAGGAAGTCCACAATGTCCTCGACCGCCGCCCGCGCGGCCAACTCCTCACGGCGGGCCCGACCCCACCACGCGATTGCCGAGAACGTGCCATACCGCAGATGGGTGTGCCGGCCCAGCATCAAGTTGTCCAACACGGTCAGGTTGGCGAACAGCTCCACGTTCTGGAATGTGCGCGCCATCCCGGCTGCCGCGATCCGATGCGGCCGCTTACCGACGATGTCCACCCCGTCGAAGAGCACCCGCCCCGACTGCGGCCGGTAGACCCCGGACAGCACATTGAAGATGGATGTCTTGCCGGCCCCGTTCGGGCCGATGATGGCGAACAACTCCCGCCGGCCGACGGCGAAGGTCACCCCGTCGATCGCCTTCACCCCGGCGAACGCCAGCCGCACGTTGTCGAAGACGAGAATCGGATCCTCGGTCACGACCGCCTCGCGCACGACAGTCTGGCTCACGACAGCCACCGCTTCCGCCGCTTGTAATGCTTGACCTCGCGGAACGACTTCACGGTGCCCTCCGGATGCAGACCCAGATAAAACTCCCGCACGTCCTCATCAGCGAGCAACTCCGCGGCCGGCTTGTCCAGCACGATCTTCCCGGTCTCCATCACGTACCCGTGCGACGCGATCGACAGGGCCATCGTCGCGTTCTGCTCCACCAACAGCACCCCAGTGCCCTGCCGGTTGATCGCCACGATCAGGTCCCGGATCTGCTCCACCAGCCGCGGCGCCAGACCCAGGCTCGGCTCGTCCAGCAGCAGAAAGCGCGGCTCTGCCATCAACGCGCGGCCCATCGCCAACATCTGCTGCTCACCGCCGGACAGATACCCAGCCGTGTCCTTGCGACGCGCCGCGAGCACCGGAAAGAGCGTGAAGGCCCGCTCGATCCCGGCGGCGCGGTTTCGCGGATTGGTGTGAGCGCCGAGGCGCAGGTTCTCCTCCACCGACAACTCGGCGAAGGTCCGCCGGCCCTCCATCACCTGAGACACCCCCCGGCGCACGATCGCCGCCGGCCGCAACCCGTGGATGGGCTGCTCGTCAAGCGCGATGGAACCCTTGGTGATCTCGCCGTCATGCGGGTCCAAGAGGCCACACAATGCTCGCAGCAACGTGGTCTTACCTGCACCGTTGGCGCCGAGCAGAGCGACGATCTCGCCCGGAGGGACCCGGAGGCTCACGCCGCGCAGCACGAGCATCACGTCGTCGTAGACGACCTCTAGGTTCTGTACCTGCAGCAACGCGGGCCCCCTAAGTTACCGGTCATTAAACAGCCCGCGACGATCCCGCAAAAGAGATCGGATGGCGGCCGACCGATAACGGTTCGGTCGCACAGATGCGACTCATCGTGATTGCGACATTCGACGGGTATAAGGCTTAGCCGGGTTATTCGCCCAAATCCCACTAGTCACGGCGGGGCTCCCGGGCTACGTTGTCGGGACCCGGTCGGACCGTAGTCACTGACCCCCGGTGGCCCGATCGGGTGCCGCCGAATCGCCATAGCGCCTGATCAGAGCCACTGAGGCTGGATCCGACGCACCTCCCCGGAACTACCCCGAGGAGACGGCGAACCGGGGACCCGACGGACCCGCCCCGCTTGCGAGGTTGCGAGCGGAACCAGCAAACACCGGCGAGTTCACCGACCGTTACCAGCGGTCCGGTCCCTGGGGTGAATCCGACCCCCAAAGCCAGGGGGACGGTAGGGCGCCTCCTTCGGCGGAGTCGCGCAGTCGTTCCCGTCGGCGGAGCCGCAAAGGCCTCCGTCTACGGAGCCGCAGTGGCTCCGCCCGCCCGAACCCGACAGCTAACCCGGTAGGCGGGCAGTAGCAGAAGGAGTCCGTGTGTCACCAGAGCGCAGGCGGCTGCGCGCGATCCCACGCGCCCTACCGCTGACGCCGCTGTTCCGACCACTGCTGGTGGCTCTGGTCGCGGTTGGTGTCCTGGCTCCGGCCACGGCCGCGTACGCCGAGCCGTCCATCGATCAGATCGAGCGGCAGATCGCGACCGAGTCCGCGCGGCTGGAGAAGGTCGTCGAGCAGTACAACAAGGTCAACGAGGAACTCAAGGCTTCCCAGGCGGCGGCTGACCGGCTTGCCGCGAAGCTTAAGCCGCTCTCGACTGAGCTCACCACGGCCAGCGCCCGGGTCGGCGAGATCGCGGCTGTGGCGTACAAGGGTGGCGAGCTCGCCGAGGTCTCTGCCGTCCTGATGGCGGGTGACCCGGCCGCCATGGTCGACCGGCTGTTAACCCTCGACCAGATCACGAAGTTCGAGAACACGCAGATCGCCGCCTTCGTCGAGACGAAGTCGCGCCACGACACCGAGGCCGCCAAGCTCGACAAGCTGATCGCCGACCAGAAGGCGAAGCGCCAGACGCTCGCCGACCAGAGGAAGAAGATCAACGCAGATCTGACGAAACTGTACGAGCTGCGCCGCAAGGCGTACGGGCGGCAGCAGACGCAGTCCGCGGCCGGGTCGAAGACCCCGCCATACGTCGCCGGCAAGGCGGGCGCGGCGGTGCGGTACGCGTATGCGGTGCTCGGCAAGCCGTACGTATGGGCAGCCGACGGGCCGGGCGGCTACGACTGTTCGGGTCTCACCCTCGCGTCCTGGCGCGCGGCCGGCGTCTCCCTACCGCACAACGCCGAGATGCAGTGGAACGCGCTGCCGCACATCAGCCGCGCCTCTTTGCGCCCGGGAGATCTCGTCTTCTACTCCGGGCTCGGTCATGTCGGTATCTATGTCGGCAACACGCAGATCATCCATTCGCCGACCTTCGGCGACCACGTACGCGTGGCGAGCGTCGACATCATGAGCCCCTACGGCTACGCCCGCCCCGGCTAACCCCGCCCGCACCCCGTGCGCCGATCATGACCTGGAGGTCATGATCGAGCGGTTTTTGCGACGGTGAGGTCATGATCGTGGCGATCATCGACCCGGGTTAAGCCCTGGAGAGTCGACCAAGGGCCCACCGCCGCAGTTGATGATCCAACTACGGCCGCAGGCCCTAGATCGGCGAGGAAGATTAGGCGGCGCGCAGGCCCTCGGCGCGGGCCAGCTCGCGGAGCCGCCCAAGCGCCTGGATCTCCAGCTGGCGGATCCGCTCACGAGACAGCGAGAAGCGCGAAGCCACCTCGGTGAGCGAATGCTCGCGCCCGTCCTCGAGGCCGTACCGCGCCCGCATGATGCCGGCGGAACGGTCGTCGAGGTGGTTGAGCAGGCTCTCGATCCGCTGCCGCTCGAGCGCGGCAAGCACGATGTCCTCGGGCGACGGCGCATCCGAGTCGGCAACGAGGTCGCCGAGATTGGTGTCTCCGTCATCGCCCACGGGGGTGTCCAGCGACACGGTGTCCTGCGACCAGCGCTTCAGCTCGCGCACGCGCTCAACCGTCACGTCCATCGCGACAGCGATCTGCTCCGGCTCCGGCTCGGAGCCGTGCTCGCGGGTCAGCTGGCGAGCCACGTTGCGCATCCGGTTAACGTCCTCCACCAGGTGCACCGGCAGTCTGACGGTGCGCTCCTGCTGGGCGATGGCCCGGCTAATCGCCTGGCGGATCCACCACGTCGCGTACGTCGAGAACTTGTAGCCACGTAGGTAGTCAAACTTCTCCACCGCGCGCACCAGACCCGTGTTGCCCTCCTGGATCAGGTCCAGCATCGGCATCCCGGACCGGACGTAGCGGCGCGCGATCGACACGACCAGGCGCAAGTTGGCGCGGATGAAGCGGTCCTTCGCATCCTCGCCCTCGGCGACGAGACGCTTGAGCTCGTCCGCGTCGAGCTTCCGAGGCAGTTTGTCCGCTTCCAGCAGGTGCTCAGCGTAGAGCCCGGCCTCGATCGCCGAAGCGAGGTCAACCTCCGCCGCGGCGTCCAGCAGCGGGGTCTTAGAGATCTCGTGCAGATAGACGCCGACCAGGTCGCGCTCCTCGGCGACCTCATCCGTCCGTAGCACTCTGGTCATCTTCTCCACCGTTGCGACCCTCCATCGATGCACCGCCCCCCGGCTGTGCCCCTGACACAACAGACGCCTTCCCCCCGTGATTCCGTTCCAAGCTTGGAAAACGGTCACAAATTCGTGATGGGCACAACACCCGGTACGCCAGTTACGTGCCCTCCGTCACACAGCGCCCGACGAAGCACCGCAATGGGCCTGACACCAGTTTGTTCGGCGCCGAAGTCTGGGCGGTTTGGTGGGTTACCGCCACCGGCCCGCCCCGCTCAGTAACTCACACGCCTTAGCTCGCCATCGGGTTCACGCATACGGCGCACCAACAGCCGTGGAGCGCTGTGGCTTCACTCACGCACGCTGCGCCATAGCCGGTACCCGCTGGCGCCTAGCATGGCCAGAAAGGCCGTCGCCACCCACCACACCCATCCGGGCTTGCCACGCGCGGGCGCCGGATCAGACCCGCCGAACCGGCTGTCGTCGGGCTGCGTCGCGGACGCGGTGGGCGCCGTCGACGTCGTGAGTGTCGGCGCCGCCGCCGCTCCGGCCACCGGCCCGGGCAGCGCAAGCACAATGAGAGCGCCGCAGACGATGCCGAGCGCTGCCACCATCGACGTTCCGGTCACTATGGCTGTTCTGGCCACTATGGACTCCTTGGCCACGCGGACAGCCTATTACGTCGTACGAGTACGCGCCCGACCCCAACCGCGAGCACGAGCGCCAGCGCGCCGGCCGCCCACACTGCCCACGCTCGTGCGGGCGCGGGCGCTGTCGGATCGCCCGACGGGCCCGCGACGTTGGTGCCTGCCGTGGCGGTGCCGGCCATGGCTGTCGGTGTGCCCGTCGCCTTCGGGTTTGCGCCGCCGGCCGAGATCTGCCCCGTCGGGCGCGCCGATGGGGCCGGCCCCGCCGCCGGCGGCGCGTTGGCCACGTACGCGAATGCCCGCACCCAGTCCACCTGGAACTCCGCCGGCAGCTGCGTCAACGCGTCCGGAAGCCCAGAGAATGCGTCGCCGTTGATGACGGCGAACTGGAGGGACTTCTTCACCGTCGACACGTGGGTGGATCTGAACTGCTGCACGCCGTCGACGAGTAGCCGGAAGGCAGCCGGCGTCCACTCGATCGCGTAGGTGTGGAATCCGTCGGCGTACCTGCCGGCTATGTGATCATCGGCCACGCCCGAGCCGTAGGCGTTGGTGACCGCCATGATCTCCTTCCCCGGTACCCCGAGGATCTCGACAAGCGTCCGGTGGTTATCGCCACCGCCGTCCTGCCACAACGTGGCGTACGAGTCGATGCCCTTACCCGGCGGAACCTTCGCCCGCCACTCGTACCGGCCGTAGATCTGCGCGACCTTATAGCAGCTGACCCCACCCGATGTGTACGGCTTGCCACCCTGCGCACGCCGCTGTATGCCGAGCCTGAGTAGACCGCCGGACACGCTCACCTCGTCGTGCATCCAGTAGCTAGCGCCGCCGCCGTAGGGCCCGCTGTACTTCACGCACTGGCTGGGTAGGGACGTTCCGTTGAAGTCGGTGGAGAAGGTCTGTCGCCACCCGGGCGCCGACGCGACGGTGCGCCCGGTGGCGGGTGTGGCCTGCGCGGCCGACGGTGCGTACGCCGCGGCCACGGCCATCAGCGCCACGAGCCCTCTTCCGAGGCGAAGGGGAACCGCCGTGTTGGTCACGCGCAGAGGCTAATGCACGCCCACCGACCCCCTCCCGCCCACCACTCCCGCCCACCACTCCCGCCCAACCTTCGTCGATCATGACCTGGAGGTCATGATCGACGCTGTTTCACGACGGTCAAATCATGATCACGGGGATCTTGAGAGGTGGTGACCGGAGTCGCAGGGCGGGTCCTAGCTGGGGGTGGAGCGCCAGCCGGCGACCACGCCGGCCACGACGGACACAAGATAGAGCTGGCCCGTCAGCGCCTCGGTCACAGTGACCGCGCGGGCTAGCTGGCTCGCCGGAGTGATGTCCCCGAAGCCCACGGTCGTCAACGTGATCACGCTGAAGTAGAGCAGGTCGGACGCGGTGGGTGGGATTGGCGCGCCGTTGAGGTAGTCCGTGCTGAATGCGGCGAACACTTGATGCGTCGACGCGAACAAGAGCGCGAGCAGCAGGTAGACGCATAGCACGCCAAGCACGGTCGATGCGTCGACCCGCCGGCGCTCGACGAGTGTGGACACGATGGCGGTCATGGCCGATGCGATGAGGACGAGCGAACACGCCCCCACCGCGCCGTAGACCACGATGGCCGATTCGATCGCCGACAGCACCACCACGACGGCGACAGCCGCAGTCCCGAGCGCGATCGCCCACATTCGCAGCCGCCTGTCGGCTCGCAGCCGGGTCGAGATCCACAGCAGAAACCCCAGCAACGCAATTCGGCCTGAATCGCCGGCGGTGGTTTCACCGAACACGATGATCAGCGTGTACAGCGCGAAGATCCCCGCGAGCATCCGAAGGAACTCGGGCCGCTGTCGGGCGCTGCTACCCCTCACCCCGGCACCGGCGCCCCGGACTGGACTCGCCTGCCGGCGCGGACGAACACCTCCAGCACGGCGAGTAGCAGGAGGACCGCGGCCGCGGCCCACAGCACCGCCGACACCCCGGGACGGTCGGCAAGGATGAACCCGGCGACCGCGAGCAGGACGAGTCCAATCTGGATGGGACGGTACGCGGCGGCGAGCACCCGGCCGGTCGCGTTCACCCAACCTCCGGCCTTCCGTAGCGCCTCCGCCCCCGCGTCGACTCCACGGTTGACCAGCCGACGGAAGCCCACCGCGACCCGGCTCGGCCCCGCCAGGAACGCGCCGACGATGAAGATCGCCATCACCACGATCAGTGTCTGCAACGCGGTGATGAGGAAGCGCAGCATGGTGTTGATCACGGCCGCCGCGGCATCCGGTGAGCGGATCGACGACGGGAGATTATCCAAATAGTAGGTGCGGCCGATGCTGACTGCCGCCAGAGTCAGCGCAGCGAAGACGACGACGAGCACGGCACCGAGGATGATCCCCCGCCGCCGGTTCGGCGCGACGAGGATTCCGGCGAGAAGCAGTGCGAGAGCCACCCACGGCAGCCAGGTTCCCGCGGTGTTGAGCAGCTTGGTGTACGTACGTATCTTGGGCAGCTGGTCCGACTGCACAAGTGTGTATTGGATCGACACGTCCGGGATCTTCCCGAAGATGGTAAGACCCTCGGCGACGAGTTGCTGCTTCACCAGCGACAACAGCTCCCCCAGGTCGATCGTGACGGTGTCGCCCTTGCTGGTCAGAAGTTGGCTCTGCCCTCCCGTGAGTGTTGTGACCAGTCCTTGGTGGGCGACCCGGTTGATGTTCTGCCACGCGACCTCGAAGCGCTCGGTCGTCATCAAGCTGTTGATCTTGCCGTTGAGGAAGGACGAGACTCCGCTGACAAGTGGACCGACAAGGTCGGACAGGCGAGCCGGCGCACCCTGAGCCTCCAGCCGGTTCGCCAGTTGGTTGGCCAGGCCCGCGACGTCGGAGCGGGTGATGATCTCATCGGTGAGTCGGGCCGCGACCGCGCTCCGTACCGCCGGGTCCTCGCCCAGCGGCGCAACCGTTTGGACGTACGTGTTGGTGTCGAGCACCTCGCTACGCAGGTAGACGGCTACCACCGCGAGGCTGCCGAGCACCGCGGCCACCAGAAGGAGCGCGCACGCCCCGAGCCACCGGCCGCGCCGGGGCCACCGGCTTCCGCCAGCAGCCGCTCCACCCGTAGCCGCGGCGGCCTCGCGAAGCAGCCGCTCCAGTTCCGCCCGCTCATCCGGGCTCATGTCAGCCATCTCGCCCCCGATGCCTCGTCACGACCTGCACGTCGATCGTCGCGCGTTGCCGCCCAACTTGGGCGAAAGTTGCCGATTTACCCGCAACGGACGGGGCGAAGGGATCACGATGTGGCTACCGGTACGGGGCTAAACCCGCGTCGATCTAGGGCCTAGTCGCGCGATCGGAGATCAACTCACGCGACTATGACCTAGATCGACGAGACAAGGAGGCACCCGCATGGGATTCGTCGTCCGGACCCTGGTCACGGCGCTCGCCCTGTGGATCGCCACGCTGCTCGTGGGTGGCATCAAGGTCGAGGGTGAGAGCACGCTCTCCCGCACGCTGACGCTCCTCGCGGTGGCGGTGATCTTCGGCCTCGTCAACGCGATCCTGAAGCCACTCATCAAGATCTTCGGATGCTTCTTCTACATCATCACGCTTGGGCTGATCGCATTCGTCGTCAACGCGCTGCTCTTCCTGCTCGTCAGCTGGCTCGCCGACCTGCTCGACCTGCCGTTCCACGTCGACGGATTCTGGGCCGCGTTCTGGGGCGCGATCATCGTCGGCGTCGTGAGCTGGGCCATCAACTTGGTCATCCCGGACCGTAAGTCACAGCCGACCGGCACCTGACAAGGAGTACACAATGGACAGTACGTCGTCTGTTACCCGGGCCGAATCGTCCGCACCGGGCTTCAATGTCGCGTGGTGGCTCTACCTCATCACGGGCGCCCTGTGGTTCGTCATCGCCTGGGTGGTGCTGCGCTTCGACCTCACCTCAGTCGCCGCCGTCAGCGTCTTGGCCGGAACGGTGATCCTGATTGCCGGCTTCGCGGAACTCTTCAACGCGTTCACCGCACCGAGCTGGAAATGGCTGCACGCCATTCTGGGCGTGGTCTTCATCATCACCGGCGGGATCGCCTTCTTCCGGCCGGGCGGGACGTTCGCGATGCTCGCCGCGTTTGTCGGGTGGTACCTCCTCTTCAAGGGGATGCTCGACATCATCCTGGCCTTCGCGACGAAAGACGCCAACGATGCATGGTGGTTGGGCCTGATAATCGGGATTATCGAAGTGGGCCTCGGCTTCTGGGCGGCGGGCAGCTTTGGCCGGTCGGTCGCGCTGCTCATCGTGTTCGTCGGCGCAATCGCGCTCACGAGGGGCGTCACCGACATCGTGCGGGCCTTCGAACTTCGCAAGATCTCGCACGAGCTCGCCGAGCGCGGTACTCGCGGAATGATGCCACCGGGCGGTGTCGCGCCGGCCTGAGCTGCATCACCCGGCCTGAGCTGCATCACATAGACGGTGGCGGCACCAGACGGTAGCCCACCCCGCGGATGGTGAGGATCATCTTCGGATCCACCTGGTCGTCGCCGAGACGCTGGCGCAGCCGCTGCACATGCACCGTGATGGTGTTAGAGCCAGGGACGCCACCCCAGACCGAGTCGCGGATCTGCTCGCGGGTGACGACCCGGTCGGCGCGGGTCATGAGGAGCTGGAGCAGGCGCAGCTCGCGCATTGGCATGCGCACGAGCCGCCCGTGCAGGGTCACCTCCAGCGACGATGGGTCCAGCCGTAGGCTCCCGGCCTCGAGGGGTGGCACCAACTCCACCAACGACTCGGGTCGGATCGCCCGCAGGATCGGCAGGAGCTCGCGCAACCGGTAGGGGTGGGCCACGCAGGCCGCGGCGCCAGCCGAGAGTGCCTCGGCCGCCACTAGCCCGTCGCCGTCGCCGATCCCGACTACGACTGGGATGGTGGTTCGGGCCGATAGCGCGCGGGTCAATGCGGCGCCACCCACAATCGGCAGAGCGGCGGCGGCGAGCACCGCGTCTGGATGCTCCGCCCCCGCCGCCAGCAACGCCTCGGCGCCGTCGGCGCAGAGAATCGCGGTCACCTGATGCTCGGCGAGCGCATCCGCGAGCTGACCGGACCGGTCGATATCGGCGTCGGCGATCAGCAACAGGAACGCCTGCGGCCGGGCCAGACCTGGACGGATTCCGTCCAGTCGCGCGCCTTCGGGCTCGCGCACTTGAGGCGCCCCGGCGGGCAGTACGGAGGTCATATGGCCCTACCCGAAGCGACCTGTGATGTAGTCCTCGGTCCGCTTCTCCTTCGGGTTGGTGAAGATCTTGGGCGTTTCGTCGAATTCGATGAGCCGGCCGTGGCGGACGCCCTGCTCGTCAACCTCAGCGGTGAAGAACGCCGTGCGATGGCTGACGCGGGCTGCCTGCTGCATGTTGTGGGTCACGATGACGATCGTGTAGTCGAACGCAAGTTCGTACATCAAATCTTCGATCTTGCTGGTCGCGATCGGGTCGAGAGCGGAGCATGGCTCGTCCATGAGGATCACATCGGGCTTGACCGCGATGGTGCGGGCGATGCAGAGGCGCTGCTGCTGTCCGCCGGAGAGGGCAAGCGCGCTGGACTTGAGCTTGTCCTTGACCTCGTCCCACAGCGCCGCGCGGTGCAGTGCCTCTTCCACGAGGTCATCCATGTTGTCGACCTGCATCCCGGTGACCCGCGGACCGTAGGCGACGTTGTCGAAGATGGACTTCGGGAATGGATTCGGCTTCTGAAACACCATGCCGATGCGTCGACGAACCTCGATCGGGTCGACGTCCGGCGCGTAGAGGTCCTGCCCGTGGTACCAGATGTGACCGACGACCCGCGCTCCTGGAATGAGGTCGTTCATCCGGTTCAGCGCCCGCAGAATCGTGCTCTTCCCGCATCCTGATGGACCGATCATGGCCGTGATCTGGTTGCGTCCAATCGGCATCGTGGTGCCTCGCACGGCCTGATAGTCGCCGTAGTACACGCTCACATCGGACATTTCCATGATCGGCATGACCTGCTCAGGGCGGTTCTGCCAACCTTCCCGCTCATGGGTAGCGCTGGCGATGCGGATCGATGGCCGGTCGGCGGTCGAGGTCATGTCGATCCCCTCGGAGGTAGGGCGGTTTGTCGAGGTGGGGTCTGTCATTGCGGATCGGTCACCAACGCTTCTGGAATCTGATGCGGACGAAAATGGCGATTGAGTTCAGCAGGAGCACGATGCCGAGCAGCAGTACGATCGCGGCGGCCCCGATCTCCTGATAACCCAACTGTGCCTCACCGATGAGGTTGAAGATCTGGATCGGGAGAGTCGTGTACTTGGACAGCAGTCCGTCCGGGTTGGTCGTCACGAAGGTGACCGCGCCGAGCACGATCAATGGCGCCGCCTCGCCGATGGCCCTGGAGATAGCGAGGATCGAGCCGGTCGCGATGCCAGGGACGGCCGCAGGGAGGACCTGCCGCGAGACCGTCTGCCACTTCGTGGCACCCAACGCGTACGAGGCTTGGCGAATCGACTGTGGCACCGCCCTGATCGCTTCCCGGGTAGCGATGATCACGATCGGGAGCACGAGCAGGGCGAGCACGATGGCGGCCGTGATCACGGTGAAGCCAAGGCCAAACTGGCGCGCGATGATGCCCAGACCGAGGATGCCGAAGATGATCGACGGCACACCTGCGAGATTCTGGATGTTGAGCTCGAGCAGGCGGTTATACCACTTGGTCTGGTCCGCGTACTCCTCCAGATAGATGGCGCCAAAGATTCCGGTCGGCAGACAGAGGACCGCTGTGGTGAGGATGACCCACAGCGTGCCGGTGATCGCCGACTGGACACCGGCGCTGTCGATCCGCGAGATGCGCCCGACGGGCATGTTCTCCCACAGGCGTGAGTCGAGCCGCTTCCATCCCCGAACGACCGCGTAGGACACGAGCCACACGAGGAAGAGGAACGCGATGAGCAGACACGCCTGTAGCACGAGCCGGAAGACCACCTCGCCGATGCGCACCTTCCGCTGCGTCAGCGCTTGGCCCTCCGCCGTGGCCACTCGAGGCGAGACCACACCCGTCGTGCTCATTACTCGTAGACCTCCCGAAACTTGCGGACCAGTCTGATCGACAGCACGTTCAGGGCGAAGGTCATCACGAACAGCAGTGACCCGACCGCAAAGACCGTCGTGTAGTCAATCGAGTCGACGGGGATGTCTCCGGAGGCCACGTTCGCGATGTACGCCGTCATGGTCGCTGCCGCCTCGATCGGGTTCCAGATGACCTTGTCCGAACTCAAACCCGCCGCGATTGTCACGATCATCGTCTCGCCTAGGGCGCGGGAGATGCCGAGCACGAACGAGGCAATAATTCCCGAGATCGCGGCCGGGAACACGACCCGCGTCGCGACCTGCATCTTTGATGAGGCGAGTGCGTAGGCGCCCTCGCGCAGGCTGCGCGGTACCGCGCTCATGGCGTCCTCGGACAGGCTCGCGATCGTCGGCACAATCATGATGCCCATCACGATCCCGGCCACCATCACGTTAAAGAAGCCGGGCTTCTCATTGCCCGGCCAATACTTCTGCAGAATCGGGTTGAGCGCGAAGAGGGCAAAGAAGCCGTAGACCACCGTCGGAATGCCAGCCAGGATCTCCAGCACCGGCTTGACCGCGCGCCTGGTGCGGTCCGACGCATACTCCGCGAGGTAGATCGCGGCACCCACGCCTAGGGGGATCGCCACCGCGATCGCGATGAGCGTCGTGAGAATCGTGGCGACCACGAGCGGGAGCACGCCGTAGTGCTTGTCGGCGAAGGTGGGTGTCCAACTGGTCGAGGTGAAGAACTCGACGAGGCTGACCTCTTGGAAGAATCTGAGCGTCGGCTGCAGGAGAGCCACGATGATGCCGACCGTTGTGGCGATCGAGACGAGCGCCGCGACAACCAGAAACGCCTCGATGACACGCTCGCCCCGGTGACGGCGACCCCGCCGCAGGGAGGTTGAGCTCCCTGCGGCGGGGGTGGTGATGTCGTGGACGGCCACGTTAGCCCTTCTTGAGGGTCTCTAGCTCGGCCGCCAACGTCGTCTTCTGTGTGGCGGTCAGCGGCACGAACTTCGCCTCCGTGACGATATCGTCGATGCTGGAGACGTAGAACTCAACGAAGCCCTTTACCTGCGGCTTGCTGATGGACTTGTTGCTCACATAGATGAACAGCGGCCGGGAGAGCGGCTTGTAGGTGCCGTCCTGCGCGCTCGCTACGCTCGGCTCGACACAGCCACCGCCACTGTCGACCTTGACGACGTTCAGCTTGTCCTTGTTCTCCTCGTAGTAGGTGAAGCCGAAGTAGCCCAGCCCACCCTTGGAACCCGCGACGCCCTGGACGATGACATTGTCGTTCTCCGACGGCGTGTAGTCCGCCCGGCTCTGATCCTCCTTGCCGTTGATCGCGGCAGTGAAGAAGTCGAAGGTGCCGGAGTCGGTACCGGGACCGAAGAGCTTGAGCGGCTCGTTCGGGAACGCCGGGTCAATCTGGTTCCAGTTATTCACGGTCGAGCCCTGGTTCCAGATCTTCTTGAGCTGCGCCGTGGTAAGGCACGTCGCCCAGGTGTTCTCCTTGCTCACCACGACCGAGAGTGCGTCGTTGGCGACAATGAACTCCGACGGATTAATGCCGGCGGCCGTGCACTTCTCCTTCTCGGTGTCCTTGATCTTGCGGGACGCGTCGGAGATGTCGGTCTCGCCCTTGCAGAACTTCTCGAAACCGCCACCCGTGCCTGAGGTACCCACAGTGACGCTCACGTCCGGCTGGGTCTCCCTGAAGATGTCCGCCGCCGCCTTGCTCAACGGAGCCACGGTGCTGGAGCCGTCGACCGCGACGGCGCCACTGAGCTTGGCCGCGCCTGCCGTGGTGCCCGTGGTTGATGTGTTGCCGCCGCATGCCGCGGCCGCCAAGGTCATTGCGAGGACGGCCACCACTGAACCTATGCGTGGCAGAGTGCCGATGCGCCGCAGAGTCCTGGTCACGTCAGTCTGCTCCCTAGATCGTGTTTATCGATCGCGTCTTGCCGCCAAGATTGGCTGGCGACGCCCTCATACAAAGCTCGGCACGTGAGGGAGCGTGGAACCAAAGGTGAACGGATGCTGAACTATGGCAAGACTTTGAGAGGTCACGAGCCGATAACGGTGATCGCGACGCACCCGACGTTAAGGATCAGTTCACCTTGATTGTCACGCTGCATGCACCATTGAGCGAACTTCGCAGCTTGTCCGGGCCCGTACTTCTCGGGACGACCACGATGGCGGTGTGACCCTGAGACGGGTGGTGGTGACCGGTTTCGGGCTCTGGCTGGCCTCGGAACTCGTCGGCGGCGTGCACCTCGCCGACGGGCTGGATCCGCTCGCGACGGTCGGCACATTGCTCGTCGTCGCGCTCCTGCTTGCCGTCGTGGACGCGCTGGCGGTCGGGCTGCGCCGCGCGGTGGCGCTGGCGTGCGAGCCGCTGCCGGTGGCCATCGCCGCCGCCGTCGCGCTCAACGCGGCCCTCTTCTGGGTCACCGCCGCGCTCGCGGACGCCGCCGGACTCGGCTTTTCCGTGGCCGGCTTCCTGCCTGCCCTGCTGGGCTCCCTGGTCGTACTCGCGGTGGGTTGGCTCACCAGACCGTCGCTAAGCCGCGCCGGCTGAGCACCCTCAACGCTGCCCGCAATGGCTACGGTTACCTCGTCCTGGATTACCGCGTTCACGGTGCGGTGCGGAGGAGGTCTGATGGCGGTGCGACCAAGGGTCGGCGGAGCGGTCGCGGTCCCGATGGTGCTGGCGGTGCTGGCGCTGCTCGTGCAAGCTCTCCTCAGCGGGTGCACGGCCGGCGCGAGGCAAGCGCCGGTGCCCGAGGTGAAGGGCACGGTCACGGTATACGCCCCCGCCTCGCTGACCGAGATCTTGACGGCCTTCGCCGCCGACTTCGAACTGCACAACCCCAACCTGACCGTCAAGGTCATCTTTGGCGCGGACTCGGAGATGACCCAAAGCGCGATGGCCGACGTCGCCTCGACCGGGACCGCAGCCGATCCGAGGGCCACCGTGCTGATCGTGGAAGGACGTGCGCCGCTGGACACACTCGGCTCCCTCGCGGATCCGTCCCCCGTGACCTTCGCCCGCAACCAACTCGTCGTCGCTATCGCGCCAGGCAACCCGAAGCGACTCGTCGGCGTCGGCGACCTCGCCCGGCCCGACCTGCGCGTCGTTCTCTGCGCCGAGACGGAACCTTGCGGCACCACCAGCGCCGCCGTGCTGACGGCGGCGGGGGTGAAGCCGCTGGCGCCCATTCGGGTGCCCGACGTCCGTACCGCGCTGGCCCAGGTCGAGCAAGGCAAGGCCGATGCCGCACTCGTCTACCGCACCGACACTCGTATCGTGGATGACACGGTGGGCACGCTCGAGTTCGCAGAGTCCCGCGCGGCGCTCGCCGAATACCAGGCGGTCGTGCTGGCCGGATCCTCCAACGCACATTCCGCACAGGTGTTTCTGAACACGCTCGCCTCGACCGCGATGGCGGAAACACTCGCCGCCGCCGGCTTCCAGGTCTCCGGCTAACTCCGTGCTCGTGACGTCAGGCGTCGTCCCAGCGGAAGAGGGAGACCGCGATCACGGATACGACCACGGCGAACGCCAGCAGGATGCCGATCTGCGGAAGGACGCTCGCCGGCCCCTCGCCGCGGACCATCACGGCCTGCATCCCGTCTACGAGATGGCGCAGCGGCAGCGCCTTCGAGATGGTCTGCAGCCAGCCGGGCGCGCCCTGCAGCGGGAAGAAGGCCCCGGAGAGGAAGGCCATCGGCAGCACGATGAGGTTCGCGATCGCGCTCGCCGCCTCCGCCGTCTTCGCGAACGAACCCGCGAGCAGCCCGATCGCGAGGAACGCCAGCGTGCCCGCCCCGACCAGCGGGATCGCCATCCACCAGTAGGCGGACAGCCGCAAACCGAAGTACGGGATGAGGGCCACCCCGATGAAGATGGCCATCTGCACCAGCGCGATGGCGATGCTCACGCCCACTCGCGCGCCCGCAATGGTGGCGGTGCTCACCGGTGCGAGGCGTAGCCGGCGCAAGACCTTCTTCTGGCGCCAGGTGACAAGTGTCAGCGCCGCCCCGAACATGGCACCGGTGGCGATGGCCCAGCCCAGCAACCCCGGCGTGACGTACTGGATGGTCTTGAGCGACTCATCTTCGACCTGTTGCGTCTCGAGCGAGTACGCCGGCTTGGTCACGCCCGCAGCGGCAAGGTTGCCGTACTGGACGAGTGAGTCGAACAGACCCCGCACCGTGCCGGACTTCACCTGGTCGGCCGCCGCATAGTGCAGCACGATCGTCTGGCCGACCTCCTCAACGGCGGCGTCCGCGTCGCCCTTGCGTACCTTCTCCAGCGCCGCGGCCCGGTCATCGGTCTTCTCCAGCTGCAGGACCTGGTCCAGTTGGCTGCGCTCTGCCGGCGGAATCCGATCGAGCAGGGACACCTGTCCAATTTGGACGACCTCGGACCGTGGCGCGGTCTGGTCCTTGAAGATCCCGCCGAACAGCACCAGGAACATCAGCGGGAACAGGATCGTGAAGAACAGCGCGGTCTTGTCCCGTACGAAGCCGAGCGCCATCGCACGGGAGAGACTGTTGAGGCTATTGCTCATCGCGGTACTCCCGCCCGGTCAGGTTGAGGAACACGTCCTCGAGGGTCGCGCCTCTCACTGAGAGTCCGCGCAGGGCGTTGCGTTCGGCCAGGGTCGACAGCACCGCCGCGGGGGCGCGGGTGGCGATCGTGAGCGAGACGCCGTCGTCACTCACATCCGCGTCCGAAAAGAGGCGGCGCGCCTCCGCCTCCGGTATCGCTCCACTCTCGACCGAGACGTGGGTGGGCGCGTCCAATCCCCGTACGAGGGCTGCCGGCGTACCAAGTTCGAGGATCTTGCCGAGGTCCATGATGGCGACACGATCACAGAGGATCTCGGCCTCATCCATGTAGTGGGTGGTCAGCACAACGGTGCGCCCCTCGGCGTTGATGTCGCGCAGCAGATCCCACAAGTTGCGGCGCGCCTGCGGGTCCAGGCCCGAGGTCGGCTCGTCTAGGAAGACGAGATCCGGCCCGTGCGCCAACGCACACGCGATGGAAAGGCGCTGCGCCTGACCGCCCGAGAGCTTCTCGGTGGGGGTGTTGGCCTTGTCACCCAGCCCGACCACATCGAGCATCTCGTCGGCCTTCTTCGGCGCGATCCCGTAGAGCGAGGCCCAGGTGCGGATCTGTTCGCGCGCGGTGAGCCGTTCGAAGAAGCTCGACGCCTGCAGCTGCACGCCGATGCGCGGCAGCAGATTGGGGTTGCGTGGCCAGGGGGATTCGCCGAGAACGCGGACCTCACCCTCGTCGGCCTGGCGCAACCCTTCGATGATCTCGAGCGTCGTCGTCTTCCCCGCGCCGTTGGGCCCGAGGATGCCGAGGAACTCCCCCTCGCTGACCTCAAACGAAACGCCGTCCACGGCGCGGGTCTCGCCGTAGAGTTTGCGGACATCTTTGACCACGATCGTCGACGGCATAAGTGGCACCTTAGCAACGGCAGTCCAAGGTCCATTGGCCTCAGACTGGCATCGCCTAGCAGCACCGCCACATGGATCGCCTGCGACACCCGGAAACCGTTGACGAGACGTCGTACGTCAGCCGCTGCAGTCATCCCGGCATCGTGGCAGTGGTTCCCGCCGCAGGGCAGCCGTCGCCCGTGCGTAACGCTCGCCGAGCTTGCCCACGTGCTCCGCCAGCCCCGGTGAGTCGAGCACCTCGAAGTCGACGTCCAGCAAGCCGATGTAGTGTGCCAGCATTCCGAACGTGTCGGCGCCCACCTCGACCACGCAGCGTCCCTCGTCCAGCACCTCGATGCCGGAGTCGACGAACGGCAGCCGGGCCGCCACGTACGACGCAGGAGCATGCAGCAGCACCTTGGCCCGGTGCCGCCACAGCGCCGCGCCGAGCCCCTTCGCCACGTACGCCGCGACGTCACCGCCATGCGGCAGCTCCCGGGCCGCGAACCGCGGGCCGCTCGGGGCGCGCGGCGTCATTCGGTCCACGCGGAACGTACGCCAGTCCTGCCGCTGCACGTCCCACGCCACCAGGTACCACCGGCCGCGGGTGTGCACCATCCGGTGTGGCTCCACCGTGCGAACCGAAGTCGAGCCGTCGTGCGACGCGTAGTCGAAACGCAGCCGCTGCAGGTCACGGCAGGCACCGGCGATCGCGACCAGTATCTCGGGGTGCACCGTCGGACCGGAGCCGGGTATCGGCACGGTTGCCGCATGCAGGGCGTTGATCCGGTGCCGCAGCCGCGACGGCGAGACCTGCTCCAGCTTGGCTAACGCCCGCAGCGACGCCTCTTCGATGCCGGCCACAGTCCCGCCGGCTGCCGTGCGCAGGCCGACCGCGACCGCGACGGCCTCCTCGTCGTCCAGCAGGAGTGGCGGTAGCGCGGCACCGGCGCCGAGCCGGTATCCGCCGGTCACGCCCGGCGTCGCGTGCACCGGATAACCGAGCTTGCGCAGGCGCTCGACGTCGTTGCGGATCGTGCGCGTGGTCACGCCCAGGCGCTCGGCCAGCTCCGGCCCGCGCCAGTCCCGCCGCAGCTGCAGCAGCGACAGCAGGCGCAGCAGGCGGGCGGAGGTCTTCAACATTCCGCCATCTTGCCATCTATTGCGGAACCAATCTTTCCGCAGTGCCTTGTAGCGTGCGCGGTATGACACAGATAGAGCCGTACCGCGTTAACATCCCGCAGGCCGACCTCGACGAGCTGCACGACCGCCTCGCCCGGACCCGGCTGCCGGGCACGCTGCCGGACGACGGCTGGCGCCGCGGCGTCCCGCTGGAGTACCTGCGTTCATTGCTTCAGTACTGGCGCCAGCGTTTCGACTGGCGGGCGCAGGAGGCCACGCTCAACGAGTTCGACCAGTTCACCACCACCATCGACGGGCAGCGCATCCACTTCATGCACGTACGCTCCCCGGAGCCCGATGCGCTGCCGCTGCTGATCACCCACGGCTATCCCGGTTCGGTCGCCGAGTTCACCCAGATTCTCGGCCCATTGACCGATCCGCGCGCGCGTGGCGGCGACCCAGCCGACGCCTTCTCCGTCGTGGCGCCGTCGCTGCCCGGCTTCGCATTCTCCACGCCGCTGTCGGGCAAGGGCTGGGAGGTGGCCCGCACGTCGCGGGCGTGGATCGAGCTGATGCGCCGGCTCGGGTACACCCGCTACGGCGCCCAGGGCGGCGACATCGGCGCCGGAGTGGCCGGCATGGTCGGCGGGCTGGATCGCAACCGGGTGGTAGGCGTGCACATCAACAGCGACCTGTTGGGCGCGGCCAGCATGGCCGGCGAATACATGCCGGTCGACCTCGACGCCCTCACCGCCGAGGAACAGGCGCACCTGACCGAGCTCAAGCAGCCCCTCGCTGAGGGCAAGGGATACCTTCAACTGCAGTCGACTCGGCCGTACACGGTCGCATACGGCCTGACCGACTCCCCGGCGGGGCAGCTGGCCTGGATCGTGGAGAAGTTCAAGGAATGGACCAGCCCCGCGGTCGAGCTGCCCGAGCAGGCGGTGGACCTGGACCAACTGCTTACCAACGTCAGCCTGTACTGGTTCACCGGCGCGGCGCCGACCGCCGCCAACTTCCTGTACGAGGCCGCGCACTCCTACGACTGGGGCGACGGCTCGGTGGCCGCGCAGCAGGGTTGGGCGGTGTTCGGCGGGCGCGATCCCCTGATGCGAAAGCTGTTTGACCCGAACGGCGGGATCGGCCACCGGTCGGAGTTCGACGAGGGCGGGCACTTCCCGGCGATGGAGGTCCCGCAGCTGCTCGTCGCCGACGTACAGGATTTCTTCCGGCCGCTGCGATGACGGGGTTGGGGTGCCGCCGTCGGCTGACGGAGGTGGGGTGGCGCCGTCGGCTGACGGCGCCACCCGGCGAGAGCTAGCGGAGACCGCGGAAGAAGGTTCGGACGTCAGCGACGAGGGCTTCCGGTGCCTCCATCGCGGCGAAGTGTCCACCGTGGTCGATGTCCGACCAGTGCACGATGTTGTTGGCCTGCTCGCCGTAGCGCCGGATCGCGATGTCCTCGGCGAAGGCGGCGACACCTGTCGGAGTGGTTGCTGGTGGCTCGCCCCAGGCACGCGCCATGTGCATGTTCTCGTAGTACAGCCGAGCCGCTGAGCCTGCTGTCCCTGTCAGCCAGTACAGCATCACGTTCGTGAGCATGTCGTCGCGGTCTACTGCGTCCTCCGGGATGCCCGTTTTGGTGTGGGACCAGGCGCTGAACTTGTCTACGATCCAGGCCAGTTGGCCGACGGGCGAGTCGGTCAGGCCATAGGCCAGGGTCTGCGGCCTGGTGGCCTGGATCTGGAAGTAGGCATTGCCGCCTTCCATGAATTGGCGTAGCCGCTCCAGGCGTGCTTTGTCGAGGTCGGAGAAGGTAGCAAGCTCCGCCGGGTCCACGTCACCCCAGGGGATGAAGCCGACGGTGGCCGCGTTGAGGTGGACGCCGACGACGTGGTCGGTGTCGATGCGGCCCAGCAACGGAGAGATGATCGCGCCGAAGTCGCCGCCCTGCGCGCCGTACCGGTCATACCCGAGGCGGCGCATCAGCTCTGCCCACACGTGCGCGGTACGGACGGTGGTCCAGCCCTGCTCACGAGTCGGCCCGGAGAACCCGAAGCCAGGGATCGCTGGTATGACGAGGTGGAACGCGTCGCGCGGGTCTCCCCCGTGGGCCCCCGGTTCGGTCAGCGGCCCGATGATGTCGAGGAACTCCGCGACCGAGCCCGGCCAGCCGTGGGTGAGGAGCAGTGGCAGGGCGTCGGGCTCTGCGGACCGCACGTGCAGGAAGTGGATGGTCTGACCGTCGATCGTCGTCGTGAACTGGGGATGGGCGTTGAGCCTCGCCTCCTGGGCCCGCCAGTCGTACGAGGTCCGCCAGTGCTCGGCCAGATCCCGCAGGTAGTCCATCGGGACGCCGTAGTCCCAGCCGACCCCAGGCAGCTCGTCCGGCCACCTGGTGCGGGCAAGACGATCCCTCAGGTCGTCGAGGGCGGCCTGCGGCACGTCTATCCGGAACGGCCTGATGGAGTCGTCGCCAAGTGCGTCATCAACTGGTACATCGGCGGGGTTGGTGGTAGTGCCGGGCATCAGCTGCTCCTCTCGCTGAGTGAGGCTGGGTTGTCGCGCTACACATATGACAGAATGCTGTCATGTCAAAAACCCTACCGGAACGACAGCATGCTGTCAAAGGACCAGCCCGGCCGACGCGGACCTCGGCCGGCGACGCCTTCACGTCGTTCGTCGTCCAAGTGGCTCGGCTCGGGGGTGACTTCACGGCCACCGGCGAGAAGCTGGCGGCGCTTGGCGGCCAGACACTGGCGCGGTGGGTCGTCCTCGACGCCGCCGAGGACGGACCGGCCAGCGTCGCGCAGATCGCCCGGGGTCGCGGGATGGCTCGGCAGAGCGTGCAGCGAGTTGCAGATCTTCTCGTTCGGGACGGGCTTGCCGTTTACGAGGAGAATCCGGTCCATCAACGCGCCAAGCTCCTAGCACCGACCCCGCGCGGACGGCGCGCCCTCAGAACGATCTCCACAGCACAGAAGGCATGGGCCGATGCCCTCGGCGTCGAGATTGGGGAGGCTGAGCTTCGACGACTGAGCACCACCCTCGAGCGCATCCAGCGAGTGACATCCCGGAACAAACCCTGACGCGCAACATCACCAGCACGTTCTGTGCCCCCTCATCGGCAGAGTCGGATGACGTTTGATGTCGGATCTGGTGGCCATCGACTGGCGGTGTCACCCGCGGATGTCGTATCCGGATCCCTCGTGTAGCCGGGGGGCCGAGCCGGTCGACCACGCGGTGGATGAGATCGCCGCGGCGATGACCTGGACCAACATGGCCGCCACGAAACAGGTCGAGTTCGCCGAAGAGCTCATCGGCGAGCTGCCGGTGCTGCACCAGGGCATGCTGGAGGGTCGGCTGGAATGGCCCAAGGCCAAGGTGTGTGTGCCGACGCCGTGCGGGGCTGCACCCGGACATCGCCGCGGCGGTATTGGACCGGGTGCTGCCCGACGCGGCCCGGAAGACCACCGGCCAGCTGCGGGCCCGCCTGGCCAAGCTGGTGATCAAGGCGGATCCGACCGCGGCCAAGCGGCGCTACCACAACGGCCTGGAGGGTCGGCGGCTCTACCACGGCCGGGAGGACGACGGCACCGCCAGCCTGTCCGGCCGGTTCCTGCCGGCCGAGCGGGCCGCCGCCGCGAACGGGCGCATCCAGGCCATCGCCGACTGGATGAAAGACGACGGAGACGAGCGCGACATCAGCCAGCTGCGCGCCGACATCCTGCTCGACCTGCTCCAAGGCCACCAGCCCGTGCCCGGACCCGACGGCCAGGACCAGCATCCCCTGCCCGGCGACCCCGACCATCCCGACCGCGTCGATGACGACGATGGCAAGGTCGAGCTCATCGTTAGGCGGCCCGCGGCGAACAAGCGCGAGGTCCTAGCCGAAGCGCAGCTTGACACCAGCGCTGGCCTCATCGGCGATGGATGGCTGCACGACGACGGTGACCCCGCTCGCCAGATTACGTTGATGAATGCACGCGTGGTCGCACTGCTCGCGCGGGCGCGGGAGTGCTGGCCGCTCGCGGGTGATCAGCTTTACGTCGATCTTGACCTCAGTGGTCAGAACCTTCCACTGGGAACGCAGCTTGAGGTGGGATCCGCGGTACTCGAGGTCTCGGCCGAGCAACACCGTGGCTGCAAGAAAGTTTCAGTCTCGGTACAGGCTCGATGCGTTGCGATTCGTGAACTCGAAGGTGGGCTATGCGCTGAACCTCCGCGGCATCAACACCCGAGTCGTGCACGCCGGCGTGGTCCGTCCCGGAGATGGCATTCGAAAGCTTCCTACGGTGGGCCCGGACTGGCCGCTCTGCATGTGCCGGCACCTACGTGACGGGCAAGCCCGGCTTCCGCGCGGCGAGTCGTTCGATCGCGCCGAGACGCGTCCGCTCGCGGTGCTCGGGGATGAAGCCGTACCGCACCGCGAGCGTGGCCGGCCGTCCGCGAAGCCATCGTCGCTCAACGTGATCGATGAGCAACAACAGGCCTCCCGGTCGCAGGACGCGGTACATCTCGGCAATGGCGCCGGCGCGGTCGGCGACGGAGCACACGGCCAGAGTGCAGACAACCGTGTCGAAATGCCCATCGGGGAACGGCAGGTGTTCGGCCGGGCCCTCTCGCAGGTCCACGCTGCGCCCCAGCTGGCGGGAGCGCCGGCGGGCCACGTCCAGCATTGCTGGGCTGAGGTCGATGCCGGTCAGGTCGACCTCGCCGTACAGGGGCAGGTTGCGGCCGGTGCCGATGGCCACCTCGAGGGTCCGCCCCCTGGCCTGGGCGCAGATCCACTCGCGGCCGTCGCCAATCGCCCACCGCTCCGCGCGCAGGCCCTTCTTGTCATAGGTGGCTGCCCGCCGGTCCCAGCGCCGTCGGACCGACTCCCACCGACCGGAACGGTGGACGGCATCGGAGTCGTCGCCCATGTCCCCTCCTTCGCCACGAAGGTACTCGCGCCGGGGGAGGGCCGCACAAATTGTCACGCCTCGACGAGACGCAGAAGGGTCGTCACCACGTCGTTCAGCGGCACCGTTGTTCGAACTTCGTGACTGGCTACCCGGCGCAGCAGCGGCTCAACGGTCTTGACGTCGTCAAGGAAGCGACGTAGCTCCTCGGGTGCCCGGCCGTACGAGTTGGTGGTCCTCGTCGCAAACCGCTCGATCAGAGTCTCCAGTGGCGCACTCAGCATGACGATGTGGTCGAACTGCGGATGGGTAAAGCTCACCGTCGGAGCGAACGGTCGTTATCCGGTGGTCAGGATCAGCTCCGGCCGGAACGAGGCCGCCTGTCGGGAGTAGAAGTCGGTGCCGTCGTTGGAGCTGGTGGCCACGACGAACGCGTACGTGCCGTTGCCGGTGATGCCCGCGGCGGTGACGTCATACTCCACCCAGGTGTCGGCCGTGATGGCGCCCTTGTCCTCAAGCGCCCCCGTGGTGCGGGCCGGGCGGTTGTTCCAGATGATGCCGGTCTCGGTCCAGCCGGTGGTGGTGCCGTAGGCCGCCGGGCCGTTGCCGCTGGCGCTGCCCGCGCTGTTGGTGGTGTGGAGCC
>JAHRHA010000003.1 GCA_020027875.1 Micromonosporaceae bacterium | reverse complement strand
ACGCCCAGCGAGTGCAGCACGGGCAGTACGTCGGAGAGCATCATCGGCTCGCCGTAGCGGAACACCTTGAACCGCACGTCGGAGTCGTTCTTGCGCCGCCGGAACAGGTGCAGCACGAGCTGGCCCGGCTCCTCCAGCACCTCCAGCATGGCGAGATCCTGGGCCGCCTCGTGGGTGGAGTGGGAGTCCTTGTAGGTCTCCGGCAATGCGGGGCGGTACCGGTCGAGGAGGCGCCGAGTCGGCTCCTCCCCGAACTTCCGCTCGAGCGTCAGCGCGAACTCGTCGTCCCAGAGCCGGGTCGCCTCGGCGATCTGCTTCGAGAGGGACTCCGTGTCGATCTCGCCCAGCCGGGTGGCCGGGTCCGTGCGCACGATGAAGTGGATGCGGGCCAGCGTCGCGTCGGTGACCCGGGTGGTGTAGTCGACCCCGACGCCGCACAGCTCCCGCTGGAGAATCTCCTGGATCCGCAGCCGATTCGCCGTGGTGAACCGGTCCCGAGGCAGGTACACCAGGCACGAGATGAACCTGCCGTACTGGTCCTTGCGGGCGAAGAGCTTCACCTGGCGACGACCGGCGAGCCGGAGCACGCCCATCACGGTCCGGAACAGGTCGTCGGTGGAGATCTGGAAGAGCTCCTCGCGCGGGTAGTCCTCCAGGATCGCCATGAGGTCCTTGCCCGAGTGGCCGCGAGGGCTGAGGCCGGACCGGGCGACCACCTCGGCCACCTTGCGTTTGACCACGGGCAGGTCGCGCACGGAGGTGAGATACGCGGCCGAGGTGAACAGCCCAAGGAACCGGCGCTCGCCGACGACGTTGCCGTCCGCGTCGAACGTCTTGAAGCCGATGTAGTCCAGGTACGCCGACCGGTGCACGGTCGAGCGGGAGTTGGCCTTGGTGATGATCAGCAGACGCTTCTCCAGCACCCGCTCGTACGCCTCGGGGCTCATCGATGAGATCACCCGCGAACCGGCCGGATCCTGGCGCAGGATGCCCAGGCCGGTGCCCATCACCGCCTCCAGCACCCGCTCGCCGCCCTCCGCCTCGACCAGGCTGTACTCGCGGTAGCCCAAGAACGTGAAGTGGTCGTCCGCCAGCCAGCGCAGCAGCGCGACCGAGTCCGTGATGTCCTTGTCCGGTACAGGCAGCACCGCCGAGGACAGTTCATCGGCGAGCGCCAGTGCCTGGGTACGCATGCGCGGCCAGTCCTCCACCGCCTCCCGCACGTCGGTGAGAACCCGCTGAACATCGTTTTGCAGTGCGGCAACCGCAGCCTCGTCCGCCAGACGCCCGACCTCCACCCGCATCCAACTCTCGACCAGGTCACCCGGGCCAGCCTCGTCCCCTTCGACGAGCGGAAGCACCTCCGCGAGCGCACCCAGTGCCTCGCGCCGCACGACCACCTGGGGGTGAACCAACAGGTCGAGTTCGAGGCCCGCCGCGGCGATCGCCGCAGTCACCGAGTCCACCAGGAACGGCATGTCGTCGGTGACGACCATCAGGACGGTGTGCTCCGGGGTCTGCTCGACCCGCAGCCTCATCTCCAAGGGCAGGCGCTGGCTGGCGAGATCGCGGTGCGCCTGGGTGGCGGCGAGCATCCGCTGGGCCGTACGACCGACGAGCTCCTCGTCGGGAACGAGGCGCCAGTAGCGGCTGACGAGCTCAGCGAGCTCGGTACCCGAGTCTCCGGTAGCTTTCGCCAGCGACGTCGCCTCCGCCACGAGGCGCTCCAGGCTGGGCACCGGCTGGTCCTCCTCGGTGTCCTCGGCGCCGTCGTCGCGGGCTCGCGGGTTCTCCTCGGGAGGCTCGCCGTCGCCGTCGCCGTCGCCGTCGGCGGCGAGAGGCGGATCCACATGTTCCACGTCAGCGTCAAGACTCGCCGAAGGCCGGTTCATTGGGTGCCAACTCCTTCAAAACCCCACCACGCTGTGGGACTGCTGTCCTCAGCCTATGACGTCAGGGTGGGACATCTCACCTCGGCGAGCGGTCGAGAACCCGACGACGACGACTCAACGTCGAAGTGCTGCGTTGATCGCCTCCGGCGAAGTGTTACTTATGCCCGGATGTTCGATGAGTCGCACGGGTCGGGTACCCGTCGTTAGCGCCGCCTGGGCACAATGGCATTCGCTCCCGTCCCCCACCCGCAAAGGAACCGTGCCGGATGCGTCGCCATCTCGCCGCTGCGATTGTCGTTTCGCTCTGCCTCGTCACTGGAATCGCCGGTTGCTCGACCGACCGTGGTCCCGAGCCGGTACTGCGGGCATTTCTTGACGGCTGGCCGCAGAGCAAGCTCGACGGAGTGGCTATCCAGGACGAGACCGGGACTGCGGTCACCGCCGACGTGGTGGTCGGCCGGATCAAGGACCTCTCCGGCGACCTGTCCCCGGCGGGGGTCAAGTCCAGCCCTGCCGGCACGCCAATGGTGACGAACGACGACGCGACCGCACCGGTAGACGTGGAGTGGACGGTCGCCGCGGGTGTCGTGTGGCGGTACCAGACCACCGTGCGGATGAAGCGCCAGGACGACACCTGGCGGGTCATCTGGTCCGCGGCGATCGTGCATCCCGACCTCAAGGCCGGCGACAAGCTCGGCGCGCGGCTCCTCGGTGCAGAGCGCGGCCAGATCCTCGACGGCGCGGGTCAGGCGATCGTCAAGGCTCGGCCGGTGGTCGTGGTGGGGATCGAGCCACGACGGGTCACTAACCAGGCGACGCTGCTCTCCGCGCTCAAAGCGGCGTTCTCCTCGGCCGGGGTATCGGTCGACCTCGCCGATCTGCCCGCTCGGATCAAGGCCGCGAAGCCCGACGCGTTCGTCGATGTCGTCACGCTGCGGCGGGAGGTCTACGACCAGATCCGCGCACAGATCCGGGACCTGCCGGGCACCGTGTTCCAGGAGACGACCTTGCAGCTCGCCCCAACGAGGGCATTCGCCCGGGCGCTGCTCGGTTCGGTGGGTGACGTGCGTAAGGACCAGATGGACGCGAATCCCGGCAAGTACCTCGTCGGGGAACAGGTCGGCCAGGGCGGGCTGCAGGAGCAGTACGACATAGCGCTTCGCGGGACGTCTGGCGTCAAGGTCGTGATTACCGGGCGAAAGAGCGCCGACGGCACGGCGGAGGCGGAACTCGAGCTCTTCAACGCCGCGCCCTCGCCGGGCCAGCCGTTGCGTACCACGCTGGACCAGAAGGTGCAGAACGCGGCCGACGCGGCGCTGGCCGGCCAGCCGAAGCGAGCCGCGATCGTCGCGGTCCGCGTCAGCGACGGCGCGATCCTCGCGGCGGCCAACGGGCCTGGCGGCGGCGAGGTCAACCTCGCCTTCACCGCCGCGGTTCCGCCCGGCTCCACCTTCAAGATGGTGACCGCACTGGGTCTGCTCGACGCCGGCGCGGTCGGCCTCGACACATTGGTGGACTGCCCCCGCACGTTTACCGTCGAGGGTCGGCAGTTCAACAACGCGAGCAACTTCCAGCTCGGCACGGTCCCGTTCCACGTCGACTTCGCGAAGTCGTGCAACACCGCGTTCGCATCGCTCGCGCCGAAGCTCGGCGCGGACGGGTTGAACAAGGCCGCGGCCTCGGTCGGTATCGGCACGACCTGGCAGCTGGGCACCGAGGTGTACACCGGCTCCGTGCCCGCGAATGCGTCACCGGTGGAGGCCGCCGCGGCGGCCTTCGGGCAGGGTACGACGCAGGTCAGCCCCCTCGCCCTGGCAGGTGCAACGGCGGCTGTGGCGCGGGGGGCCTGGCAGCAGCCGAAGCTCTTCACCCAGCCGCCCGCCGGGGGTCCCGCCCCGACCGTCGCACCCTCGGCCGGAGCCATCACCCCCGACGGCACCCCCCTCAAGGTCACCTCCGCCGCGGCGCTGCGCGCGATGATGCGCGAGGTGGTCACGGCCGGTACCGCGACGGCCCTGTCCGACGTGCCCGGGGCGGCGGTACACGCGAAGACGGGCACAGCGGAGTTCGACAACAACCCGGCGAACACGCATGCGTGGACCATCGGATGGCAGGGCGACATCGCCTTCGCGGTCTTCGTGGAGAAGGGCGGTTCCAGCTTGGCGACCGCCGTCCCGATCGTGGAGTCGTTCCTTCGCGGCCTTCGCTGATCCACTGACTCCCCTGACTCGTCGATCTAGGGATTAGTCGCGTGAGTTGATCTCCAATCACGCGACTTCGCCCTTGATCGACGAGCGCGGGGATGGGTGGGAGGTGGGCGGTGACGCGTGGTTGGATGGTGCCCGTGGCCCAGCCCGTCCAGCCCCCCGACCTGTCGCTCACCGACCCCGACCCCGACCTCGTCATCGCGATCGATCGGGCCACGGTCACCCGCGGCGGTGTGAACCTGCTGCACGACGTGTCGTGGCGGGTTGAGCTGGACGAGCGCTGGGTGGTGCTCGGCCCGAACGGCGCGGGCAAAACGACGCTGCTCAACCTGGCCTCCGCGCGACTGCACCCGAGCCGCGGCACGGTTCACGTGCTCGGCGAGCGCCTCGGCAAGGTCGATGTGGCTGAACTGCATACCCGGGTTGGACTCTCCACTGTGGCACTGCACGACCGGATCCCGCCAGACGAAGCGGTCCAGGACGTTGTGGTCACCGCCTCGTGGGGGGTGGTGGGCCGATTCCGCGAGTCATACGACGGCATGGACACGACCCGAGCCCGCGCCCTGCTCGACCAGCTTGGTGTGGCGGCGCTGGCCGAGCGGCGCTACGGCACCCTTTCCGAGGGAGAACGTAAGCGCGTGCAGATCGCCCGAGCCATGATGACCGACCCCGAACTGCTCCTGCTGGACGAACCGGCGGCCGGGCTGGACCTCGGCGGCCGGGAGGATCTCGTCCGCCGCCTCGCCGAACTGGCCGCCGACCCGGACGCGCCCGCTCTCGTCCTCGTGACGCACCATGTCGAGGAGATCCCACCCGGATTCAGCCATGCGCTGCTACTGCGGGAGGGCAGCGTGGTCGCGCAGGGCCTGGTTCGGGACACGGTCACCAGCGAGAACCTGTCGAAGACATTCGGCGTCGGGCTGCGGGTGGCTTACCAGGGCGAGCGTTTCACTGCCCGCGCCGTCTAGCCGATCGATCTTTAAACCTCGTACTCTTCTCGGTGGCGTTCGCGGGCGCGCTGGATCTGTCGTCGTGCCTTGTTGGCCTCCACCGAGTTGGCCTTCCAGACCCGGACGGCGCCCGAGTCTGTGGCGATCCACAGCTCGTGGTGGCGCTTCTCGAGGTAGACCGTGATCGGGTCGAGCAGGCCGATCGACGCCGCGACGAAGAAGACCGCCGGTGCCGCGAGAATCCACATCCAATTACGGGTCAGCCAGCCGGTCGCCCCGGCGCCACCGATCACGACCAGTATCACGCCGACCCCGAGCGCCGCGGTCATGAGCCTGCTGCCCCGGCCGACCTGCCGCCGCGTCACCCAGACCGAGCGCACGTCGCGGATGGGGAAGGCGCCCGGGACGGACCGGATCCAGTCATCGGTGATCTGGAGACCGGCTGCGTGGAACAACATCGCCATGGTTTACCCGATCGGTTCGAGCCTGTCCCCATTGTGCGTCGGTCCGACCACGACTGCGTACGCTCCGTATTCAGCGACGCGCTAAAGGATGTGTACTCAACGAGGAGGCGGACAGCGGTGGGCGAGTTCGTACGGCTGGACATAGTGGATGGCATCGGCACGATTCGGCTGGACCGGCCACCGATGAATGCGCTCAACGCGCAGGTGCAGGAGGAACTGCGGGCGGCCGCCACGTCGGCCACCAACGACGACGGCGTACGCGCTGTCGTCGTCTACGGCGGCGAGAAGGTCTTCGCGGCCGGGGCTGACATCAAGGAGATGGCCGAGATGTCCTACGTGGACATGTCTCAGCGGGCTGGCGCGCTGTCCAGCGCGTTCGATGCGATCGCACGCATCCCGAAGCCGGTGGTCGCGGCGATCACCGGGTACGCCCTCGGTGGAGGCTGCGAGTTAGCGCTCGCCTGCGACTGGCGGGTGGCCTCGGCAGAGGCGAAGCTCGGGCAGCCTGAGATCACGCTCGGCATCATCCCGGGAGCGGGTGGCACCCAGCGCCTGTCCCGGCTCCTCGGCCCGGCCCGGGCCAAGAACCTGATCATGTCCGGCAGGTTCGTCGGCGCGGAGGAGGCTATGACCATCGGCCTCGTCGACCAGGTGGTCCCCGCCGGCGAGGACGCCTACGAGGCCGCGGTCGCATTCGCCCGGCCATTCACGACGGGCCCAGCCCAGGCACTGCGTGCGGCGAAGCTCGCCGTCGACGGCGGCCTTGAGATGGACCTCTCGTCCGGGTTGGCCTGGGAGAGCCAGCTCTTTGCCGCGCTCTTCGCCACCGAGGACCGGCGGGAGGGCATGGCGGCGTTCGTGGAGAAGCGCAAGCCACAGTTCTCCGGACGATAGCCGGCCGGCGGCGCGACCTGTCGCATCCACAGCAGCCATCAGGAATTGGATCATCCGCCGCCGTAGACTCGGCGCCATGCCTGCCGACCCGACCGTGCCGACCTCCCCCGCTGCGCCCGCGCCAGCCGACCCCTGGGCTGCTGGAGAGGTCCTGCCAAACCCGGCGGCGGGCGAGGAGCCGACTGTGCCCGTGCACCCCGCGCCCGTGCCGATCCCGGTAAACCCCATACCGGTGCAACCAGTCGCGATCCAGCCCGCGCCGCCGGCGCCTCAGAAGTGGGCCGGGCGGGTCGCGGTGCCGGGGGCGAGCGGTCCTGGCCAGAAGAAGCCGGCCGCGCCGACGGCACCGACTCAGCTGATGGCGCGCCAGGCGGCGCCGGGTCGGGCGCGGGACGTTCCGGTCGCGCGCGGCTCGTACCGGCGCCGACGGAAATCCGGCGCGCGCCGATTCCTCGGGGCGCTGCTGGCGCTGCTGCTTCTGGTCGCCGTACCGGTGGTGTCGGCCTATGTTGCGTACAAGCTCGCCTCTGGCGAGAGCCCGTTCGAGTGGCCGCCGGCGGTGGACTACAGCAACGTCTTCTAACGCCTCCACATGTGTGAGTAGCGTTCGCGTTTGTGTTACCGACAGTAGGAGCGGAGAGCGATGACCAGAAAGAAGGCGGCTCCCACAATCGAGGGCCATGGTGGGCACCTCGCCCTCGCCGCATTGCAGGCGTTCGGCGTAAGGGAGCTGTTCACGCTCTCTGGAGGGCACGTCTTCCCGCTCTACGACGCCGCCCACCAGGGTGTCGCCGGCCCGGCCGGTCCGGTTACCACGCGCATCGTCGATGTCCGCCACGAGCAGTCGGCCGTCTTCGCCGCCGAGGCAGTCGCCAAGCTGCAGCGCCGCCCCGGCCTGGCGGTGCTCACCGCCGGCCCCGGTGTCACCAACGGCGTGTCCGGCCTTACCTCGGCGTACTTCAACGGGGCACCGGTGATCGTTGTTGGTGGCCGTGCGCCGCAGTTCCGGTGGGGTGCGGGCAGTCTGCAGGAGATCGACCATGTGCCGTTGGTCGCCGCCATCACCAAGAAGGCCGCAACCGTGACCGCCACGGACGGCGTCGCGGCAGCCTTTCACGACGCCGCGCTGACCGCGCTCACTCCGCACCGGGGGCCGGTATTTCTGGACCTCCCACTGGACGTGCTGTTCAGCTTCGGCGAGGCCACGCTGTCCGCGGACAAAGCGGTGGTTGCCATCGAGCCCGACCCGGACGATGTGGCCAAGGCCGCCGCGCTGCTCGCCGGCGCCCAGCGCCCAATGATCATCGCGGGCTCGGACGTGTACGCCGGCGATGCCGCTGGACCGCTGCGCGAGGCCGCGGAGGCACTGCAGATCCCCGTGTTCACCAACGGCATGGGTCGTGGCAGCCTGCCGCCGGAGCACCCGCTCGCCTTCGCCAAGGCCCGCCGTGCTGCGCTGCAAGGCGCCGATGTCATCGCGGTGATCGGCACGCCGCTGGACTTCCGGCTGAGTTTCGGCGATTTCGGCGACGCTCAGGTGATCCACATCGTCGATGCCCCCTCGCAGCTAGCGTCGCACGTCACGCCCGCCGTCTCACCCGCCGGCGACCTGCGTCTGATCCTGTCGGCCCTCGCCGACGCGGCGATCCTGCCGGCTGGAGGCCGCGATGGTACGCGGTCAGATCACGCCGACTGGGTGGCTCAACTTCGCCTGGTCGAGGACGCGGCGAGAGCGGCCGATCTCCCGGAGCTCGAGGCCGACATCGATCCGATCAAACCGAGCCGGATCTACGGCGAGCTGCGCCAGGTGCTCGACCGCGATGCGGTCACGATTGGCGACGGCGGTGATTTCGTCTCGTATGCGGGCAAGTACCTCGAACCAGCGCAGCCGGGCACCTGGCTCGACCCGGGCCCGTACGGGTGCCTCGGCACCGGTATGGGGTACGCCATGGGCGCCCGAGTCACCTACCCAGACCGCCAGATCTGCGTGCTCATGGGGGACGGCGCGGCCGGGTTCTCGCTCATGGACGTCGAGTCGCTTGTACGGCAGGAGTTGCCCGTAGTGATCGTTGTGGGTAACAACGGCATCTGGGGGTTGGAGAAGCACCCGATGCAGGCGATGTACGGATATGACGTGGCCGCCGATCTTCAGCCGGGCCTGCGCTATGACAAGGTCGTCGAAGCGCTGGGCGGTGCCGGAGAGACGGTGGAGAAGGCGGCCGACATCAGTGGCGCTCTGCGACGCGCGTTCGACTCGGGTGTTCCGTACCTCGTCAACGTTCTCACTGACCCCGCCGACGCGTACCCCCGCTCCTCCAATCTCGCCTAGGTCGAAATCGTCAGCCGTTCGGCCTAGGCCGCTGGGCTGCGTATCGACTACATCGTTGGGCTGCTTATTCGACTACGTCGAGGTGAGGCGGCATAGGATCGGCCGCCACATTGTCGTACCCCTCAGGCACCGTAGTTGGTAACGCACCGACCGACGACAATTTGGGGGGATCATGAGCCAGTTGGATCGGCTCGCAGGTTCGGCGCACGCCATCGAGGTTGAGGGTCTGGTCAAGCGATTCGGAGACACCACCGCTCTCGCTGGCGTGGATCTCGCGGTCCGGCCGGGTTCGGTTCTCGGCCTGCTCGGTCCGAACGGTGCCGGAAAGACCACCGCCGTTCGGGTGCTGGCCACGCTGATCACACCGGACGCCGGTAGGGCCAAGGTGGGCGGCTACGACGTCGTTCGCGAGGCGCATCAGGTCCGACAGCTCATCGGGCTGACCGGGCAATACGCGTCGGTCGACGACACGCTGACGGGGACTGAAAACCTGGTGCTCATCGGCCGGCTGCTGGGGATACCGCGGGCGGCGGCGAAGGCGCGAGCACGCGAGCTGTTGGACGCATTCGCGCTCTCGGAGGCGGCGGGACGGGCCACCAAGACGTACTCGGGTGGCATGCGACGCAGGTTGGATCTTGCCGCGAGCCTGGTCGGCCACCCACAGCTGCTCTACCTGGACGAGCCCACCACAGGGCTTGACCCACGCGGGCGCGCAGAGCTGTGGGAACTCATCCGCGGCCTGGTCGCGGACGGGGTCACGGTGTTGCTGACGACGCAGTACCTCAACGAGGCGGACTCGCTCGCCGATGACATCGTCGTCATCGACCACGGCAAGGTGATCGCGACCGGCACCCCGGCCGAACTCAAGGCCAAGATCGGGGCGCGGACGTTGGAGGTACGGCCGGCGGACGAGGTCGACGTGCGAACGGTGGTCGCCGTCGTCGGAGAGTTGGCGAATGTGACACCTGAGGTTGAGGGCGGGCTGGTCACCGCGCCGGTGGCCGACCCTGAGTTGTTGCCGATCGTGGTGCGTCGGCTCGACGACGCCGGCGTGGTTGTGGCGGAGCTCGCGTTGCGCACCTCGAGCCTGGAAGAGGTGTTCCTGACGCTTACCGGGCATCCGGCCGACGAGGTCGCCGAGGAGGGGATCACGGCATGACCACTATCAGCACGACCATCGCGCCACCGCGGCCCATAACGCCGAGGGTGAGTCCGCTCGAGGGCTTGCGGCAGACCATGACGCTGGCTTGGCGCACGCTGGTGCAGGTCCGCCACAACCCGTGGGAGCTGGGCGACTTCAGTATCCAGCCGATCATGTTCGTGCTGCTGTTCACGTACGTGTTCGGCGGCGCCATCGCCGGCTCGACGGGTGCGTATCTCACCTTCGCGCTGCCCGGCATCATCGTCATGAACATGCTATTCGTGACCATGTACGTCGGTACGGGGCTCAATACCGACCTGACGAAGGGTGTGTTCGACCGGCTTCGCTCGCTGCCGATCGCAAGGTGGGCGCCGCTAGCGGGCCGAATCAGCGCCGACCTGGTCAAACAGGCCTGGTCGATCTTCCTTCTGCTGGGTGTCGGCATGATCCTCGGTTTCCGGATCGGGACCAACATGGCCGCGCTGCTCGCGGCGATCGCCCTGATCCTGCTGTTCGCGCTCTCGTTCTCCTGGGTGTCGGTACTCGTCGGCGTGATCGCCAAGGATCCGGAGAAGGTGCAGATCTTCGGCTTCACGGCGCTGTTCCCGGTGACCTTTGTGAGCAACGTGTTCGTGCAGACGGAGACGATGCCCGGCTGGCTGCAGCCCATCGTGAAGGCGAATCCCGTGTCGATCCTGGCCGACGCGGCCCGCGGCCTCATGGTCGGCGGGCCGGTGGCCACGCCGGTCATGCAAACGCTGTTGTGGGCGGCCTTGATCGCCGTCGTCTTCGCACCGCTCGCGGTGGCCCGCTTCAAGCGCCGCGTCTGACTCCTTCTCGGCTGTCCCCGCGATCAAGCCTTCCCGGGATCAAGGACTCGTGGCCGTGGTTGGATCACAGAATCACGACCATGAGTCCTTGATCCGCGGGGAGAGGGAGAGGGGGGCGCCGTGGCCATCGTCCTGGACCAGCTGGGCATCATCAGCGCGACCAACGAGCAGAACGCCGAGGTCGCGATGTTCTTCGCCGACGTACTCGGGCTGGAGGTGACTGGCGACGCCGCCGAGGGGTACGCCGAGGTGGTGACGGGCGGGCCGACCATCTCGCTGCGCAAAGGGGCGCTCGTTGACGACGTGCGACCGCACGGCGGCACTGTGCTGCAGTTCCGGTGTGATGACGTGAGGGCATTCGTAGACGAGGTGCGCGAACGGGGCGGCATCATCACGGTCGGGCCGCAGGAAACGGACTGGGGCACCGTATCCGCCTATGTCGCCGGACCGCACGGAGTGCTTGTCGAGATCTATGAGTGGGTGGGCGGCGCCCAGCCCGCCTAGGCGCCCATCAGCCTACCGAGATGACCGCCACGCCGTGGCCGGCGTAACTCTTCGGCTCCGCTGTTGCCACGGGCCGCCCATGCGGCCAGTCGGGTGTCGGGCGCCCAACGTCGATCGCTTGCGCCGCTCGCCAGTCGACGCCCCGCGCAACCAGCCTGCCCGTGGTCGCCGCCGCCGGGTAGTCGAGTTCCACAATGTCCAGCGCAGACAACGAACCGACGTGTTCCGCGATGCCGGGTCGATCTGCCACCGCCGCCACGAGGCACAGGGCAGGGACGTAGAGGACCTCGTTCGGCGATTCATATGCCGCGTGGATCATCCGGGAGAGCTGTCGATTGCCGGCACCAAGGGCGCCCAACGCTGTGTGGTCCAGGACGTAGCCGAGATTCACGCCGCGTCGGTCCACTGTTCGTCGTCGACGAGTTCGGTGATCCGGCCCGCCGCCAAGTCATCCATCAGCTTCCGACCCGCGATGCGGTCGGCTTCGCTGAAGTCTGGTCGAATGTGGGTCTTGATGTACTCGAAGGCGGCGTCGGCGCGCGCCTTGCGCTCCGCCTCGGTCGGCCGATCTGCCTCGGTCGGCCTTGCCCCGGCCATTTCCTCGACGAGCTCCTTCACCGTGGTACCGCGCTCGGCTGCGAGCCCAGCCAACCGGTCCCGGGTCTCGGTGGTGACCTTGATCGTCGTGTCAGCCATGAGCGAAGTATATCGATAACGGACCGCCCGCCTGCGTGTCGCCACGCTCGGGCACGCCACGCGAATCACGACTAACGGAGGACGTGGATGTCCAGCAGTGACACTCGACCCCACGTCGTGCTGATGTGTGCGCCAGCGATCTTCGAGCCAACCAGGGAGAACCAGCGCACGTGCAGTATCGGTACGACCGGGATGATGTCGTGCATGACCCGCTCGTCCACGGCCTGGTAGCCCGCGGCGGCCACCTGCAAGTCGGGCTCTCGGGCAAGGCGGTCCAGCTCAGTCGTGACACCAGGATCCGCGAACGGCAGCGGATCCTCGAGTAGCGAAGGCCCGCGGTCCCGCAGGAGGGTTCCAACGACAGTGCTGTTCCACGGGTACTCCTGGCCCCAACTGAGCGGAAACAGGTCGCAGTTGGCGTAGGGACTTCTCGAGACCGTAAAGAGGCTCGGGCCGAGCGGGTCCAGCACGATCTGGAGGCCGGCCCGCTCCAAGCTGTTCTTCGCAACGGCGGCTGCCTTGTCCCGAGTGGGGCTGCCCGAGAAGTAGCAGTAGGTCAGCGGCGGCACGGTCTTGCCGGCCAGAAGGGCCCTTGCCATGTCGCCGTCGCCTGTGGCCGGCGCCGGGTAGAGATCGAACTGACGGTAGCCAGGCACGGTCGGGCCGGTGATGGTCGTCGCCGGCCGCGCGGCGTGCTTGCCGCCGATGATCTCTATGTGGTCGTGCTTGTTGTAGGCGTAGTTGATAGATCTGCGTACGTTGACGTCCGTGACCCGCCTGGTGTTGATGCCCAGGTAGATCGTGTAGGTGGTGTCGCCCTGCACGGCCCGCGCCATCGCTGCGGCGTTGCCCGCCACTGTGGTCAACGCACCGCTACCTACCAGGCTCTCCCACATCAGCGCGGTCTGGACGGGGCCGGAATCCTCGACCAGCCGCGCCGCCACCTCGGCTCGGTCGGCTGCGGTCACGTCGATCTCCCAGCGGTCTGGGTACGCGTGGCGCAGTGGGTCGCTCGCGGGATCCCAATGTGGGTTCCGGACCAGGGTCAACTTCTTCGTGACGCCCGTCCGCCGGTCATGCTCGACGGACTCAACCTGGTAAGGGCCCGACGCGACAACATCCGTACCGGTGACGTTGTTCTGCCGTCCAGGCGGGAGGGGGGTCATGCTCGGCTGGGCTGCCGCCAGCGGAAAGTCGCACTGTGGTGAGGGGAACGCGACCACGACGGTCTTGTCGTCCGGGATCTGTACGGTGGGCCTCTCCGCCAGCGTCGTGGTGAACGGATTGATTATCGACACATGGATTCCGCGGGCTACGGCCTCTGCGGTGATCTTGGTTCCGTCCTGGAAGCTGACTCCGTCGCGCAGGGTGTAGGTCCAGGTTCGACAGCCGTCAGTGGTCCGGCCCGTGTCCGTGGCGAGGTCGCCTACGAGCCTGAGCCGGCCTGTTCCGTCGGGGGCGATTGCCTCAATCAGCCCCGTCAGGCCTCGTAGTAGCAGTTGGCGGTAGAGCACGAGCACGTCCGGTCCGGCTGGTCCGCCCGGATCGCCAAACTCGAGGCCTAGGTCGGCAGATCCGACGATCGTGACCGTCCCGCCTTTGGTGGCGCCCCGGATCTCGGGTGCCGGGCCTTGGGCGTGGTCATCTATGCGGAATCCAGAGACCGGGTCGGTGGCTGGTGAAAACTCGGCTCGCTGAGACGGCTGGCAGGCCCCCAGCACAAGGGCGAGGGATATCGCGCCCGAGGCGGCCGCCCGCCTCCCCCACCGGTGGGTCACCATTGTGGACACTCTCACGACGGTGATCGACAAGGGCAGGCCCGTCAACGTACGCGTGGCGTCGGTTGTGTGTCGATCCAGTCAAGATCGCCGTGATCATGAGCTGGCCGTTGTGAAACAGCGTCGATCATGACCTCCAGGTCATGATCGACGCCGTTTCAGGGGCCGTTTCAGGGGCTGTTTGGGTCAGTCCCAGAGTGCGGCCGTGTAGCGCTCCAGCGGATCCGTCCGCGAACCGGCGAGCATCCGACCCTGCACCGACGCGAACACCGCCCACGGCACCCAGACGAACTCCAGCACGATGCGCACTACCGACGGCGGTACCGGGATCCAGGGCAGCATCACCAGACTCCGATCGACGGCGCCCAGCAACGCGAAGACCGCGAGGGCGATCGTGACCCAGCCAAGCCCGGCCCGGCCTCGGCGGCGCAGCGCTACCCCGCAACAGAGCCACCCCAGTCCCAGCACGCCGAGACCGACCGCCGTGAGGGGCGTCGTCTCGCGCAGCGTGCCATAGACGCCGACGACGAGGCCGGCCACCGTCAGCAGCAGGCCGAGGAACGCCAGCCGCGAGCCACGCAACAGACGCCACCACATCACGATGAGCGCGACACCGAGCAGGACCGCTTCGCCGAGGGCGTACTTCACCTCGATGCGCTGCAACCCCCGGGCGCCGAACCAGTCGCAATCGGACGGGATGCGTTGCGAGGCCTGGTCGTACGCGGCGCACACGTAGAGCTTGAGCACCTTGCCCGGCTCGGCCATATACCTCGTGGTGCCCAGACCGGCCGGCATGTCGTCCGCGCCGCACTGTGGCAGCACCACCGGCTCGGCGCCGTCGCTCGAGGGCGTCTGCCAGCACGAGCCCACTCCTTGACCGTCCCACCAGAAGTCCATTCCGTTGGGAGCCTTGGTCCCGTCCGGTTTCACGCCCATCCGGTTGTCGTGGTAGCGGTTGTGATGTGATGTGTCGAACTGCGCGCCGAGGCGGGTGTCGTTGCGGACGAACCCAGGCACCCACGAGGTCACGAACCCGGCGTACGAGTTGTTGTACACGAAGTTCTCGCGCCAGATGTTGTAGTTGCCGCCGGGATTGATGACACCGGTGCCGACGGGCACACCGACGGCCGGACAGACCACGCCCGTCTCATAGCCGCGCTCGGCGTACGGCTTCTTGCACGTGCCGTCTCGAATATGGCCGTAGTAGTCGACGTTGTTGTCCGCGATGATGTTGCGTTCGAAGAGCGCGTGGTTCTGCGGCAGCCCCGGGTGGTTGGGAAACGCGCTGTCGGTCGCCACGCCGACGGTGTTCTCGGTGAACACGTTGTCGTGGGCCCACACCGAGTCTCCGGCCGTTCCTGAGTAGCCGAGCAGGTTGTGGTGGCTGTTGCACCGACGGATCTCGATCGCGTACCGGTCAACGGCGTGGCGACGGGTGGCGTTGATGTCTGAGGCCGCCCCGGGATAGACGCCGGAGTCCCCGTTTCCGTACGCCTCACAGTCCGTGTAGAGACCGTGGTCATCGGCGAAGGTGAGGAATCCGTACTCGTCGTTCCACCGCCCGACCATTCTGTCGATAACGAACCCGTCGGACTCCATGATGTAGACCGCGTTGAATGTGGTGCGTTGCGCGGTGAAGTTACGTAGGTAGATGCCCGAGGCTCGGTCCGCGCGCACCGCGTTGAGCCGTTGGTACTGCGCGTCGATGATGACATCCTCGGGCTTGGCGCCCATGCCTTCGATCTGGAGATCCTTCTTGTCGAGGATCGCCACCAGGTTCTGGTTGTTGGGGCAGGTGACCTGCTGGTCCCAGGAGAGCACCTGGTAACCAAGCGCCGCCGTGCGGGCGGGGAGGTTGGCGCACCATGCCGAAGGCGTGGCCAGGCTCGGCTCCTCGTGGTAGACGCCGGGCAGCACCTTGATCGTCATGCCCGGCTGCTTGACGTTGTTCACTGCCTCCTGCAGGTGGCGGTAACCGGACTTCTGGCACTGAGTCCAGAGCGAGAGGTTGATTGTCCTCAGATCGGCTGGGAAGCCGGCGATGCGCTTGTCGAAGTCGGTCTTGTCGGCCTTACAGACGAGCAGCGTCGGACCGGCGGTGCGGTACGTGGGGACCTTGCCCGAACCATCCGGGGCGACCGTGTCGCGCTCGTCGTGCGCCGATGCCGCCTGCGGCGGGCTTAGCAGGAGAAGGCCAGCAGCGCCAGCGAAGGTGATCGCCACAAGGGCGAGGATCCGGGTCAATCTCCTCATGCGGGGGAAGCCTAGAATAAGCTTCGCGTTTCAGCTATCGGTGGGCGGCGTGTCCTCCCGTTTGCGCAGATCGTCCTCGCGCTTTTTGAGATCCTCCTCCCAGCGCCGCAGAAGGTCATCCTCTTCCTGCTTGCCCTTGTTGTCGATCTTTCGAAGGAACTCGGGGTCATCATCGGGGGCAAGGACCCGCTTCGGCCGTGTCGCCTCCGGGAAGCCGCTGCCCGGCCGCCAATTACCCGGCGTCGCGCTGGCCTTGATGGGACGGCCGGCGAAGTAGTACGCCACCGAGCCCAACAGCGGGAAGAACAGGATGATCAGCACCCATAGGATGCGCGGAAGGCCGCGCACCTGACCGTCCTCGGCTGAGAGGCAGCTGATCAGCGCGAGGACAGCGAAGATCAAACCGAGGAAGAAGAGCGCGACACCTACACGGGCCATGCCTGAATCATGCCGCGCGGATATGTCGTTGGCGAACCGCCTACGCTCACTGGCGTGAACGACCTCGATCCGGGTGCGCTGCGCGTGGCGTACGACGCGCAGTTGCGCGCCTGGATGCCCGAGCGACTCCCACCCCAAGCGACCGTGGAGACCGATGGGCCGCTGATCCGCCTGACCGGCCTCGACCGCCGCGGATTCGTGACCTACCGCTCCCTCGGCGGTGTGACGGGCGCAGAACTCGACGCCCTCATCGCCCGGCAACGCGACTTCTACGCCGCCCGGGGCGAGGCCGTCGAGTGGAAACTACACGGCCACGATCTGCCCGAGGACCTGCCTGTCCGGCTAAGCGCCGCCGGATTCGAGCCGGAGGAACAAGAGACCGTCGTGATCGGGTTGGCCGCACCGCTCGCGGCCGACACGTCCGTGCCCGAGGGCGTGAATCTGCGGGAGGTGACGACGCGTACGGATCTTGACCGGATCGCCAGCATGGAGACGGCCGTGTGGGGCGAGGACAGGTTCTTCCTCGCCGAGTCCCTCGAAAGAGAGCTGGCCGCCGACCCCTCGGGTATGACGGTGGTGGTCGCCGAGGCGGGTTCGGCCGTGGTCTGCGCCGGCTGGATCCGCTTCGTCGAAGGCACGGCGTTCGCGACGTTGTGGGGTGGCTCCACGCTGCCCGAGTGGCGTGGGCGTGGCATCTACAAGGCCGTGGTGCGCTGCCGCGCGGCGCTGGCCGTTGCGCGTGGATTCACCTATCTGCAGGTCGACGCCTCCGACGACAGCCGTCCGATCCTGCAGCGCTGCGGCTTCGTCGCGGTGACCACCACAACGCCGTACGTCTATTCGCCCTAGTCGCCACCGGCGATGATGACGAGATCAGATGATCAATACGGCGCTCAGCACGGCGTAAGCCGTAACGAGCATTGCCAGGACGGCGGGCCAACGGCCAAGGGTCGCGGTCACCCCGCGGCCCAGTGCATCGATCCGGCGCTGCGCGATGACGAGGATCGCGAGCCAGGCCAACGCTATGAGCGCGGCCGCGGCGACACCGTGAGGTGTCGGGCGGTCCACGATGGCCGCGGCTGCGGCGAGCAGCGCGACGGTGGTTGCCGCGAGCGTCGTGCGCCGCCACGAGAGTCGGGTCCGCTCCGCTTGAAGCCCCGCGGGCTGCGGATCGCCCGTACTCATGTCCGGAGCCCACTCACCAGTACCACGACGAGCAGGGCCACCGCCCCCGCTCCGATCACCAGCGCGAGTACCGCGGGAAACCGCGAGCGGGGCAGCGGCCGACCGAGCCGCATGGCCCGCTCGCACCGGGCCCAGTGGTCCACCGCCCGCAGCGCTACGGCCGCACCGAGTAGGAGCAGCGAGATCGTGATCACCTCGCGCACGTGTGGCCACCGCTGCGGAGGGACGAACGCTGCTACGGCCAGGCCGCCGCCGATCAAGGCCAGGCCGGTTCGTAGCCAGGCCAGGAATGTGCGCTCGTTGGCCAGGGAGAACCGATAGTCGGGCGCCGTGCCAACCTCATCGACATCCGTGGGGTCGAACCACTGCCGGATCGCGCGGAACACGTCATGATTCAACAGCGGGCTCACGCCGTACCTCCGGACGGATCCCAACCTACTAACGGGTAACATTGGCGTGGTCAACCCCACAGTTCGCCAGGTTGACCGACGAGCGCCGCACGCGGGAGCCTTGCGGGCAGAGTTGAACGGTCGTTCAAGCAGAAAGACTTCGGAGAGCGATGAAGATCGTCGTACTCGTCAAGCAGGTGCCGGACTCCGGCGCGGAGCGCAACCTGCGCAGTGACGACAGCACCGTCGACCGTGATTCGGCGAACAACGTCATCAATGAGATGGACGAGTACGCCATCGAGGAGGCGTTGAAGCTCAGAGAGGCGCACGGGGGTGAGGTAACCATCCTCACCATGGGCCCGGAACGCGCCGCCGAGTCCATCCGCAAGGCGCTGTCCATGGGCCCGGACAAGGCGGTCCACGTACTCGACGACGCGCTGCACGGCTCGTGCGCGCTGGCCACCTCCAAGGTGCTCGCCGCTGCGCTGAAGACCCTCGAACCCGACCTCGTCATCGCCGGCGCCGAGTCGACCGACGCCCGTGGACAGGTCCTGCCGCATATGCTCGCCGAGCGCCTCGGCGCCGCCGCGCTGACCGGCGCGCGCAAGCTCACCGTCGACGGCGCGACGCTGACGATTGAACGCCAGACCGAGGAGGGCTACGAGGTCGTCACGGCCTCCACCCCCGCCGTTGTCTCGGTCTGGGACACGATCAACGAGCCCCGTTACCCCTCCTTCAAGGGGATCATGGAGGCGAAGAAGAAGCCGGTCCAGACGCTCTCCCTCGGCGACCTCGGCATCGATGCTGGCGAGGTCGGGTTCGGCGGGGCCTCCACCGCGGTGGTCGAGCATGCCAGGCGGCCTCCGCGTCAGGGCGGCACGCGCGTCAACGACGACGGTGAGGGCGGCGTCAAGCTCGTCGAGTTCCTCGTGTCCGAGAAGTTCGTCTGAGGGGTCTTGTGATGGCTGAGGTTCTCGTTCTGGTCAAGCCCTCGCAGGGCAAGGTCACCAAGTCGACCCTGGAGGCTCTGACGATCGCCCGCGGGCTCGGCGAGCCCGCAGCGGTCGTAGTCGGCGAGCCCGGGCTGGCCTCGTCGATCACCGACAAGCTCGGCGAGTACGGCGCCGCCAAGGTGTACGTCGCGGAGTCCGACGAGTTCGGTGACTACCTGGTGACGCCCCAGGTCGCGGTGCTGGAGAAGCTGGTACGCGACGGGGAGCCGGCCGCGGTCCTCATTCCCTCCACCCAGGAGGGCAAGGAGGTCGCCGGGCGGCTCGCGGTGCGCCTCGGCAACGGCGTACTTACCGATGTGGTCTCCCTGGACACCGACGGCATCGCGACCCAGGTCGTCTTTGCCGGCTCGACCATCGTCAAGTCCAAGGTCTCCCGCGGGATCCCGCTCGTGACCATCCGCCCGTCGTCTGTGACCCCGACGCCTGCGCCCACCACGCCGTCGGTGGAGCCCGTGGCGGTGGCGCTCGGGGAGGCTGACCGGCTCGCCCGGGTGAAGGAGCGCGTCACCGAGGCCAAGGGCGCCCGCCCGGAGCTGACCGAGGCGTCCATTGTGGTCTCCGGTGGCCGCGGTGTCGGTTCGGCCGACAACTTCAAGCTGGTCGAGGAGCTGGCCGACCTGCTCGGCGCGGCCGTCGGTGCCTCGCGTGCGGCGACGGACTCCGGCTTCTACCCGCACCAGTTCCAGGTCGGGCAGACCGGAAAGACCGTGTCGCCGCAGCTGTATGTGGCGCTCGGCATCTCCGGTGCCATCCAGCACCGCGCCGGCATGCAGACCTCGAAGACGATCGTCGCGGTGAACAAGGACAACGAGGCACCCATCTTCGAGCTGGCCGACTTCGGCGTGGTGGGTGACCTGTTCAAGGTCGTTCCCCAGGCCGCCGAGGAGATCCGCAAGCACAAAGCCTGACCCCCTCCGTCGATCATGACCTGGAGGTCATGATCGACGCGATTTCACGACGGTCAGCTCATGATCGGCGAGCGGAGGGAACTCGCCCAGTGCGCGGAGACTCTCGGTCGGTATGAGAGTGGTCCGAGCGGGCGGCTGGTTGCCGAAGACGGTCGCCGCAGTCGTCGCGCTACTGCTGACGCTGGCCTTCGCCTCGGGCTGCGTGGGGTCAACTGCGACGCACACCGCCTCCGCGACGCCCAGCGTCTCGCCGACGACGGGTGCCGGGCCAGCGTTGACCCCCGCGCCGACGGTCCAGTCGGTCGACGCGCCCTGCGCATTCGGGTTGACGCCAGGAGACCTACCGGTATGGGCCCGCTCGGGCTTCACCGATCCGTCCGGGCAAAAGTTCGTCACCAGTGCGGGCGGGGGCATGATCGCCGTGCTGTTCGGCTACCCGATGCGCGAGCCGAGGGATGTCAAGACGGACGGAGCGAACAAGATCTTGTGGTTGTCGCGGTTTGCACAAACGGCAGAGCTGATGGTCCACGCGCATCTGGTTGGCTCAACAGAGAACGTTGACCTCGGCACGATTCCGCTGGGTCCGTCCATCATCGACATGCCCCACGCCGGATGTTGGCGCCTGACGCTGCGTTGGTCTGGCCACATCGACACCGTCGACATCCTCTACGCCCAGGGCTGAACCTCCATCCGTACCCAGGACCGGCGCCAGAAGGTACGCGTGGCGGCGTAGGCGACGATGGAGCCAGGAGGTTGCGGACACGAAGCTACCGGGCGGCACGGACTAGGCTGGGCGGCGATGACCTATCTCGATCACGCCGCGACCACCCCGATGCTTCCCGAGGCGATCGAGGCCTACGCCCTCGCCGCGCGAGATGTCGGCAACGCCTCGTCTCTGCATGCGCCCGGTCGGCGGGCCCGCCGCACTGTGGAGGAGGCGCGCGAGCGTGTGGCCGCGGCGCTGGGCGCCAGACCTTCGGAGGTGATCTTCACCGGCGGCGGGACGGAGAGCGACAACCTCGCCGTCAAGGGGGTCTTCTGGGCGCGCCGCACGGACGATCCCAAGCGCAACCGGGTGGTGGCCTCCGCGGCCGAGCATCACGCCGTGCTGGACGCGGTCGACTGGCTGGGCCGGTTCGAGGGCGCCGATGTCAGCTTGCTGCCGGTGGACGAACTCGGCCGGGTCGACGTCGCGGCCGTACGGTTCGAACTCGACCAGCGCTGCGACGAGATCGCCATGATCACGGCGATGTGGGCGAACAACGAGGTCGGAACCGTCCAGCCCGTCACCGAGCTGGCCGCCATGGCCGCGGAGTGCGGTATCCCGTTCCACACCGACGCCATCCAGGCCATCGGGCAGGTGCCGGTCGACTTCGCCGCCTGCGGCGCGGCCGCGTTGACTGCGACGGGGCACAAGCTCGGCGGCCCGACCGGTGTGGGTGCTTTATTGCTGGGCCGCGAGGTCGGCTGCACGCCGCTCCTGCACGGCGGCGGCCAGGAGCGCGATGTCCGATCCGGAACGCTTGATGTGGCCGGCATCACGGCCTTCGCGGTGGCGGTCGAGATGGCGGTCAAGGCCCAGCAGGAGACCGCCGCCCGGGTCGGAGCACTCCGTGATGAGCTGGTGTCACGGGTCCAGGCCGCAGTGCCGGACGCCGTTCTCAACGGCGACCCCGAGGATCGGCTGCCCGGCAATGCGCATTTCTCATTCCCGGGCTGCGAGGGCGATGCACTGCTGCTGCTGCTGGACGCGCAGGGCATTGCGTGCTCGACCGGATCGGCATGCTCGGCCGGTATCGCCCAGCCTTCCCACGTGCTTCTCGCGATGGGGGCGGACGAGGCGCGGGCGCGCTCGACCCTGCGGTTCAGCCTCGGCCACACGTCGACTCTCGACGATGTCGATGTGCTCGCCGCGGCGCTGCCGAGTGCGGTTGAACGGGCCCGCCGGGCCGGTTCGGTCCGGGGCGGGCGCAGCTGATCAAGGCGCCGATGGCTGGACCTGGCGGACTGGCTACCCTCTAATGGTGGAAAGTGTTGCGCCTATGCGCTCGAGAGCTCGTGGCACGCGGGTGTTGGCCGCCATGTCGGGCGGCGTCGACTCCGCGGTCGCGGCTGCGCGCGCGGTCGACGCCGGGTACGACGTCACCGGGGTACACCTGGCGTTGGCGCGCAACCCCCAGACCTACCGATCGGGCGCGCGTGGTTGTTGCACGCTCGAGGACGCCCGGGATGCGCGGCGCGCGGCCGACGTGATCGGGATCCCGTTCTACGTCTGGGACATGGCCGACGAGTTCCATGCCAGCGTCGTAGACGACTTCGTCGCGGAGTACGCCGCCGGTCGTACCCCCAATCCCTGCCTGCGCTGCAACGAGAAGATCAAGTTTGCGGCCGTGCTCGACCGCGCGATCGCGCTTGGGTTCGACGCCGTCGTCACCGGACATCACGCCCGGCTCGGCCCCGACGGGTTGCTGCGGCGCTCGGTCGATATGGGCAAGGACCAGTCGTACGTCCTCGCGGTGCTCACCCGCGAGCAGCTGGCGCACTCGATCTTCCCGCTGGGCGATTCGTTCAAGACCGGGGTACGCGCGGAGGCGGCCGAGCGCGGGCTCGCCGTCGCGGAGAAGCCCGACTCGCATGACATCTGCTTCATCGCCGACGGCGACACACGCGGCTTCCTGGCCAAACGACTCGGTGAGGCCCCCGGCGACATCGTGGACGCCGCCAGCGGTGACGTTGTCGGCAGCCATGCCGGAGCGTTCGGCTTCACCGTCGGTCAGCGCAAGGGCCTAAACCTCACCAGACCGTCGGCCGATGGCCGGCCCCGATACGTGCTGTCGATTACTCCGGTGACGAACACCGTCACGGTCGGCCCCGGCGAGGCGCTGGAGGTCTCTACCGTCGCGGCGGAGCGTCCCGTGTGGACGGCCGGATCGCTGCCGTCGACGCCGACCGAGTGCGAGGTGCAGATCAGGGCACACGGTGAGACCGTCCCGGCCGTTGTGACGGTGGCCGACGGGCAGATGACTGCCACGCTGCGCTGGCCGGTCCGAGGTGTCGCCGCGGGCCAGGCGCTGGTCGCCTACCGCCCCGATCCGGCCGGCGACATAGTCCTTGGTTCGGCGACGGTCAGCCTGACGCGCAGCTGACTGCGCCCAGAGCCCAGCAATGCTAAGCAGTGGCGGTGCGTCGCCGTCTGTTCGTGCCGCTCGCCGCGGTTCTCGCCCTGGGCGGAGGTGTTGCGTCCTGTACGGGCGCGACGCCAGCCCCGTCGGTCACGGCCGACCAGATCCCGCTGAAAACGTGCCTGACGGCTCAGGAGATCGTCGAGGTCATGCAGGTATACGGCGACGGTGCGCCGGGTGGATCCCTCAAGGAGCACGTCGTGTGCGCGGATAGCTACAGCCTGGGTCTCATGCGCATGCCGGCGGGGAACGACGTGTGGATCGTGGTCCAGTGGGTCGGCAGCGGGTACGAGATCGAGGCCTTCGACTACTCCTCCGGGGTCCCGTGCCGGGAGCGGGCGTATCCGTTCCCACTCTTTGTCGAGATGTGCCGCCCCGGACCGTCCTAGCCGCCGGCTAGAGTGCGTGGGTGGAGTCGAGGCCGTGGACGCCAGCGTCCGCGACAGGTGTGGGGTCGCTCCCGGGCACGGACGTCGTGGAGGCCGTGAAGCTGGTCTTCGGCGAGCTAACCGCGCTGCCGCACCTGCCTGAGCTTCCGGCCAGGGGTCCCGGCGCGGACATGATCGGGCGCGGGGCGGGGCTGCTGTCCGAGTTGCCGGTAGAGCTATATGCGGGGCGGTGGCGGGTCGCGGCCAGGCCGGGCCGGGACCTGCGGCGCACCCTTGACCTGCTCGATCGAGACCTCGACGCGCTCACGGCGGCCGGCGACGGGTACCAGGGAGCACTCAAACTGCAGGCGCCCGGCCCATGGACGCTCGCCGCGAGCCTGGACCTCCCGGTCGGGGGGCGGGTGCTGCACGACCACGGTGCCACTCGCGACCTCGCCGCGTCGCTAGCCGAGGGTCTGCGGACGCACGTGGCCGACGTCGCCCGCCGGGTGCCGGGGGCCTCGCTCCTACTGCAGCTCGACGAGCCGTCGCTGCCTGCCGTCCTCGCCGGGCGGGTGCCGACCGAGAGCGGTCTGCACACGTTGAGGTCGGTCGAGTCCAGCACCGCGGAGTCGACCCTGCGCTCCATTGTGGAGACGGTTGGTGCCCCCGTGGTTGTGCACTGCTGCGGGCCCGGGTTACCGCTCGGGCTGGTGCGTGGCGCGGGCGCCGCCGCGGTCTCGCTCGATCTGGCCATGCTCGATCAGGCCACGCTCGATCAGGGGACTCTGCACGTTCTCGATGCGCTCGGCGAGCTCATCGACGCCGGCCTGGGTCTCTTCGCCGGGGCTGTGCCGACCGTTTCGCCGGACGATGCCGGCCCGCCGTCATCGACGCAGGTCGCCGACTCGGTGACGGCGCTGTGGCGCCGGCTCGGATTCCCACTCGACCAGATTCCTGCGCAGGTCGTCATCACACCCGCGTGCGGTCTCGCCGGGGCGACCCCGGAGTACGCGCGCGCCGCGCTCGGCGTCAGCGTCGAGGCAGCGAAGCGACTCTCCGAGCAGTAAATCCGACGATCTCGCCGGGGAACGGTAACCTCCGGGGCATGCTGCGGGCGACGGGAAGCCTGTTCGGGTTGGCGTACGGAGACGCGCTCGGCAAACCGACCGAGTTCCTCTCTGTGCCGGAGATCGTTGCGCGGTACGGGCACCGGGGTCCCCAGGATCTGGACGGCGACCCGGCCCTCGTTACCGACGACACCCAGATGGCCCTGGCGGTCGCCTGGGCGCTTGTCGATGCTCAGCCCACCGAAGGCCGACCGTGGAGTGCCGCGACCCTGGAACCGCCGCTGCGGCAGCGGTTCCTGGCCTGGGCGCGCAGCCCGCAGAACAACCGGGCGCCGGGGCAGACCTGCCTTCGGGCCTGTGCTGCGCTCGAGGATGGCTACCGCTGGCAGCGGGCCACCGTCTCCGGGTCGAAGGGGTGCGGGCCAACATGCGGGTAACCCCGGTCGGGCTGCTGCCGGCTATCGACGACGACACGCTCGCCGACCTCGCTCAGCTCCAGGCGGGTATGACCCACGGCCACCCGACCGCACTCGCGGCGGCCGAGCTCACGGCGTACGCGGTGAAGATCCTCGCCCGCGACGATGCTTCGCTCGCCGACGTGCCCTCGCGCCTGCGGGCCCGCTGCCTGGAGCAGCGATTGGTCTACCGCGACGACTGGCTGGGTGATCTGTGGGAGCGTCCGGGCGCCACGACACCGGATGAGTACATCGCTCGCGGCTGGGACGAGTGCCTGGCCGCGCTGGATCGGCTCGACGCGGCGCTCGTCGCGCCGGACCGGGAGGCCGACCCGTGCGACGCGACCGGGGCCGGCTGGGTCGCCGAGGAGGCGCTGGCGACTGGACTCCTCTGTGCGCTGCTGTTCCCCGACGACCCGGTCGACGCGCTTGGCCGTGCGGCGATGACGTCGGGCGACTCTGACTCCATCGCGTGCCTGACCGGTGCGTTCCTGGGCGCCGCGCATGGCATGGATGCCTGGCCGGACGGGTGGGCTGACCGGATCGAGTACGCCGACCAGCTCGCGGCGCTGGGCCGGGCCTGGGACTGAACTGGCGGGCGTGCCGCGTGCCACTGTCAGACCGGCTGGATACCGTGCAGGTGTGAGCGCGAGGAGCGAGCAACGACCTGCCATGCCAACCGAGCCGCGCAGTCGCGAGCGAAAGGCGGGCCCGATGAGTGATGAGGAGATTCCGGCACAGGTCGGGGGGAAAGCGCTGGCGGCCGAGGCTGGCGGAGAGCCGCCCGCCGGGGCCCGCGACCGGCATGCCACGCTCGCGACGGAGCTCGACGAGCACCAGTACCGATATCACGTGCTCGACGCACCCACGATCGGTGACGGTGAGTACGACGTACTGATGCGGGAGCTGGAGGCGCTGGAGGCCACCTACCCGGGCCTGCGCACGCCCGATTCGCCGTCGCAGCGGGTCGGCGGCGCGTATTCGACCCTGTTCGAACCCGTCGCGCACGCCGAGCGGATGCTCAGCCTCGACAACGCGTTCACCGACGAGGAACTGTCGTCCTGGGCGGAGCGGGTCGAGCGAGAGGTGGGCGCGGACGCCGCCACCTACCTGTGTGAGCTCAAGATTGACGGTTTGGCGATCAGCCTGACGTATGAGCGGGGCCGGCTCGTGCGCGCGGCCACCCGCGGCGATGGGCGAACGGGCGAGGACGTCACGCTCAATGTGCGCACCATCGCCGATGTACCCGAACGCCTGACCGGTCGGGACGTGCCGGAGCTGGTCGAGATCAGGGGCGAGGTGTTCTTCACCGCCGAGGCATTTACGAAGGTGAACGACGCCCTGATGGAGCTGGGCAGGACGCCGTTCGCCAACCCGCGCAACGCTGCGGCGGGCAGCCTGCGCCAGAAGGATCCACGAGTGACGGCGTCGCGGCCGCTGCGGCTCATCGTCCATGGCGTCGGCGCCCGGAAGGGCTTCGCACCACGCCGGCAGTCCGAGGCGTACGAGCAGCTCAAGGCGTGGGGTGTGCCCACGTCGGACCGGTGGCGGGTGCTGCCCGATCTCGCCGGTGTGCGCGACTTCGTGGCCTACTACGCGGAGCACCGCCACGACGTGGAGCACGAGATCGACGGTGTCGTGGTCAAGGTGGACAGCGTCGCGCTGCAGCGCAGGTTGGGCTCCACCAGCCGGGCACCGCGTTGGGCGATCGCCTTCAAGTATCCGCCGGAGACGGCAACGACCCGCCTGCTGGAGATCCGGGTCAACGTCGGACGGACCGGGAGGGTAACCCCGTACGCCGTTCTCGAGCCGATCTTCGTGGGCGGCGTGACGGTCACGAATGCGACCCTGCACAACGCCAACGACGTCGTCCGGCGGGGAGTTCTCATCGGCGACACCGTCATTGTCAGACGTGCCGGTGACGTGATTCCCGAGATCGTCGGTCCGGTCGTGGAGAAGCGGGACGGCTCGGAGCGGGAGTTCGTCATGCCGGGCGAGTGCCCGGTGTGCGGTTCGGCGCTCGCTCCGGCGAAGGAGGGCGACGTCGACATCCGCTGTCCCAACGCCCGGTCGTGTCCAGCGCAGCTACGCGAGCGCCTCTTCCACCTCGCCGGGCGCGGTGGCTTCGACATCGAAGTGCTGGGCTACAAGGCAGGCGTGGCCCTACTGGACTCCGGGATCATCGAGGACGAGGGGGATCTGTTCGCGCTCGACGCGGAGAAGTTGGCCCGAAGCCCGTTCTTCGTCAACGCGGACGGCAGCCTCTCCACCAACGCAGGCAAGCTGCTGGCCAACCTGGAGGAGGCGAAGACACGTCCACTGTGGCGCGTGATCGTGTCGCTCTCCATCCGGCATGTCGGGCCGACCGCCGCGCAGGCGCTCGCCGCACATTTCGGCTCACTCGACGCGACCGCCGAGGCATCGGTGGAGGAGCTAGCCGGGGTGGATGGCGTGGGGCCGACCATCGCGGAGTCGTTCAAGGAGTGGTTCGCCGTCGACTGGCACCGCGAGGTGGTGGAGAAGTGGCGCGCTGCCGGGGTGAGGCTGGCGGAGGAGCGGGTCGACACGGGCCCGAAGCCACTGGCCGGCCTGACGGTTGTGGTGACCGGGTCGCTCACCGAGTTTTCGCGCGACGGGGCCGCCGAGGCCGTCGCGGCACGCGGCGGAAAGGTGACCGGGTCGGTGTCGAAGAAGACGGACTTCGTGGTCGTCGGGGACAGCCCTGGGTCGAAGTTCGACAAGGCCATCTCCCTCGGTGTACCTGTGCTCGACGAGGACGGCTTCAAGGTTCTCCTGGCCGACGGCCCCGACGCTGCTCGCGACATCGCCCGCCCTGACAAGTGAGATAGCACTTCCAAGATCTACCGAGGTTTCTCCACGCCGTGGAGGAAAAGCGCGCGTTGTCCGTTTTATCGTGCCGGATTGTTTACACGTTGGGAATGGCGCGACTCTTAAATGCTGAATTAGTGGGTATACCGGCAATAATTGGTGTATCGCGTTACTGAACCCTGGTGGGGTCGTTTCAGCGGACGTACGGCGGGTGCGTCATGGAGGGTGATGGAGGCGACCTCATGCATGACGCCGGGCTGAACCGCATTGGGCCGGGCGATGCCGGAGCGCGCAGCGTGGCGGGGCGGAACATCGTTCCCCGCGATCGTGCGGCCGGCGTATTCGCGTACGTCGCGCTTGTGGTGGTCGGCGCGGTGGCGAGTGTCGCGCTCGCCTTCACCGACCTTCCCGAGATCCTCCGGACGGCCGGCCCGTCCTTCTGGGTGATCGCCGTGATGGCCGTGGTGGTCGATGCGCGCCCCTTCAACGCGCCCGGTCGCGGACCGACGGCGACGGTCTTCCCGTCCATCGCCTTCACCTTCGCGCTGCTGCTTGGCTGGGGTCTTGCGCCGGCAGTGGCGGTGCAGGCCGCGGCCGTGGTCGTCTCATCGATCCGACTACACCACGCTCCATGGCGCGCCGTGTTCAACGCGGGTCAGTATGCGCTGGCATTCGCGGCCTCGGCGCTGGTGCTCAACCTCGCCGGCGTGCCGCCCGTGTCCGGTCCCACGATGTCGCCCGATACGAGCCTGGGCATGGTGGGTGTCCTGGCGATCCTCGCTGCTGCCTGCGTGTGGTTCGCCGTCAACGACGCGCTCGTGACGACGGCGATTTGGCTCCGCTTCGGCGGCAGTTGGGCCAGGGCATTGACCGGCGGCCTGCGTCAGGAGGCGCTGTCCACATTGTCCCTGCTGGCGCTCGGCCCACTCGTGGTGGCGGTGGGCAATGTCAGCGCTGTGCTCGTGCCGCTGATACTTGTGCCGCTGTTCACGGTCAATGAACTGGCCCGGTTCACAGAGCAGGAGCAGCTCAAGTCGGTGCGGGACGAACTCACCGGTCTGCCCAACCGCAAGGCCCTCTACTCCGAGATGCGGGCCCAGGCGCGAGCCTATGCGGAACGCTCCTCTCGCGTGCCCGGCGACCGGCGCCGGATGGCGCTACTGCTGCTCGACATTGACCAGTTCCGGCGGGTCAACGACGCGCTCGGCCACGCCGTGGGGGACCAGCTGCTCGGCGCCGTCGCCGATCGGCTACGGGAGTGCGTTGGCGGCGACGGGTTTGTCGCCCGCCTCGGCGGCGACGAGTTCGCGATTCTGGCCCCACGCCTAGTCGACCCGGCGGCGGCTGGCGTGCTCGCGGAGCGGGTCGCCGACGCGCTGGCCGAACCGATCACGCTGCACGGCCTGCCGCTGGATGTCACCGCCGCGACCGGGGTCGCCATTTACCCCGACCACGGCACCGACAATACGTCGCTGCTTCGCCACGCCGAGATCGCGATGTACGACGCCAAGGACCGCGGCGCGACGTACGCCGTCTACACACCCGAGTCGGACCACAACTCGCCGGAGCGCCTCGAGCTGCTCGCTGACCTGCGCCGAGCGCTTGATGTGGCACGTCCCGATGAGATCCAGCTGTTCTACCAACCGCAGATTCAGATGGCCTCCGGCAACGTGGTCGGGGTCGAGGCGCTACTCCGCTGGCACCACCCCAAGCAGGGTGTGATCAACCCGGAGCACCTGATCAAGGTGGCGGAGCACACCGCTGTAATGCGCCGCCTCACGTCTCGAGTGCTGGAGGACGTGATCGCACAGCTGGCGAAGTGGCGGGCGCAGGGACTTGTCGTCCGAGCATCGATCAACGTGAGCGTCCGTGACCTGCACCGGCCCGAGTTGGTGGACCAGTTGGCCGCAATACTGGCCGAGCGAGCGGTCTTGCCAAACCAGGTTCAGCTGGAGATAACGGAAGGGGCCCTCATGGCCGACCCCCGCCGGGTACTCGTCACGCTGCACCGGCTGGACAAGCTCGGGGTAGCGCTGTCGTTGGACGACTTCGGCACCGGCTATTCGTCGCTGCAGCATCTGCGCCGCCTCCCGCTCGCCGAGGTCAAGATCGACCGGTCATTCGTGCTCGGCATGGCGACCGACCCGGACGACGCGGCAGTGGTGGGGTCGATCATCGACCTCGCCCGCGCGCTGGGACTGCGCGCTGTTGCCGAGGGCGTCGAGGACGACACCACCCGGCGGATGCTGCTACGGGACGGGTGTGAGGTGGCCCAGGGCTGGTTCTATGCCCGTCCGATGCCGCCGGATGCCCTGGTCGCGTGGCTGGCTCGCTACCGCCCGCCGCGCCTCAGCGAGGAGACTGAGCTTCGCTGACGGGGACGCCCAGGTAGACGTGCGCGGCGGCACCCGTACGCGTGAGCGACGAGCCAGACAAATAGACTCGCTCGGGTACATCTCCGAACCTGGATGAGGGGGGACCATGGCCGCCATCTCCCGCGAGGAGGTCGCGCACCTCGCGCGGCTGTCGCGGCTCGCCGTCACGGAGGAGGAGCTGGATCGATTCGCCGGCCAGCTCGACGTGATCCTCCAGGCGGTGACCCGGGTCGGTGAGGTAGCCGCGGCTGACATCCCACCCACCTCGCACTCGGTGCCGCTGACCAACATCCTGCGCGAGGACGTCGTCGCTCCGGGGCTGGAGCGCGACGAGGCTCTGGCCGGTGCGCCTGATACCGCCGATGGTCACGTCCGGGAGCGTGCGACCGGACAAGCGCGGTACTTCCGCGTACCGCGGATCCTGGACGAGGAGGCGTGAGCATGGGCGACGTCACGAGGTCCACGGCGGCGGAGTTGGGCCGGCGGCTCGCGGCGAAAGAGGTCTCCGCCGTCGAGGTAGCGCAGGCGCACCTCGATCGCATCGCGGCCGTGGACGAGCGGGTGCACGCGTTCCTGCACGTCGACACCGACGGGGCGCTGCGGGCGGCTCGCGCGGTGGACGAGGCGCGCGTACGCGGGGACGAGCTCGGACCGCTGGCCGGCGTCCCGGTCGCAGTCAAGGACGTCATGACCACCCGCGGTGTGCCCACCACGGCCGGGTCGAAGATTCTGGAAGGCTGGCGCCCGCCGTACGACGCGACGCTCGTGTCGCGGATGCGCGACGCCGGCCTGGTGATTCTAGGGAAGACAAATATGGACGAGTTCGCCATGGGCTCGTCGACGGAGTACTCGGCATATGGGCCGACGTTCAACCCGTGGGACCTGGCCCGGATTCCGGGCGGCTCCGGCGGGGGCTCAGCGGCCTCGGTGGCGGCCTATGAGGCGCCGCTCGCGATCGGGACCGACACCGGCGGCTCTATCCGCCAACCCGGCGCGGTTACCGGAACCGTCGGGGCGAAGCCGACGTACGGCGGGACATCCCGTTATGGGTTAATCGCCTTTTCGTCCTCTCTGGACACACCGGGGCCGTGTGCGCGGACGGTCGAGGACGCCGCCCTGTTGCACGCGGTGATCGCGGGCCACGACCCCCGGGACTCCACGTCGATCCCGGCACCGGTGCCGGATGTCGTCGGCGCGGGCCGGCACGGCGCGACGACGGGTGACCTCACCGGAGTGAAGCTCGGCCTGGTGCGGGAGTTCTCCGGGGAGGGCGCCGAGCCAGGGGTCTCCGCGGCGTTCCGGGAGGGCGTGGACGCGCTGGTCAAGCTGGGTGCCGAGGTGGTCGAGGTCTCCTGCCCCCACTTCGAGTACGCGCTGCCCGCCTACTACCTCATCGCGCCGAGCGAGTGCACGTCGAACCTGGCCCGCTTCGACGGCGTCCGGTATGGACTGCGGGTTGGCGACGACGGCTCGAAATCGCTCGAGGAGGTCATGTCGCTGACCCGTGAGGCCGGCTTCGGGCCCGAGGTGAAGCGCCGTATCATCCTGGGCACATACGCGCTCTCGTCGGGCTACTACGACGCCTACTACGGGCAGGCGCAGAAGGTGCGTACCCTGATTTCCCGCGACTTCGCGACCGCCTTCGAGCAGGTCGACGTGCTCGTCTCGCCGACGACTCCGTTCGTGGCGTTCCCGTTCGGCTCGCGCACGTCGGACCCGTACCAGATGTATCTCGCGGACCTGTTCACCATCCCGAGCAACCTCTACGGTGGGCCGGCCATCTCCGTCCCGTGTGGATTATCGGAGGGTCTCCCGGTCGGGTTCCAGATAATGGCGCCCACCATGGCCGACGACCGCATGTACCGGGTAGGCGCCGCGCTCGAGTCCGCCCTCCCACCCCTAACGCCCCCTCCCCTTTAGCGCCCCTCTTAGCGCCGACCTTGCCGCCGATCATGACCTGGAGGTCATGATCGGCGGGGCTGCCGCGAGCTTGCGAGCGGCACAACGCGGCTCAGTTGGCGACGGCGAGCTCATGATCGTGGGGATCTTGGGGTGTTATTCGCTGGTCCATGAGGCAGGACCGGGGAGATCCACGCGGTGCTTACGGGCGCGCGAGTTCCACGACCATCGTCCGATCCTGATGCTCCAGGACGAGAAACCGTGCTTGGTGAAGTTCAGCCGGACCGGCCCGAGCCGGATCGTCTTGCGGAATATCAGTCCCATGTGGGCACTCCTCTCCTCGCAAGCCTGCTTACCCAATTTCGGGTCGAACTACACTACTGTGATTCGCCCGGCCGCCTCACCATACCTCGCCCAGTCTCGTTACCTCGTCGGTTCCTGGTGCGAGTCGGCGACTAGGCTGGGGCAGGTCTGTCACCCGCCGTCCGAGCTGGAGCATCGATGAGCACCGTGGCACTGCTGAACTTCGACGAGGTCGTTGCCCGCTACGAGCCGGTGATCGGCCTGGAAACGCACGTCGAGCTCGGTACCCGTACCAAGATGTTCTGTGGTTGCCCGACCGACTTCGGCGCCGAACCGAACACCCAGATCTGTCCAGTCTGCCTGGGCCTGCCGGGTAGCTTGCCGGTCGCCAACAAGGCCGCCATCGAGGCGACCATCCGCATCGGACTTGCCCTCAACTGCCGCATCGCGACGTGGTGCCGGTTCGCCCGCAAGAACTACTTCTACCCCGATATGCCGAAGAACTTCCAGATCAGCCAGTACGACGAACCGCTGTGTGTGGACGGCTGGCTCGACATCGAGGTCGAGGGTGAGACGGTCAGGGTCGGCATCGAGCGGGTGCACCTGGAAGAGGACACCGGCAAGACTCTCCATATCGGCGGCGCCACTGGGCGGATCCACGGCGCCACGGAATCCCTTGTGGACTACAACCGTGCCGGGATTCCACTCGTGGAGATCGTGACCAAGCCGGTCCCCGGAACGGGTGCGCTGGCGCCGATCGTGGCGCGGATCTACGTGACCGAGATGCGCGACCTGGTCCGCTCGCTCGACGTCTCGGACGTCCGGATGGAGCAGGGCTCGTTGCGGTGTGACGTGAACACCTCGCTCAACCGGCCCGGCGAGCCGTGGGGCACCCGGACCGAGACCAAGAACGTCAACTCGCTGCGGAGTGTCGAACGCGCCGTCCGTGCCGAGATGATCCGCCAGGCCAACATGCTTGACGCCGGCGAAAGGATCATCCAGGAGACCCGCCATTTCCACGAGGACTCCGGTGACACGACGTCGGGCCGGAGCAAGGAGGAGGCGACCGACTACCGCTACTTCCCGGAGCCGGACCTCGTGCCGCTCGAGCCGGATACGGCCTGGGTGGACCAGTTGCGCGCCAACCTGCCGGAGCCGCCGCGAGTTCACCGCCGCCGGCTTCAGGAGGCGTGGGGCCTGGCGGACAAGGAGATGCAGGCCGTCCTCAATGCGGGCGCGGTCCAGGTGATCGAGGCGACCGTGGCGGCGGGCGCCACGCCCGAGGGTGCCCGCAAGTGGTGGATGGGGGAGCTGGCTCGATTTGCCAATGAGCAGGGCATCGACCTCGCCGACGTGGGCGTGATTCCGGAGCAGGTCGCCGAGGTGCAGCGCCTTGTCGATGACGGGAAGCTGAACGACAAGCTCGCCCGTGTAGTCCTCGAGGGCATCCTGGACGGCGAAGGCTCACCCGCCGAGATCATGACGGCCAGGGGCCTTGGGGTCGTCTCCGACACCGGCGCGCTCACCAAGGCCGTCGATGAGGCCATCGCCGGTAATCCGGACATCGCCGCGAAGATCCGCGACGGCAAGTTTGAGGCGGCCGGGGTGCTGATCGGCGCCATCATGAAGGCGACCCGGGGCCAGGCTGACGCGAAGACCGTTCGCGAGCTCATCCTGGCCCGCCTCTCCTCATCCCCGCCGTCGTCGATCTAGGGCGGGGTCGCGTGATTTGATCTCCAATCACACGACTGCGCCCTAGATCGACGGAGAACGAGCGTCAGGTCTTGCTCACACCGCCCGCGCCGGAGACAACGATGCGGATCACCTTGTCGTCACCCTCCTTCGGAGGGATCTTCCCATCGTGGTTGGACGTGGTCACCCAGATCGAGCCGTCGGGCGCGACCACGGCCGCCCTCAACCGCCCGTACTTCCCGACGAGAGCGGCGGTGGGTGCGCCGAGCACCTTGCCCGAGTCCGTGACTCGGACCAGCCAGATCCGCTGCCCACGAAGGCAGGCCGCGACGAAGACATTGCCAGTCATCGCCGCACCAGAGCAGGACGCGTCCTTCGTGGCCCACTGCTGGATCGGATCCACGAACCCGTCCTTGCCGCCGATGCCCTCAACGGTCGGCCAGCCGTAGTTCTTGCCTGGCTCGATGAGGTTGATTTCGTCCCACGTGTTCTGACCGAACTCGGTCGCGATGAGGTGCTTGCGGGCGTCCCACGCGAAGCCCTGCACGTTGCGGTGGCCGTAACTCCATACCAGCGAGTTGGGGAATGGGTTGCCCGGTGCCGGCTTACCCTCCTTGGTCATCCGCAGGATCTTGCCGCCGAGGCTCTTGAGGTCCTGAGCGAGGCCGCCATGTGACGCGTCGCCGGTCGACGCGTAGAGATAGCCATCGGGGCCGAAGTGCAGCCGGCCGCCGTTGTGGATGCCGGACACCGGAATGCCGGTCACGATCGGCTCGGGATCGCCGCCTAGCTTCAGCTTCGCGATTCGGTTGTCTGTGTTGGTGGTGTAGTAGATGAACAGCGTCTTGTCCGTAGCGTAGTCAGGCGAGACGGCGATGCCCAGCAGACCGCCCTCGCCCCGCGAGTTGGCCGGCTTGATCGTCTGCACGGGTGTCACGACCAGACCGTCCGGCCCGCCGCTTGGGCCGATCTTGACAATTCGAAGCGTGTCCCGCTCGGTCGCCAGCGCCGTGCCGTCGGGCAGGAACCCGACCGCCCACGGGATTTTGAGCCCGGTCGCGATGACGGTGGCCACGACGCTGGGCGGTCCCTCATCGGGCGTACGGCTTGCCGATGGGGTGGGGAGGTTCGGTGGCCCCCCGCCGTCGGAGTCGGTGGGCGGGCCGAAGGCACAGCCGGCGAGCAGGCTCACGCCGGCGACGGCGGCGGCGGCGGCGAGGACACGGGGGAAGGGGGTGACCACGCGCACGAGCCTAGCCATCCCCGCCCACCCTGCCGAACTCCCCGACCGCTCGGGTTAGGGTGACGTTTCGTGCACGTGTGTATCGCCCACGAGCGAGGCCTGGACTTCATGGGTGATCTGCCGCCAGGCGTGGATGTAACGGTGGCCGCTCAGCCGGCCCTCACGGATGCCGCCTTCTCTGATATCGAGTTCTGGGTGCCGCCGTTTCTGCAGGCGCCTCCGACGCAGGCGCTGAGCGGACTACCCAAGCTTCGGGTCGTTCAGCTGCTCACGGCCGGGGTCGACGCCTGGCTCGGCCGGGTGCCGGTGCACGTCACGCTGTGTAATGCACGGGGTGTGCACACTGCTGCGACCGCGGAGTGGGCGGTCACCGCGATCCTGTCCTACCTGCGCGACTTTCCGCATTTCGCCCGTGCGCAGGCACGCGGCGAGTGGGCGCATCGCCAGACCGACGAGCTGGCCGGCAAGCACGTGCTCGTCGTCGGTGCCGGCGCGATTGGAGAGGCGGTCGCGGGTCGGCTGGAACCCTTCGAGGTCTCGCTGACGCGGGTGGCTCGCGAGCGCCGGCCTGCTGTGCACGGGGTCGATGAGTTACCCCTGCTGCTGCCGGAGGCCGACGTGGTCGTGGTCATCGTCCCGCTGACGGCCACCACGACTGGCCTGGTCGGTGCAGCGTTCCTTGCCGCTATGAAGGACGGCGCGCTCCTCGTTAACGCGGCGCGGGGACCGGTCGTGGACACCGCGGCCCTCACGGCCGAGCTCTCGTCGGGCCGGCTGGGCGCCGCCCTCGATGTCACGGACCCGGAGCCGCTGCCGGCCGGCCATCCGCTCTGGGAGCTGCCGAACCTCCTGCTCACCCCGCATGTGGCCGGTTCCGTTCGCGGCACGCTCCGCCGGGCGTACACGCTCGTCGGCGACCAGCTGCGCCGGTACGCCACGGGTCAGCCATTGATCAACGTGGTGAGTGGCGACTACTAGGGCGCATTGTCTGTGACGAGGTCCTGCCCGGATGCGGCGACCAGGCGGGGCAGGTCCGTTGCGGACACCGCCGGCAGTGCCACCGCCTTGCCCGAGGCCAGCCGTACGTTGACGCGGCCACGCGCGTCGGTGATCAACTCGCTGACATCCGACCACGGTATTCGCCGGCTGCCCAGGGCCGCGCGTACGGTCAGCCCCTCGGCGTCGGCGTCGGTACCTGCGCGCCAGCCCCACACCGCCACCGCGAGCGGAATGATGAGAAGCGGCAGGAGCTCGACCGCCCACCTGGCCAATGAGGTCCCCGCGATCATGGAGATCACTGCGGCGACGGTTATCGCCGGGCTGTGACGCAGGCGCAGCATCGGCGCAGTCTCACTCACCCGCCCATGCTCCCACTCCGCGCGTGTGTGGCCGGGGCTGCCCCTATGCCGCCTCCGCGGCGCGGCCTTGGCTGTGCGCGCCGCGCCGTCGGGTCTCGGTTGCCGCCGAGCGACTCATCGGGAACTGTCGGAGGTGGTGGACATACTGTGGCCGACGAGGTTGAGACTCGAAGGGAGCGCGTCGATGACGACCAGCCTGCTCGCAATTGGCACCGGGAAGGGCCTGTTTCTGGCCCGTAGCGAGGACGACCGGCAAACCTGGGAGATCAATGGTCCACACTTCCCGATGACCGGGGTGTACGCGGTGGGGATCGACACCCGCCGGGAACCGGTCCGCCTGCTCGCCGGAGTCGACAGTTCACACTTCGGTCCCATCGTGGCCACGAGCGACGACCTGGGCGCGTCCTGGCACGAGCCGGACCAGCGACCGATCGCCTTCCCCGAGGACTCCGAGACGGCGGTGGCGCGGGTCTGGCAGATCGCCCCTGGCCCGGCTGACCAACCTGACGTTGTGTACGCGGGCACCGAGCCCCAGGGTCTGTTCCGATCCAGCGACGGTGGTGTCACGTACGAGTTCGTACGTGGTCTATGGGATCACCCGCACCGGCCGGAATGGGGGGCCGGCTTCGGTGGCCCGGCCATTCACTCGATCGTGCCATTCCCGGATGATCCGAAGCGGATGCTGGTCGCGATGTCGACTGGCGGCGTCTACCGCACGGCCGACGCGGGCGAGACTTGGGAGGCGAGCAACACCGGCATCCGGGCCTACTTCCTGCCGAACGAGTACCCGGAGTTCGGCCAGTGTGTGCACAAGATCGCCGCGAGCCCGGCCCGGCCGGAGCAGCTCTTCGCTCAGAACCACCACGGCGTCTACCGCTCGGACGACGGGGGCGCCTCGTGGACGTCGATCGCGGAGGGTCTGCCCAGTGACTTCGGCTTCCCCATGGTCGCGCACCCGCACCGGCCCGGCGTGATCTACAACTTCCCACTCGAGGCCGATGGCCGTCGCTACCCGCCGGACGCCCGGTGCCGGGTCTTCCGAAGCGAGGACGCCGGCGCGACCTGGCAAGGGCTATCGGACGGACTGCCCACGGGGCCGTTCTATCCCAGTGTGTTGCGGGATGCGATGTGCGTAGACAACGCAGAGACGGTCGGGGTCTACTTCGGCACCCGCGGGGGCGAGGTCTACGCCAGCCGGGATGAGGGCGAGAACTGGCAGCAGGTCGCGTCACACCTGCCCGAGGTTCTCTCCATTAGGGCGGCGGTGGTCTGAAATGGCGGTGACTATCCGAATTCCGGGGGTACTGCGCGCGGAGGCTGGTGGGCACTCGAGCCTCGAGTGCGCGGCGGTCGAGAATTCGACGCTGGGGGCCGTCCTCGACGAGATCGGCGTGACCTGGCCGCTGCTGGAACGGCGCATTCGGGACGAGCAAGGCGAACTGCGCCGCTACGTAAATCTGTACGTCGATGGTGAGGAGTGCCGGCGGCTGGAAGGCTTGCGTACATCCGTATCCGACCGGGCCGAGATCCTCGTTGTACCTAGCGTCGCGGGGGGCTGAGCACCAGGGTTCGGTCCGGCCACTACGGGCGGGGGATGGCGCCAGGGTGGAACACGATCTGCCGACGCCGATCAGATGCGGGCAGCGCTCATCGACGCGGCCTGACTGGTCGCAGTCTTGCCCCGACGATTAGCGGACGTTTGTGCGTGCCAGATCCTGGATTCGCCCCTTGGCGGTGCGCCCGGCACGGCGGGCCGATCGAAGGACCGCGAAGGTCCGCCACGAGTCGTGAGCGATGAGCCCGCGTTTGAGGTTCTCGATGCCGGGGCGTCGCGCCCCGATCGGCGGCACACGCGCCGTGGGCCGGAACCGTTCGCTGTGCTCGGACATTCGTGCAAAGAACGCTCGCTGCAGGTCCTGGGGGACGCGGGCGCTGCCGTTGAGGATCCACCAGTAGTGCCGCAGCATGCGGTCGAATACATGCGCTCGTATCTCGCTGTGGGTTTCGACACCCCACCTGTCCAACGTCTCGAAGAGGCGTTCGTACTGCTCGAAGACTTCGAAATGCCGGCTGTCGTTGGTCCGAGTGATAGCGCCATCGCGGACGTCTCGGTAGTCGTAGCACACTCGGCGCAGAACCGAGATCCGGCGGGCGGCGACGAGCAGAGGGTAGGTGAACGACACATCCTCGTACCAGCCCGGATGGAAGGGGAACCCGGCCCGCGCGATCAGGTCCCGTCGCAGCACCCGAGCCCAGGCGGTATGAAAGGTGGCGAATACGCCCGGCTGCTCGGTGGCGGTAAACACGTCCGGGGTCGGTTCGACCGGGAGCACCTCGGTCAGGTTGCTTCTGCTGTCCCGTCGCGCCCACGATTCGCGGTGGTAGTCGACCAGCAGCATGTCCGGCCCGAGATCGGATTCGAGTTCAGCGATCCGCTTCGCCACGGCCACCAGGGCGCCGTCGGTTAGATAGTCGTCGCTGTCCACAAACCACACGTACTCACCGGTTGCCATGGCGAAGCCGGCGCCACGTGCGCGGCCGAGCCCGACATTGCGCGCTAGGTGCGTGACGCGCACGCGAGGGTCGCGCATCGCGTACGACTCGAGGATCTCGCCGCACTCGTCCGGCGAGGAGTCGTCGACGGCTACCACCTCGATGTCGTCGAATGACTGGTCAAGGATCGAGTCGAGGCATTCAGGAAGGTATGTCGCGACCCGGAAGACCGGCACCACAACGCTGATGAGCGGCAACACAACCCCTTCCGGAGGCGGACGCCAACACGGGCGTCTTCTTACCGGAGGGGGTGGCTATGGTACGGGCCGAGTCTAGGGCACCGGCCGGATCCGAAAGGCCGTTATCGCGGCCCGAGCCGTCATGATCGCGGTGATCATGAGCTGACCGTCGCCAAACAGCGTCGATCATGACCTCCAGGTCATGATCGACGCTTATGTGGAGCTTAGTCGGGGACGCGGCGGTAGGCGCCGTCGCTGGCCGAGGTGGCCATCCAGGCGTACGCGCGGAGTGCCGCCGATACGATGCGCTCCCGGTTCAGCGGCGTGTACGGGCGGTCGCGCTTCTCCTGCGCGATACGGCGCGCCTCGAGCGTTTCGGGCGGCACGCTGAGTTCGACGGACCGCGCCGGGATGTCGATCTCGATGAGATCGCCATCTTCGACGAGGGCGATGAGTCCGGCGCTGGCCGCCTCGGGTGAGACGTGTCCGATCGATAGCCCGCTCGTGCCGCCGGAGAAGCGTCCATCGGTGACGAGCGCGCAGGCCCGGCCGAGACCGCGTCCCTTGAGGAACGACGTGGGATAGAGCATCTCCTGCATGCCGGGTCCGCCGCGGGGGCCCTCGTAGCGAACCACCACCACGTCGCCGGCGACCACATCGCCGCGGAGGATGGCGTCGACGGTCTCGTCTTGCGACTCGAAGACGCGAGCGGGACCGCGGAAGGTGAGGTTCTCCTCCGGCACGCCGGCGGTCTTCACCACGCAACCCTCCGGCGCGAGATTGCCGTGCAGGATCGCGAGTCCGCCGTCCGCGCTGTAGGCGTGCGCGACGTCCCGGATGCAGCCATCGGCCGCGTCGGTGTCCAGTGTGGACCACCTGTTCTCGGTGGAGAAGGGCTCCGTCGTACGCACACCGCCCGGCGCGGCGTGGAACAACTCCTCCGCTGCCGCGGTGGCCGAGCCACCCCGCACGTCCCAGTCCGCCAGCCACGTCTGCAGCGACGCCGCGTGCACCGAATGGACGTCTCGGCGCAGCAGGTCGCCGCGGTTCAGTTCGCCGAGGATGGCCGGGATGCCGCCCGCCCGGTGTACGTCCTCCATGTGGTATTTCGGCGTGTTGGGGGCGACCTTCGACAGGCATGGCACGCGGCGCGAGATCGCGTCGATGTCGGCCACCCGGAAGTCCACGTCGGCCTCGCGCGCGGCGGCGAGCAGATGCAGCACCGTATTGGTCGAGCCGCCCATGGCGACGTCGAGCGCAACGGCGTTCTCAAATGCTGCTCTGGTCGCGATCGCACGCGGCAGGACCGAGGTGTCCTCGCCCTCGTAGAAGCGGCGGGCCAGGTCCACCACAAGCCGTCCGGCCGTCTCGAAGAGGGAACGCCGCGCGGCGTGCGTCGCCAGGGTCGAGCCGTTGCCGGGCAGCGCCAGCCCGATCGCCTCGGTCAGGCAGTTCATCGAGTTGGCGGTGAACATGCCCGAGCACGATCCACAGGTCGGGCAGGCGGAGCGCTCGATCACTCCTAGTTGTTCATCGGTGACGGCCTCGTTCGCCGATGCGGTCATCGCATCGATGAGGTCGAGCTTGGCGTGCACGACGCCGTCGATCGCCACGGTCTTGCCGGCCTCCATGGGTCCGCCCGACACGAAGACGGTGGGGATGTTGAGCCGCAGGGCCGCCATCAGCATGCCCGGCGTGATCTTGTCGCAGTTGGAGATGCACACCAGCGCGTCGGCGCAGTGCGCCTGCACCATGTACTCCACCGCGTCTGCGATCAGCTCCCGGCTGGGCAGCGAGTAGAGCATGCCGCCATGGCCCATGGCGATCCCGTCGTCGACGGCGATCGTGTTGAACTCCCGGCCGATGCCGCCAGCTTCGGCGGCCGCGTCCGCGACCAGCGCGCCCATGTTGCGCAGGTGCACGTGTCCGGGGACGAACTGGGTGAACGAGTTCGCGATCGCCACGATCGGCTTGCCGAAATCGGCGTCGGTCATCCCAGTGGCCCGCCACAGGGCCCGGGCGCCGGCCATGTTGCGACCCTGCGTGGAGGTGGCTGAGCGCAGCTGCGGCATCCGCCCAGTGTGGCACCGCCGGCCGTCGTGACCATCCTGTGACCACGCCGTTGACCACGATGTGAGATCGGTTGACTCGCGGGCTGAGATGAGGCAGTCTGAGCGCATGTCGTCCACGCCCTTGAGCCGAGTACTTATCACCTAGCGTGTCCGACACTGTCCGACGCGCGAGCCCACGTGCTGCCCAGCACGGGGGCTCTTTGTATAGCGAGCACCGCTGTATAGACGAGCACGGCTGTATAGCGAGCACGGCACAACCCTGAACCTCCTGATCCGCCGAACCGAAGGCACGGTCATGTCGAAGACACCTCCCGAGCAGGCGATCCCCCGCCCGCCGTCCGGCACGAGCCCGGCGACCGCCGCGCCCTCCCCCCTCACCGTCGCCGCCGGGGTACGGGCACACGCGCACCCCTCCGTGCCTACGCCAGCGGCTCCGGCCAAGACGGTCGCCCCGGAATCCGTGACCGGTGCCCAGTCTCTGGTCCGCTCCCTCGAGGCTCTCGGCGTTGAGGTGATATTCGGCATCCCCGGCGGGGCGATCTTGCCCGCGTACGATCCGATCTTCGATTCGAAGGTGCGCCACATCCTGGTGCGCCACGAGCAGGGCGCCGGCCACGCGGCGACCGGATACGCACAGGCGACGGGCAAGGTGGGGGTCTGCATCGCCACGTCTGGACCGGGTGCGACCAACCTTGTTACGCCGATCGCCGACGCCTACATGGACTCGGTGGCGATGGTGGCGATCACGGGTCAGGTGCCGCGCGGGTCGATCGGGTCGGACGCCTTTCAGGAGGCCGACATCCACGGCATCACCCTGCCGATCACGAAGCACAACTATCTCGTGCAGCGCCCCGAGGACCTGCCGCGCGTGCTGGCCGAGGCGTTCCACCTTGCCGGCACCGGGCGGCCCGGGCCGGTCCTGGTGGACATCCCGAAGGACGTGCTGACGGCGCGCACCGAGTTCTCCTGGCCCCCCACGCTGGAGCTGCCGGGGTACCGTCCCACGCTGCAGCCGCACGGCAAGCAGATCCGCGAGGCGGCGAAACTCATCGCCATGGCCCGGCGGCCGGTGCTCTACGTCGGCGGCGGGGTACTCAAGGCGGGCGCGTCCGATGTGTTGCGCAAGCTCGCCGAGCTGACCGGCGCACCGGTGGTGACGACCCTCATGGCACGGGGGGCGTTCCCCGACGGCCATCATCAGCACATGGGCATGCCCGGCATGCATGGCACGGTCGGCGCCGTCTACGCGCTACAGAAGGCCGACCTGCTCATCGCGCTCGGCGCCCGTTTCGATGACCGGGTCACCGGCAAGCTCGACAGCTTCGCCCCGGGCGCGGCGATCATCCACGCCGACATCGACCCCGCCGAGATCGGCAAGAATCGGGCCGCGGATGTGCCGATCGTCGGCGACGCGCGCTACGTCATCGACGAGCTGATCGGGGCCGTGGCGGCCGAGCACAAGGCGGGCCATCGGGCTAATACCTCCGACTGGTGGAGCCAGCTCGAAGACATCCGACGGCGGTACCCGCTGGGTTGGGAGGAGCCGCCGGACGGCACGCTCGCCCCGCAGTACGTCCTCAAGCGTCTGGGTGAGATCGTCGGGCCGGAGGCCATCTACGTCGCGGGTGTCGGCCAGCACCAGATGTGGGCGTCGCAGTTCATCTCGTACGAGAAGCCGGGCACCTGGCTCAACTCCGGTGGCCTCGGCACGATGGGCTACGCGGTACCGGCCGCCATGGGCGCCAAGGTCGGCCGACCCGACGCGGTTGTCTGGGCCGTCGATGGCGACGGCTGCTTCCAGATGACCAATCAGGAGCTCGCCACATGCGCCCTGGAGGGCATCCCGATCAAGGTTGCCGTCATCAACAACGGCAACCTCGGCATGGTGCGGCAGTGGCAGACCCTCTTCTACGGTGAGCGGTACTCCAACACCGACCTGGGTACGCACAAGCACCGAATCCCCGACTTCGTGAAGCTCGCGGAGGCGCTGGGTTGCGTGGGTCTGCGCTGCGAAACCGCCGCCGACGTGGACACCACGATCGAGACCGCCATGAAGATCAACGATGCGCCCGTTGTGGTCGATTTTGTTGTCGGCAAGGACGCAATGGTGTGGCCAATGGTCGCGGCGGGCACCAGCAACGACGAGATCATGTTCGCCCGCGACGTGCGGCCGACCTTCGACGACGACGACGACCTCTGAGGACAGCTGAGATGAGTAAACACACGCTCTCCGTACTTGTGGAGAACAAGCCGGGCGTCCTGGCCCGTGTCGCCGGGCTCTTCTCCCGGCGCGGGTTCAACATCGACTCACTGGCGGTGGGGGAGACCGAGCACCCCGAGGTGTCGCGTATCACGATCGTGGTCAACGCCGAGGACTCGCCACTGGAGCAGGTCACCAAGCAGCTCAACAAGCTCGTGAACGTGTTGAAGATTGTCGAGCTGGAGCCGGCGGCATCGGTGCAGCGCGAACTGCTGCTGGTCAAGGTACGGGCGGACCGGGCCATCCGGTCGCAGGTGCTGGAGACTGTGCAGCTGTTCCGGGCCCGCGTCGTCGACGTCTCGCCCGACGCGCTCACGATCGAGGCGACTGGCACCGCCGAGAAGCTGGACGCGCTGCTGCGCGACCTCGAACCGTACGGAATCAAGGAAATGGTGCAGTCCGGGCTGGTGGCCATCGGGCGTGGTTCGCGTTCGATCACCGCGCCTGTACTGCGCGCGGCCTCGTAGAAGGGTTTGCAGATGGCTGAGGTTTATTACGACGACGATGCCGACCTGTCGGTGATCCAGGGCCGCACGGTGGCGGTCATCGGTTACGGCAGCCAGGGCCACGCGCACTCGCTGTCGCTGCGCGACTCCGGTGTAGACGTGCGCGTCGGCCTGCCGGACGGTTCGAAGAGCCGACCGAAGGCGGAGGATCAAGGGCTGCGCGTGGTCACGCCGGCCGAGGCGGCCGCCGAGGCGGACTTCATCATGCTGCTCGCCCCGGACACAGCGCAGCGCAAGGTGTACGCCGAGGCCATCGCCCCATCGCTCACCGCGGGCAAGGCGCTGTTCTTCGGGCACGGGCTCAACATCCGGTACGGGCTGATCACTCCACCCTCCGATGTGGACGTCGCCATGGTCGCGCCGAAGGGTCCCGGACACCTCGTGCGCCGGCAGTTCGTGGACGGCAAGGGCGTGCCGTGTCTGCTCGCGGTCGAGCAGGACGCTACGGGCCGAGCCTTCCCGCTGGCCCTGTCGTACGCTCGGGGGATTGGCGGCACCCGCGCCGGCGCCATCCGGACCACGTTCACCGAGGAGACCGAGACCGACCTCTTCGGCGAGCAGGCCGTGCTGTGCGGTGGTGCGTCGGCGCTTGTGCAGACTGGTTTCGAGGTGCTGACCGAGGCGGGGTACGCCCCCGAGGTCGCGTACTTCGAGTGCCTCCATGAACTCAAGCTCATCGTGGACCTCATGTATGAGGGTGGGATCGCCCGCATGCGCTATTCGGTGTCGGACACGGCCGAGTACGGTGACTATTCCCGCGGGCCGCGCGTCATCGACTCCCGCGTCAAGGACGAGATGCGCAAGATCCTGGGCGAGATCCAGAGTGGCGAGTTCGCCCGCGAGTGGATCGCCGAGGACGACGCCGGCCGCCCCAACTTCACCAAGTGGCGTGAGGAGGGTGCGGCCCACCCGATCGAGGAGACCGGCAAGAAGTTGCGCGGCATGATGTCGTGGGTGGACCGCCCCATCACCGAAACGGCCTAACGACCACTCAAGATCCATGACCCCGGCGGAGCGCCGCGGCAAGTGAGGGCCGTCACGCCGAGTTGAATGCGGTGGCGGGCGGCCAAACCCCTACGATCGGGTGTGTCGCCGCGAATGCGCACATGTGCGTTCTCAGGCGGTCGCCGCCCACCAACCGCGAGGAAGACTGTGACTCCCGTCGTACTCATCGCCGAAGAGCTCGCCCCGGCCGCGATCGATGTGCTCGCTCAAGAGTTCGACGTCCGCCACGTCGACGGCACCGATCGAGCGGCTCTACTCTCCGCACTCGCCGAGGCGCACGCCGTCATCGTGCGCAGCGCAACACAGATCGACGCCCAGGCCATCGCCGCCGCCCCGAGGCTCAAGGTCGTCGCCCGCGCCGGCGTCGGGCTCGACAACGTCGAGGTGCCCGCCGCGACCGCGCGCGGGGTAATGGTCGTCAACGCGCCGACCTCCAACATCGTCTCCGCCGCGGAGCAGGCCGTTGCCCTGCTGCTCGCGGTGGCCCGCAACACCGCCGCCGCGTCCGCTTCGCTCAAGGCCGGCGAGTGGAAGCGATCGAAGTACACCGGCGTCGAGCTGCAGGGCAAGACCGTCGGCGTGGTCGGCCTCGGCCGCATCGGCGTCCTCTTCGCCCAGCGCATCGCCGCGTTCGGCACGCGCCTGATCGCCTACGACCCGTACATTCAACCGGCCCGGGCCGCCCAGCTCGGCATCAGGCTGGTCGGCCTGGAGGAGCTCCTCCGGGAGTCGGACTTCATCTCCATCCATCTGCCCAAAACGCCGGAGACCATCGGGTTGATCGGGCCGAAGGAGCTGCAGATCGTCAAACACGGCGTACGGATCATCAACGCCGCCCGCGGTGGTCTTGTCGACGAGCAGGCGCTGGCCGACGCGATCGCCGAGGGCCGCGTGGCCGGCGCCGGCATCGACGTCTACGCCAAGGAGCCCTGCACCGCCTCGCCACTCTTCGGCTTCGACAATGTCGTGGCGACGCCGCACCTGGGCGCGTCGACACACGAGGCGCAGGACAAGGCCGGCCTCGCGGTGGCACGCAGCGTCAAGCTCGCGCTTCAGGGCGAGTTTGTGCCTGACGCGGTCAACGTGCAGGCCGGCGGAGTGGTCGCTGAGGATGTACGTCCACTGCTTCCACTGGCCGAGAAGCTCGGCCGGGTCTTCACCGCCGTGGCCGGTGGCGTCGCGGCGAACGTGACCGTTGAGGTGCGCGGCGAGGTGGTCGCCAACGACGTCAGCGTGCTCAAGCTGGCGGCGACGAAGGGGCTCTTCGCGTCGGTCGTTGAGGAGCAGGTGACGTACGTCAACGCCCCGCACCTCGCCGCCGACCGCGGCGTCGAAGTGGCCCTGGCCACCTCCCCTGAGACCATCGACCATCCCAACCTCATCTCGGTACGCGGAGCGCTGCCCGACGGTCGGGTCGTGTCCGTCTCCGGTACCTACCTGCCCGGCCCGCGGGAGGCGGTCAAGCTCACCGAGCTGGACGGATTCGACCTGGAACTCGACGCCGTCGGCATCCTGCTCTTCTTCCGGTATGTCGACCGGCCGGGCGTCGTCGGCGCCATCGGCACGCTACTCGGCGAGGCTGGCGTGAACATCGCGGCGATGCAGGTCGCCCGGCGTGAGGCCGGGGGCGAGGCGCTTATGACGCTGACCGTCGACAATAGGGTCACGCCGGAGCTGCTCGCGAATGCCGCCGAGGCGATCGGTGCCAGCGCCGCCTCCACCGTCGACCTGACCGACTAACCGCGCCGGGGACGACGGAGATGTCCACAGAGCGGGACTTGCTTACCGGAGTGTAGGATCCCCTTTAACGTTCGGTGGACATTGACGTGGCGCGGCGTTGTGGGGGTAGGACGCCGTCGAGCGAGATAGGACGTGGCGGTGACGAGCATCGCGGTGGTTGCCGGTGACGGCATCGGTCCCGAGGTGGTGGCGCAGGCGCTCAAAGTCCTCGACGCGGTTCTGCCAGGGTGCGAGACCACCAGCTATGACCTGGGCGCCGCCCGGTATTTGCGCTCCGGTGAGGTATTGCCCGAGTCGGTCCTGAACGAACTGGCCGGCCATGACGCGATCCTGCTGGGCGCCGTCGGCGACCCGGCCGTCCCGCCGGGCGTCCTCGAACGAGGCTTGCTGCTCCAGTTGCGATTCGCCTTCGACCAGTACATCAACCTGCGCCCCTCGCGCCTGTGGCCCGGGACCAGCGGGCCGCTCGCGAACGTGAAGGCCGGAGAGATCGACTTCCTGGTGATACGGGAGGGCACGGAGGGCCTCTATACCGGCGCGGGTGGCACGATGCACACCGGCACGGCCGCCGAGGTGGCCACGGAGGAGAGCCTCAACACCCGGTACGGGGTTGAGCGCGTGATCCGCGACGCCTTCGCGCGCGCGAGCCGACGGGAGCGGCGCACGGTCACCATGGTTCACAAGACCAACGTCCTCACCCACGCCGGCGGACTCTGGGCCCGCACATTCGCCGAGATCTCGGCCGAGCACCCGGAGATCACGACGGACTATCAGCACGTCGACGCCGCGGCGATGTTCCTGGTGACTCAGCCGCAGCGTTACGACGTGATCGTCACCGACAACCTGTTCGGCGACATCCTCACCGACATCGCCGCCGCCGTCACCGGCGGCATCGGGCTCGCCGCGAGCGGGTGCATCAACCCGGAGCGGAGGTTCCCGTCGACGTTCGAGCCGGTCCACGGCTCCGCCCCCGACATCGCGGGGCGGGGCGTGGCGGATCCCGCCGCGGCCGTACTCTCGGTCGCGATCATGTTGGACCACCTCGGACACCCCGAGGCAGCCCGTCGGGTGGAGCAGGCGGTCGCAGCTGAGCTCTCCGCCCGTGCCGCCGGCGATCCGCTACGGACGGAGGAGGTAGGCGACCGCCTGGCCTCCCTCGCCGCCTAATCGCCGCCGCCACCCTCGCGGCGCCTAGTGTCGCCTGAACGGCCGTTCGGGTACCTTTATGCGCGGTGGAGCACTGTCTGGAAGGCATTCGGAGGTAGCGATGACCGGTGGTGAGTTTGACATTCGACCCACTGAGCAGCCGGTATCGGCCGCCGAGCGGTCCGCTCTCCTGGTCAACCCGGGCTTCGGTCGCGTCTTCACCGATCACATGGTCACCATCCGGTATGCGGAGGGTAAGGGCTGGTACGACGCACGCGTCGAAGCCCGCGCGCCCATCCCCTTAGACCCGGCGACCGCCGTACTCCACTACGCCCAGGAGATCTTCGAGGGGCTGAAGGCCTACCGGACGACGGACGACGGCGTGACCCTGTTCCGGCCTGAGGCGAACGCCCGCCGATTCCGCGAGTCGGCGGCTCGGATGGCCATGGCACAGCTTCCTGATGAGCTGTTCCTCGGTTCGATCCACCAGTTGATCAAGATAGATCGGGAGTGGGTTCCCACCGATCCCGACGGCTCGCTCTACCTGCGTCCTTTCATGTACGCAAGCGAGGTCTTCCTCGGTGTGAAGCCCTCGACGGAGTACCTCTATGTCCTTATCGCCTCGCCGGTCGGCTCCTACTTCAAGGGTGGGGTCAAGCCCGTCACGGTCTGGATCTCGGCGGACTACACCCGGGCGGCACCCGGCGGCACCGGCGCGGCCAAGTTTGGCGGCAACTACGCCGCGAGCCTCGTCGCTCAGGCCGAGGCGATCGAGCGCGGCTGCGACCAGGTCGTCTTCCTCGACGCCGTCGAGCGCCGCTTCGTCGACGAGCTGGGCGGGATGAACATCTTCTTCGTGTACGACGATGGGTCGCTCGCCACGCCGCCGCTGTCCGGCACCATCCTGCCGGGCATCACCCGTGACTCGATCATCACGCTGGCCCGGGCGGGCAGGCGGACGGTCGAGGAGCGACCGATCAGCATGGAGGACTGGCGGGCCGACGCGACCAGCGGCCGGCTGCGCGAGGTGTTCGCCTGCGGTACGGCGGCGGTGGTCACCCCGATCGGGACGGTGCGCTCGGCCGACGGCGACTTCACCATCTCCAATGGCCGCACCGGCAAGGTGACCAAGAAGCTGCGTCAGTCCCTCGTGGACATTCAACGCGGGCGCGCCGAGGACCCCTACGGCTGGGTTCAGCGCGTCCTCTAATCTAGGCGTCGATCATGACCTGGAGGTCATGATCGACGTCGCTGTCGCGAGCTTGCGAGCGGCACAACGCGGCTCAGTCGGCGACGGTCAGAGCATGATCGAGCGGATCTTCGGCGGCGGCGGGGTTAGGCGTCAGCAGGTGGGCTCGCATCGCATCGACGTGCTCGGCGGTCACGCCCACCTCGGCGGCGTAGCCCGACACCGAGCCGTGGCGAACCCGCAGGTCATCAAGGAAGGCCAGCATCCCCTCGCGGGGCGACACCGTGAAGTGCCGCCATCGATGCGCCTGCAGGTCGGGCCGGTCACGCGTGAGGTAGGCCCAGGACGCGGGCTCCGCGAGCTCACTGAGCTGATAGTCGTCGGCGATATCGTCGTCGGCGACGCTGAGCAGGGCTAGGGTCAGCGCCGAGATGACACCCGTCCGGTCCTTTCCCGCGATGCAATGGAAGATCAAGGGTGCAGCGTCGGCATCCGCGATGAGCCGCAGCGTCTGTCCGATGCCCTCGGCGGCGTCCACGCTGAGCTCCCGGTAGCGCTCCAGGACAAAATCGGCGCGTTCAGCGGTGTCGGCGAACTGCCGGCGGGGCCAGATGGGGTGGACCAGGTGCACATGGTGATAGTCGAAGCCGTCGAACGTGGGAATGCGGCCGTCCGCCTCGACCTCGTTCGGCCGGCGCAGGTCGACCACGGTGCGGATGCCCAGCTCGGCGAAGGGTTCGCGGTCGTCCTCGCCCAGCCGGGAAAGATCGTCGGACCGGTAGAGGCGATGCCGGCGCACGGCGCGTCCGTCCCTCGTGCGATATCCGCCGAGATCCCGAAAGTTGAAGACATTGGAAAAGGTCGCCCCGTGTGGTCCCATGCATCTACCTTATCGACGGCAGTCCTCTATCGACCAAGCGCCGCAAGGATCGACTCCACGGCCTCCTCCGGCGACTGTCCAATGGAGACGACGATCGGGTTCTCATCCGGCGTGGGCTCCTCGAGGTCGGCCAGCTGCGCGTCGAGAAGTTTGCGCGGGAAGAAGTGGCCGTGGCGGTGAGCCAAGCGCTTCTCGAGCAGGTCACGTTCGCCCTCGAGGTAGACGACGCGCAGATCTGGGTCGGCTTGGCGCAGCAGGTCTCGGTAGGCCCTTTTAAGCGCAGAGCAGGCGACCACGCCAGGCTCGCCGGCGGCGTAGCGTTCCGCGATCCACGCCGCGACCTGCTCCAGCCAGGGCCAGCGGTCCTCGTCCGTCAATGGGATGCCGGACTTCATCTTCTCGATATTGGCGATCGGGTGCATCTCGTCGGCGTCGACGAAGGGCCAGCGGGTCCGCTCGGCCAGCAGCAGGCCGATCGTGGTCTTGCCGCACCCGGACACGCCCATCGTCAGTACCACGGGTTCGCTCACCCGGCGAGCCTAACGGTCCAGGCCCGGCCGTTAGGCCAGGCCTGGACCGTGAGGTCGTTACGTGTGGTTGCCGCCCAGCGACGACCTCTCGTGGTACGTGTCGTGGTAGTAGCCGCCGATCTTGTCGCGGTACGTCGGCTCGGCGTACATGTCGGCGTCGAAGTCGGGCGAGGACTTCACCTGGTCCTTGGTTCGATCCACGTAAACCTTGCGGTCGGTGTGGTCGATATGGGTGACCGTGCCGGCCGGGATCATGACCTTCTTGCCGAAGATCCAGGGGCCGGTGTCTACGACGACATAGCTCTCATCGGATGCATGGCTCGCCTCGTCGATCTTTCCGATGCTGCCATCGGTGGCCGCGACGTGGTAGCCCACGATGTCGAACTCAGCGCTCCAGCCTGCGTCGGGCCGGTAGTTCCACGCGTTGAAGTCCTGCTGAGTGCTCGGTAGTGGCGACATGCCTGCCACGGGGGTTGCCCCGGGCGCCGTCGTCGTGCCGTATTCGTCGGGTTCCGACTCGCGCGGTTGATTCCGCCGGTTCTCGTCGCCGGGAGGGTCGAGAGTGTCCACGGCAGGTTCCTCCGTCCATTCGGTTCGTGCTGCCGGTGGGGTTGTACCCAGCCGCGCAGCTTGTACACCCAGCTCGCGGCTGGACTATCCTGGCGAGCCGGGTGGCGACCGGCCGCGTCCCGGCGATAGGACGCCAATACCAGTATCTGAGACGACGCTCACTCCGTCCTGGCGTGAGTGGCAGGATACAACCGTGAGCCGGCCCTGTAGCCAGATCATTATCGCCTAGCGCGCGCAGACTGCTCCACCTGCGCGCGCAGACCTCCCGCACTCCGCGGGGGGTCTTTTGTTTGCGCCAAATACCGTTGTTGCTCTCGCAAGATAGGGAAACCCGCCATGATGTACCAGGTCTTCGACACCACGCTCCGGGACGGCGCCCAGCGGGAGGGCATCACGTACTCGGTCGTGGACAAGCTCGCGGTAGCGCGTCTGCTCGACGAGATCGGCGTCGGTTTCATCGAGGGAGGATGGCCCGGCGCGATGCCGAAGGACACAGAGTTCTTCCGTCGAGCCCGCTCCGAACTTGATCTTAAACACGCACTACTCGTGGCGTTCGGCTCGACCCGGCGAGCCGATCTGACGGCCGAGTCAGATCCGCAGGTACGGGCACTGCTGGAGGCCGAGACGCCGGCGGTATGCCTTGTCGCGAAGTCAGACGTTCGCCATGTCGAGCGAGCGCTGCGTACCACGCGAGAGGTGAACCTCGCGATGGTGCGCGACACGGTTGAGTTCTTCCGCAAGGAGGGCAGACGTGTCTTTCTCGACTGTGAACACTTCTTCGACGGCTTCCGCGTCGACCCGTCGTACACTGCTTCGGTCGCCGCCACGGCGCTGGAGGCCGGAGCCGAGGTGGCCGTCATGTGTGACACCAACGGCGGGATGCTCCCGTCGATGGTGACCGGCGCAGTGATGGAGGTGTCGGACCGCGTCGCCGCACTGCTTGGCTCCACTTCGGACGATGTGGTTCTCCAGCTCGGCATCCATTGCCAGAACGACACCTCATGCGCCGTCGCCAACACGGTGGCCGCGGTCGAGGCTGGGGTCCGCCATTTCCAGTGCACCGCCAACGGCTACGGCGAGCGGCCCGGCAACGCCGACCTGTTCGCGACCGTGGCCAACCTGCAACTCAAGCTCGGGCTGCCCGTCCTGCCGGACGGGTGCCTGGAGCAGATGGTGCGCGTCTCCCACGCCATCGCGGACATCGCGAACCTCGCCCCCGACACCCACCAGGCCTACGTCGGGGCGGCCGCCTTCGCTCACAAGGCGGGGCTGCACGCGAGCGCAATCAAGGTGGATCCGGTGCTCTACAACCATATAGACCCGGCCACCGTCGGCAACGACATGAAAATTCTGGTCACCGAGATGGCCGGCCGGGCCAGCATCGAGCTCAAGTCACGTGAGCTCGGGCTGGACCTGGCCGACCATCCGGACACCCTGTCGCGGGTCACAAAGCGGGTCAAGGAGATGGAGGCCGCCGGTTGGTCCTTTGAAGCCGCAGACGCCTCGTTCGAGCTGATGGTGCGCGACGAACTCGGCGAGACGGTAGCACCGTTTGGGTTGGAGTCCTATCGGGTCATCGTGGAGCACCGTGAGGACGGCGCCGTCGTCTCGGAGGCGACCGTGAAGGTACGAGTCCAGGGTGAGCGCGTCATCGCCACCGCTGACGGGAACGGTCCGGTGAACGCCCTCGACGAAGCTTTGCGGGTGGCGCTGTCGCAACACTTCCCGACGCTGGCCGCCTTTGAGTTGGCGGATTACAAGGTACGGATCCTCGAGGGCTCACACGGCACGGGTGCCATCACGCGGGTGCTCGTGGAGACGCATGGGGATGACGGGCAGGATTGGGTCACGGTCGGCGTGCACGAGAATGTAGTGGAGGCGAGCTGGCACGCGCTCGTCGACGCCCTCGCCTACGGTCTGGCCCACTCCCCGTCCGCCTAGTGCTCCTCCTCCGCGCGTCGATCTAGGGCTAAGCGACGTGGCTAAAGATCAAACTACGTCGCTACGCCCTAGATCGACGAGGTGAGCGCGCGGCGGGGGGGCGCAGCTTCGCGCGCAACGCTCGGCGGGTGACCGGGCCGAGATCCTCCATCACCTCCACCAGGACGGCCAGTTGTTCGAGGGAGGTCAGCGCGGCATGGGCGCCGACAGGGTCCACTCCCTCGAAGAGTTCCAGGCCAATGAAGGCGGCAGAGACAGCGGCCGCCAGGCCGGCCGAGTCGGCGAGATCCGCCAGCGGCGTCCCGGCTAGCACGCGCACGAGAACCGCCTCGATCTCGGCGACCCAGAGACCGAGCGCCTCAGCCGTCGACCCGGCGAGTTTGGCGTCACTCTGGGCGCCGGCCAACAGCTGTGCCAGGACGGTCACGTTGCCCAGTGCGCGCTCCTCCTCATGCAACCGCCGACCGACATCCAGCAGGTCCCGCACCGTCGCGACTGCGGCCAGCCGCTCACGGTACCGCTCGACCCGGGCTCGGGTGGCGGAGAGGAACGCCTCGCTGAGAAGGTCGTCAACGCTACCAAAGTGGTAGAACACAAGCGCCTGGTTGACGCCCGCGGATGCCGCTACGGTGCGCGCCGAGACGCCGGCGATGCCGTGAGTTCGGATGGTCTCCATCGCGCCGACGATCAGCTTCTGCCGGGTGTCAGCCATCTGAGCTCCTCTGTCAGAGGTAGGGATTCTCCCGCAACGGCTTCGCCGCCGCCGGAATTGGGGCCCGGCCGGTGTCCACATAGTCCACGGTGAAGCTCCCGTGATAACCGAAGATCCGCCCGAACCGACGATTGGACACGGTCACGTTGATCCTGAACCGGCCGCCTTCGTCGTCGTACCACTCATGCAGGTCTGCCTCGCCGGAGAGCGCTGTGGGGAAGCGGAGACGCAACGAGCCGGCACAGAAACGCTGCAGGTCGCTGTGGATGTGCAGGCCTCCTTGATCGTCCACCATCACGTCGAGGTCGACCGCCATGTGTTGATGGGTGCCCAGGAAGTCCACGATTCGGCGCCTATGCGGGCTGTAGACCATGGTCGCATCGAACCGTCGCCGTCGCCGGGGCCTGACCTCGAAGGTCCGCACGAACGTCAACGTCTCCCGACCGAAGCCATCGCGGTACGCGTAGTTCTCAATCATGAACGGTACGCGGGTGCCGGTCTCCGGAAAGAGGATGTGCCGGGCCGTGCCCAGCCAGAGAAAGGGGACCGTGAAGGCCGAGCCACGCCAGATCTGGTCCATCACGCCCGTGCCCACACAGGACCTTCCGTCCTCGCTGGAGAACCCGAATCGCCGCTGTAGTTCGGGATGCAGCCGTGCATAGTCCGCGCCCAGTGCCCGTTCGAAGATGGAGGTCATGCTCGCTTCAAGGTGGTGAGGAGGGACGGTGGCCTGGAGATGTTCGGCGCGGCAGGCTTGCGCTGGCACCGCCGGGCCGCCGGTGTGTCAGGTAACGGAGGAATAAGCGCGGCGGCAACGACAAGGATCGTCGTGACCGGGACTCTGACCGGGGCGGGCGCCGCGACGCCGACAAGGACAGGGAGGGATGCCCGAACCACAACCTCAATGACCGCGTGATGGAGGGCCCGTCGCGGTGTGACCCCCCGTTCGAGCCAGAGCCGGAGGCGATCGAACGACCACGCCGTCGCCCAACCCATCAGCGGGCGCACGACAAGGTCGGCCGCCCGGCCGGCACGGCCCCACGCTGGCCGGTAGTCGTATCCCGTGAGAAACCGGACTCCCGATTCGGTCGGCTGATATCGCCAGTAGCCGGAGCCGGCACCGATGGGGGACAGCTGATGCGTGCCGCGGAACCGCAACGCCGATGTGCGTGAGCCGTCGCGGCGCCAGCGCTCCCCGGCGAACACGCCCACTCCATCGACGGATAGGCCGGGCAGGATCCGGGTGGCGTAGCGAAAATGACGTGCTGCGCCGGGCTCCCGCACCGGCTCGTAGTCGATCGTGGTGAAGCGGAGGTCCCAGCGTTGGTGCTCGTGCGGATCCTGGGTCAGCCGCCAGACCGTGTCCAGATCGGCCCGAATGCGGGTTTCGATGTAGAGCGGCCGGATCCGTGCTCCCTCCAGTCTTGAGCACTCGCTTTGAGCACTCGCTCAAGTAACAGCGTAGACCAGCGTTGAGCACTTGCTCAACCCCGTCCCGCTCGCCCCCGTCGCGTCGATCTAGGGCGGAGTCGCGTGAGTTGATCACCGATCACGCGACTTCGGCCTAGATCGTCGAGGAACGCGGTCCGATAGGGCTGTTGTTTGCCGTGCGGCAATCGGCTAGCGTGCGGCCGTGATCGAGACATCTACGTTCCGCGCCGGCCGGGCAATCGTCGGCGCACTCGTCGGCGTCGTCGCCCAGGCTCTGGTCCTGGGTGCCGCCTTCCTCGCCGGCCGGCTGGTCAAGCCGCAGGGCGGCGGGTTCGAGGACCTTGTCGCCGTGCTGTCCACTTTGGTGGTCGGCGAGGTGGTTGTTGCCCTCGCGTGCCTCATCCTGGGAATCGTGCAGATCGTCCGCGGCAAGCGGGACCTCGGCGCGAGCCTCATCGCCGGCTGGCTGGTCGGCGGGGTCGTCGGCTTTCTCGTCATTCAGGCGGGCTGATGTCCACCGCCGCCGGCGAGCCCGGCCCCGATGAGCGAGACCAGCCCGGCGAGCATCCGCCGGAGCTTCCGCCGGTCCAGCCGCCGGAGCTGCCGTCCGCACCACAGGTTTCTCCGACGGAGGGCGCGCCGGCTCCCCCCGGGTGGCTGGGCCGATCCGCACCGCTGGTGGGCATCGGCGTCGGTCTTCTGCTCTACCTGGTCGCGTACGGCTTGTCGTTCTCGTTCACCGGCGGACGGGACGATCAGGGCTACTGGGCAATTGGGTTCGTGCTCCTCGGCTTCGTCGCCAGCGTCGTGCTGTTCATCCCGGGGTTGGTGCTGACGATTCTGCAGCGAACACGAGGCTTCGGCGCGGGCCTGCTGATCAGTATTGCGATCGGTTTGCTCGTTGGCGGCGGCGTCTGTATTGCGCTCCTCCGGACTGCGTAGACCGGTAGTGTGCCCGCAGAGGCGAGGGGGGCGGCGGTGGTCCCGACACTCGGGCATCTCGGGCCGATCCCGATAGGCACTCATGACGCCTTCGTCGGCCTCGGCGTCATCGCCGCTGCATTAGTCTTCCTGGCCGAGGTCCGTCGGCGCGGGATCGCCGACGATCGGATCTGGGTGGTCGTTTCGGGTGCCCTCCTGGGCGGCGCAGTGCTCGGCCGGCTTGGGACATGGATGCAGCACGTGGACATCCGTCAGAATGCCTCCTTCATTGAGCAGTGGCTCTACGGCAACCGGAGCATTCTCTCCGGACTGGTAGGTGCCTACTTCGGGGCGCTCGCAGCGAAGAAGCTCACCGGCTATCGACAAAAGACGGGCGACCTGTTCGCGCCGGCGGTGGCGATCGGCATGGCGGTGGGACGCGTCGGCTGCCTCCTCACAGAACTCCCCGGTACGCCGACGGGCCTGCCCTGGGGGATCACGCTCACCCCGGGCGAAGCCTCGGTGATCCCAGGCGCGGTCGCTGGCGTACCGATGCACCCCTCGTTTGCGTACGAAATCGCCTTTCACCTCGCGGCGTTCGCCGTCCTGTGGTGGTTGCGCGGCCGCATCACCGAACCCGGGGAGCTGTTCAAGCTCTACATAGCGGGGTACGCCGTGTTCCGATTCGCGGTCGAGTTCGTCCGCGGCAATGAGGTCGTCTTCGCGGGCATGACGCGGCCCCAACTGTTTCTGTTCGCCTGCTTTCCGCTCGTGGTCTGGCACCTGGTGCGCCAGACGCGAAGGGGCGTGTATCGAAGTCCTACGGCCCGCAGCACAGTGGAGGTGCAGGTATGACGACGCCAGGAACTGGCATGGGATTGCGCGGCGACCGGATCCACCGGTACGTCAACGCGTTCTGCCCGCACTGTCAAGCGGCCGAGCCGGGCCGCCCACTGGACCGGGTGGCGAGGCTGTCTGGCTGGCTGGTCGAGCGGGACGACCGGATCTGGCTCGAGCGGGGCTGCCCGGAGCATGGCCTGGTCTCGACCATGTACGACGAGTCGCCCGAGATCCTGCGTTACCTGGAGCAGTGGACCGCGCCGACGAAGCGCCACATCCCCGACGTGCGCGGCAACTTCGATCCCATCCCGTCCGCCTACCTGCGCGGGCTGCCGGAGATGCAGACTCAGCACACCTGCATCCTGCTGGCCGACATCACCGCCGAGTGCAACCTACGCTGCCCGACGTGCTTCACCGACTCCTCGCCCGAGCTGACCGGGCTCGCGCCGCTCGCCGACGTGCTGGCGAGCCTTGACACCAGACTGTCGCGGGAGAACGGGCGCATTGATGTGCTGATGCTCTCCGGCGGTGAACCCACGCTCTACCCGCAACTGGCGGAGTTGCTGCGGGAGGTGGCCGCGCGCAACGTCGTACGCGTCCTTATCAACACCAACGGGGTACGCATCGCTCGTGACGACGCCCTGCTGGACCTGATCACCGAGCATCGGGAGCGCGTCGAGGTCTACCTGCAGTACGACGGGGAGTCGGCCGATGCGAGCAGGCACCACCGCGGCGGCGATCTGCGTTCCCTGAAGGAGCAGGCGATCGAGCGCCTGAGTTCGAGGGGGATCTTCACCACGCTCACGATGACCGCGGCTCTGGGTGTGAACGACGAGGAGATCGGCTCCGTCGTAAAGCGGGCGCTCGACACCCCCTATATCGGTGGCATCAGCATCCAGCCGCAGTTCGGTTCCGGCCGCTCGGGCGCGATCGACTGGTCGAACCGGCTGACCCACACCGGGGTACTCGCCCGGCTCGGGCCGCAGACCGGCGATCTGGTCACCTGGCGGGATCTGACCGCTCTTCCGTGCTCCCACCCACATTGCTGCTCGGTCGGCTACCTACTGCGCGACGATGCGGGTCAGTGGCGCTCACTCACCGCGTTGATCGGCCACGACAAGCTGCTGGAGTTCCTCGACCTGGCCCCGGACGTGGTGGCGAACCGGATCGCCGATGTGGAGATCCCGGCCGCACTGCGCGGGGCGGTCAAGGATTCGCTGCTGGGTCTGCTGTCGGAGCAGTCATCGCTGTCACACCCGCGGGTCGGCGAGCTGTGGAAGGACATCTGCGAGAACTGCGACCTCGGTGTCTCAACGCTCCTGACGCTCGCCTCGTCGGCACTACCGGGCGGCAAGACCCGGCTGCGCAAACTGTTGGGGGAGCGGGTCAAGCGCATCACGGTAAAGCCGTTCATGGACATGGCCACAATGATCGAGGAGCGGTTGGCCCAGTGCTGCGTCCATGTGGCCACGCGTGGCGCCGATGACACACACCAATGTGCGCCGTTCTGCGCGGTGCAGGCCTGGCCGGCCCTGGCCGGGCAACGTCTGGCCTGGTCGCCCGCCACGAGGCGGTCGCTGTCGATTGTGGACGGATCATGAGTATACAGCAGGGCAGCGCACCCTTCGATCCGCTCAGGTTGTGCGTGTACGCGACGGTGGCACTCCTGGCCTGGATCCTCGGTCCGGTCGCGGTCGTCGGGTTTGCGGCACTCGGCTTCGCCGGCTACCTGCGGGCTCGGCGGGCCGGTCTCACCCGCTCGAAGTGCGTGCTCCGGGACACCCGACTGGTGTTGTCATATCTCGCCCTGATCGGCCTGGCGGGTGCCGCCGGGATTGGCTGGTACGTATACGGCTGGCTTACCTGAGCCCGTCGACGGCGTCGAGGAGAGCAGCACGCAACGGGGCGGCTCGGTCGGCGAAGGCCCGTTGCGCAGCCACGTACTCTGCCCTGCCCTCGGGTTCCTCCACCCGAACCGGCGGATATCCGAGGGCTTCGAGGTCGTACGGGCTCGCCCGCATGTCCAACACGCGGATCTCTCGGGCCAGATGGAAACAGTCGGCCACCAGCTCGCTCCGTACGAGTGGGGAAAGCTTGTACGCCCATTTATAGAGGTCCATGTTTGCATGCAAGCAGCCGGGCTGCTCGAGCACCGGCTGGCTCTGCCGAGTGGGAGTGAGCAGGTTGAGCGGTCGGGCGGGCTCGGTGAAGAACCGGTACGCGTCGAAGTGACTGCACCGGATCCGGTTGGCGTGGATGACCTCGGTCGTCTCGTCCGGGCTGAGTCGGAGCGGCCACGCGTTGTGGCGTACCTGGTCGTGCGTCTGGCGGTAGACCATGGCCCACTCGTGCATCCCGAAGCAGCCGAAATGGGCCTGACGACCCGCGGTCCGCGCGAGGAGCTCGCGGATCCAGACCACCTGATCGCGGCGCCGGCTGAGCACGGCGGCCGCGTCGAGCGTCGTTCCTTCGGCGGCCAGGGTGTAGTCGCAGCCGAACTCGGAGGGGTCGGCGTCGCGGAGCACGATACCGGCACCTGGGTGCCAGCGTCCGAGTCGGGCCGGTCGGAAGGAGTAGTACGTGAACAGGAAGTCCTCGACCGGGTGCTTCATGCCGCTGCGGCGGCGGTCGAGGTAGGTGGTGAGCCAGCCGTCGACCCGGGCCTTGTGGGCGGCCGCGCGGGACTGCCACGCCGCTCGGTCCAGAACGGTCGAACTCACCAGCCAAGGGTAACTGTGCCGAAGCGTCGCACTGCAGCTAGTGATCTGCGAGGAGTTCGAGGATCTTGGTGTGCGGTGTTCCTACGAGCGCGGGGGCGTTCTCGTGGGACGACCACACGTTGTCGTGCAGGAATGCCAGGAACGTCTCGGCCGCCTACGCGTGGCTGCTGACGGATCCCGAGACATCGGTCGGCTCTGCTCCGCTCGCTGACGTCCCGTCCACTCTCCTGCCGCAGCTTCCCCGGCTTATCCGTCTCAAATACCTCACCGAGGTCAACCGATGGACGACGCTAGGCCCCTCGGTCGCCCGGCTCCACGATGCTACCGGTGGCGATCTGTCGCGGAGTCGCATGTGGGCGGAGCTGCTCTGCCGGTACGACATCGTGGACGTCGCGTCGTCGGCACGAGGGAGGTCGCGCGGCGAATGTTTCTTTCTGAACACACCGTTCAGGACCACCTGAAGTCGATCTTCTCGAAGACCTCCACCCGCAGCCGACGCGCTCTGCTGTCACGGGCCCTGGGTACCTGACGCCGACCATCGTCGTCGTGGCCGAGAGTAGCTTTGGCGAAGCGCAGCATCGCGCTTCCATATGCGACGGGGAGGACCGGCCGTGAATCTCGGACGCGAGGACGATCCGCGGCGGTGGAATACGCAGCCCAATGAGCCGATCTCGGGGTCGAACCTGTCGCCCTGGTTGGAGGAGCGACTCTTCGACCAGCGGATCGTCGTGTTGAACGGTCCGCTGAACGGGCCCGCCGCTACCAGAACCGCGGCGGCACTGCTCTCCCTCGACGCGTTAGGCCCCGACGAGATCCGTCTGCACATCTCCGCAGCCGATGGCGATCTCACCGCCGCGTTCGCGGTGGTCGACGCGCTCGACACCATGCTGGCACCGGTTCACGTGGTGGTCACCTCACAGGTGGGAGGAGCGGCCATCGCCGTTCTGGCCGCCGCCGATCGTCGGCTGGCCTACCGGCATGCAACTGTCCGCATTTCTGAGCCCCCGGCCGCGATGGTGGTCGGGACCGCCGACGTGGTCGCGGCCGCCGCTGGTCAGTACCTGCGCGAGTTGGAGGAACTGGCCGAGCGGATCGCCGTCGTCACGGGGAAGCCACGAAGCCGCATCGAGGACGATCTGTCGGCTGGGCGGGTGCTGACCGCAGCTGAGGCGCGCGACTACGGGCTCATCGACGAGATCGTCGGCGGGCCAGAACGCTGATCTCGGGATCAGCTGAGCAGTAGACCGGCCAGGCATGAGCCGGTGTTCGCCACGAGCGCAGTCAGACCGATCACGGCGCGGTCACAGCGAACGCACAACAGGATGAGGGCCGCCTCGCCAAGCCAGGCCCCGACCTCGACCACGCCGAACAGCGGCCAGTACGCCGAACCGGCGCGCACGAGCACCAGCCAGACCACGGGGTGGGTGGCTAGGTTCACGCCCACTGCGATCACGACCGCCTGCCGGATCGGAAGTAAGCGTGCCACCCGCAACGCCACGACGAAGATCGGCACCTCGACGGCGAGCGTCAGCCCGAGGGCCAGCGGGTAGGACACCGGGACAGTATTGTGCCTCTCACCCGTCGGGGCCAACCGTCGGGACACCGTCGGCATCGGGAGGGCGCATGACTGTCGCGGCAGCCACAGCGCGCGTACCGGTGGTTATTCGCCGTGGCGGTGCCGGTTTCGCACCGACCGTCTGGCTCGTCCTTGCGGCCATGGCAGCGCTCGCGCTCGCGCTGCGTCTGCCGGTGGCGACAACCGTTCTTGGTCTCGTGGCGTTTGGCGTGCTGCACAACGTGCTGGAGCTTCGCTACGTCGCCGGTCGGTTCGACGCCGTACTGGCGGGACCGTTCCTCGGCTTTCTCGCGGCGCTCATCACCGGAGTGTTCGTCTGCCGCCTACTGCCGGTGAGCGCGGGCACACGCGCGGTCGAGATCGGGCTGTCGTATGTGCTGCTCGCGGCCGCCTGCGTACGGGCGTTGCGACGGCGGTGGGTATGGCTGGCCGTTGCGTTGGCTGTGCTCGCGGGTGCCGCGGCGACGTCGCTGGCGTTTCCGGCGTACCACTTCGTCGTGCTGACCCACTTGCATAACGTGGTTCCGCTGTTCTTCCTGTGGGAGTGGTCGCGCAGCATCGGAGGTGGACGCCGCCGCTGGGCGTTCCGGGCCGTCAATGTGGGCTGGGTGCTCGCGATTCCCGGGCTGCTCCTCGCTGGAGCGTTCGACGGCGTGCTGCGGGCGGCGCCGGCCGCGCTCGGTGGTTTCGGCGGGGTGGCGGCGTTCGAGCCCGCGCGCCTCGTCGGCTCGTACGCGCCGCCCGCGCTCGCCTCGACGGCGATGGGCATGCGCTTCCTCGCCGTGTTCGCCTTCATGCAGACGATGCACTACGTCGTCTGGGTCGGCGTCCTGCCACGCTTCGCGCCGGATGCGGCCGCACGCTTCGACGCCCGGGTCCCAGTGCTGCGCGGCGGCCGGGCGTGGTTGCTGGGCGGCGGCCTGACGGTCGTGCTCGGGCTGACGTTCGCCCTCGACTACGCCAACGGCAAAACGCTCTACGCTGCGGCGGCCACCTATCACGCGTACCTTGAGTTCCCCGTCCTGCTTGCCCTCATCTTCGCCAACCACCAAGGAGAACGCGCATGAGCCTCGCCGACGCCGCACCGCAATCCACCGTCAGTTTCGGAATGGTGGCGTGCGCCGGGCTCGCCTGTCTGTTCATCGTGTCGGCGATCGTTCTCGCCGTCGTGCTGGTGCGGAAGAGCCGCAAGGGCTGACCCGCTCGGGTCGGCCCGCCTGCGGCATATCGGTGGCATAGATTGGCGGCGTGCGTATCGCTCGTTTCGCCCACACCGGTGGGATGTCGTTCGGCGTGGTGGAAGGCATGGCTGCGGAGGCCGTCTCGAGGAGTACCGAGGGCTTGACCGTGGCGGAGATCGACGGCCACCCGTTCGGCCAGATCCGCTTCACCGGCCAGCGGTGGGCCGTCGCCGACGTACGACCGCTCTCGCCCATCCTGCCGAGCAAGGTGGTGTGCGTGGGGCGCAACTACGCTGAGCACGCGGCCGAGCACGGCGCGGAGGTGCCGACTGAGCCGCTGCTCTTTCTCAAGCCGTCAACGTCCGTGATCGGGCCACGCGACGTGGTGCGCCTTCCACCACAGTCGAAGCGGGTCGAGCACGAGGCGGAGCTGGCCGTCGTGATCGGTGCGCCGGGTGCGCGTCGGGTCGACCGGGCCACCGCCACGAAAGCGATCTTCGGCTACACCTGCGCGAACGACGTCACCGCCCGCGACCTGCAGCGCTCGGATGGGCAATGGACCCGCGCGAAGGGGTTCGACTCGTTCTGTCCGTTGGGGCCGTGGATCGTCACCGACGTCGACCCCGCCGACCTGGAGGTACGGTGCGAGGTCAATGACGAGGTACGCCAACTCGGGCGAACCAAGGACATGGTGTTCGACCCAGCGACCCTTGTTTCATACGTCTCACATGTGATGACGCTCCTACCGGGCGACGTGGTTCTCACCGGTACGCCGGCGGGCGTGAGCCCGATCGTCGACGGCGATGTCGTGACCGTCCGTATCGAGGGCATAGGTACGCTGGCCAATCCCGTGGCGGCGCTGGAGGCCTGATCCCGTTTGGGATCTTCTGCGCGCGTCGGGTAAAGTTCGGTGCCGCGGCGCGTGAGCGCCAATGGGGTATGGGGTAATTGGCAGCCCAACGGATTCTGGCTCCGTTAGTCTAGGTTCGAGTCCTGGTACCCCAGCCACCGACGCGCTTGGCGTCGGCCGGCTGGTTTCGTGCGTCGACCTGCTCCGGGTATGCTCGTGGGGCTTGCGGCATCATGAAGCCCGCACAGCATAGTTCTGGCCCCGTCGTCTAGTGGCCCAGGACGCCGCCCTCTCAAGGCGGTAGCGCCGGTTCGAATCCGGTCGGGGCTACACATGGGTCCACGTCGATGGCGTGGGCCCTCTCTTCATGTGCTGGCTCCATCCGTCGCGTTGTCCGGGCAGGTCAGCCCGCCCTGTTTTGTCTAATCTGGACTCGCGACTGCGACTGGCTGAGTTTTCGTTGGTATCTGGTCGCTTAAGGGCTTGTGATCTCGGTTAATGTCGAATAGGCTTTAGTACATGAGTCCAGGATCTGAGGAATCGGGCGGGGACGCTCCGCCGGATTGTTCGACTGGCTCTGCGGGCGGCGGCGCGGACCCTCGCGCGGCCGATCGGCCGCCGGCGCCGGCCGAGGTGACGGCGCTCGTGGACGCGATCCGGGTCGTGGCCGAGCGGGATCTGTCCGGCGTCTCGGATCTGGCCCGGCTGGCCGAGATCCGTGAGCTGTGGCCGGCCATGTGTTCCCTGTCGGGGCTGTTGGCCGACCGGGTGGGTGATGTCCACGGCAGCGGCGCGGCCCGGGCCGATGGGTTCGTGTCCACCGTGTCGTGGCTGCGCGGCCGGCTGCATATGGACAATCCGCGGGCGGCCACCCTCGTCCGGGTCGGCACCGGCCTGGCCGGGCTGGCCGCCACCCGGGCCGCGCTGGCAACCGGGGAGATCTCCCTCGAGCACGCGGCAGCGCTGGTCGACGCAGCCGCCGACCTGGGCGTGGCGTTCTCGGTGGAGCTGGAGAAGATCCTGCTCGACTACGCCCGCGAGCACACCCCGGCCGAAGTCCGCCGGCTGGTGCGCAGGATCAAGCTGCACATGATGGATGACGACACCGCGGCCGAACGCCAGATTCGGCTCTTCGAGGGCCGGTGGCTGACCGCGTCCACCACGTTCGAGGGGATGGTCCACCTCGAGGCCATGCTCGACCCGGTCACCGGGGCCCGGGTGCTGGCCGCGCTGCAGGCGTACATGCCCGGCCCCGACCCCGACCCGCTGACGGGGCGCACCGCCCGCCAACGCAAGGCCGACGCGCTGGGCGACATGGTCGCCGTGGCCATGGCCAACGCCAAGCGGGCCGACGCCGGCGGCGAGAAACCCCAGGTCATCGTCACCACCTCGCTGGAGACCCTGCAACGACAACTCGCCGACGCCGCCGCTCAGGAAGAGGCCCGACGGCAGGCCAGACGAGCCAAACTGATCGAGCAGACCAACCCCGAGCAGGGCCCAGCAGCCGAACAGGCAAACACCGCGCAGAACCAGTCCCGCGAACGGGCCGACACCGCGCAGACCGACACCGAGCACGCCGACACCGAGCACGCCGACACCGAGCACGCCGCCACGGAACAGCCGGAGACAGCCGAGCGTCAAGCCGGACAAGCCGACACCGACGTTGCGGGCGACGACGAAGCGGGCGACGACGAAGCGGGCGACAACGAAGCGGGCGACAACGAAGCGGGCGACGACGAAGCGGGGGACGAAGCGGGGGAGGACGAAGCGGGCGACGACGGCGCGGATGGCGACGGGCCCGGCCGGGAGCAGCCCGCCGACGTTGGTCGAGACGGTGTGGTGGACAAGCTGGCCGGCATCCGCGACTGGCTGCGCCCCGGCACACCCGCCCTGGTCGGCCCCTGCCACGAACCCATCTGCGCCGAGACCGCGAGGCGGCTCGCCTGCGACGCGCGGATCATTCCGGTGGTGCTCGGCTCGTGCAGCGAACCACTGGATATAGGCCGTCAGTCGAGAGTGATCCCGACCGGGATTCGGCGCGCGGTGAATCTACGCGACAAGTATTGCCGTTTCCCCGGGTGCGACCGCTCGCCATCCTGGTGCGAGGGTCACCACGTCATCCCGTGGGCGCTGGGCGGCACCACCTGCCTGAACAACATCATCTTGCTGTGCCAATTCCACCACACCATGGTCCACGAAGGACGATGGCGGCTCGTCTTCAACCCCACCAAGGGAATCGTACGGGTATACCGACCCGACGGTACGTTGCATGACCTCGTCAGCGAACGCGGCGGTCCAGCGCCTTAACTAGCCGAGGCATCGATCTATGCCGGCCGATGAGGTCAGTCCCAAACATCCGATGGGAGCGCGTGATCCATCGAACGACCCTGGCGAACTCCGTTGCGCAATCGCCTATCGTTGCGGTCGTGGGTGAGATCGAAATCCGTCGGGCAACCATTGCGGACATTCCAGGGTTGGTGGCTTCCAGCGCGGCACTATTCGCCGAGGATGCGGGAACCCGTGACGACACGATCGACGTCGAGTGGCCGCTAAAGCACGGTGCGCAACGGTTCGGTGAGACCATCCACGACCCGAACCGGCTGGTCCTGGTGGCCATCGCCGACGGCGACGTGATCGGACACCTCGCCGGAGCGCTCGTCGAGCCCAGCCCTATTCGTCCGATACGGGTCGCTACGCTGCTCAGCATGTACGTGAGCGTCGCCACTCGGGGCGGCGGCGTTGGCGCGCGACTTGTCGACTCGTTCCGGTCGTGGGCACGGCAACAGGGCGCCCACCGGGTGGCCGTGGACGCCTATGCCGCCAACGATGGCGCGCTGCGGTTCTACCAGCGCCTAGGCTTCGCCGCCGTGTCCGTGGTGCTCGAAACGACGCCCTGATGCCGCGACCCAACCGTCAACGGATGATGACCCGCACCAGCCCGACGAGCGCGCCGTCCGCGTAGCCGGTGCTCACTCCAATGGCCTTGACCGGTCTGAGGTTCGCGGCCTCCTTCGCGCTCAGGTCCAGGCTCGGCGCAAGCATCTCCACATTCACAAAGCCGGCCATCACCGAGGTCCCAGTGGCTCCGTCCATCGCATCGCGGTACAGCGCCGAGTCGGCCAGCTTCCCGCCATCCGCTGAGTACCCGCGGGTCGTCACCGTGACAGTCTCCCCGGACGTGTCCACGGTTACGCCTTGGGGCAGACCTCCCGGCTCCGACGAGAGTAGATCGAACATCGCCGCGATGTGGCTCGCCTTCTCGGCGCTCGCGGCGCGGGCGACCACACGCAGGGCGATGTCGTCGGAGACGTCGGTGATCGAGACGCTGAGAACGGAGCCGAGGATCGCCTCGATGCCGTCGCCGAACTCGGCGAACGGGCCACCGCCGCCAGCACCTCCGAAGCTCTTCTCCAGCTCCTTCGCGGCAGTACCAGACCCGGTCAGGTCCGCCGAGACACCGATGGCGGTGTTTCCCGGCAATGCGCCAAGCTCGGCCAAGACATCCTTCGCGGTGCTCATCGCTTCGCCGCCACGCAGCCGGTAACGAAGGTCCACGCCGTCGTTCGTGGCCAGCAGACCGACGATGATCTCGCCCGTAACCGTTCCGCTGCCCGTGCCCGCACCTGCGCCAGCAGCCGCGTCGTTCATCACGCGCGGCAGCAACTCCGTGGCCTTGGCCAGGTCCGCCCACCCCACCGCGGTCTGTCCGGATGGTAAGTCGGCGAGCGCGTCGGCGAACGCCGGGCGGTTGGCGAGGCTCTGCGTCTTCGCATCGGCGACCGCCGCGTCCGCGGCGACCTGGCTGTCGGCGCTGCCCCGACACTCGGCGAGCACCGCATATCCGTCGTTGAAGGCGAACCCGAAGTCGTCGGCGCCCTTCTTCTCGCGTACCTTCGCCAGCGCCGTTCCAGCCGCGGCGTCGTCCGAGCTCGCCATCGCCACTAGCGCACAGACGCCGCGGGCGCTGTTGTCCGTGGACCAGATGGCGATTCCGATCCGCTCGTCGAACCACGGCTTGATGTCGGCGTCGTAGGTAAGCGGGCTCAGTCCCAGTTCCTCGACCAGATCGCGCTTGATCTGCTCCACGAAGTCTTCGGTGGACTTGCCGTCCTTGGGGAACTTCTCCGCGAGGCTGTTGAGCTTCAGTTGCTGGCCAAGACCGGGGGAGAGGTCGATTCGGGCGAAGACACTCGCCGAGCCTGGGAGCACCGCCTCTGGCTGCGTCGTGCCCCAGCCGTACCACACGTATGCCCCGGCCAGGGCCACGCCGCCCAGTACCAGGCTGACCACGACCGCGATCGAGATGACGATCAGCGCGCGCGACCGGCGGTGGACCGGCGAGCCGTCTCCGGCCACCGCGTCATAGGGCTGCTCGAACTGCTGTGCACCGCCCACCTGTGGGTACCCAAAGGTGATCGAGTCACCCGCCCACGGATCTGCCGGGCCGTGCGGAACGTTGCCGTGCTGAGGATGGCTCACAGTCGGGTCCTTCCTAGGTCGATGCGATCCTAGTGGGGCAGGAGTGACGACGCGATCCACGCTGGGCCTGCGCGACGGCTTAGGACCAGAACGGCTACAGACCAGACAGGCGCTGACCGGCCCGGACCACGGCCATGGCATGCCGGTCGCCAGGGCGACGACCGAGCCGCTCGATCGGCCCGGAAACGCTGATCGCCGCGATGACCCGCCCGGTCCGGTCGCGGATCGGCGCGGAGACGCTGGCCACACCGGGCTCGCGCTCGGCCACACTCTGCGCCCAGCCCCGACGCCGCACCTCCGCCAGTGTCCGGCCGGTGAACACAGCGCGCGGCAGGAGCGGCATGACCGCCTCGGGCGGCTCCCAGGCGAGCAGGATCTGGGCGGCCGATCCCGCGACCATCGGCAGCACGGCGCCGACAGGGACGGTGTCGCGCAGACCGCTGACCCGCTCGGCGGCCGCGACGCAGACCCGTTCGTCGGCGCGGCGAAGGTAGAGCTGAGCGCTTTCGCCGGTGGCGTCGCGCAACGCGGTCAGCATCGGCGCCGCCGCGGTCAACAGCACATCCGGCGCGGCGTTCGCGAGCTCACCCAGGCGTGGGCCGGGCCGCCAACGGCCCTGAGCGTCCCGGACCAGCATCCGGTGAATCTCCAAAGCCTGCGCCAGACGGTGTGCGGTGGCTCGCGGCAGCTTCGTACGCTCGACGAGTTCGGCCAGGCTGGCGCCGTCGACACATGCGCTGAGAATCACCAACGCCTTGTCGAGAACGCCGACGCCGCTCATACTGTGTCCCACGCGCTGAAACATACCTCCCAAACTTTAGGATGTCCAGATGGTGGGAGCCAACACGAATTCAAGCGGGCGGACGCTGTCGGAGAAGGTCTGGGACGCTCACGTGGTGCGCTCGACCGATGGCGAGCCCGACCTGCTCTACATCGATCTGCACCTGGTCCACGAGGTGACCAGCCCGCAGGCTTTCGACGGTCTGCGGTTGGCGGGACGGCCGGTACGCCGGCCGGACCTCACCCTGGCGACCGAGGATCACAACACGCCGACCGACAACCTCGTGACGATCGCCGATCCCGTTTCCCGTACCCAGATTGAGACGCTGCGACGCAACTGCGAGGAGTTCGGCGTCCGGCTCCACGCCCTGGGCGACATCGAGCAGGGCATCGTTCACGTCATCGGGCCGCAGCTGGGGATCACGCAGCCGGGCATGACGATCGTCTGCGGAGACTCGCACACGGCGACCCACGGCGCGTTCGGCGCTCTCGCGTTCGGCATCGGTACGAGCGAGGTCGAGCACGTGCTCGCGACGCAGACCCTGCCGCAGGCCCGGCCCAAGACCATGGCGGTCAATGTCATAGGTGAGCTGGCCCCTGGCGCCACCGCGAAGGACCTCGTGCTCGCGCTCATCGCGCAGGTGGGTACGGGCGGCGGCGTGGGTCACGTCGTGGAGTACCGGGGCCCGGCGATCGAGGCGCTCTCCATGGAGGGCCGCATGACCATCTCGAACATGTCCATCGAGTGGGGTGCCCGAGCCGGCCTCATCGCCCCGGACGAGACGACCTTCGCCTACCTCAAGGATCGGCCGTACGCACCCAAGGGAGAGGAGTGGGACCGCGCCGTCGCGTACTGGCAGAGCCTGCCGACCGATCCGGCTGCGATCTTCGACGCCGAGGTCACCCTCGATGCAGGCCGCATTACGCCCTTCGTGACCTGGGGCACCAACCCCGGTCAGGGCGCGCCACTCGACGGCGTCATCCCCGCTCCGTCCGAGTACGCGGACGCTGGCCAGGCAGCCGCGGCGGAGCGCGCGTTGGCGTACATGGATCTCCATCCCGGCACGGCGCTGCGCGACGTCGCGATCGACGTGGTCTTCGTGGGCTCGTGCACCAACGGCCGGCTCGAGGATCTGCGCGCGGCGGCCGACGTGTTGCACGGGCGCAAGGTCGCCGATGGGGTACGCATGCTGGTCGTGCCCGGCTCGGCGAAGGTCCGTGCCGCGGCCGAGGCGGAGGGGCTGGACAAGATCTTCACCGACGCCGGGGCAGAGTGGCGCTTCGCGGGCTGTTCCATGTGCCTGGGCATGAACCCGGACACGCTCAAACCCGGTCAGCGTTGCGCCTCCACGTCGAACCGAAACTTCGAGGGGCGCCAGGGCAGGGGCGGCCGTACGCACCTCGTCTCCCCGCCCGTCGCCGCCGCGACTGCCGTCGTCGGTCGCCTCGCCGCCCCCGCCGACCTGTAGAGAGGCTCGTGCCCATGGAGAAGTTCACCGTGCACACCGGCGTCGCGATGCCGCTGCGACGCTCCGACGTGGACACCGATCAGATCATCCCGGCCGAGTACCTGAAGCGGGTTAGTCGGACCGGCTTTGGCGACGGCCTGTTCAACTCGTGGCGGGCGGATCCCACGTTCGTCCTCAACGACCCGGCGTACGCAGCCGCCACGATCCTGGTCGCCGGGCACCGTTTCGGCGTCGGATCCTCGCGGGAACACGCCGTGTGGGCCCTGCAGGACTACGGATTTCGGGCGGTCATCGCCCCGTCGTTCGGGGATATCTTCCGCAACAACGCACTCAAGGGTGGGCTGTTGCCAGTGATCCTGCCGGAGAAGCTGGTGCAGGAGCTTTGGCTCCTGTTGGCGGAGCAGCCCGGCATCGAGTTGACCGTCGATGTGGTCGAGCGTCAGGTCAGCGTACCCTCGTCGACCTGGCCCTTTCCGATCGACGACCACAGCAGGTGGCGGCTGATCGAGGGTCTCGACGACATCGCTCTGACGCTTCGCAAAGAGGGCGCGATCGCCGATTTTGAGGCCACACGCGCGTCCTGGCAGCCGGTCGTCGGCTAGGCCCAGGCGCGGAGCCGAGCACGACGCAGTGTCCACTTCGGCTAGCAGAGGTCAACCGACCGGGCGGATCCCTTACAACCCAACGATTTTTGCTGCACAGGTATTTGTGTCCTGCGTGCGGAAGGACTACTGTGCGCGCAGAATAGCTGTTTGAAGGACAGCAATGGGTTATGGGAGGGAAACACTCGTGAACAAGGCCGAGCTCATCGAAGCGCTGTCGGGACGTCTGGGCGACCGGAAGTCCGCGACGGCAGCCCTCGACGCGGTACTCGCCGAGATCCAGAACGCCGTCACCAAGGGCGACAAGGTGTCGATCACCGGGTTCGGCGTCTTCGAGAAGCGCGTACGTGCCGCCAGGACGGCACGCAACCCGCGTACTGGCGAGTCGGTGAAGGTGAAGAAGACATCAGTGCCGGCATTCCGCCCTGGCGCGAGCTTCAAGGAACTCGTGGCGGCGGGCCGGGTCCCGAAGGCCGCCAAGGCCGCGGCCCCGGCGAAAAGGACCGCAGCAGTCAAGGCCGTGAAGGCGACCACCGTCAAGAAGGCCGCTCCCGCGAAGAAGGCCACCCGCACCAGGTAAGTCGACCACAACGCTCGCAGTCCGGGGCGCTCGTCAGCGGCGGGCGCCCCGACTCATGCCGCCCTCGTCGGCCCGTCAGGCCAACTCGTCCACGGCGGCGAGGACGGCATCGTCCGTGAACGTGAGCACCCAGCCGGTGCCCTTCGGTGTGCGGTATGAGGCCGGCGAGCTACCGGTGAGGCCGGCCATCGCCGGTGGAATGAGTCCGCCCTGGCTGCATACCACGGTCGCTCCAGACCCGGCCAGCGACTTGAGTTCGATGGCCAGTGTCCGCAGCCGCTTGGTGGCAGAGCCGGGATCGGCGGACTCGTCGAAGACGGGATCCACCTCGATCGGCACGTCGACCACGGCGGCGAGAATCTCCAGCGTCTGCACGCATCGTCGCGGTGAGGCCGAGATGAGTCGGGCCGGCGTGAAGCACGTGAGCAGGTCCGCCAGCTCCTTAGCGCGCGCCAAACCTGACGGGTCCAGCGGTCGCTCCGTGTCGGGGCCAGGCCACGAGCCGGGTTCACCGGCCGGAGCGTGACGCACGAGCACAATCGGCGCGCGTAGCGGAGGCAGCTCGCCGAAGGTGGTCACGACCCTCAGATCGTGCGCGTAACTCAGCCGGTCAAGCGCCTGATCGACCGGGAGCCAAGCCAGTGCATCCACCTCAGCGCCGGCGGTGAAACCGCCATCGGCGGCGACGGACATCGCCCAGTAGTCGACGACCTTGTCAACCAGAGCGTCGCCCGCCCACACCGAGTAGGAGACCGTCGGCAGCCGGGGTCCCACGCTCGGCCGTACTCCGGTCTCCTCACTCACCTCCCGGCAGGCGGCAGCCAGGGGGTGTTCGCCGCGTTTGCGTTTCCCCTTGGGCAATGACCAGTCGTCGAAGCGCGGCCGATGCACGAGCACGATCTCGCGATCGCCAGCCGGGCCGGGCCGCCAGACGACCCCGCCGGCGGCCCGCTGTGGCCAGATTTCCCGGCTACGCCGGGGGTGGCTCAACGCATCCACTCGGTCAGTCTGCGCTTCGAGGCCGCGCGCCAGGCGGCGGGGAATGCCGCCCGCGCCGCCCGAACCGCCGCACGTTCCCTTTCGTAGAGCCGGCCGGCGGTCACCGCAAGGGCGTGGTCGTCGGGATCGGCGTTGGCGATGGCGAGCCAGGTGTCGCCCGCGACAGCCGCGTCCTGGTGCTCGCCTATCAGTTCTTGAACTTTGGCGAGCGCGCTCGCGAGGGCCGCCGCCTCCCCACCAAGCACTCCGGCGACCGCCTCGACGGCATACCGAGCCCGTTTGCCGTTGATGCGTACTGCGTGCCAGCTGGCGTCCGGGCCGGCCTCGTCGAGCTGGCCCGCGCCCTCGACGCCGTTGCCCCCGAACGCGAAGCGCCGCCACGGCCGACCGACCAGACCCGGCAGCACGGCCTCGGCGGGCTCAGCAGCCCTACGGGCGTGGCGGGGGGCGGTCGCCGCGTCGAGCAGCGCGTCGAGGAGTCGGTGGTAACGCTCCTGGCACAAGACCTTGTCCAGCGCCTGCAGGGCGTCCTCGTGACGCGCGGCGAGATCGGCGTCGATGCGCGCCACCGAGGCCTCGTCGAGCGACACGAGCCGGTCTGCCCCCGCGGTCCGACGAAGGCGGGCCCGCAACACCTCTGCGTCGCGAGCGGCGCCGAGCGCGTCTGCGAGCCAGCCGAGCTCGGTGCGCAGACCTGACACCCAGTCGCGATCCAACACTGCGGCGAAGGTACGTAGGTCGCTGCGCAGGCGCCGAGTCCCCACCCGCATCTGGTGCACGGCGGTGTCGTCCTTGCCGACCGGCGCACGCAACCGGACCAGTGGATCGTGCGCCACAATCCGGGCAATGTCACGCCGGATCGCGGCCGTTACCACGTCCGCGCCGGTGGGCCGCTTGGGCAAGCGAGCCGGGGGCACGGGCCAGTCCGGCGGTTCCAGCGCCGGCAGGCCCAGCGCCCGGACATGCTTCGGCGTGAACTCTCCCACCAGGGCTCCGGCGTCACGCAGCGCCGCCTCAACCCTGTCGAGCAGCTTCGCCCTGCCCGCCTTGCGCTCCACCTCGATCTCGCGAAACTTGAGGGCGACCCGACGCCCTTCATGCACGGTCACGGTGTCATCGACAACCTCGACCGCGATCCGATCGTCGCGATCACAGAGCTGGTACGCCCGTCGCATAGTGTTCAGCACGGTCACCTGTGCCACGGGCGCGCCGCGGGTGTAGACCGTAACGAGGTCGAGCAGCCGTTCGGGCGGCGATGATGCCGGACCGGCCGTGGAGATCTCATTGCGTACACCTGGGGCATCCGTGGGCAGCTTGACGGTCCACGGCTCGTCGTCGCCGCGGCGGAAGCGAAGCGAGGCACCCGACCGGGCCAGCCGCAGATCGGTCGTGTCGTAGTACGTGGCCCGCAGCTTCTGCGGCGGGCGCACAATGAGGCGTCCACCCTCGGGCGCGCACTCATGCAGGTCGGGCAGCTGGAACCCAGCGTCCACCTCGTACTTGCGCTCCTCCTCCAGCACAGCGACAGCGTAGCGCCCTATCCCGCAAAGCGGGAGGGCCATTCGCGACACTTGCGAGCGGAACATCAAGCAATTTCCTGACACCGCACGGCTAACGGCCCTTGTCTGTCTACTCCGGACGGCCAAGTGCCCTGCGCAGCAACGAGTCCTGCACATCCTCCAGCGGCAACTGGCCGTTCGGGCTGCGGCGGTGCCAGGCGCCATCTGAGTCGAGGTCGAATCCGCCCGTCTGCTCGCTCATCGCCGACTCGAAGACGCGTCTCAGTTCGGCCTGCGCGGCCACATCGGTGACCTGCACCAGCGCCTCGACCCGTCGGTCGAGATTGCGGTGCATCAAGTCGGCCGACCCGATCCAGAACTCGTCGGTGCCGCCATTGCCGAACCTGAGCACCCGCGAGTGCTCGAGGAAACGCCCGACGATCGAGCGCACCCGGATCCGGTCGGAGAGGCCGGGTACGCCGGGACGAAGCGTGCAGATGCCACGGATGACTAGGTCGACGTCGACCCCCGCCTGGCTCGCCCGATAGAGAGTGTCCACGATCTCTTCGTCTACAATAGAGTTGACCTTGAACTCGATGCGTCCGGAAGAGCCGGCCCGAATGTGTTCGATCTCGCGCTCGATTCGCTCGATGATGCCGGATCGCACCCCATGGGGCGCCACCATCAGCCGCCGGTACGCGGTCTGACGGCTGTACCCGGTCAGCACGTTGAACAGGTCGGTGAGGTCGGCACCGACCTCGGTGTCCGCGGTCAACAGGCCGAAGTCCTCGTATATCCGGGCCGTCTTCGGGTGGTAGTTGCCCGTACCGATGTGGCAGTACCGCTTCAGCTGCCCGCCTTCTTGCCGGACGACCATGGCCGTCTTGCAATGGGTCTTGAGGCCGACCAGGCCGTAGACGACGTGACAGCCGGCCCGCTCCAGCATTCGGGCCCAACCGATGTTCGCCTGCTCGTCGAAGCGCGCCTTCACCTCGACCAGCACTACCACCTGCTTGCCCGCCTGGGCCGCTGCGACTAGTGCGTCCACGACGGGGGAGTCGCCGCTCGTGCGATAGAGCGTCTGCTTGATGGCGAGCACCTGCGGGTCGACCGCGGCCTGCTCGATGAAGCGCTGGACGCTCGTGGAGAACGAGTGGTACGGGTGGTGTACGAGAATGTCGCCCTCGCGCAGGCGCGAGAACACGCTGCGCGGGGTCTCCCCTTCGACAAAGAGAGGGTGCGTCGCCGGAACGAACGGCCGGTCCTTGAGGTCGGGCCGGTCGACCTCCTCGTAGATCTGCCACAGGCGGGACAGGTCGAGCAGCCCGGGCAACCGCACCACGTGCTGGTCATCCATGTCGAGCTCGCGGATGAGCAGGTCCAGAACGTGGTCGGAGATGGTGGAGGCCACCTCGAGCCGAACGGGAGGCCCGAACCGGCGTCGGGCCAGCTCGCGCTCCAGCGCCTGCAGCAGGTCCTCGTCGCGGTCGTCGTCGACCTCGAGTTCGGCGTTGCGGGTCACCCGAAAGACGTGGTGTTCGATGATCTGCATACCCGAGAACAGTTGACCGAGGTGGGCCGCGATGAGCTCCTCCACGGGGAGGAACCGGACCCGCCGCGGTGCGCCGTCGGGTCCGGGCACCATCACGCCGGGCCGGCCCGGTGCGTCGACTGAGACGAATCGCGGGACGTTGTTCGGCACCTTGACCCGGGCGAAGAGCTCGGGACCACTGTCCGGGTCGCGCACCACCACGGCAAGGTTGAGCGAGAGCCCAGAGATGTACGGGAACGGATGCGCGGGATCCACCGCCAATGGCGTGAGCACCGGGAAGATGTGGTCGCGGAAGTAGGTCCGCAGTCGCTCGCGCGCGCCGGCCTCGAGGTCGACCCAGCGTAGGATCTGCACCTGCGCTGCGGCGAGCGCCGGATCCACCTCGGCGGTAAAGCAGGCGGAGTGGCGGGTCATCAGCTCGGCCGTCCGCTCGGCGATGAGTTCAAGCTGCTCGCGCGGTGTGAGGCCGTCCGGGCCTTCAACCGGCAAGCCGGTCTGCAGCCGGCGCATCAGCCCGGCCACCCGGACCATATAGAACTCGTCCAGATTGCTCGAGAAGATCGCCAAGAACTTCGCGCGCTCCAGCAGCGGCGTCGTGGGGTCTTCCGCGAGCGTCAGCACCCGCGCGTTGAAGTCCAGCCAGGAGAGCTCCCGGTTGAGGTAGCGACCATCGGGCAGCGGTACAGCCAGTGGTGGGTCGTCGGGCGTCCGTCCGGCTTGCTTGGGAGCCTCCATCTCCACCTCAGCCTTAGCGTCTGGAGCCCTGGCTGCAGCCCGAGCGTCAGCGGTTCTTGCGCGGGCGTCGGTGTCGACCTCAGTTCGCGCGTCGATCTCGACGTCAGCCTGAGCGTCGATCTCCACCTCAGCCTTAACCTCGGTCTTCGGCGCCCGCGCCGCGCGCGTGGTCTTGCCGCGCCCACCGCCGCGCGGCCTGCCAGGAGCTGCCTTGGCGGGCTGGTCCGGCTGGTCCGGCTGCGCGTGGGACCCAGCTCCGGAGCCCGACACCGTCGGCATCGTCCGGCGCTGCTGAGGTGCTGACGGCTGCTGAGGAGGTGAAGACGGGCGCTGGTCGCTCACGTGTCCATCATCGCCTGACCAGGGTGAACGTGAAGTGAACTCAGTATTACCCGTTCAGGGCAACGTCGGCAGCGTGACTCGGATGACCTCGCCGCCGGGGCCCCGCTCGATCCGGACCCGCTGGCCGAGCCGCAGCAGGCGCAAGCCGGAAGCCGCGAACGCCGCTGCCGGGAAGTCCAGTGCAGATCCGTCGTCGAGCAGTAACGAGCCGCTGTGCAGATGCTCGTCAAAGGTGGCCACCGTACCCTGCATCCAACCCAACCTCCCGTCATGCCCGCGGGACCCTGACCGGCTGGTTGTCGACCGGCCAGTCGTTGACAGTCTGGCCCCACTGGCCGGATTCACCAAAGCCAGCCCCACCCAAAGCCGACTTCGTCGCGACGGCACCGGTTCGCGGGCCGACGCCGAGGACGACCGCCTCCGCGAGGTCCGCCGCGGTATCGACGTCGCGGCGCAGACTGGGCCAGTCGCCGGTGAGTTCGACGGCCCCGCTCGTGGCGTGCGCCGCCGCCGATCCGGCCCCGAAACACGGTTCAAGACGCGCGCCCGGCGGCGCCGCCAGCAGCACCGTTCCAGTCCCATCGGCATCGGCGACGAAGGCCCGAACCGGGTCCGCGGTCTCCGACGGCGACGCCCCCGATGGAGCCGTCCCCGCCGGTGGCCGGGCGACCTGTTCGGCCGTCCGCAGCGCCTCGGTGAGGTCCTGGGTCCGCAGGGCCGGCAGGTCGGCGGAGAGCGCGGCCACGCCCGGCAGGCTCGCCGTAGCACCTTTGGGACGAGCGAGTGTTGCCGCGTACGCCAGTGCTGGATTGAGCCCAGCGTCTGGCACATCGGGGATCACGTCCGCACCAAGACCACGTACCGCCTCGGCCGCCGCGTCGTCCCCAGTGACCACAACGACGCGCCCAACGACCGGGCTGGCCAGCGCGGCCGACACGGTGTCCATGGCCATCGCCAACACCAGCGCGTCGTGATCAGCGCCGGCCATTGACCCGCGCAGCCGGGACTTGGCGATCTCAAGGCGCTTGACGGGAATGATGACGGTCCAGCTCACCGTGCCATCTTTGCCCCTCTGGGGCGCACTGTCGCCCCAAACGACCAATGCCGGCGCGGTCCGTGTATACCGAGACACCTCTGAACAGGCATGATGACCACGGGTGCGTCCGGCAGCGTGGCACGTTCTCGTCGGCCTCGATGCGGTCGGGCTGGTGCGGGCCGACCGGGTGGAGTAGGACCGGTTGGAGTCCGGTTGGAGTAGGGAGGTTGGGTGGCGCGGCGCAGGCTTGGGTTCTGGCGACGATTCGCCGTCATGCTGGTCAAGCCCGTCATGACGGGCATGACCCGGCGGACCTGGCGGGGGATGGACCACATCCCGGCCACGGGACCCGTGATCATCGTGGCCAACCACATGAGCCACGCCGATCCGCTGGCGCTCGCACATTACATCTACGACGCGGGGCGCTGGCCTGCCTTCCTGGCCAAGGCGAGCGTCTTCGATGTTCCGCTCATCGGCCCGTGGCTGCGCGCCGTAGAGCAGACTCCGGTCTCGCGGGGCACCACGGACGCGGCAAAGGCGCTGGACGCGGCGGTACAGGCCATCAGGGCAGACAAGGTGGTCATTATTTACCCCGAGGGTACGACGACCAAGGAGCCCGACCTGTGGCCGATGACTGGCAAGACGGGCGCGGCCCGACTGTGGCTGGCCACGGGCGCACCCGTTGTCCCCATCGTGATGTGGGGTCCCGAGCGACTCTTCGACCCACGGACGAAGAAGCTCCGCCTAGTGCCCCGCACCCCCGTGACGGTCGCCGCGGGACCCGCGCTCGATCTCAGCAAGTGGGCGGGGGCCATACCCTCCGGCGAGGTCCTGCAGGAGATCACCGAGCACATCATGCTGACCCTGCGCGACATGCTGGCCGAGATTCGACGCGGCACGCCTCCGCCGTTGTGGTCGAGTCCAACGCGACGGTCGGCGTCCACCTCAGCGCCCGCGGCACCTGATGTCACCGAGGCCGACACCCGTGCGGCCGATCCTGCGGCAGAGTCGGAGAACTGAGACATGGGCATTGCGGAGATCCGCCGAGCTGCCGTGCTGGGTGCCGGTTCCTGGGGTACCGCCTTCGCAAAAGTGCTCGCGGACGCCGGCCGTCCAGTCGTGATTTGGGCCCGCCGTGAAGAGATCGCCGCCGGAATCCGCGAGGAGCGCCGCAACCCCGACTATCTGCCGCAGGCGAGGTTGCCCGAGAGCGTGACCGCGACGTCGGACCCCGAGGAGGCGCTCGACGGTGCCGACCTCGTGGCGATCGCAGTGCCGTCACAGACGCTGCGCGGCAATCTGTCCCGGTGGGCCGCCGCCGGGAAGATCGACCCGGACGCCACCCTTGTGAGCCTGATGAAGGGAATAGAGCTGGGTACGGGCAAGCGCATGAGCGAGGTGATCGCGGAGGTCGCCGGTGTGGATGTCGGACGGGTCGTGGTTGTGACGGGCCCGAACCTGGCCGGCGAGATCGCTTTCGGGCAGCCGACCGCGGCCGTGGTGGCGTGCATCGACGAAGAACGCGCGACCGTGGTGCAGCAGGCGATCGCAACGCCGTACTTTCGTCCGTACACCAACGACGACGTCATCGGATGCGAGCTGGGCGGAGCGGTCAAGAACGTCATAGCGCTCGCGTGCGGCATGGCGATCGGGATGGGTTTTGGCGACAATACGAAGGCCACTCTTATCACCCGTGGTCTCGCCGAGACGGCCCGGCTGGGCGTACGCCTCGGCGCCGACCCGCTCACGTTCGCCGGGCTAGCCGGACTAGGCGACCTCGTGGGCACCTGCATGTCCCCGATGTCACGCAACCGCACCTTCGGCGAGCACCTTGGTCGCGGCGAAACGCTCGTGCAGGCCCAGGTGGCGACGAAGCAGACCGCAGAGGGCGTGAAGAGCTGCTTGTCCATCCGCGATCTCGCCCGGGCGCGTGGCGTGGAGATGCCCATCACCGAGCAGGTCGAGATGGTTTGTCATGAGGGTGTGTTGCCCAAGATCGCAATGGCGGCGCTCATGAGCCGCGAAACCAAGCCGGAGTGATCCGGCTACGTTTGGCCCATGACCGACGCGTATGGCGACTCGACCCGCTGTGTTCATGCCGGGCTGCCGCCCGCGGAGCCAGGCCAGCCGTTCCTGCCCGGGCCGGTGTTCGCCTCGACGTTCCCCTTGGACCCGGCCACCGGGCCGGTACCTGGAGTCGATTCGTACGGCCGTCCCGACAGTGCCACCCGGCGTCGGCTGGAATCGGCCATCGGCGAGCTGGAAGGCGGGGAGTGCCTAGCGTTCGCGTCGGGCATGGCCGCGGTCTCGGCGGCGCTGCTGGCCCTGGTGGGCACCAGTGATGAGATCGTGTTGCCGCGGGATGGCTACTACAAGACCCGAGCCTGGGCGGCGCAGGCGCTGAGCTCACGCGGCATAACGGTGACACTGGCTCCCACCGCCGGTCCTTATCCCGACTTCGCCGGGGTCCGGCTGGTCCTACTGGAGACGCCGGCGAACCCAGGTCTGGACGTGTGCGACATCGCCGCCATCGCCGAGGCCGCCCACGCGGTGGGTACGTTGGTCGCCGTCGACAACACGACGGCGACCCCACTCGGTCAGACGCCGCTGGCCCTCGGCGCCGACCTCGTCGTGGCGAGCGGGACTAAGGCGCTCGCCGGCCACTCGGACCTGCTGCTGGGCTATGTGGCATCTCGGGACGCGGAGATCGTCTCCGCGCTGAGATCCTGGCGGGACTCGACCGGTGCCATCCCGGGCAACTTCGATGCCTGGCTGGCCCACCGTTCGCTGGCCACGCTGGACCTCCGGCTGGCCCGGCAGAGCGAGAACGCCGCGGCCGTGGCCTCGATGCTCGCCACACACCCGGCGGTGAGGTCCGTGCGCTGGCCCGGCCTGACCGGTGATCCGTCCTATGTGGTCGCGTCGAAACAGATGCGGCGCGTGCCGGGCGTGGTCACGTTCGAGCTGGCCTCGGCGGACGAAGTCGCGCGGTTCCTCACCGCCTCGAAACTTGTCGTCGCGGCCACCTCGTTCGGCGGCCCGCACACGACGGCCGATCGGCGGGCCCAGTGGGGCGACGACGCCCCAGAGGGACTCGTACGCCTCTCCTGTGGCATCGAGGACTCCGCCGACCTCATCGTTGATATCACTGTCGCGCTGGCGCACCTGAAGACTGATGGAAATACGTAAAAATAGATCGCAGCGATTCATAGACAAAGAGTGATCACCTGACTACGGTCAGACTGGGTTCCCGCGCGTCGGCCAGGCTGGCCAACCGGATTGTCATGAATGTCACCAGCTGTGCATACATCTGGCGGCTACGGCACGTCATGTGTCTGGGAGCCGCCGCCAGCCGAGGAGGATCCATGCTGCGTCCACTGCATCCACTGCGTCGTCCACCTATCCGCCACGTGCTGCTCGTCGTCTTCGTCTCGGCGGCACTGCTCGCGGTACCAGCGACGGCCAGCGCGGCCGGCCCGAGCGCAAACCTGGACTGCACCATCGTTTCTACCCAGGACATCACTCCGCCCATCACTCCCGACTTCGGACATCACAGCTCCACCAGCCACGGACTGACCGGCACGGCCGACTGCACTGGCACCGTCGGCGGCCAGCAGGTCGCCGGCACTGGCAGTTTCATGCTGAACAGCCACGGCACGGCAAACTGCGAGTCAGGCAGCGGCGACGGGAACTTTGTGTTGCGGATCCCGACAATCGGCGGGACCAAGACGGTGCCCGGCCAGTTCCACTTCAGCTTCACCGCTTTCCCGCCGGGCGTTACCGTTCTCACCGGCGACCTGACCGGAAGCCTTACCTTCCTGTCGGGCGATGGCGACTGCGTCAACACTCCGCTTGGTCACTCGACCAACCGGTTGGACGTTCACGTCGCCAGCTGACCGCAACCCGCGGCACGGCCGCAAACGTGGTGCCCGCCCCCGACTGCGGAAGGGGGCGGGCGCCCGCCATTCGAGACGTCGGACCACTACTTCGCCACGAAGGAATCGCCGTCAACGGTCTCCGGCGAAGGCGTGCAACCAACGCTCCTGGACCGGGTTGTCCGGGACTGGCTGTCCGCGTGCCACCCGGATGCGTTGCCACGCCTCATCGGCCGGCAGGCCCAGCCGCACAAGCACGGTGCCGGCCAGGATGGACGACCGGCCGATTCCGGCCCAGCAGTGCGTGACGACGAAGCGGCCCAGGCGCACGGCATCGGTGAGCCGATCGGCGAGGCGAGCGACGCCGGCCGCCTCGGCCACGGACGGTACGTCGCGGTCCACGATCGGGAACGACACGAACTCAAGGCCGGCGGCCCGGGCCGAGGCCGCATCGCCTAGGAGATCCAGCACCTCCCGCTCATCCGGACAGAGCGCCGAGACGAGCACGTCCACCCCAGCCTCCCGCAGCGCGGCCATGTCGGCCGCCAACCGTTCGCCGCCGCGCGGCCGGGCCATCGTGGCGAGCCGTCCAGGTGCCGGTGCGTCGATGACGTACATCGTTGCTCGCATCTGGTCCCCTCGGTGAAACATCGTTGCGAGTAGGGTCACCGATTGTGAGTACGCCACGAAAGACCCGCATCGCAGTCGTATTCGGCGGGCGCAGCACAGAGCACGCCGTATCGGCCGTGAGCGCAGGCAGCATTCTCGCCGCACTCGATTCCGATGAGTATGAGGTGGTGCCGGTGGGCATCACCCGCGAGGGGCGCTGGGTGCTCACCAATGGTGACCCACAGTCACTGGCCATCCAGGGCAGACGGATGCCAGAGATCACCGCGGGCTCCGGCGATGCGGTGGTGCTGCCCGGCGACCCGACCTCGGGTGGGCTCGTGGTGCTCGATCCCGCGGACGGCGCCCGCGCCCTGGGCGACGTGGACGTGGTCTTCCCGGCGTTGCACGGAATTTATGGCGAGGACGGCACCATCCAAGGGCTGCTCGAGATGGCGGGAGTGCCATACGTAGGGTCCAACGTCTTCGCCTCGGCCGCCGCGATGGATAAGGAGTTCACCAAGAAGCTAACGGCGGCGGAGGGCATTCCGGTCGGCCCGTACGCGGTCCTGCGTGCTGGCGCGACCCTGTCCGATGCGGACAAGGAGCGGCTAGGCCTGCCACTGTTCGTCAAGCCAGCGCGCGCCGGTTCCTCGTACGGGATCACCAAGGTCAAAGATCTGGCCGATCTGGACGCGGCCATCGCCGCCGCCCGCGCGATCGACCCGAAGGTGCTTATCGAAGCCGCCATCGTCGGGCGTGAGATCGAGTGCGGCGTGCTGGAGGGCGAGGCCGGGGGAGCGCCGGAGGCCTCTCTCCTCGCCGAGGTGCGGGTCGTCAAGGATCACGAGTTCTATGACTTTGAGGCCAAGTACCTCGACGACTCGTGCGAGTTCGACATTCCGGCCAACCTGCCAGAGCGGGTGACGAAACAGGTCCAGGAGTACGCCAGTCGAACGTTCTCTGCGCTGGACTGCGCCGGCCTGGCCCGGGTCGACTTCTTCGTCACTCCCGAACTCGACGTCTACCTCAACGAGATCAACACCATGCCGGGCTTCACGTCCACGTCGATGTTCCCGCGGATGTGGGCCGCGTCCGGCCTCGAGTATCCGAAGCTCGTGTCGCGTCTGATCCGTACCGCCCTACGCCGCGGCACCGGCCCGCACTAGGCTACAAGATCGCCGTGATCATGAGCTGACCGTCTCCAAACAGCGCCGATCATGACCTCCAGGTCATGATCGGCGGGATCTTGGAGGCGGATGTTGGGGGTTAGCGGCAGCCGGGGGGGACGGTCGTCAGTCGGGGATCGCCGGCCGCGACCGGGGCGGAGAACGGGATGACCGACTGCGCCGAACCATCCATGGTGCCGGGCACTGTCAAGGTGACCGGAACGACGCGGTCGACCGTGGTCCATTCGGTGCCGGCGGCCCCGACCTGGGCGTACCAGCAGACCCCGGAAAGAGGAAAGACTGTCGCCGTCGGCGGGATCGACGGCCGCGGGCCACCGCAGGCGACCGTGATCGGCGGGTCACCGTACGCGGCGTTCTGCTCCGCGCCCGCGGTCACTGGCCGCCGCCGGGCCTCGCGCACCGTGTCGGGCAGCGCCGCTACCACGGTCCGGCACACTGCCGCGACATCGGTGGCCAGCGGCCGGGCGGGCATCGCCACCGCCGACGTGGCCTGCGGCCCGGGCGCCGGTGGGTTGGCCCGGAATGCACCGAACGCCCACAGGCTGATGGCGAGCACCGCCAACGCGACGGGAACCGCGATGAGGGTCGCCGTGCGCGCTGCGCTCCGGCGTACGGGATCTGTGGCCACCGCAGGAGGATGGACCCTAGAGGTGTACTACGGAACAGGTCAGCGTGCGGGTGATGCCCTGGACGAGTTGAACCTTGCTCACGATCATCTTGCCGAGTTCGTCCACGCCGCGGGCTTCGGTGAGCACCACGACGTCGTAAGGCCCGGTCACCGCGTCCACCCGGACCACGCCCGGGATCTCCCGGATGGCTGTCGCCACGTCGCGCGCCTTGCCAACCTCGGTCTGGATCAGGATGTATGCCTGGACCACGACACGTATTTCCTTCCGTGAAGCTTGCGAACGGAACCGATAGCGCGGCCGTCGAGCTTGCGGCGGAGCCGGCAGCAATGTCCGCGATGCGCGAGCAGAACAGCGAGCCGTCCCCTCGCCGTGCCCGTGTGGGTGTGAGACTAGCGAATGGGGATGCTGTTCGCTGAGGGGGGACACCATGACTCTTGCTTCCACCGGCGAGTTCGGACTGATCCAGAGGGTGACGGCGCGCATGGGAACCGCCGCGACCACACTGCTCGGGCCCGGCGACGACGCGGCGCTGGTCGCCGTTCCGGACGGCCGAGTGATCGCCACCACTGATGTGCTCGTCGAGGGTCGGCATTTCCGTTCCGACTGGGCGTCCGCAACGGAGATCGGCCACCGCGCGGCGGCGGCCAACCTGGCCGACGTGGCCGCCATGGGCGGCTCGCCCACGGCGCTGCTCGTGGCCCTGTGTATCCCGCCCGACCTGGACCCGCTGTGGGTCGAGCAGCTGGCCGACGGCCTCGCCGCGGAGACGGAGTCGGTCGGGGCGGCCGTGGTCGGAGGGGACATGGCGGCGAGCCCGGTGATCACCATTGCGGTGACCGCGCTCGGCGACCTCAGCGGTCGCGCCCCGGTACTGCGGTCGGGCGCCCGCCCTGGCGACGTGCTGGCGATGGCGGGCCGGATCGGCCAGGCGGCCGCGGGCTATACGGTGCTTTCACGCGGATTCCGCTCGCCCAAGGCGTTGGTCGAGGCGTACCGGCGACCGGCCGTCCCGTACTGGGCCGGGCCCGCCGGCGCCGCTCTCGGGGCCACCGCGATGATCGATGTCTCGGATGGCCTGCTCGCCGACGTCGGCCACATCGCGGTCGCCAGCAATGTGGGCATCGACGTGCGCCGGGATGCCTTCGAGGTCACGCAGCCCATGCGCGACGCGGCCGCGGCGCTGGGTGTCGACCCGTACACATGGGTCCTCACCGGCGGCGATGACCACCCAATTGTGGCCACGTTCCCGACCGGGACTGCGCTGCCCGAGGGCTGGATCGTCATCGGGCGTGTGCTCGACGGAGCCGGTGTCACGGTGGATGGGCGCATCTATACCGACGGGGCGCCGGGTTGGGATCACTTCGCCGGAGGCGAACAACGCAGCACGCACTTCGCCGGAGGCGAACAACGCAGCACGCACTTCGCCGGAGGCGAACAACGCAGCACGCACTTCGCCGGAGGCGAACAACGCAGCACGCACTTCCCCGGAGGCGAACAACGCAGCACGCACTTCGCTGGAGGCGAACAACGCGGCACGAACTTCAGGTAAGGGCTCCGCTGGGAACATGAATCAGGACATCGGACAACTAGACAGGTGAGCATGTTCCGCTCGGGGGAGGCAAAGCCGTCAACGTTGGCCGATGTGGATCCGGGCGATGTCGCCGGGCTGTTCACGCGGTACGGGCACCAGCTGCACCGTTACTGCGCCAGCCGGATCGGCTACTCGGCTGCCGAGGATGTGGTGGCCGACACGTTCCTGCTCGCCCACGAGCGGCGGGACCGGTTCACGCCGGAGCAGGGTACCGCGCTCGCGTGGCTGTACGGCATCGCCACCAACGTGCTGCACCGGCGCCGCCGGGACGAGGTGCGGGCGCTGCGCGCCATCGCCCGTACCGGTGTCGACCCGCTCGCTGAGGACGGCATGGCCGACTGCGCGGTCGCTCGGGCGGATGCGTCCATCCAGTCCCGCCGGGTCGCCGCGGCGCTCGCCCGGCTGCCCGCCCGCCAGCGCGACGTCCTACTCCTCTTCGCCGTCGCCGAACTCGAGTACGCCGAGATCGCGGCCGCCCTCGACATCCCACTCGGCTCGGTGCAGTCGGCGCTGCACCGTGCCCGTACCAAGGTCCGCGCCGCGCTCGCGGCGTCCACCCACGCTGCGTCCACCCACGCCGCATCCACCCAACCGGAGGGGTCCGATGAATGATCTAGATATTGACGCGGTACGACGGATTGTCGCCCCTCGTACCACCGGGCCGGAGACGTCCTGGTATGCGGTTACGGCGCGATGGGCAGATAGCGAACCGGCGCGCCGGCGTGATTGGCGTGTGCGGTTCGCCGTACCGATCGGCGCGGCCGCCCTGGTAATCGCGGTGGTCGCCACAGCCGCATTCCTGTTGCGCCATGGCGGAGCCGGTACCGCAGCCCCGCAGCCGGTCGGGGCCGAGTCGGCCACGACCCCGGCACCGCAGTACACGAAGGAGCACCGGCTCAACCAGGGCACGGCCTCGGCCGAGGCGGTCGCGGCGCTCCATCAACTCGCTCAGGTGGCCGCGTCAACGCAGCCGCAGCCGCTCGCTTCCGGTCAGCTGATCTACGTGCGGAGCGAGGGATGGGCCGCGGGTTTCGACATCACCGCCAACGGAGACAGAGGGGCCGGAATCGTGCGCCCGGAAGTCCACCAGATGTGGGTGGACCCGCAGGGCATGATCGCGCTCAAGATTGTGGTGAACGGCGAGGACTACACCGCGTCGGGGCCGAAAAGCAACCACCCGGGCGAGGTCGAGGGTTTGCGGAAGTTCCTGGCCGAGAACGGCCCCAGCCTCCAGTTCCCGACGCCCCGGTGGCTCGAGCAGCTGCCCACCGACCCCGATCAACTGCTGGCGGCGCTGCGAGCCACCGCCGATCCCAGCAGCCCGTGGTCGGATGACCACCAGGTCGTCGACGGGCTGCGGCATCTGCTGTGGAATGCGGACGCCGTGCTCCCCACCGACCTGAGGGTCGCACTCTACGGAGCGATGGCCAAGCTGACCGGGCTCACCGCGAAGCCAGTCACGATCGACGGTCGAGCTCTGGTGGCGATCCGGCACGCCGAGGGCAACGACACAACGGAGATCCTCTTCGACCCGGCTACGGGGCACGCAGTCGGCGTGCGCTCGCTTCTGGCGCCGGATAGCGGCATTACCCAGCCGCCGGTGCCCGGCGACGACCAGAACGTGACGTACCAGAGCCTCTGGACGCAAACCGTGGTCGACGAGGTGGACCAGACCAGCTAAGACAAGGGCCTTGGACGCTCACCCACGCGCTAAGGGCCCCGAGCGCGGGTGGCGTCCACGTTCCGGGGGCTGGCGCGGTAACGGGCGCGCCGTACGCTCTTACGACGTGAGTGATCTCGAGATCCGGCAGGTCCGGTTTGGCACGCCCGCCGCCCGTACGCTGGTCGCGGCCGCCCAGGCCGACCTGGCAGAGCGATACGGCGCGGGCGACGAGAACCCGGTGGAGGCGGTCGAATTCGACCCGCCGGAGGGGTGCTTCCTGGTGGCCTGGCTGGGCGGCGAGCCCGTCGCCTGCGGTGGCTGGCGGACGCTGTCGCATTTTGTCCGACCGGATGCTGCCGGCGTCGACGAGCATGTCGACGAGGATGTGGCCGAGATCAAGCGCCTGTACGCAGTACCGGCGGTTCGTGGCACCGGCGTGGCGTCTGCGGTGCTAGCCGGGCTGGAGGAATCGGCCCGTGAGCACGGGATGCGCCGCGTGGTGCTCGAGACCGGCGGCCTTCTGCCCGAGGCGATCAGGTTCTATGAGAAGAGCGGGTACGACCGGATCACGAACTACGGCTACTACAAGGAGGAACCTGACTGCGTATCGTTCGGTCGCGACCTCTGACCGCAGGCACGCACAGGGGAGATCAAGCGCGGGACGCGCGGGCGACCTTGCCGGCCTTGATGCACGAGGTGCAGACCTGCAGGCGCTTGGTGTTGCCGCCACCGGCGGAGACACGCACGGACTGGATGTTCGGGTCCCAGCGGCGGTTGGTCTTCTTCTTCGACCATGGCACGTTGTGGCCGAAGCCCGGCCCCTTGCCACAGACGTCGCACACGCTTGCCACGGGTATCTCCTGAGATGATCGCGAAGAAGGCGCCCGATCTTTGTCCGGGCAACCCGCTAAGGGTAGCCGATCGGGCATCGGCCGGGCCAATCCGGGCCCCTCGCAAGGATCAGTCGGCCGTCGGCGTCTGCATCTGTCGGCCCTCGGCACTAACGTGAGGACCGTGCTGGACAGCCTCGACGCCGCCGCCGTACGCCGCTGGTGCGCGGCCGGTCTGGACGCGCTGCGTCGCCACCAGGTCGAGATCGATCAGCTCAACGTCTATCCCGTGCCGGACGGCGACACCGGCACCAACCTCGTGCTCACCGTCACCTCCGCCTGGGACGCGTTGGTCGCCGAGCCCGATCTGCTCGAATCAGAGACGGCCAGGGAGTCGCATCCGGCCATGGAGGGTGAGATCGCGCGGCTCGGGCGGGTGCTGCGGTGCATGGCCCGCGGCGCGCTGTTGGGCGCGCGCGGCAGTTCCGGGGTGATCGTCTCCCAGATCCTGCGCGGCACAGCGGACGCGATGGCCGCCGTACCGGCCGCACGGGGCCGCGCCGTGGCCGACGCGCTCACCGCCGCGGCCAAGGCCGGGTATGCCGCGGTCGCGGAACCCGTCGAGGGGACCGTACTCACCGTGGCGACCGCCGCCGCGGCGTCGGCCATGGCCGCGGACACCGACGATCTCGCCACGGTGGTCCGGGCCGCGGCGAAAGGAGCGGCCGCGGCGCTGGCCCGTACCCCAGAGCAGCTGCCCGTCCTCGCGAGAGCGGGCGTCGTGGACGCGGGCGGGCGCGGACTCGTCGTCCTGCTCGACGCGCTCGTCGAGGTCGTCACCGGTCAGGCCCCGGCAACGGCGCCGCTGGCAAAGGTCGCTCGTGACCCGAGGCTGCTCACGGTGGCACGGGAGACCGGATCGGCTGAGTACGGGTATGAGGTGCAGTACCTTCTCGACGCCAACGAGGACGCGGTGGAGTCGATGAAGCTGGTCCTTCGTGATCTTGGCGACTCGCTGGTGGTGGTCGGCACGGGGGCCGGGGAGGCCATCCCCACATGGAACGTCCACGTGCACGTCAACGACGTCGGCGCGGCCATCGAGGCGGGTCTCGGCGCGGGACGTCCGCACCGGATCTCCGTGACGAGATTCGCCGACCAGATCGCCGCGCAGGCGGGCATCGCCGTCGACCAAGAGGCGCGAGGCGTGGTGGCGGTCGCGGGCGGACCTGGGCTAAGGGATCTCTTCGCGTCGGAGGGGGCGATCGTCGTGGACGGTGGCCCCACGAACAACCCGTCCACCGCTGAGGTGTTGGACGCGATTCGCGCGACCCGAGCGGGTCGCGTCGTGCTGCTGCCGAACGACTCCAATGTGCACGCGGTCGCGGCCGCCGCGGCCGAGGAGGCCCGCGCGGCGGGGATCCGGGTCGGAGTGGTGCCGACCCGCTCGCCGGTGCAGGCGCTGGCGGCCATCGCGGTGCGGGACCCTACGCGCAGGTTCCACGACGAAGTGATCGCCATGGCCGAGGCCGCCGGGGCCTGCCGATATGCGGAAGTCACCATCGCCACCCGCGACGCGTTGACGGTTGCTGGCCGATGCGAGGCCGGGGACGTACTCGCCCTCGTCGAGGGCGAGGTGAACGTGATCGGCAAGGAGATGCGAAAGACATGCGTCATCCTGCTCGACCGGATGCTCGCCGGCGGTGGGGAGATGGTCACGCTCATCATCGGTGCCGACGCGCCGCCGGACCTTAGCGAGCTCCTGACCCACCACATCGCAGAACAGTGGCCGTTCGTCGAGGTCCAGGCCTACCAGGGGGGCCAGCCGCACTATCCGCTTCTGGTAGGTGTCGAGTGACCACACTGGACACACCATTGGCGAAGGCGGCTGGTGTCGGCAACACCGCGGGCAAGGCGCTCAACGAGGCGTTCGGCATGCGTACGGTTCGGGACCTCGTCTATCACTTCCCGCGCCGCTACGCGAAGCGGGGCGAGCTCACCGACATCGCCAGCCTTGTTCCGGGCGAGGAGGTCACGATCGTTGCCCAGGTCAAGAGTGCCCACGCACGGGAGTTCCAGAAGGGCGGCGGGGCGCTGTTCGAGGCCGTCGTCGGCGACGGCTCCGGTGGGGAGTTGAAACTCACCTTCTTCGGCAAGTATCTCAAGAAGGTCGACTGGCGGGGGCGGGAGTTGGCCCGGGGTGCGGTCGGGCTGTTCGCTGGGACGGTCACCGAGTTCAAGAAGCGCCGTCAGCTGACCCATCCCGAGTACGTCATGCTGGATGGCCGCGGCGCCACCACTGTCGAGGAGTTCGCCGGTGCGCTGATCCCGGTGTATCCGGCGACCAAGGATCTGCGCTCGTGGAAGATCGCCGCCTGCCTTCGTACGGTCTTGGAGACACTCGAAGATCCACCCGATCCGATGACGGCGTCGCTTCGGGTTGCCCGCGGGTTGATCGATCTTCCGACCGCTCTTCGTGAGATCCATCGACCCTCGTCGTGGGAGATGGTGGGCGCGTCGAGGAAGCGCCTGAAGTGGGATGAGGCGTTTGCGGTTCAGGTCTCGCTCGTCCAGCGCAAGATGCGGTCGGCGGCCTGGCCGGCGGTGCCGCGCGTCCGGCGTGGCCAGGGCATCCTCGCGGACTTCGACGCGGCGTTGCCGTTCACGCTGACCCGGGGTCAGGTTGCGGTCGGCCAGGAGATAGCGGCGGACCTTGAGACACCCCATCCGATGCATCGGCTCCTGCAAGGGGAGGTGGGCTCGGGCAAGACGTTGTGCGCGCTGCGCGGGATGCTGCAGGTGGTCGACGCGGGCGGCCAGACCGCGATCCTGGCGCCGACGGAGGTGCTGGCAGCGCAGCATTACCGCAGCATTCGCGAGCTGCTTGGCCCGATGGGTCGCGCGGGCGAGCTGGAGGGTGCGGAGAGGGCGACCCAGGTGGCCCTGGTGACGGGCTCGCAGGGAGCACCGGCCCGGCGGCGGGCACTTGCCTCAGTGGCGTCGGGCGAGGCGGGCATCGTGGTGGGGACGCATGCGCTGCTCTACGAAGGGGTGGACTTCGCCGACCTGGGTCTCGTGGTGGTCGACGAGCAGCACCGGTTCGGGGTCGAGCAGCGCGACGCCCTCAGGGCGAAGGCGGAGCAGCCGCCGCACGTACTGGTCATGACTGCGACGCCGATCCCGCGGACGGTGGCGATGACGGTCTTCGGCGACCTGGAGACCTCGACCCTGTCGGAGCTACCGCTCGGCAGGTCACCGATCGCCAGCCATGTGGTGCCGGCGGCGGAGAAGCCGGCGCACCTCGCCAGGGCCTGGAAACGGCTGCGTGAGGAGGTCGAGAAGGGGCACCAGGGTTACGTGGTATGCCCGCGCATCGGCGGGGACGCGGCGCCGGAGGACGCAGCGGCAGAGGACACATCCTCGGCCGGTGAGGCTGGGTCAACGCGCCGGCCGCCGATCGCGGTGCTCGACGTAGCGCCGCTGCTCATGGCGGGTGAGCTGGCCGGGCTGCGGGTCGGCGTGCTGCACGGCAGGTTGCCCGGCGACGAGAAGGACTCGGTGATGCGCGACTTCGCGGTCGGAAGGCTGGACGTGATCGTGGCGACCACAGTGATCGAAGTCGGTGTCGACGTCCCCAACACAACCGCGATGATCGTGCTGGACGCGGACCGGTTCGGCGTGTCACAGCTGCACCAGCTGCGTGGGCGGGTGGGCCGTGGATCCGCCCCCGGGATCTGCCTCTTCGTGACCGAGGCGAACGCCGCGGCCTCGGCCCGGGAACGGCTCGAGGCGGTGGCGTCCACACAGGATGGATTCCAGTTGGCGAAGCTCGACCTGGAACAGCGCCGTGAGGGCGACGTGTTGGGCGAGGCGCAGTCGGGCAGTCGCTCCCACCTCCGTCTGCTCTCGTTGCTGCGGGACGAAGACGTGATCGCCGAGGCGAGGCAGGAGGCGATCGATCTGCTGGACCGGGATCCGGAGCTGGTCGCGCATCCGGCCCTGGCGGCGGCGGTCGCCGCGCTGGTCGACGAGGAACGGGCCGAGTTCCTCGAGAAGGGCTGAAAATGACGCGGATCATCTCGGGCAGCCGGGGCGGCCGGCGTATCGCCACCCCGGGTGGTCGCGTCACCCGCCCCACCTCCGATCGGGTCCGGGAGGCCTTGTTCTCCACCCTGGAGTCGCTGATGGAGCTGGAGGACTGCCGCTTCGCGGATCTCTACGCGGGATCGGGCGCGGTGGGTCTCGAGGCGGCGTCCCGGGGGGCGTTGGCGGTCCTCCTGGTGGAGTCTGACCCGAGGGCGGCGCGGATCGCCCGGGACAACATCAGCGCCCTCGCCCTGGACCAGATCTGCCGGCTCTCCACGGCCCGGGTCGCCACGGCGTTGGCCCACGGGCCGGAACAGCCTTACCACGTCGTGTTCGCCGATCCGCCGTACGAGGTGGCAGATGGCGAGATCGCGGCGGTGCTCTCGGCCCTGGTGGACGAGGAGTGGCTCGCACCGGATGCCGTCGTGGTGATCGAGCGGTCGACCCGATCACCGGAGCCGATCTGGCCCGGAGGCGTCACGCCAGAACGTGGCCGTCGTTACGGGGAGACGACGTTGTGGTACGGAAGGTCGGTGGTACGGTCGCCGGTCGTAAGGGCGCGCGACCAGGGAGGCGTGGAATGAGGCGTGCGGTCTGCCCCGGTTCGTTCGATCCGGTGACCAACGGTCACCTGGACATCATCGGGCGGTCCAGCCGACTCTTCGACGAGGTGATCGTCGCAGTCCTCGTAAACGAGTCCAAGCGCGGGCTCTTCTCCATCGAAGAGCGTCTGGACATGCTCCGCGAGGTCGCCAAGCCCTTCGAGAACGTGCGGATCGAGGCGTTCCAGGGGCTGCTGGTCGACTTCTGCCAGGCCCAGCACGCCAGCGTCGTGGTCAAGGGCCTGCGGGCGGTGAGCGACTTCGACTACGAACTGCAGATGGCGCAGATGAACGTCGGGCTGGCTGGGGTCGAAACGCTCTTCATGCCCACCAACCCGCAGCACTCATATCTCTCGTCGAGCCTGGTCAAGGACGTCGCGAAATGGGGCGGCGACATCACCCCGCATGTACCGGAGGTCGTGGCGCGCCGACTGAGCGACCGATTTCGCCAGGACGGCCGGTGATCCACCGTGTGATCGGGCTCCGCCACGCCGTGGGCCGCCGTTCGCGGCGTTCGGTACCGCGTCCACCGCGGTGGCGGCTGGAGCCCATCATGGATGAGGCCGCATGATGGAAGCAGTTGCGAGACAGGTCGCAGGGTTAGGACAAGGAGAGACCCTCGGTGGATCCGAAGGACCGCATCGACGAGATCATCTCACTCGTAGAGACGGCGCGAAACGTACCGATGTCGCGTAACTGCATGCTCGACCGCGGCGAGATGGTCGGGCTGCTGGAGCAGCTTCGCAGCGAAATACCTGGTGAGCTGCGCCGGGCGGGGGCTCTCCTCGACGAGCGTGACAAGATCCTGGACGCCGGCCAGCGTGAGGCGGATCGGATGATCGCGGAGGCGGAGGCGGAGCACCACCGTCTCGTCTCTCGCAACGAGGTCGTCGTGTCCGCCGACCGGGAGAGCACTCGGATGGTCAACGAGGCCCGGGCGGAGGCGCAGCGGCTGCGGGACGAGGTCGATGAGTACGTCGACACGACGCTGGCGAACTTTGAGCAGTTCCTCACCCGATCCCTGGCCTCGATCGAGCGCGGCCGTGACAAGATGCATGCCCTGCGCGAGATCGGCGCCTTCCAGGGTGACGACCGCGACCACGACCGCGACCACCACCTGCCGTTCTGACCGTCGCCGCCCCGTCGATCAAGACCTCCAGGTCATGATCGGCGAGGCATGGGGTAATCTTCTTCGACGGCCTCTCTAGGCCGGAGTCTGATGATGCGCGATTACCAGCCGATACACCTCGACCCCCGGTCGCCGATGGTCCTCGACACGAGAGATCTACCGCGCAGCCCGGGGGCGATGCGTGTGGTCGAGCGGGTGATCCCCGCCCCGTCGGATCTCGGCCTGGAGTTGATCCGCGTGCCGGAGGGCGCCGACCTGGTCCTGACGCTGCGCATGGAGTCTGTGTCGGAGGGAGTACTTGTCTCCGCCCGGGCAACGGCGACGCTGACGGGTGAGTGCGGTCGCTGCCTACGCGAGATCGACGACACGTTGGACGCGAGCTTCGTGGAGCTGTACGCCTACGCGCACAGCACCACGGACGAGACGGCCGACGAGGACGAGGTTGGCCGGATGCAGGGCGATCTGATCGACCTGGAGCCGGAACTGCGGGATGCGGTGGTGCTCGCGCTGCCAACCAACCCGTTGTGTCGCGAGGATTGCCCAGGGTTGTGCCCCGAGTGTGGATCACACTGGGACGAGCTGCCGGCTGACCACAGTCACCGCCAGGTCGACCCGCGCTGGGCGGCGCTCGAGCACCTCACCGAACGAGCAACAGCAACGAATGAGCCACTGACCGAGGAGTAAGCCACCGTGGCGGTACCCAAGCGCAAGATGTCGCGCAGCAACACCCGGTCGCGCCGGGCGCAGTGGAAGGCGATGCCGGTCGCGACCGTGGCCTGCCCGCAGTGCCGGTCGCCGAAGCTGCCCCATGCGGTCTGCACAGTCTGCGGCACATACAACGGTCGCCAGGTCGTCGAGGTCTAACCCGAGCGGAATTGACTCACTCTGCCTCGGGTCGGCAAGGCCGCGTCACGCGGATCGCCGTTGACCTCCTCGGCGGGGACGATGCCCCCGCCGTCGTGGCTGACGGCGCTCTGCAGGCCTGCGGCGCTGATCCCGACCTCCACCTCCTGCTCGTCGGCCCGCGTGCGGCCGCCGACCAGGTGACCGCCGCGCTTGACGCGGCGGCCTGTGCGCGTGTCGCCGTTCTCGCCGTCGAGCGCGGGGTGAGCATGAGCGATCCGGTAGCGCACGGCGCCGATCCGCATACCTCGATCGGCGCGTCGGTGCTCGCACTCGCCTCGGACCGCGTCGACGCGGTCGTGTCCGCCGGCGCAAGCGGTGCGTCGGTCGCCGCGGCCGTCATGGGCCTCGGCCGGATGAACGGTGTCCGTAGGCCGGCGCTCGCGGCCGTCCTGCCCGGCGTGGCCGGGCCGCTGGTCCTGCTCGACGTGGGCGCCGGCATGCAGGTCAACCCGATCGATCTCGTTCAGCACGCGGCCCTGGGCGTCGCCTACGCCCGCCTCGCCGCCGGTGTTGAACGACCGAGGGTGGGGTTGCTGTCGGTCGGTTCCGAGCCGGGCAAGGGCGACCGGCTCCGCCGCGCCGCCGATGCGGCGCTGCGAGTACACACGCTGCCCGGCGGGAGCTACATCGGAACCGTCGAGGGTGACGATGTCGTGACCGGCGCACGCGCCGACGTCATCGTGACCGACGGATTCACCGGAAATGTACTGCTCAAGGGTGTCGAGGCCGCACTGGCCGCGGCTCCTGGCTCGTTCCCGCCCACCTCGGTGCCTCGAGCGGCCGCCCTGCTGGGCGTGGCCCGGACCATCGTCGTCTGCCACGGGGCGGCGAGCGCCGAGGATGTCGCGTCCGGCCTGGCCCTAGCGGCTCGCCTGGTCCGCGCCGACGTCGTCGCCCGGCTCGCCGCCGCGGCCGGCTTTGGTGCGACACAGGTCGAACCGGTGCGGCCGGCGGAGGTGTCCCCATGAGCAACAAGCGCCGCAGGAAGAAGGTCTCCGCGCTCGAACAGCCGTCGATGAGCCTGGCGCCGACCCCAGTGCCGCCGACCCCAGTGCCGCCGACCCGAGTGCCGCCGACCCGAGTGCCGCCGACCCGAGTGCCGCGGGCGCCGACGCCAGCGAACAAGCTGCAGTGCCCCACCTGTGGACAGTGGTTCACCCGCCTCGCCAGCCACGTCCGCGTACACCAGTCCGCAGAGCCGCCGCCCCTGCCGCCTCCGCCGAAGTCACCCCTGGAGGAGGCCCTCGGTGTCGCGGTGGACCCCGAGCGGCTGTACCAGGCCTTGACCCACCGGTCGTTCGCCTACGAGAACGGCGGGTTGCCAACCAACGAGCGGCTCGAGTTCCTCGGCGACTCCGTACTCGGGCTCGTCGTGACCGCGGCCCTGTACCGCGATCACCCCGACCTGCCGGAGGGGCGTCTGGCCAAGCTGCGGGCGAGTGTGGTGAATTCCCGGGCGCTGGCCGATGTCGCCCGCCGCCTCGGCCCGCTCGGCCTTGGTCCGTACCTCATGCTCGGCAAGGGCGAGGAGACCACCGGCGGGCGGGATAAGGAGAGCATCCTCGCCGACACGCTCGAGGCCATCCTCGGCGCCGTGTATCTGCAGTACGGCCTCGCCGTCGCCGACGAGGTGATTCACCGTCTGTTCGACCCTGTGATGACCCGGGCGGCCCGGCTCGGCGCCGGCCTCGACTGGAAGACCAGCCTCCAGGAACTGACCGCCACCCGTGGCCTGGGCGTGCCGGACTACCAGATCGACCAGACCGGTCCCGACCACGCGAAGACCTTTACCGCGTGGGCCGTCGTCGGCGGGCGGCGCCACGGCGGGGCGCAGGGCCGGACCAAGAAGGAGGCCGAGCAGAAGGCGGCGAAGGCGGCCTTCGCCGCGCTCACTGAGCAGCCGCCTGAGACGCCGGACCCTCCCGCAATCGGTGCTGTCGAGCCGGGACTTGACCAGGCTGCGCGGAGCGCCTGAGCCGTGCCCGAGCTGCCCGAGGTCGAGACGGTTCGGCAGGGCCTGGCCCGCTGGATCAACGGACGTACGATCGCGGCGGTCGAGGTGCTACACCCACGCGCCGTGCGGCGACACGCCGCCGGCGGTGCGGACTTCGCGGCCGTACTCGTCGGGCGCACCGTCACCGATGTCCACCGCCGCGGCAAGTACCTGTGGTTCGCCCTGGATTCGGGGGATGCGATCTTCGGGCACTTGGGCATGTCGGGCCAACTCCGGCTGGTGACAGCGTCGACCCCACCGGCCCCACACCTGCGCGTGCGATTCACCTTCGCCGACGGCGGGCCGCAGCTGCACTTCGTCGACCAGCGCACATTCGGAGGGCTTGCCCTATCTCCGGGGGGCGCCGATTCGCCGGCCGAGATAGCCCACATCGCGCGCGACCCGTTCGACCCCGCCTTCGACCCGGACGGTTTCGTCGCCGCGCTGAGGGTCCGTCGTACGGGCATCAAGCGGGCCATCCTTGATCAGACCCTCGTGTCCGGCGTGGGCAACATCTATGCCGACGAGGCGCTGTGGCGAGCCCGGCTACATGGCGAGCGTCTATGTGCCGGTCTGTCCCGCCCACTCGCCCGCAATCTGCTGGGCCACGTGACGGATGTGATGAGAGAGGCGCTCCAGGAGGGCGGCACGACCTTCGACACGCTCTACGTCAATGTCAACGGGGAGGGCGGTTACTTCGACCGCTCGCTGGCCGTCTACGGGCGCGAGGGCGAGCCGTGTCGGCGCTGTGGCGCGGCGATCCGGCGGGAGCGCTTCATGAACCGGTCGTCGTACTCATGCCCCCGCTGCCAGCCGCGCCCGCGTCGCCGCGCGGTGCCGTCTCGGGCTGATGTGGCACGGTGAGATCGGCGCCGACGAAGAGGGCCGCTGGCGTATCGGGGCTGGCGACGATGGCCACGAGGAGCGCCCGCGAGTGCGCCAGCGTCACCAGTGAACGGGTGAATGCCGCCTGGTCAGCGAGGCTCAACGGGAAGCCGGTCGGATGGACATAGCCGTCAACGGCGCTCAGCATGACCCCGTCGAAGCCTTTGGCGACGCAGAGTGTGAGCCGATCGGCGAGGACGCCCCCCAGCTCATCCCATCGCCGCACATCCAGCCACCGGGGCTTTGCGCCAGGGTGTGTGTCGCGATCGTCGGTCGCTGATCCGATCACGTTGGTGTCGAAGCGGTCCGCGTCTGGCCGGGCCGGCTCCCACAGGCCCGCGCGAAGGTGGCAGAACGCCGCCCGCCCCAGAGAATGCAGGTCCGTTACGTCAGCTGCCGACGCTGTGAACGGGTCAAGGAGGTACACGTCGTCGGGCGACTGGGGGAAAGGCCGCGAAGGCCCGAAGACTCCACTGAGGATGGTCAGGACGGACACCGTGGCGGCCAGGACGCTGACCCAACCGGGCGTACGGCTCACGTCGCTGGGCTTACCTGGCCGCCGCGGTCGTCTGCGTCGTCGCGACGAAGTCGGCGGCGGAGTACGCCGAATGCCGGTCGGTGATGAGGAACAGCCCCGCATGCCGAGCCGCGATCAGCGCCCGGGCCGCCTCCCACTCGTGCCTGGGCACATCGAAGACCAGATGGCCGTCGCCGGCCACGGCCCCCTCGCCTGACCAGGCGAGGTACTCGGACCAGCTGCCCTCGAACGTGCAGATGGTCGCCTCCAACCGCCGGTAGCTCGGGTCCACCGGAATGCCCGGGTTGAGCACCACCGTGGCGAGACCTGACCGCCTGGCCGCGCGCACGGCATGCACGACGGGTCCCACCTGATAGGGGCCCGCCGGTGCGTGGTCTAGGAAGATTCCGCGCACCGGCAGCGCGGCCCAGTGGGTGATCTCGGCGAGCACATCACCGAGCGGCCGGGTCGCATAGCCGAGACTGACGTGGCCGAGCGGGTGCACGCCGGCCGACGCGAGCCGTTCGAGGCCGCGGGTGAGTGCGGCCCACGATGCGTTGCCCGACGGCCGCGCGACCGATGATGTCCGGGCTGATGGTGCGCTCGCTGATGGTGCGCTCGCTGATGGTGTGCTCGCCGACGTTGCTCTGGCCGACGGTGCCCGGGCAGAGGGTGCTCTCGCGGACGGTGCTCTGGCGGACGGGTTCGCCGCGGGCCGCGGTAGGTCGATTACTGCGACCCCGCCGGCCCCGAGTCTTTCGGCATCCTCCCAGCCCTCCGGGTCGTCGCGGGGACCGGCGCGGAGGGGCAGCAGGGTTCTGGGGGACGGGGTCTTGGGCGGTGGGATCGGCGGGGTCACGTAGTGGGCAACGATTGACAGTCCCAAGTGTTTCGCGTGTCGGGTTCGCGACTCATTGTCGACATGAGTTCTGTGCGACCTCAAACGCCGGTAGGCAATTCCCCACGGCCGCCCCGACAGTTCCGCTCAGATGTTTTGAGCCGATTGGGCCCCCGTGTCGCGAACCTCCCATATCGATGTTGGTCGTCACCGGCGGTGTTCAAAAGCGATCTTGCTTGATCGCGTGACTTTGTCCGGGTGGGCACGCGGGAAAGGCCACGTGATCACGTGGTGTCCCGTCCAGCAGGTCGAGAGAAGGTGCCATCTATGTCGGGACAAAATACACAACTGCCTGGACAAATTGCACAACGAGTGGCTCAGAGTGGGCGCCGAGCCCACCGTGGGAGCCATGTTGCTTGACGTTCGGCGGCCGTCGGCGGAACATAGGGATGTCGCCAGTCGCGCCCTGCCATGTCCGCATGCAGAGGCAGCGATAGTTAGGGCGCGCGTCGACCGGCCGAACCCGGCGACGCTGACAAGGAGATGATATGGCGAAGGCCCTCTACGGCCACGTGGGTAGTGCGCCCGACCAGCGCATGCTCGACGAGGTCACCCGGTTGCGTACCCGGGTCCGGGACCTGGAAATCGAAGTGATGCGGCTCCGCGCGGAGAACGACCGTCTGGTCGCAGACACCGCGGACGCCAATGACCTGCTCCGCATCGCGGAGCCGGCGCTCGCGTAGTCCGCTATACCCAAGCACGCCAAGGACTAATCGAGGTCACTTCAGGTCGGCCGTAGGCCGACGCCAGACCCACAACCCGACACGCCGAACACACCGCGCGCCGACACCTGTCGGCGCGCATCTCTTTGCCGCGACTCTGTGTGGCGACGTACCCAAATAGCCACGCAGATGTCGCGCTGGCTTCGAAGTGAGTCCGGCATCGCGTCGTTGCCGGGTCCGAACCGCGGTGCGAGGTAGCCTGCCCAGAGCAGCAGCAAACCCTGTTCCGCTCGCGAGCTTCGCCGAACCCCTCCATAGCCGCCGCGGCGGCCCGATCGACACCCCGGAGACCCGTGCATCTCAAGAGCTTGACAGTGAAGGGTTTCAAGTCCTTCGCGTCCGCGACGACGTTGAGGCTGGAGCCGGGCATCACGTGCGTCGTGGGCCCGAACGGCTCCGGCAAGTCCAACGTTGTGGACGCCATCGCCTGGGTGCTGGGCGAGCAGGGAGCGAAGACGCTTCGTGGCGGCAAGATGGAAGATGTGATCTTCGCGGGCACCGCCGGCCGAGCCCCGCTGGGACGAGCCGAGGTCACCCTCACCATTGACAACAGCGACGGCGCGCTGCCAATCGAGTACACGGAGGTCTCAATCACCCGACGCATGTTCCGTTCGGGTGAGAGCGAGTACGAGATCAACGGCGACGGCTGCCGGCTGCTCGACATCCAGGAGCTGCTCTCCGATTCCGGCATCGGTCGGGAAATGCACGTCATCGTCGGCCAGGGCCAACTCGACACGATTCTGCACGCCAAGCCCGAGGACCGCCGGGCCTTCATCGAGGAGGCGGCCGGCGTCCTCAAGCACCGCAAGCGCAAGGAGAAGGCGCTGCGAAAGCTGGAGTCGATGCAGATCAACCTCAACCGGCTCACCGACCTCACCGCGGAACTGCGTCGTCAGCTCAAGCCGCTCGGCAAGCAAGCCGAAGTGGCCCGCCGGGCGGCAGGCATCCAGGCCGACCTGCGCGACGCGAAGATCCGTCTTCTCGCCGACGATCTGGCGACCCTCCGCGAGACCGTCCACCGTGAGGTAGCCGATGAGACCGCCTTGCGTGAGCGTCGTGAGGAGGTTGAGGAGGCCCACGAGCAGGTGCAGGTGCGCCTGTCCGAGCTGGAGGCCGCCCTCGCCGAGGACGCGCCCGTCCTGGCGCAGGCTCAGGAGACGTTCCTGCAGCTTTCGACGTTGCAGGAGCGGCTGCGCGCGACCCACCAGCTTGCCATTGAACGCCTGCGTAACCTGAGCACCGAGCCGGACGAGGAGCGACCCGGGCGCGACCCGGATGAACTAGCCGCCGAGGCGGAGAAGCTGCGTGAGCAGGAGCGGACCATGCGCACCGCGCTCGCCGAGGATCAGACCAGGCTCAACGAGGCGGTCGAGGGCCGTCAGCAGATGGAGCGCCGGCTGGCCGAGGCGGAGAAGGCACTCGTCGCCGCGGTCAAGGCGATCGCCGACCGCCGAGAAGGGCTGGCCAGGCTCGTCGGCCAGGTGAACGCGATGCGCACGCGCTCCACCGCGGCCGCTGACGAGATCGCACGATTGGACGCGTCTCTGGCCGAGGCCGAGACCCGCGCATTCGAGGCGCAGGACCAGTACGAGTTGGCTGCCGCCGGCGCATCCGAGGCCGACCGCGGCACGGCAGAGCTGGACGAGCGTCATGCCGTGGCGGTCGCCACGGCCGAGGCCATTGCCGGACGCCTCAAGGAGCTCAGCGACGCCGAGCGGGCGGTCGAGAAGGACGCGGCCCAGTGGAAGGCCCGCGAGGACGCGCTGGCCCTTGGTTTGCGGCGCAAGGATGGTGCGGGGGCCCTGCTCGCCAGCGCCGACCGCGTGCCGGGCCTGCTGGGCAGCGTCGCGGCCCTGCTGACCGTCGAGCCTGGGTACGAGGCGGCGCTGGCCGCCGCGCTCGGTGCTCTCGCCGACGCCGTTGCTGTCTCCAGTGTGGACGATGCGCAGGCGGCGATCGAGCTGTTGAAGGTCGACGATTCGGGTCGCGCGGCGCTGCTCATAGGCGGCTCGGACATGCCGGCAAAGGGCGACCAGCCGGCGCTGCCGGAAGGTGCGCGGTGGGCGTTGGATGTCGTCGGCTCGCCGGACCATCTTCGGCCGGCCGTGGTCCGGTTGCTGCAGGACGTGGTCTTCGCGCCGACTCTCGCGACGGCGCGCACGATCGCATCATACGCCCCCGAACTGCGCACGGTCACACGGGAAGGGGACCTCCTGGGTGCGTACGCCGCGGTAGGGGGCTCGTCGAAACCGCAGAGCTTCATCGAAGTGCAGGCCGCCGTCGAGGAGGCTCGGCAGAGGCGGGCCGAGGCCGACGCCTGGGTCGCTGACCTTCGTGGCCAGATCGAACAGGTACGCGCGGAGCAGTCTGCGGCGAAGCAACACATGGCGAACGCCGCCGTCGCGCGCAAGGACGCCGAGGGTCACCGCAATACCGTCGGCCGGCGGCTGGCCGAGCTGGGCGCGGCCGCCCGGTCGGCCAAGGCCGAGGCGGACCGCATCGCGCAGAACCGCTTCCAGGCGGAGCAGGCGCGCGATCGCGATTTGGCCGGCCTGACGGATCTCGAGGACCGGCTGCGCAACGCTGAGTCCACACCGATCGACCACAATCCATCCACTGTGGAACGTGATGAGCTGGCCTCTGCCGTTCCGGCAGCGAGGCAGCGCGAGATCGATGTGCGCCTCGCCGTGCGAACCGCCGAAGAGCGTGTTGGTGCCCTCGCCGGACGGGCCGACGCTTTGGCACGTCAAGCCGCCGCCGAGCGGGAGGCGCGCGAACGCGCCGCGGCCCGCCGTGCCGCTCGCGCTCGTGGCGCCACGATCGCCAGGGCCGTCGTCGGAGGTGCGGAGTTCGCGGTGGCGCAGGCGGCCCGGGCGCTGGCGCAGGCGGGGGATCACCGTGACTCGGTGGTCCAGGCCCGGGCCGGGCGCGAGTCCGACCTGTCCAACGTCCGCGGATCGGCCCGGCATCTCGCCGCCGAGCTTGAGCGACTCACCTCGAGGGTGCACCGCGACGAAGTTGCCCGCGCCGAGCAGCGCATGCGCATCGAACAGCTCGAAGCGAAGGCGGCCGAAGAGTTTGGCATCCACGCCGAGACGCTGCTCGGCGAGTACGGGCCTCAGCTGCCGGTACCCCCCACCGCCCCGGACGTCGCCGCGGCGGAGGCAGAGGGCCGACCGGTGCCGGAACCCGTGCCCTACGACCGGACGAACCAGGAGAAGCGAGCCGCCAAGGCCGAACGCGAGCTGACGCTGCTGGGCAAGGTGAACCCGCTGGCGTTAGAGGAGTTCGCCGCGATGGAGGAGCGGTACAAGTTCCTCTCCGACCAGCTCGAGGATGTCAAGGCCACCCGCCGGGATTTGCTCACGGTCGTCAAGGACGTCGACGAACGCATCCTTGAGGTCTTCGCCTCGGCGTACGAGGACACGGCGCGCGAGTTCGAAGAGGTCTTCAGGGTGCTCTTCCCCGGCGGCGAGGGGCGCCTGGTGCTCACCGACCCGGAGGACATGCTGACGACCGGCATCGAGGTCGAGGCCCGACCGCCGGGCAAGAAGATCAAACGGCTCTCGTTGCTCTCGGGCGGGGAACGTTCGATGACCGCGGTCGCCTTGCTTGTTGCCATTTTCCGCGCCCGGCCCAGTCCGTTCTACATCATGGACGAGGTCGAGGCCGCCCTCGACGATGTCAACCTCGGTCGCCTTCTGACGCTGATGGAGCAGCTGCGCGAGAAGAGTCAGCTGATTATTATCACGCACCAGAAGCGGACCATGGAGATCGCCGACGCACTCTACGGAGTGACCATGCGGTCGGGCGTGACGCAGGTGATCAGCCAGCGCCTGCGGGACGTCGAGACCGCGGCATGACCTACGCGCCAACTCGCTTCTCGCTACCGTGTAACGGTTGGGCCGGACGAGTACGACGCGTTGCCGGACCGATCTCGTGGATGAGGACTGAGTTCACCTGGAGCGGTGGCACTGTGGTGGCCGCGGGAGGTGCCTGTGGTGATAGGCGCGCGGGATCAGGCGGAGGCGCTTCTCCTCGACCTCGACGGCGTTGTGCGCGTCTTTGACCCGGGCGTGGCAGCCTCGGTTGAACGCCGGTTCGGGTTGCCGGATGGCGCACTCCTGCGCAGCGCGATGGCCTGGTCCCGGCTCCGCCCGGTAATAGTCGGCGAGGAGTCTCACGCGGCGTGGCTCGAGTCCATCGTCGCGGATCTTGCCGACTCGGCGGGTGGCCCGAAGCGCGCCTGGGCCGCATTGGAGGAGTGGCACGCATACCGTGGCGAAGTCGTTCCAGAGGTGCTCGACTTCGTTCGCGAGGTCCGGTCATCCCGTGTGCCGGTGGGTCTGGCCACCAACGCGACATCCCATCTGGATGCGGACCTCGACAAGCTGGGTCTCGCCGGTGAGTTCGACGTCGTCATCAACTCGTCGGTCATCGGCATGCACAAGCCCACCCGTGAGTTCTTCACCACCGCCTGCATGGCCGTACGCACACCGCCGGCCCGGTGCTTCTTCGTTGATGACGATGACCGCCACGTCCGAGGTGCTCGAGTCGCGGGCCTGTCCGCGTACCGATGGAACGGCCCCGCCGACCTGCCCTACCTGCGCGCCGCCCTCGCCCTCTAACCCCAAGATCCCGTCGATCATGACCTGGAGGTCATGATCGACGGGATTTCGCGACGCTCACATCATGATCACGGGGATCTTGACGATGGCAACTGTCCACTTTGGTGCTCACGGCCGGGTCGTGTGACACCACGGTGTCCGTGATCGGCACCTCGAATTCGCCGGAAAGGCGGGATCGTTCAGCTACCAACGGGTGCGCCGCAACGGACGGTCCAGATCGCCCGACGATTACACTCCGCTGGTACTTGGAGGGACGACGGCGGGAGTGCTCGTGCTGACGATGCAGGATGTCCTCGGGCGGCTCGCGTCGTACTGGGCCGAGCGTGGTTGCCTGACGGTTCAGCCGATGAACACCGAGGTTGGCGCGGGCACGCTGAACCCCGCCACCTTCCTGCGGGTGCTGGGCCCGGAGCCGTGGCGGGTGGCGTACGTCGAACCCTCGGTTCGCCCGGATGATTCGCGGTACGGGGAGAATCCAAACCGGATTCAAACGCATACCCAGTTTCAGGTGATCCTCAAGCCAGAGCCGGGTGACCCGCAGGAGCTCTATCTGGGCAGCCTCGCCGCCCTGGGCATCGACATCGCGGCGCATGACATCCGTTTCGTCGAGGACAATTGGGCCTCGCCCGCCCTGGGCGCGTGGGGTCTGGGGTGGGAGGTCTGGCTCGACGGGCTCGAGATCACTCAGTTCACGTACTTCCAGCAGGCGGGCGGCGTCAATCTCGATCCGCCCTCGGTGGAACTCACCTACGGCATCGAGCGCATTCTCATGGCGCTACAGGGAGTCCGGCACTTCAAGGACATCGCGTACGCGCCGGGTATCACGTATGGCGAGGTGTTCGGGCAGGCCGAGTACGAGATGTCCCGCTACTACCTCGACGTGGCGGACGTGGCGATGAACCGGGCGCTGCTGGACTTCTACGCGGGCGAGGCCCGCCGCATGGTGGACGAAGGGCTGCCCGTGCCGGCGCACGCGTACGTATTGAAGTGTTCACATGCGTTCAACATCCTCGACTCGCGCGGTGCGGTGTCAACAGCCGACCGAGCGGCGGAGTTCGCCCGGATGCGGCGACTCGCGGGTGATGTCGCACGGCTGTGGATCGCTCGGCGCGAGGAGTTGGGCCATCCGCTCGGCGTCGTCGCGAGCCCACCCGCCGCGGTGGCCGACCTTGATCTTCCCGGGAATCCTGGTACGCGGTCTCGTCAGCTCGTCGTTGAGATCGGCACCGAGGAGATGCCGCCCGCGGAGGCCCGCGCCGCGCTGGAACAGGTGGAGCGGGAGCTGACGCTACGGCTGGCAGCGACGCGGCTGCGTCACGGATCGGCGCGGTTCTTCGCGACGCCGCGGCGACTGGTCGCCATTGTTGACGATGTGGCGCCGACCGAGGACGACCACGTCAGGATCGTCAAGGGTCCCAAGGTGATTGCCGGATTCGGCCCCGACGGCAAGCCGACCCAGGCCGCCGCCGGCTTCGCCAAATCGCAGGGTGTGGCGGTTAAGAGGCTGAGCAGGGTCGTGATCGGGGGTGTCGAACACCTTGCGATGGAGCGACATGAGGCGGGCCGTCCGGCCCCAGCAGTGCTCGCGGAGGTCCTGGCCCCGGTCATCGCGAGTCTGCGCTCTGCCAAGAACATGCGCGGGCGTGACCCGAAACTCTCCTTCACCCGCCCGATCCGGTGGCTGCTCGCGCTCTGGGGTGACGCGGCGGTGCCGGTTCAGGTCTCGACGCTGGTCGGTGATCGGCTGACCCGCGTGCACCGCACCGCGGCTAAGCCGATCATCGCCGTCCAGCCCGCCGAGGCGTACCTGACCGCGTTGGCCGCCTCGGGCATAGTCGTCGACCACCAGCAGCGCCGTGACGAGATCGAGGCCGGCGCGCAGCGACTCGCGGCCACGGTTCACGGCACTATCGACGTCGCCGGCGACGGCGGCCTCCTCGACCAGATTGTGTACCTGGTGGAACAGCCAACGCCGCTGCTGGGCGCTTTCGACGCGAGCTACCTGCATCTGCCTGCCGAGGTCCTGACAACGGTCATGCGAAAGCACCAGCGCTACCTGCCGATCCGGGACGCGGATGGCCGGCTGCTCCCGTTCTTCATCGCGGTCGCGAACGGTGCGGTTGACGAGGAGAAGGTCCGCGCCGGGAACGAGTCAGTCCTTCAGGCGCGCTACGAGGATGCCGCCTTCTTCTACCGGGCGGATCGTGCCCTCCCGCTGAGCACGTTGAGGGAGCGCCTCGATCAACTGACCTTTACCGACCGGCTCGGCACGGTCGCGGACCGGGCCCGCCGCATCGGTGTCATCGCCCGCCAGCTTGGTGACCGGCTGTCGCTGGCCGGCAACGCACGCCAGACGCTCGAACGAGCCGCGGACCTCGCAAAGGTCGACCTCGGTTCGCACCTGGTCACCGAGATGACGAGTCTCGCTGGCATCATGGCCCGCGACTACGCGGCCCACGCCGGCGAGCCGTCCGATGTGGCGCAGGCGCTCTTCGAGCTGGAATTGCCCCGACAGGCTGGCGATGACGTCCCGGCCAGCGTCGCCGGAGCTCTCCTGTCGTTGGCCGACCGGCTCGACCTTCTCGCCGGCCTGTCCGCGACGGTGGGTTTGCCGACCGGTAGCAGCGATCCCTTCGCGCTTCGACGGGCCGCACTTGGCCTGGTGGCGGTGCATCGAGGCTTTGATCGCCTCCGGCGAGCTCAACCCGACCTGGCCAAGCTCTCCTTGACCGACGGCCTCGCGACCGCGTACGCGGCCCAGCCGGTGCCGGTCGACGCGGCGGTGCCGGACGAGACGGCCGGCTTCTTGGCCCGCCGGCTTGAGCAGCTTCTCCTGGAGGAGGGTCAACCGGTTGATCGCGTCCGGGCGGTGCTGCCGCACGCATCCCACCCTCACCTCGTCGACCGCCTGCTGGCCCAACTCGCCGTCCTCGCCGAACAGGAGACGTTCCGCCAGCTCGTCGAGGCGCTGCAACGCAGCAGCCGGATCGTCCCAGCCGGCACCCGCGCCGAGTACGCACCCGCTCAGCTCACCGAGACGGCCGAAATCCAGCTACACGAATCTCTGCGGAAGGTGCGGGCCGATCTCGGCGACCGCACCGACCTGGTGCATTTCACCGAGGTCGCCGGGCGCATCGTCGACCCGATCAACGCATTCTTTGATCAGGTCTTCGTCATGGTGGACGACGCGGACCTGCGCCAGGCCCGGCTGGGTCTGCTCGCGGCCGTCCGAGACCTCGGGGCGGGCGTGCTCGACTGGCCACACCTGCGGCTGGATCTGGCCGCGCGTTGAGCCGTGTCCTCCATCACCCGCCCGGGCTCATCTGCGACGACGGGACTTTCAGACGGTTCGGGTGTCGACACGGGTGCCTGCTGTGGCGGACTGCGGTCGAACCATGACTGCCCGCGTCTGACAGGATGCCAGGATGCCCGCCTCCGAGTTCTGGTTACTCCTTGCCTTCGGCCTGCTCATGGTGGCGGCCTTCTACGTGCCGGCGCTGCGCGGCCGCTCACGTGAACGAACCCGGCAGCGGGAGCGCCTTGAGCGGGAGCGCCTCGAGCGGGAGCGCCTCGAGCGGGAGGCCGGACAGACCTCGACCGGGACCTCGCTCGCCGAGCGAGCCGCGCCGGAAGTTGAGGCGCCTGACGTCGTGGCGCCTCCGGAGAAGATCGCGCCGTCCGCACCCCCAGCGCCCGCTCCAGCCCCGCCGACGCCGCCGAGCGCGCCCGCTCCAGCCGGGCCGGCGCCGGCAGCCCCCGCTCCGGCAGCGCCGGAGATCGAGACGCCGGCGCCGACTGCCGGACGGCTTGTGCGGTTGCGCGCGCGCCTGTCCAAATCGCAGAACCTATTCGGTAAGGGTCTGCTGGCACTCCTGTCCCGCGACAAGCTCGACGAGGAGACGTGGGAGGAGATCGAGGAGACCTTGATCTCGGCCGACGTAGGGGTGGAGCCGACACGGCAGATCGTGGAGGGCCTACGCGAGCGCGCCCGCGTGCTCGGTACCGCGTCGGCGACCGACCTGCGGGGACTGCTCGCCGAGGAACTGGTCAAGGCGCTCGATCCGAATGCTGACCGGACGCTCAAGGCCACGCCACAGGGCGACCTACCCGCGGTCCTGCTGGTGGTGGGTGTCAACGGATCCGGGAAGACGACGACCTGTGGCAAGATCGCTCGGGTCCTGGTGGCGGACGGGCGCTCTGTGGTGCTGGGCGCCGCCGACACGTTTCGCGCGGCGGCCGCCGAGCAGCTCGCCACCTGGGCTGGGCGGGTCGGCGCCGAGGTGGTTCGTGGGCCGGAGGGCGGCGATCCCGCCGCCGTCGCCTTCGACGCGGTCAGGCGCGGCATCGACACGCGCGTCGACACGGTTCTCATCGATACCGCTGGCCGGCTGCAGAACAAGGTCGGCCTGATGGATGAGCTGGGCAAGGTCAAGCGGGTCGTGGAGAAGCACGGTCCGGTCGCCGAAACCCTCCTGGTACTCGATGCGACTACCGGACAGAACGGACTCGAACAGGCGCGCGTATTCACCGAGGTCGTCAACGTCACGGGCGTCGTTCTCACCAAGCTCGACGGCACGGCCAAGGGCGGCATCGTGATCGCGGTGCAGCGCAAACTCGGCATCGCAGTCAAACTGGTCGGCCTCGGTGAGGGTCCCGACGACCTCGCCCCCTTCGAGCCCAGGGCCTTCGTCGACGCGCTCCTCGGCGACTAACCCCCTCCAAGATCGCCGTGATCATGAGCTGACCGTCGCCAAAAGGCATCGATCATGACCTCCAGGTCATGATCGACGGGACCTTGGGGGAGGCGGTTGCGGGAGCGAACTAGATTTAGCGGGCTTAGTTCGTCTCGGCCATCGACGTGGTCGAGCGGAAAGGTTCCTAACGGGTGGTTCAGCAGGAGATCCCGCTCATCGGCGGGAACACGAGCACGGTGGTCCGTGTCGCCGACACGGTCCGGCGCAACGCCGGTCCGTGGACGCCGGCCGTCCACTCGCTCCTGCGCCACCTCGAGCGAGTCGGCTTCACCGGGGCGCCACGGGCGCTTGGCATCGACGAGCGGGGGCGCGAGGTCCTCTCCTACCTGGAGGGCGAGTGCGGCGCCTACCCCCTGCAGCCGCACTGGGTGACCGACCAGGCACTGGTGGCGGTGGCCACCATGCTGCGCCGGTTCCACGACGCGCAGTTCGGCTTCCGGCCCGCGTCGGGCGCGGTGTGGCGCTCGTTCGGTCCGCCGCCGCCGGGCACCGAGGTCATCTGCCACCACGACGCCGCGCCCCACAACGTGATCTGGCGACCCGACGACACGCTCGCCCTCATCGACTTCGACCTGTCCTCGCCCGGGGCGCGCATCTACGACGTGGCCTACGCGGCCTGGACCTGGGTACCGCTCTTCTCCGACCGGGATTCGGTCACGCTCGGCTGGCACAGCCCCGACCGGCCGCGCCGGCTGAGACTCTTCGCGGATGCGTACGGGTTGATCCCGCGCGACCGGCATCGCCTCGTCGGCACCATCCGGGCGCGCATCGTGGACCACGTCGAGGGGATCCGCCGAATGGCCGCCGCCGGCGAACCCGCGTTTGTCCGAATCGTCCACAAGGGACATCTCCGCCGTCCGATGAGGGACCTGCGCCTGATCGACCACGAGCGCAACCTGTTGGAGAATGCGTTGCGTTGACCCGGCCACTGAGACTCTTCGCCACCGGACGTAGGCACGCCGACCGTGAACCGCAGGCGGCCTTCGAGGTGACGCTGTGGCGGGCACTGGCCGTGTTCCGGGTGGTCACACTGGCGTACGCGGTAATCCTGACCGCGCGCAACTTCCAGCGATACGACCATCCGTACGCGGCCTGGGTCGTCATCGCCGTGATGGCCACGTGGAGCGTGGTGACGATCTCGGCGTACGCATGGCCGCGTGCCCGGGGCTGGCCCCTGCTCGCCGCCGATGTGGTTGTCACAGCAGCTTGCGTGCTCTCCAGCCGCTGGATCGTGGGTCCGGAACTGCTCTCCGACGGCACGCCGACGCTGACGATCACGTGGATGGCGTGCCCAGTGGTGGCCGTGGCCATCGCACGGGGGCGGTCGTGGGGTGCCGCCGCGGCCGTGGCGCTGGGCGCCTGCGACCTGGCCGTGCGCGGCCTCATTACGCAGGCCACCGTCACCGGCACTGTCATTATGATCATGGCTGCCATCGCAGTAGGGCATATCGCGCTGCTCGCGGACCAGGCGCAGGAGCGGCTGCGCCTCGCGGCGGAGGTCCTGGCGGTCAACCGCGAGCGCGAGCGGCTCGCCCGCGGCATCCATGACTCGGTGCTCCAGGTGCTTGCGCTGGTGCAGCGTCGGGGCGCCGAGTTGGGCGGCGAGGCAGCCGAGTTGGGGCGCCTGGCCGGCGAGCAGGAGGCGGCGCTGCGGGCCCTCGTCAGCCCGGGCGACGCCGCCCCCGTCTCGGGGATGGTGGACCTGCGAGAGGTATTGGGTGCCCACGCGTCGGCCGGCGTGACCGTATCGGCGCCCGCGACGGGGGTATGGGTGCGCGCCCGCGTCGCCCACGAACTCGACGCCGCGGTGGGCGCCGCGGTCGACAACGTCCGCCGGCACTGTCCCGAAGATGTACGGACCTGGATCCTGGTCGAGGACGAACCGGACGCGGTCACTGTGACCGTCCGGGACGAGGGGCCGGGCATCCCAGCCGGACGGCTCGAACAGGCCGAGGCCGAGGGCCGCTTGGGCGTGGCTCAGTCCATCCTCGGCCGCCTGCGCGATCTGGGCGGGACGGTGACGATCACCTCGTCACCGAGCGCGGGTACGGAGATCGAGTTGTGCGTGGGCCGGTCCGGGGCACCCACGAAGGCTCGCTCGCCGTTAGCGTGATGGCTGTGCATGAACCCGAGGTCGCCCGCACAATCCGGGTGATGGTCGTCGACGATCACCCGATGTGGCGCGAGGGGGTGGCGCGCGATCTGGCCGAGGCGGGGTACGAGGTGGTCGCGGCGATCGGCGAGGGCGCGCAGGCAGTTCGCGTCGCCGCTGCGGTGCGTCCGGACGTTGTCGTACTCGACCTTCAGCTGCCCGACTGTTCCGGCGTCGACGTCATCCATGGTCTACTCGCGGCTCAACCGCTGACCCGTGTGCTCGTTCTCTCGGCCAGCGGGGAGCACAGCGACGTGCTCGAGGCGGTGAAGGCGGGGGCGACCGGATACCTGATGAAGTCCGCGAAACGGGAGGAATTTCTCGACGCGGTGAACCGGACGGCGGCCGGCGAGGCGGTGTTCACGGCCGGCCTTGCTGGTCTGGTCCTGGGCGAGTTCCGGCGGCTGGCCGCCCGGCCGGCAGACGCCGGTCCCAACGCGCCGAGCCTGACCGACCGGGAGACGGAGGTCCTGCGTCTCGTCGCGAAAGGCGTGGGCTACAAGGAGATCGCGGAGCGGCTGGGGCTATCTCACCGCACTGTGCAGAACCACGTCCAGAACACGCTCAACAAGCTCCAGCTGCACAACCGGGTAGAGCTGGCCCGCTACGCGATCGAGCGCGGCCTCTAACCTTGCCCCACCGCCCTCGAGGGACGGCCGCCGAGGGCGAGTCCGATGATGGCACCGGCGACGCACAACACGGCCGTGACGAGGAAGATCTCGTGATACTCGCTGAGCAGCGCCGCCTGGACCGCCTTCTCATACACCGCGACGGTCTGGAGGTATTCCTCGGTGATCCCGGTCACCGGCGGCAGCGGCGGCACGAGGTTCGCGGTCAGCTCCTGGAACCGGTGCAGGCCCCAAGAGGTCAGCGCGGCGATGCCGATGAGCATGCCCATGGTGCGGGCCACCACAATGGCCGCCGACGCGACACCGTGCTGGACGGCCGGAACCACCCGCAGGACGGCGGCGGACAGCGGTGCGATCACCAGGCCGAGGCCGAGACCGGCGATGGCCAGATCCACGTCGAGCCGCGGCATGGACAGGCCAGCGAGGTCGTGCCGGGCGGCCAGGATCTCGGTCGGCCAGCCCGAGATGAGCCAGTACGCCGCAGCGGCGATCACAAACCCGGCGGCGGTGACCCACCGTTCGCCGAGACTGTGCGCCAGCAGGCCGCCGAGTACCGCTCCGATGGGCAGCGCGATAAGGAACCGGGTGAGGATGAGCGCCCCGCCGCCGGGGCTGCGGGCGAGCAGGGTCTGGGCGATGAGCTGGATGTCCACGAGCGTGACCATCAGGGCAGCGCCGGCAATGAGGCTTGCGCCCAACGTGGCGAAGAACGGCGCCTTGCGTACGCCGGTCAGGTCTATCAGCCGGGTACGCGAGACGGACTCCCAGAGCAGGAAGAGTACGAAGGCCGCGCCGCCCGCGCCTACGGTCGCCAGTCCCCACGGCGGCAGCACGGATACGTCCGGGCGGGGGTTGTAGAGGCCGACCACGAGTAGGCCGAGCGCGATGGCGAGGAGCAGTCCACCGATGACGTCGACGCGCCGGCGCGGCTGTCCACGTCGGTCCGCCCCACCCGGCAGCGAAAAGTGGACGGCGAGCATGGCGATGAGGGCGAGCGGGATGTTGACCCAGAATATGAGGCGCCAACCGACGGGATCGCCTAGGACGATGACCTGCGCGCCCAGGACGGCGAGCGCCGCGCCGTAGAGCGGACCGAGCACGCTGCCCAGCTCCTGCGCCGCCCCGACCGTACCCAGGATGACCGGGCGGCGCCGCTCCTCCCACAGGTCGCCAACGAGGGCCATCGTCACGGGCAGCAGCGCGCCGCCGGCGAGGCCCTGCACCGCCCGTCCGGCCACGAGCACCGGCAGAGTCGTCGCGGCGGCGGTGACGGCGGAGCCGATGAGGAAACCAGCCAAGCAGATCTGGATGACGGTGCGGCGGCCCCACCGGTCCGACAGCCCGCCGAGAAGCGGCATCCCCGCGACGTAGCCGAGCAGGTAGCCGGTGACGATCGGGATCGCCCGCTCGAGGTGGTTGACCGCGATGCTGAGGTCGGCTGCGATGGAGACAAGGACCGTCACGACGACGTACGCGTCGAGCGCGGCCAGGAGTACGGCCATCCCGCCAACGCCGATCGCGACCCCACGCCGCCTTCCGCGCGAGTCCCCCTCCGCCGTCGTCGGCGCGGTTACCGACGGCGAGGTGCCCGCCTCACGGGGCATTGACGGTCACCGGCACGTTGATGGCGGAGACGTTGACCGTCGCAGTGCCGGGCTTGTCCTGCGTCGTCGCGCTGGGCACCGTCAGAACGGCCTTGACCAGCTGCTTGGTCTGGGTGTCGAGCCAGAGCTTACCGGTGACACCTGGCCCGATGCCGGGGACCAGCGTGCTCGCGGCGGTGCTATCCAGCTTGACCCCGACGCGGTAGGTCTCCTTGCCGTCGACCGTCTCCTTCGCCTCGGTGGTGGCCTCGGTGGCCGTCGCCAACAGCTTCGCCACACCGCGGTCGGGGTCGAGGATCGCGGACGGGTCGTAGGGGAGTGCGGCCGTGCCGCCGGCGGGCATCTGCCAGCCGCCGGTCGCGCCCTTGAGCCAGATCGACTCGCCGAGCAACACAAACTCGAACTCGATGAGCGTGCCGAAAGTCTGCAGTTGGACGGTGCCCTTCGCGTCACCGTCCCGCTTGAGGTCACCTTCGGCCCGCCGCAGCGGAAGGGTTCCGACCTGACCCTCGATGTCGATGACGACGTGCGCGGACTGCACATCGCGCATGGCGGTGGCCGCCTCACTGACCAGGGTGGTGCCGTTCGGCAGCGCCTCCTCCTTCTTGGACGAACAGCCGGCCAGGCCGACGGCGATAGCGGCAAGCAGCGCGAGCAAGGCCCGGGGTTGTGGCATCCCCGCATGCTAACGGGGGCCGGCAAACCGCACCATCGCATACGCCGGCCGCGGGCAACCGGTGCGGACGGCGGTCCGTCGTACCCGTCGTCACACGGACGAAACATCTGGTGACGGTCCGGAAACCGAGCGGAGACATTGCGCGAAACACCGGTCGGTGAGGCTTCCACCCAACCGGCGAACGGCAACGCTGCCTGCTGCCGGCCGTGTTGATGGTCGGCTCGCAAGCGTCGCCACGTGTTTGATGGTCGGCTCGCAAGCGTCGCCGACGTGTTGATGGTCGGCTCGCAAGCGTCGCCACGTGTTTGATGGTCGGCTCGCAAGCGTCGCCGACGTGAACTCTCACCTTTGGAGGGCAGCGTGCCTGTTGAAGCCGTTCCTTCGTTGATCGCTTCCAGCGAAGTGGTGCTCAGTTCCGGCGACACCGCATGGTTGCTGATTTCGAGCGCGCTCGTGCTGCTAATGACGCCCGGTTTGGCCTTCTTCTACGGCGGGCTTAACCGGTCGAAGAGCGTTCTGAACATGATGATGATGAGCTTCGCCTCGATCGGGCTCATCTCGATCCTCTGGTTGTTCTACGGCTTCACGGTGGCGTTCGGTGCCGACCAGCCGATCGGTGGGGAGGGCGGAACTCCCGGCTTCTGGGGTGACCTGACCCAGTACCTCGGGACCAAGAACCTCTCCGCGGAGATGGCATTCCCGCCATTCCCGGCGACGCCGATCCCCACGTACGTGATCATGGCTTTCCAGATGATGTTCGCGATCATCACGGTTGCCCTGATCAGCGGAGCGATCTCGGATCGGGCCAAGTTCGCCGGCTGGCTGCTCTTCGCAACCGGCTGGTTCACCCTGGCCTACCTGCCCATCGCCCACATGGTCTGGGGCGGCGGCTTCATCGGTGCCAAGATTGGCGCCCTGGACTTCGCCGGTGGATCCGCGGTGCACATCAACGCGGGTGCGGCGGCGCTGGCGCTCGCACTCATCCTCGGCCGGCGGATCGGCTATCCGAAGGACAGCTTTAAGCCACACAATGTGCCGTTTGTCGCGCTGGGCGCCGGTTTGCTGTGGTTCGGCTGGTTCGGTTTCAACGCCGGATCCGAGCTGACCGCCGACGCGATCACGGGCGTAGCGTTCATCAACACTCAGGTCGCCACCGCCGCTGCGCTGCTCGGCTGGATCCTGGTCGAGCGGATCAGGAATGGCAAGCCGACCCTGGTCGGTGCGTCCTCGGGTGCGGTCGCCGGTCTGGTTGCGATCACTCCCGCGTGTGCCTACATAGCGCCCTTCGCCGCCGTGCTGTTGGGCCTGGTCGCCGGGGTGGTGTGCTCGCTGGCCGTGGGCCTCAAGTACAAGCTCCGCCTCGACGATTCGCTCGACGTGGTGGGCATCCACTTCGTCGGTGGCTGGATCGGCTGCCTCTGGATCGGTCTGTTCGCCACGACCGGGTTCGGCGGTTCCTACGTCGTACGCGAGGGTCTGCTCTACGGCGGGGGCGTTGACCAACTGCTTCGCCAGGCCGGCGGCGCGGGCATCGTGAGCGTGTGGTCCTTCGTGATCGCGCTCGTGGTCGGCCTCCTTGTGAAGGTGACGATCGGCTTCCGCGTGACGAGGGAGGCCGAGCTCGAGGGCATCGATGTGATCGAGCACAAGGAGAGCGCGTACGACTTCTCCAACACCGGTGGAAGCAGCGGCAGCGCGTTCGCGGCGGCCGGAATCGGTGGCGGGGCGTCGTCGTCCGGGTTAGCTGCGGCCAACCCACCGAGCCGATCGGAGGCCGAGCCGCAGCCGGCCCAGCCGGCGAACGCCCGATAGCGTTCTCGTGATGGAGGGGTTGAGCATGAAGCTTGTCACGGCGGTGATCAAACCGCATCAGCTCGACGCGGTGAAGGAAGCGCTGCAGGCGATGGGCGTATCGGGCATGACCGTCAGCGAGGTCCAGGGCTACGGCCGTCAGAAGGGCCACACCGAGGTCTACCGGGGTGCCGAGTACACCGTGGAGTTTCTACCCAAGATCAGGGTCGATATTCTCATCGATGAGATCGACGCTGAGAAGGTTGTCGATGCCGTGGTGACTGCGGCGCATACCGGCAAGATCGGTGATGGGAAGGTCTGGGTGACGTCCGTGGAGGAGGTCATCCGCGTCCGTACCGGCGAACGTGGCCTCGACGCGCTCTGACCCCCGCGTGGGTCCAGTCCCGATGCGCGGGCCCGGGGACCATCTCGGGGGCGATGGTGGGCGGGACCGTGCTGGGGTGGGTGCCGCCGCGCGCGAGCAACGCGCGGCGGCGCTCGACCTCTGGCTGGCTGACCTGCTTGGCCAAGCCACGCCCGGCCAGGGGGTGGCGCTTGTCGCCCTGGGCGGGCTCGGCCGACGCGAATGTGCCCCGAAGGCGGACATCGACCTGGTTCTCGTGCACAAGGGTCTGCCGGATGTCGGGCCCGTGGCGGAGAAGATCTGGTATCCGATCTGGGACGCCGGATTCACTCTCGACCACTCCGTACGCACGCTCGACGAGGCTCTCGCCGTGGCGACCGAGCACACGAAGGCCGGGCTCGGCCTGCTCGACGCGCGCCACGTCGCTGGCGATCGCGACCTGACCGCACAGGTGCGCGAGTCGACGTTGCTGCTATGGCGCCAGCGGGCCCGCGCGCACCTGCCAGTACTGCGTGAGCTCACCACCCAGCGCTGGCGTCAACAGGGTGAGCTCGCCTTCCTGCTCGACGGCGACATCAAGGAGGCCCGCGGCGGCCTGCGGGATGTGCGGGTGCTGCGGGGAGTGGCGTACGCACAGGTGGCCGACGCTTGGCGGCCACCGGTGCGCGCTGCGTACATCCGCCTTCTCGACACCCGTGACTGCCTGCACGTCGCCTCCGGCCGGCGGCGCGACCGGCTCTTCGTCGAGGACCTCGACGAGGTCGCCACGATGCTCGGCATCGGCGGACCGGAGTTGCTCCGGCGCCGCATCGCTGACGACGCCCGGACGATCGCGTACGCGGTGGACGACTCGCTTCGGGCCGCGGAGCGCTGGCTCGCCACGCAGCGAGACGGTGCCCAGCGAGACAGTGCCCAGCGAGACGGTGCCCAGCGAGACGGTGCCCAGCGAGACGGCGGCCGGAGGACGGGCTCGGCGGTCCGGGCACCGCTCGCGCCGGACGTGGTGGCCCAGGACGGCGAGGTTGTGCTCGCCCGTGCCGCGGTGACCCCGACCGTCGACCCGACCCTGTCGCTGCGGGTGGCGGCGGCCGCCGCCCGGCATGGACTGCGCATCTCGCCGGGCACTCTGGAGTGGCTGGCACGACGATGCCCACCGCTGCCGCGTCCATGGCCGGACGCCGCACAGGCGGCCTTCGCCCAACTTCTCAGCACGGGGCCGGCCCTGGTCTCCACCTGGGAGGCGTGCGACCGGTTCGGGCTGATCACGGCGTGGCTGCCGGAGTGGGCTCGGGTTCGCAGCGCACCACAGCACAACCCGGTCCATCGGTTCACCCTCGACCGGCACCTGATCGAGGCCGTCGCCGCCGCGGCCCGGTACGCCCGCGATGTGGCCCGACCGGATCTGCTGTTCCTCGGTGCGCTGCTGCACGACATCGGCAAGGGACTTCCCGGCGACCACTCGGTCGTCGGTGTCGAGGCAGCCGCCGGCATCGCGGCCGCGATCGGACTGCCATCGCCGGATGTCGAGGCGATCGGCCGGCTGGTCCGTTGGCACCTGCTGCTGCCGGAGATCGCCACCCGCCGCGATCTCGGCGACCCGCAGACCGTCCGGCACGTAGCCGACACCGTCGGCGACCTGGAGACGCTGGAACTGCTGCACGCGCTGAGCCGGGCCGATGCCGTCGCCACCGGGCCCGCCGCCTGGTCGGCGTGGAAGGAACGGCTGGTCGCGGATCTGGTGGCCCGGGTACGGGCGGCGCTGGTCACCGGCACCGTCGCCCCGCCCATGTTTGCCGACGCGAGGCATGCCGCCCTGGCCGCCGGCCCGCTGCCGGCCGTGGAGATCAACCATGATCGTGTCGTCGTGGCCGCCGCGGATCGGCTCGGCCTGCTCGCCGCGGTGGCCGGGTGCCTGACCCTGCACCGGCTCGACGTGGTGTCGGCCGACACGGTCACGATCACGACCGAGTCCGGTCCGGTGGCCGTGGTGACATGCCGGGTGCAGCCCCGTGACGCGTCGGGCCCCGACCGTCAGCGGCTCGTCTCGGATATGCACCGCGCCCTCACCGGTGAGCTCAGGGTCGATGAGGCGCTCGCCGCTCGGGTCCGTAGCACGAGCCGCCTGCGCGGCGGGGCCGACCGTGCGGCCGCCCCACCACGGGTCGTGTGGGCGGTGGACGGGGCCACCGACGCCACCATCCTCGAACTCCGCGCCGCCGACGACGTGGGTCTGCTGTACCGAGTGGCGCATGCGCTGGAGTTGGCCGGCGCCAATGTGCGGGCGGCCCGCATCTCCACCCTCGGGTCGGACGTCGTCGACGCGTTCTACCTCGTGGGCGACTGGTCCGCCGCGGCGGACCGATCCGCGGTCGAGCGCACCGTGCTGGACGCCGCTGCCCCCACGAGGTGACCCCGGCTCGGCCGGGTGACCCAGGCTCGCCCGCACTAGACCTGCAGGAGTTGCGGCAGCACCGCGCTGAAGTAGAGCGCGGCGCCCTTTTTGTAGTAGTGGATGCCATCCCCCCGGTAGGCGGTGTCGAAGAAGATGTCCACGCCGATGAAGCCGCCCGGGAGCACGATGGCGTTGCACGTCGTGCCGATGTGATACGCGAACACGGCGAAGACGGCAAGCGCACGGATACCGTCGAGGCCGGGGTGCGTACCGGAGTCCGTGTGCCTCGGCGGGGCGGGACACGCTCCGAAAGTACGTGATCAATGCGGCTGGTCGCGTGCCCGTGTCGGCTATCTGTTCCGACTGGCGGTTACCCTGGAGTGGCTCGACGGCCGGGCGGGGGCAGTGCCCTCGACACCAAAACAGACTGTTTGAGGATATTACGACGTGTTTGACACGCTGAGCGACCGTCTCTCTGGGATCTTCACCAAGCTGCGAGGCAAGGGTCGGCTCTCCGACTCCGACATCGACGCCACCGCGAGGGAGATCCGGCTCGCCCTCCTCGAGGCCGATGTGGCCCTGCCGGTGGTGAAGGCCTTCATCGCCCGGCTCAAGGAACGGGCGCGCAGCTCGGACGTGTCGCAGGCGCTGAACCCCGCGCAACAGATCATCAAGATCGTTCATGAGGAGCTCGTCGGCATATTAGGTGGCGAGGCTCGCCGGCTGCAGTTCGCCAAGCACCCGCCTACGGTGATCATGCTGGCCGGTCTGCAGGGCTCCGGCAAAACCACGCTGGCCGGCAAGCTGGCCCTTCACCTCAAGGGTCTGGGCCACCAGCCGCTGCTGGTCGCCGCCGACCTGCAGCGCCCCAATGCGGTCAACCAGCTCCAGGTGCTGGGCAAGGGGGCCGGCGTCGAGGTCTTCGCACCCGAGCCCGGCAGTGGCGCGGGCGATCCCGTCCGGGTCGCCCGTGACTCGATCGAGCACGCGAAGCGGCAGATGCGCGACATTGTGATCGTCGACACCGCCGGCCGGCTCGGCATCGACGCGGAGATGATGGCGCAGGCCGTGAGCATCCGCGACGCCGTCGAGCCGAACGAAGTGCTCTTCGTCATCGATGCCATGGTGGGCCAGGACGCTGTGGCCACCGCGGAGGCGTTCCGCGACGGCGTGGGCATCACCGGCGTCGTGCTCGCCAAACTGGACGGTGATGCCCGAGGCGGCGCGGCGCTCTCGGTCCGGGAGGTGACCGGCCAGCCGATCATGTTCGCGTCGACCGGCGAGAAGCTCGAGGACTTCGACGTCTTCCACCCTGACCGGATGGCGAGCCGGATTCTCGGCATGGGTGATGTGCTCACCCTCATCGAGCAGGCCGAGGCTGCGTTCGACGAGGACCAGAAGGAGCGGATGACCGCGAAGCTGGTCGGCGGCGAGTCGTTCACCCTGGAGGACTTCCTCGAGCAGATGATGGCGCTTCGCCGGATGGGCCCGATCGCCAACATGCTCGCGATGATGCCCGGGATGAACCAGTTCAAGGACCAGCTTGCCGAGGTCGACGACAAGCACTTCGACAAGATCGCCGCGATCATTCGAGGGATGACTCCGAGCGAGCGCGAGAACCCGAAGATCATCAACGGCTCCCGCCGGGCGCGCATCGCCAGGGGTTCCGGCGTCACGGTCATGGACATCAACCAGCTGCTCAACCGCTTCGCCGACGCGCAGAAGCAGATGAAGCAGATGGGCGGCATGATGGGTCTGCCCGGGATGCGCCGCAAGGCGACCAAGTCGCCGAAGAACAAGCGCAAGGGTACGAAGGGCGGCGGTCGCCCCCGCACCGGCGGCGCCCTGCCCGGCGGCATGCCCGCCGGTATGCCGGCGCTCCCGCCCGGCCTGGACCCGAGAGCGCTGGACCCCGCCGCGCTCGAGTCCAATGCGATGCCCGACTTCAAACCTCCGAAGCTCGACTTCTCAAAGTTCGGTAAGGGACGCAACGGCAGCGGCGGGAAGTAGGCGAACCCAGATAGACTGGCAGCTATCCCCCCCACCGGAAGAGGACGACATGAGTGTGGCGCCGACGATGCCGCGGCGGCAGGAGTGGACCGTGGACGACCTCGCGGAGCTCCCGGCGAACTACCGCTACGAGTTGGTCAACGGAAGGTTGATCGTGCCCTCCCCCACGGCACTTCATCAAGACCTCATGATCGATGTCGCGTTGGCGCTGCGTGTGGGCTGTATGCCCGAGTACCTCGTCAGCGTGGACCAGTCCCTCAAGGTGAACCAGCGGAACGAGCCGCGACCCGACGTCGTGGTGATCCGCGCCGAACGTGCCAACCGGTCGCCGGTGCCGGTCACCGACGCGATCCTGGTTGTGGAGATCATCTCACCGGACTCGACTTTTCGGGACATGTACGAGAAGGCGCACGTGTACGCCAGGGCGGACGTACCCACCTACTGGGTGATCGACCCACTGCACGAGAGGTTCACCCTGACCGAGATGCTGCTCGGCGCGAATTGCGAGTACGAGTTGGGGGTGCACACGTCGGACGTCTTCGCGACTGATCGTCCATGGAAGGTGACTCTCGACCTGCCGGCGCTGACCGCGCGGCGCGGCGCCGTGCTGGAGGCGGGGTCGTCGAACGGCTGACCGTCCGGTAGGACTATGGACATGGCCCGGCATGTGCGCGGAGTGGTCCTGCCCGAAGACGACGTCCGCGATATCTGGCTGGTCGGCGACCGGGTGACGTTCGAGTCGGTGCCGGGAGCGGTCACGCTCGCCGATCGTGGGTTTATCCTGCCCGGCCTGGTCGACGCTCACTGCCACATCGGCATCCGGCCCGGTGGCGGGCCCATCGAGGCGGTGGACGAGGCTCGCCGTCTTGCCGGCGTCGACCGTGACACAGGCGTGTTGGCGATCCGTGACGCGGGCTCCCCGTACTCGTACCCAGAACTCGACGATGACCCCGACGTACCGCGGCTGGCCCGCGCGGGCCGCCACGTCGCGCCCGTGCGGCGCTATCTGCGTGACATCGGCGTCGAGGTCGACGCGACCGACCTACCGCGCGCGATGAAGGAGCAGGCGGCCGCCGGCAACGGCTGGGTCAAGCTCGTCGGTGACTGGATCGACCGCGCGGTGGGGGACCTGGCGCCGGCCTGGCACGTAGACGCCATGGCGGGCGCGGTCGCGGCTGCCCACGCGGCGGGCGCCCGGGTCGCCGTGCATACGTTCGCGGAGGAGTCCGTGGCCGCGTTGATCCGGGCCGGGGTCGACTCTGTGGAGCACGGCACGGGGCTGTCCGAAGAGGACATCGACGAGATGGCCCGCCGTGGCACGGCACTTGTGCCAACGATGATCAACGTGGCGACGTTCGGGAGCATCGCGGCGGCGGCCAGCGACAAGTTCCCCGCGTATGGCCAGCACATGGTGAGCCTGCGGGACCGGTTCCCTTCTTTGGTGGCGGCCGCTTATGAGGCCGGCGTACCGATCTACGTCGGCACCGACGCCGGTGGCGGGATCGAGCATGGCCAGGCGGCAGAGGAGATGCTGCTGCTGCACGAACGGGCCGGAATGTCCACCGTGGACGTGTTGCGGGCAGCCTCGTGGGGAGCCCGGGCGTGGCTGGGCTTCCCGGGTCTCGTGGAGGGTGGCCTGGCCGATCTGGTCGTCTACGACACCGACCCGCGCCGGGATCTGAGCGTCGTCCGTACGCCGCGGCTCATCGTGCTCCGTGGCCGCTTAACTCGACCGTCGATCATGAGCTGACCGTCGTGAAAAGGCGTCGATCATGACGTCCAGGTCATGATCGACGGGAAAGGTAGGATTTCGGCTCATGGCGCGTGTGCTGACTCCTCAGGCTGAGGACTTTCCCCGCTGGTACCAGGACGTCGTGGCGAAGGCGGAGCTGGCCGAGCCGGGTCCGGTGCGCGGATCGCAGGTGATCCGGCCGGTCGGGTATGCCATCTGGGAGCGCATGGTCGACGAGATGGACGCGCGCATCAAAGCGGCCGGCGCCGAGAACGTGTCGTTCCCGCTGCTGATCCCGGAGTCCTATCTGCGGCGAGAGGCTCAGCACGTCGAGGGCTTCTCACCAGAGCTCGCCGTGGTCACTCATGGCGGCGGCAAGCCGCTGGACGAGCCGGTGGTGATCCGGCCAACCAGCGAGACGATCTTCGGTGAGTTCATGGCCAAGTGGGTGCAGTCGTACCGGGATCTGCCGCTGCTGCTGAACCAGTGGTGCAACGTGCTCCGGTGGGAGATGCGCACCCGGCTGTTCCTGCGTAGTGCCGAGTTTCTCTGGCAGGAGGGGCACACCGCGCACGCGACCGAGGCGGACGCGCGCGAATACGCCCGCAAGATCCTGCACGAGGCGTACGAGGACTTCATGGTCAACGTGCTCGCGGTCCCGGTGACGGTTGGGCTCAAGACCGTCCGGGAACGCTTTGCCGGAGCGACGCGTACCTACACGCTCGAGGCGATGATGCGCGACGGCAAGGCGCTGCAGATGGGTACCTCGCACGAGCTTGGCCAGAACTTCGCCAGGGCCTTCGAGATCGACTATCTGTCGGCAGCGGGTAAGCAGGAGTACTGCTGGACCACGTCGTGGGGCTCCTCCACCCGCATGGTCGGCGGATTGATCATGTGTCACGGCGACGACAGCGGCCTGCGGGTGCCACCCCGGCTGGCGCCGATCCAGGCGCAGGTGACGGTCGTCAAACATGGCGACGGGGCACTCGCGGCGGCGGCGAAGCTTCGCGACGCCCTGCGCGACGCCGGCGTGCGGGTCGGCTTCGACGAGCGGGTCGACATCCCCTTCGGCCGGCGCGCCGTCAACGCCGAGCTGCGCGGATATCCCGTGCGGGTCGAGGTGGGCCCCCGTGATCTCGCCGCGGGCAACGTCATCCTCGTGCGTCGCCTCGACGGCTCAAAGACGCCCGTAAACATGGCCGACGCCGTGGGGGCGGTTGTGGCGGCGCTCGAGTCCGACCAGCAGGCGCTGTTCGACGAGGCCGATGCACGCAGGGTTCAACACACGGAGGACGTGAGGACCCTGGCCAACGCAATCGAGGCGGCCGGGGTCGGGTTCGCCCGCCTTCCGTGGGCGAAGGTGGGCACCGCCGGCGAGACGAAGGCGAATGAGCTGGGTGTGTCGGTACGCTGCCTCATCCGGCCGGACGGCTCGGTGCCGGACTCGGAGGATGAGAAGGGTCTCATCGCCTACCTCGCCAGGTCCTACTGACCGCGATCTCTCGGCTAGGGTCACACGCGATGACTCTTCAGGTCGGGCGCGTGGTCCTTCGTCGCCAGTTCCAGCGCGAGGACCTGTTGGGCCGGGTGTGGATGGGTCGCGTGGCCGCCGACGACGAGCATGGGCTGTGGCTCTGGGTGGCCAGCGGAAGCGCCTACCGCGATATCGGCGCCGCCGATGGCCGCGCCTTCCGTGAGGTCCCGTTCGCCGAGTGGGGGCGCACGGCCAAAGCGATGCGCGAGATCACCTGGAGCGGGGACATGCTGATGCTGCACCCGCCGGGCGAGGCGTACTCGGTCTGGTTCTTCTTCGAGCCCGAGGGCGCCTTCCGGTCCTGGTACGTCAACCTCGAGGAACCAGGCGTCTGCTGGGACGACGGGCACACCGCAGGCATCGACACCGTCGACTACGACCTCGATGTAGTGGTGTTGTCGGACCGTACCTGGCGGTGGAAGGACGAGGACGAGTTCGCCTACCACATGGCTCACCCCGATGTCTACTGGGTGGACGATGCCGAAACGGTCCGTGCCGAAGGGGAGCGCGTCATCAAGGTCGTGGAGGCTGGGGAGTTCCCGTTTGACTGCACCGGCACCGACTTTCGCCCCGATCCATCGTGGTCGGTGCCGGCCGTGCTACCCGCCGGGTGGGACCGGGCGCGGGCCCGTGCCGGGTGACGGTCATCACCATCGGGTTGATTAGTGGGGTGATTCGTGTCGGGCCGAGGCGATCTGGCAGAATCTCTATCTGGTATCCGGCGCGCGTCCGGCGCCCTCTACCCAGGCGCGTCGCCAGTCCTTTGTAATCAAGAGCAGCGGGCCACACTAACCCCACGGTGGCGGTCAGCACGCTCGCCTTATGGCTTCGGCGAAGCTTGCGAGCCGAACCATCTGACAATTCAGGAGCGAGCAGAAGTGGCCGTACGAATCCGGCTTTTGCGGATGGGCAAGATCCGCAACCCCCAGTACCGCATTGTTGTCGCCGACGCGCGCACCAAGCGCGACGGTCGGGCGATCGAGTATGTCGGTCTCTACCACCCCAAGGAGGACCCCTCGCGCATCGAGGTCAACTCTGAGCGGGTGCAGCACTGGCTCTCGGTCGGCGCCCAGCCGAGCGAGCCGGTGATCGCGATCCTCAGCAAGACCGGCGACTGGCAGAGGTTCAAGGGTCTGCCGGCGCCAACCGAGCCGCTGAAGGTCGCCGCGGCGCGCGCCGACCGCAAGGCCGCGTACGAGGTCGAGGCGAAGGCCGCGGCCGGTCTCGTTGAGACCGAGACCAAGCCGCGGAAGGAGCCCGGCAAGAAGGCCGCGAAGGCCGCCAAGGCAGCCGAACCCACGACTGAGGCTGCCGAGCCAACGGCTGAAGCTGAGCCAAAGGCTGAAGCTGAGCCAAAGGCCGAGCCGACGCCTGAGGCTGCCGAGCCCACCGCCAAAACTGAGCCGAAGGCCGAGGCCAAAACTGAGCTGAAGGCCGAGGCCGAGTCCGCAACGGCCACCCCGGCCGAGGAGTCCACGGATGCCGGCCCCGACGCGTAGGGCTGACGGGGCGCTCCGCCCTGTGCTCGAGCACCTGGTGCGCGGCATCGTCGAGCACCCGGACGACGTTCAGGTGCGAATGGTTGACGGTCGCCGGGGGCAGCGGCTCGAGGTGCGGGTACACCCCGACGACCTCGGCACGGTTATCGGCCGCGGTGGCCGTACCGCGAAGGCACTCCGCCAGGTGATCACGTCGATCGGCGGCCGTGGAGTCCGGGTCGACATCGTCGACCCCTACTAATGCAGCTCGTCGTGGGCCGGATCCTCCGACCGCACGGCCTGCGCGGCGAGGTCGTCGTCGACGTACGCACGGACTCGCCGGCAGAGCGTTTCGCCGTCGGGTCGGTTCTCCGGACCGACCCGGCGGCGGCCGGGCCCCTGACCGTCGAGGATGTCCGGCCCCATCAGGGTCGGCTGCTGGTCACCTTTGAGGGCGTAGCGGACCGCGACGTCGCCGACAACCTCCGCGGCGTCCTGATCTGCGTCGACAGCGCGTCCGTACCGGCGCCGGAGGATCCCGACGAGTTCAACGACCACGAGTTGGTCGGCCTGCGGGCCGAGACGACCACCGGCGAACACATCGGGGACGTGGTCCGGATCGAACACGCACCCGCCAGCGACCTGTTGATCGTGCGTCGTCCGGACGGGCGGAACGCGCTCGTGCCGTTCGTGCGGGCCATCGTGCCCGAGGTCGACGTCGCGGGCGGCCGGGTCATCGTGACCCCTCCCGACGGCCTCCTCGACCTCTAGCCCCACCCTTACCCCGATCAAGGGCTTGTGGTCGTGGTTCGATCACCAAAGCGCAACCATAAGTCCTTGATCGCGGGAGTTGAAAGGGGCAGGGATGCGGGTCGATATCGTCACCATCTTTCCGGAGTACCTCTCGCCGCTGGACCTTTCCCTCATCGGCAGGGCTCGAGCCGCGGGCCAGCTTCACATCACCGTGCATGACCTTCGGCGCTGGACCCACGACGTACACCGCACAGTGGACGACACGCCCTACGGCGGTGGCCCCGGCATGGTGATGCGGCCGGAGCCCTGGGGGGCTGCGCTCGACGCGCTGGTCCCCGCCGAGCAGCCCGCCGAGCGGCCCGCCGAGCCGCCCCCCGAGCCGCCCGCCGAGCCGCCCCCCGGGCCGTCCAGGGTGATAGTGCCGACCCCCGCCGGGAGCCCGTTTACCCAGGCGATGGCGCACGAACTGGCGGCCGAGGATCACCTGGTCTTCGCGTGCGGCCGGTACGAGGGCATCGATCAGCGGGTGTTCGACCACGCCGCTGCGCGCGCGAACGTGAGCGAGATCTCTATCGGCGACTACGTGCTCTTCGGCGGCGAGGTCGCCGTCCTTGTCATCTTGGAGACGGTGAGTCGGCTGCTGCCCGGTGTGCTCGGCAATGCGGACTCCTTGGTGGAGGAGTCGCACGCCGACGGACTCCTCGAGACGCCCGTCTACACCAAGCCGGCAACGTGGCGTGGACTGGATGTCCCCGAGGTCCTCCGGTCGGGAGACCACGCGCGGATCGCCCGATGGAGACGGGATCAGGCGCTCCTGCGTACGGCCGTCCGCCGGCCCGACCTGCTCGCCGCGCTCCCTCCGGACACGCTGGACAAGCGTGACGTGGCGGTGTTGACGGGAGGCGGATTTCCGGTACCCGGGGCCGATATGGCAAAGTAGTGGGGTTGCCGCGCGAGGCCGCAGGTCGCGAAAACCGCAGGCCGGGTTCGTGCGCATGATCTCGCGACGTCTTCTTTGCGCCAGACGCGAGCTCAAACCAGACCGCACACCGCCTGACGGTGTGCCATGACCGACGAGGAAGCAGCGATGAACACGCTGGACGCGCTGGATGCCCAGTCATTGCGGACCGATCTCCCGGACTTCCGCGCGGGCGACACGCTCAAGGTGCACGCGCGGGTCGTCGAGGGCAGCCGGTCCCGGATTCAGATCTTCCAGGGTGTGGTAATCCGCCGCCAGGGTGGCGGCCTTCGGGAGACCTTCACTATCCGCAAGGTCAGCTTCGGCGTCGGGGTGGAGCGGACCTACCCGTTGAACAGCCCATCGCTTGACCGGATCGAGATCCTCACCCGGGGCGATGTGCGTCGCGCCAAGCTCTACTACCTGCGCGATCTTCGTGGCAAGAAGGCGAAGATCAAAGAGAAGCGGGACAAGGCAACCGCAAGCTGATCATCGGGACCTTTCTTCAATTGCCGTTTAGCCGGTCCCACGGCGTGGACCCATACCTCTAGGCTTGCGCGTGATGGACGGCAAGGGAAACGAGCGCGACGACCTCGGCGAAGCGCAGGTCTACTACCGCTACGGGCAGGATGACGGCCCGGGCGAGGACGCGTTTGCCGACGACGGTCGGCCAGACAACGTGGGCTCTGGATCTCCGCCGCCCGGCTACCGTCACGCAGCCGGCACGTTCGGCTCCCCCAGCTGGGACTCCACCGACGCCGGCATGTCCGGCGGCAACCTCTACCCCGGGGGATCGTCGGCAGCGGGCGGAGAGCAGGGCTACCCTTCGTCGTCTTACCGGCCACCGACACCGTACGGGGAGGCGGGGTTCGGGCAGGCGGGGTTCGGGCAGACGGGGTACGGGCAGACGGGGTACGGGCAAACGGGGTACGGGCAGGGCGGGTACGGGGACGATCAGCCCCCTCGCGGGGAGAGCGGCATCGGCCGCTTCGGGGCTGACACCTACGAGTGGGGAACCACCCCTGACCGGGACGGATACGACGGTGGCGCAGGCGTCTACGACCAGGCTGACACGGACAACTTCCGGACCGGCTTCTTTGGTCAGGGAGGCGATCCGAGCCAAGCCCACGTTCCGGGTCATCGCGGCGCATCGCTCGACGACGACGCTGCGAGCGAGAGTCGTGGAGACATTGAGCCGGCCCGGCTGAATCGACTGGCTCGCCGGGCCGAGTTGTCCCAGGACGACGACGAGGAGCGGCCGGCTCGCGGGGCCCGATCGGGGCGGCACACCATGCCGCTGTGGCAGGAGTTGCCGCTGCTGCTGGTCGTTGCGTTCTGTCTGGCGGTGCTGATCCGTACCTTCCTGCTTCAGGCGTTCTACATCCCGTCTGGTTCGATGGAGCACACGCTGCTCGTCGGCGACCGGGTTCTCGTCAACAAGATCGTCTATGACGTGCGCCAGCCCGAGCGGGGCGAGGTGATCGTCTTCCGGGGCACCGACAACTGGGCGCCCGAGAACTTCGCCGAGCCCAGCGGTGGTCTCCCGGCCCGCGTTGGACGAACGCTGGGTGACCTGGTCGGCATCAGCCGGCCCGGTGAGAAGGACTTCATCAAGCGGGTCATCGGCGTGCCGGGCGACCGGGTGTCGTGTTGCGACCCGTCGGGTCGCGTCTATGTCAACGGACAGGGCATCGACGAACCGTACGTGCTCAACAACTCGCCCGAGGAGGTCCCGCCAGACCCGCGAGTGTGCCGCTCGCGCCGGTTCGACGAGGTTCTCGTGCCGCCCGGGCAACTCTTCGTCATGGGCGACCACCGAATCGTGTCGCAGGACTCGCGCTGCCAGGGCACCGTCCCGATCGAGAACGTGATCGGCCGCGCCTTTGTGATCGTGTGGCCGAGCGGCCGCTGGGATACGCTCGGTGTGCCCGAGACATTTGCAAACGTCCCTGGACCGGTCGCGATCGGTCCTCCCGGCCCGCTGCCAGCGCCGCCAGGCCCGGTCGGAGTCGGGGCGGTGGTGACATTGCCCATTCTGGCCTCTTTGGTGGTAAAGGTGCGTTCGGGACGGAAGCGGCGATGGGCACCACGTACGCTTCCCAGGTGATTGACGAGCGGACCTCCAAGCCTCGCAGCAGTTTCTGGCGCGAACTGCCGATCCTGCTGGGTGTGGCGATCCTGGTCGCGGTGCTGGTACGCGCCTTTTTGCTCCAGACATTCTTCATCCCGTCGCAGTCGATGGAGCACACGCTCAACATCAACGACCGGGTACTGGTCAACAAGCTCGTCTATGACGTTCGCGACCCTGACCGGGGCGAGATCGTAGTCTTCCGGGCCCCGCTCGACTGGCGCTCGGACCCGACCGAGGAGGACTTCATCAAGCGGGTGATCGGCATCGGCGGCGATCACGTCGTGTGCTGCGACGCCCTAGGTCGCATCAGCGTCAACGGCATGGCGCTCGACGAGCCGTACCTCTACTCGAACGGTCCAGGTACGGCGGATGTGGCGAGCGAGGACGCTTTCGACGTGGTGGTCCCGACCGGCCGGCTCTGGGTCATGGGTGACCATCGATCACAGTCGGGCGATTCGCGCGAGCAGTTCAGCCGCCACGGCAGCGTCGAGCGGGCGACCATCGCGGCCGATGATGTGGTCGGGCGGGCGTTTGTCCTGTTCTGGCCCCCCGGCCGCGCGGACTGGCTGTCGGTGCCTGAAACCTTCAGCCAGGTTCCGGAGCCGGCTGGCGGTTAGGTGCGCGCGGATGGCCCCATTAGGCTGAGCGGTTATGGCCACGGCGGCATCGGTCGGTACGATCGAGAACCCCATCCCGCGCCGCGCGGCGAGGGTTGTTCTCGTTGACGGCGGCGGACGCGTACTCATGTTCCGCGGTTTCGATCCAGGCAGGCCTGCCGCCCGCTATTGGTTCACCGTCGGTGGAGGGCTAGACGACGGGGAGACGGCGGCCGAAGGCGCTGTGCGGGAGTTGCGGGAGGAGACTGGCCTCTCGGTGACCATGGAGAGCTTGGGTGGGCCGATCTGGCGTCAGACCTCCGACTTCCCGTTCGACGGTCGCTGGTACCGCCAGGAGCAGGACTTCTTCGCGATTCGAGTGGACGCCTGGGAGGTGAACATCGACGGCTTCGATGCCCAGGAACGTCGGTCGATCGACGGGCACCATTGGTGGTCGGTGGAGGAGCTGATCTCGACCGGCGAGCGGTTCTACCCAGTAGAACTGCCAAACCTGCTCCGCGAGATCCTGGCCGTGTGATGCAAGCCACTCCGCGGACCGTCGTCCGCCGTGAGAGTGGGCTCTACGCGTTGGAGCGAGCGCTGCAGCGGCGTGGGTTCGCGCTCGTCGCGGGCGCCGACGAAGCTGGGCGGGGAGCGTGTGCCGGACCCCTTGTCGTTGCCGCGGCGATCCTGCCGGCCACGCGGCGCGGTGAGGTGCCCGGACTCGCGGATTCGAAGCTGCTCACGCCGCTTGCCCGGGAGCGGGTCTACGACGAGGTGCTGGCGCGGGCGTTGGACTACGCGGTCGTGGTGATTCCCGCGGCAGAGGTGGATGTGAGAGGGCTGCATGTGTGCAACGTCGCCGGCATGCGGCGGGCACTCGCGGCGCTGACGCCCGGCCCGGACTACGTCCTCACCGACGGGTTCCCCGTGGATGGCCTGTGCGCACCGGGCCTCGCCGTCTGGAAGGGCGACCAGGTCGCCGCGTGCATGGCCGCGGCCAGCGTGCTAGCGAAGGTGACCAGGGACCGGATCATGGTGGAGCTGGACGGGGAGTTTCCGACGTACGGCTTCGCCGAGCACAAGGGCTATGTCACGGATGAGCACGCGGCGGCGTTGCAGCGTCACGGGCCGTGTGCGCAGCACCGCTACTCGTACGTGAATGTGGCCGCGGCGGGCGAGAATGTGGCCGCGGCGGGCCTGGATGCCGTACTCGGGTCGGCGCGACGGCGTCGGCGGAGTACCGTCAGCGTGGCGGCCGTCGCCAGCCAAGGGGAACCGGCAGGTGTGGGCCCGGTGAGCGTGATGGAGGGCGGGTCGGGATGAGCACGGAAGATCTCGAAAAGTACGAGACCGAGATGGAGCTGCAGCTCTATCGGGAGTATCGCGATATCGTCCGCCAGTTTTCGTACGTCGTGGAGACCGAGCGCCGCTTTTACCTGGCCAACCAGGTCGACGTGAGCGTGCGCAACGTCGACGGTGAGGTCTACTTCGAGGTCGAGATGCATGACGCGTGGGTCTGGGATATGTATCGTCCTGCGCGGTTCGTGAAGAATGTTCGCGTTATGACGTTCAAGGATGTCAACGTCGAGGAGCTGGAGAAGCCCGACATCTCACTGCCGACCGAGGGCGGCTTCAGTTCGTAGGCTCAGCGGCTCGTAGGCTCAGCGGTTCGTAGACTCAGGAGTTCGTAGGCTCAGGAGTTCGTAGGCTCAGGTACCAGCCCGTCGCGGCCCCCGTCGGCCCGGCGTGACCTGATAGCGTCCAACGCCGGCGAGGTCTTCGCGGTCTTCGAGCTCGCGTCCGGCCCGTTCCCGGGTGACTCGGTCGTCGAGCAGCAATCCGAGGGTGGCTGCTTCGATCGCCTCACCGCGTATGCCCCGAATGCCCCGAATGCCGCGGATGACGAGAGTCTTGAGGTGTATTACTACTCGCCGGAGAGGCGTACCTGGAACCGAGATCGAGAGGTGTTGTGCCTCGCCGCCACACCTCGCGAACCACAGGCTCGATCCGCGACTAACCCATCCCGGGGCCCGTGCCATACCAGATCATCGGGGGTACTCGCGCGTCATCCACAGGGCAGTAACTTATCCACAGATCTTCGCCGGGTCATCGCGACCGCCCGGCATTCTTGCCATCGTGGCCCGCATGCAGTCTTCCTTTCGCCGCGTGACGCTGCTGGCCGCTTCGCTCGTTCTCGTCGCCTGCGCGCTCGCCGTCATCGGGTCGGTCACGGCGGATGCAGCCTCGGCCGCGATCACCGCGCGCTCGGCGCCGCCTTCGGTCTGGACGTGGCCGCTGGACGGAGTACCGGTGGTGGTGCGGGGCTTCGCGCCTCCGCCGCGGCCGTGGTTGGCCGGCCACCGCGGGGTGGATCTTGCAGGGCGCGAAGGGCTTATCGTACGGGCAGCGGGGCGCGGCGTGGTTGTCTACGCCGGCCCCGTCGCGGGGCGGGGCGTCGTCAGCGTTGACCATGCCGGCGGGCTGCGTACGACGTACGAGCCGTTGTCCGCCAGCGTCCGAGCGGGTCAGGTGGTGGCCGCAGGGGAGTCATTGGGGGCGCTGGAAATGGGCCACGCCGGTTGCCCGGTTGCGGCGTGTCTGCATTGGGGGCTTCGCCGCGGCGAAACGTACCTCGACCCGCTCCTGCTGGTGCGGCCGGCTCAGGTTCGGCTCAAGCCGCTCGCTCACTGGAGCGAGTGGGGCGAGCACTTCTCCACACGATCCCAATCAGGCGCGAGGGTGAGCCTGGTTGTAGACGCGCCGGAGTCGCTCCTTCGAGACGTGCGTATATATCTGCGTGCTCGACAGCGAGGCGTGGCCCAGCAACTCCTGCACAGAGCGGAGGTCAGCGCCGCCCTCGAGCAGATGGGTTGCGGCCGAGTGCCGCAGGTCGTGCGGGGAGGTGTGCGGGAGGCCAGCGGCCGCCGCCCATGCCGTGACGATCTGGCGCGCTGTCGTGGTGTTGAGCCGAGCGCCACGCATGCCGAGCAGGAGGGCGGCTCCGCTGTTTGATCGGGTGAGGTGCGGGCGGCCGTGCCGCAGCCACTCCTCCAGAGCACGTTGTGCGGGCGCTCCGAAGGGGACGGTCCGTTCCTTAGCGCCCTTTCCGATCACCCGGACGACACGCCGGTTGAGGTCGACGTCATCGAGGTCTAGGCCGCACAGCTCGGAGACACGGATTCCGGTGGCGTAGAGCAGTTCGAGGACGAGCGTGTCGCGCAGCGTGACCAGATCTCCGGGACGCTCCGCGCCGGTCTGTCCATTCTCGCCGATGCGAGCGGCGACCATGAGCGTCTCTGCCTGGTCCGCGCGTAGCACGTGTGGGAGCTCACGGCGGGGCTTCGGACTGGCTAGCCCACCCCCGACGTCGCGGGCGAGGAGGCCGTTGCGGTGAGCCCAGGCGGTGAAGGTCCGGCCAACGGCGGCCCGGCGGGCCAACGACGCGCGTGCTGCCCCAGCCGAGCGCAGCCGCGCAAGCCAGCTGCGCAGCACGGCGAGCGTGAGGCTGTCTGGTGCCGGTACTCCCATGCGCACGGCGTGGTCGAGCAGACTCACCGTGTCGGCGACGTAGGCCCGTACGGTGTGCGGTGAACGGTTACGTTCAGACGCAAGATGCCTGGCAAACTCGTCCACTGCGTCACGCATTTCCCCAGGTAGCGCCGCGTACCTGTCGCGGCTGCCAGACTGCGGTTGGCGCGGTCGATGCATCGCCTGACCGTGAGACCGCCAGCGCCTTAGGTCAAGGCGCCACTCCGCGAGCCGCCAGTCTGCCCCCGCATTACGTCTCGGCCTGCGCGCGCCGATTCTTGTCATCGCTCTTGCGGAATAGGCGGTAGCCGCCGTTCTGTGAGGTGATGAAGCGGGCCTGTTCGAGGCTCGGGAGAGTACGCCGGGCGTCGCGTGTAGACACTCCGACGATCGCGGCAATCTCCTCGGCATTGAGGATCTTACGCGGCCGTACCCCGTCGAGAACCTGTCGTTGCAGCGGCGTGAGCCGATCCTCGGGTGTCTCCTCGGCTCGGAGAACCGGGGCGAGATCGTCGCCGACGAGCCCGACAGCGTCCACGACGTGGGCGACCCCGGTGACGAGTACGGATCCCTCCACTCGCAACTCCTCGTGGCTGCCGACAGACATGGCGGAAGTGACCGGCCCCGGCATCGCCATCACCATCCGGCCGAGCTCGCGGGCTCGGCCGAGGGTGAACCGGGCACCGCTGCGCAGGTTGGCCTCCACCATCACGGTTCCTCGGGTGGCGGCGGCGATGACGCGATTGCGAATGAGGAACCGCCGCCGGTGCGGGTCCGCGCCGGGGGGCCATTCGCTGAGGAGTAGGCCGCATTCGGCGATGCGGTCAAACAGCGAGGTGTGGCTGAGCGGATAGGGCCGGTCGATGCCGCAGGCGAGGACGGCTATGGTGCCCCGGCCACGTGGTCCCCGTACGATGTGCTCGCCCGTGCTCCGACGACCGAGACCGAGCGCTCGCAGGCCTCGGCCAGCGGCCATGGGCCGCGCAGCCAGATGCAGTGCGGTGGATATGTGTCACGCTGGATCGGGTCCGGGACGTCGCGGCTGAGGTGGACGAGGTCCGCCAGTTGGTGCGGCCACTCCCCGTCCTCCGGCGTGATGATGCGGGCGCCGAGCCGGTCAGCGCGCTCGAGGGCCTTCTCGGCCAAGTGGTTAGGGTCGACGGCTCCCAGCCGGGCGGACGCCGCGTCCCGCAGCCGATCCTTGACGTCGCCGGAGCGTAGCCGGCGCAGGGACTCGACCGGGCCCACCGCGAGCACGAGTTCGCCGAGATCGCGGCTACCGGGTTCGACCAGGTGCCCGAGTGCGATGCGGGCCAGCCGCACGTCGTAGGCGTCTGTCGTCATGCCGCCTCACCCATACGGAGGTCCAGAGCCTCGCTGACGTCGTCCTTGTCGGGCGTGATCCGGCCGTCTAGGTCCACGATGGTCCATGCCACTCTCAGGACGCGGTCATATCCTCGAGCCGACAGAGTTCCTCGATCCAGCCGTTTGGCCAGCTCCGCTGTTGCCACCCTGGGAAGCCGGAAAGGTGGGCACCGCAACACCGCCCCGGTCGCGCGGGCGTTGACGCTGTACTCCTGCCCAGCCCATCGTTCTGCCGCAGCCTGCCGAGCCGCGATGACGCGTTGAAGTACCTGCGCCGACGACTCCTGGCTGTCTGGCTGTCCCAGCAACGCGGCCGCCCCGACGGGTTTCAAGGTGACCTGCAGATCGATCCGGTCCATCAGCGGCCCCGAGAGCCGGTTGAGGTATGTCCGGCGGGCCACCGAGGAACAGGTGCACGACACATCGTTGCCGGTGCCGCAGGCGCATGGGTTGGCCGCGAGCACCAACTGGATCCGGGCCGGGAAGCGAGTGCAGCCCTGGGATCGGGCGACCGTCACCCAACCGTCCTCCAGCGGTTGGCGCAGCGCGTTGAGCACGCTGACGCCAAAGTGAGGTGCCTCGTCGAGAAAAAGCACTCCCAGATGAGCGAGGGACAAAGACCCGGGGCGGGCCAAGCCCGTCCCGCCACCGACGAGGGCCGGCCCGGATGCGGTGTGGTGCGGGGCTTGAAAAGGTGGTCGTCGTATCAACTGCGGCACGGGCGGCAGCGCGCCGGCGATGGAGTGAACGGCCGTCACCTCCAGCGCGGCGGCGTCGTCTAGCGGCGGCAGGATCGACGGAAGGCGCTGGGCGAGCATCGTTTTCCCAGCGCCTGGTGGGCCGAACAGCGCTAGGTGATGCTGGCCGGCCGCGGCCAGTTCGAGGGCGAAGCGCCCCCGCTCCTGGCCGAGCACATCGGACAAGTCGGGTCCCGCCGCGTCCTCGATGTCGCTCACTGTGGGGGGATCGGGCAGCGGAACGGAAGCCCGCACAAACTCGATCACCTGGCGGAGCGTTGCCGCCGCCCGCACCTGGACACCCGGGACCAGGCTGGCTTCGGCCGCATTCTCGGCCGGCACGATGATCCGGCGAACCCCGGACTGGGCGGCCGCGAGCACCATGGGGAGGACGCCGCGCACCGGACGTACCTGACCGTCGAGCCCGAGTTCGCCAATCAGCGCGGCGCCACCGAGGCCGCCGAGATTGAGCATGCCGGTGCCGGCCAGGATTACGACCGCCAATGCGAGGTCGAAGCCGGAGCCTCTCTTGGGAAGTTCGGCCGGCAGCAGGTTTATTGTGATCCGCCGTTGCGGCCACTTCTCGCCAGCGTTGACGATCGCCGCCCGGACCCGGTCGCGGGCCTCGTTGAGCGAGGTATCCGGCAGTCCGGACAGCACCAGCGCGGGAAGCCCCGCGGCGACGTGAGCTTCAACGGTGACCGCGTGCCCCTCCAACCCCACCAGGCCGACCGCGCGCACTCTCGCGTACCCCATCGCTACGCTCGCCGCACGGTTGGACGCTCGTCGTCCACGCGGATGGGATCAACGGGCGGACTCATGCTGCTACGGTCGCGGGCGAAATGGCAGTCGCCAACGGTCCGCTCAAGATCTGTGGACAACCAGGCGGGGTGTGGATAACCAATCCGTGCCCGAGATCCTGGGCTACCTGGGGTTATGGGCTGAGCTGCGGGTCAGGGTTGCACCGCGGATTGTGCAGCCGCTTCATGCGTGCTCCGCAACGGTTGGGAAACCACCGTGGCCCGGCGTGCGTCAAATCCGCATGCGCGCCTCCTCGTTCCGCTCGCGGCGGGCACGACTGAGTCTCGTGATGGCGTTCTTTGCCGTTACCGGTTGCACGGCCGCGCCGCCAGACACCGACGTCAAGCCCACCGAGGCGAACCCGCGGCCGGCACCGTGAGTCTGCGGGTTGACGTTGACGGCTTGGCCGCGGTACGAGTCACGAATACCTCCGCCGCGACCTGTTCGTTCGCCGGCCAATATCCGGTGACGATGAGCTTGTGGCGGCTAGAAGGTCCGGGCCGCCAGTAGCCATCGGAAAACTGCCGAGCCAGTCCACGTACGTGCAGCCCTACGAGGCAGTCAAAACCAACACCTGCCCTCCATCGCTCGAGACCGGTCCTGGTTCGGTGGAGGTGCATGTCGAAGGCGTCGCCCACTCCGTCCTCATGACATTCAGGCGAGCGCGCGAGATCAAGAACTGCCACGTCTTCAGGGCCGGCCCGGCGCACATCGAAGGCTGACCCGGCGGCCGCTCCGGCAGATTCGTGGGTCAGAACGCCGCCCGCAGGTGCTCTACCGCGGCCGGCCCCGCCGGTTGCAGCCACACGCTGACCACATCGAAGCGGACCTCGCCCCGAGTGTCGGGGTGCTCGGCCAGCCACAGCGAGGCGAGCGCGCGCAGCCTGCGTACCTTCGCCGGCACCACCGCCTCGACCGGCGCACCGAACGCTTCCCCTCGCCTGGTCTTGACCTCGCAGAAGACGACCGCGTCGCCGTCGAGTGCGACGATGTCCAGCTCGCCGGTGAGGCAGCGCCAGTTGCGGTCGAGCACCCGCATCCCCGCGTCGGTCAGCGTCCGCGCCGCCACGCGCTCGCCGTACGCGCCGACGGCATCCTTGGCCCCAGTCATGTCGCCCACCGTCTCCGGCCTCGGCGCGGCCGCCAACACTCAAGTCAAGATCTGTGGATAACTAAGCCCCTTGTGGACAACCCGCCCGATGGCCCGACGATCTGCTACGTGCGGGGACCGACCAATGGGCGTCGGACAGATCCAGACCTCGCCACAGATCGTCAACGAGCGGTGGCCGTCATCCATGAGAAAGACCTAGTCGAACAGGTCGTCGATCGAGTCGGCGGTGGCCGCGCGGCGGATCCAGGTGTCGAGCTGGACCAGGTCGGAGCATCCGGTGATGCGGGCGCGGGCGTCGTCAGGGACGTCGATGCCGCGCGCGTCGAGGATCGCGAGCAGCGCGGTGGCCTCACCTTCCGCTCGGCCTTCGGCCCTGCCCTGGAAGACGTAGCGGCGTACGAAGTCGCTCTGGTACTCGTACGTTCGGGCGGTCATGAGTCCCTCCAGGTATCGTTGCGCCGCTGCGGGCAGCGCCGCGAGGACAACATCAGAGTACAGCGTGGCGTGCTCCTGATCGACGCTCGCGAGCGCGCCGAGCAGGGCGTTGAGGATCTTGTCGCGGTCGGGGTGGCTACCGTGGGCCATCGCGGAGAGCGCGGCCAGCTCGGGAGCCCGGCTGGCCTGGTCGGCGTCGGTGACCAGCGGAACCCGGTCCGGTCCCAGCACCAGCGGCGACAGCACCCAGCCGGGGTGACCGAGCTCGATCGGGGTGGCGCACCAGGTGGCGGTGGTGGCCTCGACGCAGACGACCAGGAGCACGGTGGGGCAGCGCAGCCGGGCCCGCAGCGTGATGAGGTAGACCGGCCAAGTCCACTGCTTGTCCTGGTCCCGGCCCAGTTGTGCCTCGACCACCACAGCCAGCACCGGCTTGTCGGCCTCCGTCAACACCACCACCGCGTCGGCCCGGTACTCGGTGGGGACGAGCACGGTGAACTCGCCTGCGTCGAGCCGGGCGCACTGGTAGGCGGGCAGGTCAACGCCGAGCGCATCGGTCAGCAGTTCGGCGGCCAGCGACGGCCGGTGCCGAAACATCTCAACCAGTGCTTCGTGCAGGGTCGATGGCATGCCGCGAAGTTACCTGCGGCCACCGACGGGTTTCTGTCGGAGCTGCTACTGCCCTTGACCAATTGTCTACTTCAGACACAGAGCCGCCGAGTCTTCGGTAGCCGACGCGTCAGTCCTAGCCGTCGAGGCGCCTGCGCGTCGGATGTCCACACGTGGCATACCTGGTGACCCAGTGACTACGAAGGACTGTCTACTTCGGATATCCGATGCCGTCGCCCCACCACATTGACCCCATCCCGCTTCGACACCGAGTTCGGCGCCTCAAGATCTCCGGGGATCATGAGCTGACCGTCGCGAAACAGCGTCGATCATGACCTCCAGGTCATGATCGACGGGAGATGGGGGCGGGGATGGCGAGGCGACATGCCGGGCGCAACCCTGGCGGTTCGTCGCGTCCTCCCCTAGCGTGCGGGGCGTGGACCCTGAACTCACCCCCGACGAGACGGCTGACCAACCTGAGCGACCGGTAGGCGGGAGGCCGGCGCCCGGACCCCGCTCCGCCGGGCACCGCTCCGCAGACGTCCGCTCCGGCGAGGCCGGCTCCAGCGAGGCCCGCTCCGCCGAGGCACGCGGACCTGGACTGGGCTCTGGAGACATCCGGACCGGCAACACTCGCGGCGCCGATCTCCGGTCTGGCGAGACCCGCACCGCCGACCTTCGCGCCGGTGACGCCCGCGCCGGTGACGCCCGCGCCGGTGACGCCCGCGCCGGTGACGCCCGCGCAGGCGACTTCCGGGTAGGTGACCCGCGCCCGGCGGCCACTACGACGGCGGCTGGGATGCCGGCCTCGGTGACGCCGGCCCCAGCAGCCGCCCCGGTGACGCCGGCCCGGGCGGTGCCGACCGTGCCGACACCCACCGTGCCGACGAACATCTACCGGGCCCGCCGGCCGGCCGTCGCCGCCTTCTTGATCATTCCGGCCGTGGCCGTCGGGTTGCTGCTGGTACGCGCGCTGGCCATCTCCGCGTTCGGTACGCCGTTTCTCATCGGTGGAGTCATCGCCAGCTCGCTAGCGCTCGCCGCGCTGCCGTTGCTCGTCGCTGGTCTGTACGGCCTGGTCACCGGTGCCGCGTACGGGGCGGAGCAGTGGGGATTTCGGGTGTGGGCCCGGCCGCCGCTGGCGTACCTAGTCGTCGGCCTCGCCTTCGCGGTAGCGGCGGGCCTTGCGATCACCTAAGAACCGGTCATAACGGCATGAACGGGCCGGTCCGTCACACCGGCTCAGTACCTCCGCGGTCACGTGCGTAGACTTGCCCCCGGCGACCACCTCGCGTGGTTGACCTCGCGTGCCTTTCTCCGCGCATCACGATCACCGCCTGCGGTGGTCCGGCGGGGCGACGGCCTCCCTGGTCTCGATCTTCGAGCGCCACCGTGGCTGGCGATCGGGTACCAGGGCGACGGGCCAGCCGGTCCGGCGCGACAACCAGGGAAGCAAGGAGCACAACCCACCATGGCCGTAGTGACCATGCGACAGCTGCTGGAGAGCGGTGTCCACTTCGGGCACCAGACCCGCCGCTGGAACCCGAAGAT